>JANWYT010000004.1 GCA_025055175.1 Anaerolineae bacterium | reverse complement strand
CTCGCCCGATGACGGCGCGGCGCTGGCCCAAGCTGTGCGTGCCGCGTTGGCTCACCCGCCCGACCCCGCCAAAGCTCTGGCCAAAGCCGAGTCCTTCTCGTATGTCAACCGCGCTCAGGCGCTGCTGAGCAGGCTTTAGGGGGAGCAGCCCGCTCGTCGCACGGCCAGCAGGTCGCTGGAGTCGTCCAGGATGACGCCGTCTTCCCAGCCTGAGGGTAGCAGCGTCTCCAATCGGAAGACGGCGCTTGTGTCTCTCCGCCCGTCGAACGAGACGTAGCCGAAGTCAAGCTGCAAGCCCTCTTCCCAGGCCCAGTGCAGCGGCCCATCGCCGAAGCGCAGTCCCATGATCCCATCGGCTTCTGTCCCGCCGCGTCGATGGAGGGTGAAGACTTGAGCGCTGAGTCCTGCCGACACGGGAAACGTTCGCCAGCCTGGGCTGTGCGCTGGCACGTCCAACGGATAGTCCGCGCCTTCTAGGCTCAGGACGAGGCGATGAGCGCGCGGGCTGTCGGGGATCAGCACTTGGAGCTTCGATAGGTCTTGAGGTTGGTCCAGGCTGGCGCGCACGCCGTCCTCGTAGCGCAGTTGGAGGACGCCGTTCTGTCGTCCCAAGTCCCCCGGCGTATAGGCGATCATCCAGCAGGCTTGGCGGATTTCGTCCGCTTGGCGCTGCTGGGCATCCAGCATGGGCAGGAAGATGGCGGGGTGCTGATGCGCTCCGTTGACCAGGGCATAGGGCAGCAGCGCATCGTAGTTGGGGGGCAGGTTGTAGAGGATGGCGTCGCCTGGCCGCGCCTGCTCTAGCAGAGTTTGCAGACCCTCGCGGTTGAAAGCGTAATTCTGAAATGTCTTGGCGTAGCTGTCTGGCCTGAAGCTGTCGACGTAAATGCGGATGTGCTGATGGAGCGCCAAGACCATCAGGACGAGAGCCAGCGCGCCAGCGACGATGTTCCGCCGTCGCAGCGCCAGGCTCAGGCCGCCCCAGGTCAGGAAGGCCAGCAGCGCCGTCGGCAGATAGCGATAGACCACCAGCAGCCTATTGGCCAGGTCGTTCATGAAATCGCTCACATAAAAGACGGAGGCCAGCAGCAGCGGCCCGAACACCAGCGCAAAGGTCAGCCAGCGAAGGCGCAACCCAGCAGGCAGTAGAATCAGGGCCGCGCCAAGCACGAGCTGCGCCAACTCGTCTCCCAGGCTGGCTTGCGCGAAGCTGAGCATGCGCTCTACTAGGTGGTGAAGCTGCGACAATGCGGTTGCCCAGTAGGGAGTGACCGCTTCAGGCAGGCTCAGCGGCGAGTCGATACTGATTGGCATGGCCAGTAGCCAGTACAGCCCAATGAGCGCTCCCCCGCTCAGCAACCTGGCCAGTGGCAAACGACCTGTGCTGGCCAGACTGCTGAGGCTGTGCAGCGCAATGAAGACCAGCCCATACAGACGACCTATGGTATGGCTGAGCAGCAGCAGGCCGATCAGCAGCAGGAAGGCCCAGGTAGGCAGGCGCTGCCTCCAGGCCAGCCCCCAGGCAATCAGAGCGATGAGTAGCGCCAGCGTGGAGGGCGGCACGCGCACCGACCAGGGCAGCAGTGCCAGCAGGATCAGGGCCAGCGCGGCAGGCCCAGTCCCAATCAGGCTGTACAGGAATAGGCTCAGCGCTATGCCCGCCAGCAGCATGCTCACCAGCATGTAGGTGCTGTAGGTCGCTTCCCAGGAGTGGCTCAGGAGTCGCAGCAGGGCCAGCAGCGCCGATTGCAGCGGCGCATACAGGCTACCCAGGTAGTCCCTTCGCCAGCGGATCATGCCCAGCTTCGGGTCGTCGCTTGGTGTGAGGATATCCTGGCGCAGGCGTGCCAGCGCAGCGCAGTCCATGCAGGCTAGCAGCCTGAAGCTCATCCAAATATAGGCGTAGCTGTCGTCCGTCTCTGGTGGCTGGCTACGCACACTCATGACATCACCAATACTAGCCAAACGCAGACCATAAAAGATGAACAGCCCTACGACGAACAGGGCTAGCGCGGCGCGCCCTCGGTACTCAGCAGCTTCTGCCAGGGCCAGACCGTAGCGTTGGCGCAGCGCTCCGCCATACAAGATGAGCCAGGGGACGGCTGAGCCTGCCAGCAAGGCCGCCCACCAGCCTGATAGATGAGCGCGTGCAGTCGTGTTGCCCACCAGGTAAAGCCTCATGCCCTGCTCGTCCAGCACATACAGCACCGCAGGCGCGGCAGCACAGCTCAGGCCTTCGTTGATTGAATCGATCCCTGCTAAGCCATCGTCGCCCAGCCAGATGGCTTGCAATCCTCGTCCGCTGAAGCGGTAGGCGGTGCAGCCTTCTGAGGTAGCCTGCCATTCAAACCAAGCCACTTCGCTCAGCTCAACCCGTCCTGAGCGTTGCATGATGGGCATGGCCAACCAAGCCAGCAGCGCCAAACTCAGCGCGCCTGATAGCGCTAATGCTAGATGACGTCGTTCCGAGCGCGCCCAGCTTAGGATCAGTAGCAGGCTGTAGGTCAGCAGCAGCCAAGCGCGCGTGAGCGCGGGTTGCTGCGTCAGCAGAGCTGTCTGTTGTGTCGTCGGGATGAAAACGCCATCCTGGGCCAGCAGGATCAAAACCAACACCAGGCTCAGGTGCGCCGTGGTGGTTCGTTCAGCCAGCAGCGTCCCATCAGCACCACGCTTCATCCTCCACCAGGCCATCAGCAGCAGGCAAAAGCTGCTCACCAAAGGCCGACCGTAACCCATGAAGTAACTCGCAATCTGCTCTTCCTGAGGGTTTGGCCACTGCGCATAGAAATCGATGGCGTACAACAGGGCATGAGTGAGGAGCGCGCTGAGCCACAGGCCTGCCCACCAGGCAATGCGTGGATCGCGTAGACGTGCCGCCAGCGCTGGCGAGCGCTCGGCGATGTTCAAGCTCAACTTGCACCTTCCCAGTACAACCCATGCTCCTCACAGATGGCGTTCTGGCCGCTGCTCTCGCGTAGGCGGATGGCCATGACGCCGTGCGGGCTGGTCTCCAGCAGCTCAAAGTCAAACTGGCGACACAAGCGGTCTAAGATGAACGGAGTGATCGGATGAACTTCTCTCCAGAAGCGCGGCAGCGCCGCCAAGCCAGTTGGGCTGAGGTAAAGCATATCGCCTACTGTCTCGCGGCCATCGTGGGTAGCGATTTGCTGGGCCAAAGCCTCCAGACGGCTGTCGTGAGGCGGGAAGGTAAAGGGATAACGGTGCGCTGCGCCCATCATGAGCAGCGCCTGCCAGGTGTCGCGGCCTAGATACAAGTTGGGGCGCTGTTCGCCTGGGCTGTAACGACCGATGAGTGCTATCGCTTCGCGGAGAGCGGGGCTATCGACCATCAGCCCTCGGTTATTGTACTGGCCCTCGCCAAAGCTGGCCCAGCGGAATTCAATCCAGTCTAGCGTGTCGCGTCGTCCCTGCAGAGCTTCCTGCCCTATGCGGACAACAGCCGTCACCAACGGAGGGCTGTCTAGTCCTGGCCCAGGATCGATGTTTGGCCCATAGAAAGCCCAGACAACGCCCACCAGCGCCAGGCCCACCCAGCGCCAGAGCTTGCCCCAGGGCAGCAGATGACCCAGGTAGGCCAGGCTGACCGCCGCAGGGACGATGTGGTTGTGTGGATAGAGCGACTGTGAGATGTAATGATAGAACTGAACCACCCCGCCAGCTGCTATCAGCACAATCAGGCTCTCGCTTCGCCAAGTCTTGGACGCTTGGCCCGTGAAGGCGCGCCAGGCCAGCACCATCAACGCGGCGAACTGCGGCACAATGCTCAGCCACCAGCCATCTGACCAGAAAGAGATGGGCCGCTGGTAGGCCTGCAAATCCTCATGATAGCGGAAAAACTCTAGGTAAATATCCCAGCGAGCTGCCTGGCCTGTGCTGAGCCAAATCCAGCCATTCGCCAGGACGAAGGCTAGGCTCACCAAGCCAACGATTCGCAAGGCGCGCTGCCCTAGCCAGACCATGCCAGCGCGCGTCGTCCCATATCGATTCCAGGCTTCATAGGTCAGCAGCGCAGCGTAACCTGCCAGGCAGATCAACGCGGTGTCCAGACTCCACAAGACACAGAAGACCAGCACGCCCCATTCGATCCACCGTGCGCTGCGCCGATCCGTGCGCAGCCGCCAGCCTACCGCCAGCGCTAACAGGAAGATATGCCCTAGCCTCAGTGGGCTGAAGCCGGGCAGGGACGTCATGTGGAAGTAGAGCTTGTAGCTGTAAATGGCTATGCCCAGCAGCACCGCGCAGGCGGCCCACCAGCGCCCCACCCCTGCCCACTTCAACAGAGCATAGACCACCAGGAATTGTGCTGCCAGCAACCCGCCGATGAGCAAGGAGAACATCGGGTAGGTGAGTGGCAGCACGCTGAACACAGCAGCCAGCGCGACCATGCTGAGGAAGCCGCGCTGCGAAAAGACGTCGATCATGAGCGTTTGGCCGTGCAGCATGGCGCTCACCGTCCCTAACCAGCCGGAATGGTAGTGGAACTGGTCGTAGGGAAAACCCAGGTTGACTGTGAGGCCAATGATGAGCAGAGCGAAAGCTAGATCGAACCAGCGACCGACACGCCAGGGTAGCAAGACTAGCATAGCTGATCCGGCGCCTGCGCCAATCAGGATGGGCCAGGGATCGACGTCCGATGGGGTGAATGCTCCCAAGAAAAGCGCTAACAGGCCCAGCAAGGCTAACACTAGCGCCCCTCCTAAGCCCAAACTCAACAGCGGCAGAACTATCAGGCCGCAAGCCAGCGCGATGAACCAGGCTGATACTAGGCTGGTTTGTAAACTCCCGACCACGAAGATATGCTCTGTGCCGTCGTCGATGATGATCCGCAGGATTTGCGGCACATCGGCACACAGCCTTCCATAGTTGATAGGATTGACGCTGGCCAGACCTAGTTCACCCAGCCAAATAGCCTGAGCGCCTGCCGCGCTGAAGGCGTAGTCCATGCAAGGTCCGTCCATCTGCCAATCGAAGCTGATCTGTAGCCCTCGTGCCTGATCCACGCGGATTTGTGCAGGGGCAGGTGCGGGCAGGCTATGTATGGCCAAAGCGCTGGGAGCCGCGCTCAGCAAGACGACTCCCAGACTGGCCGACACGACGCCCAGGTGAGCTAGGCGCGGTCTGACAAGCTTCGGGCTGACCAGCAACAGACCATGACCCAGGCCATAGATGACTAGCACCAACGGTGGCAAAGCTTGGGCGGTCTGACGTACTGCTTGGGCTAGGCCGCTCACGTCCCAGCTTAGGCCCGCATCGTTGACCAAGCTCAGCAGCAAGCCCAGGGGCAGGCTATCTGGATTGAAGTACTCTCCCCGCGCTAGAATGCCCAGCACCAGCGCCAAGCTCAAGTTGAAGGCGATCAGCCCATCGCTGAAGGCGTGCGGGTCGCGGCCTGCACGCTGCGCGATCCATGCCCCGCCAAAAGTGATGAGGCTGGAGATGAGCGGCAGCAGCGTGAAGCTGACGAAGTACACCAGTCGCTCCACCCGCTCGCGGTCGCCCACCAGCAGGTGCAGCAGCGCCACCCAGAAGACGAACTGGCCCAGAGCGACCGCGAAGAAGGTCGCGGCCCAGCGTCCTGGGGGCAGCGCGGCGTTGAGGGTGCGCAGTGCAGGCCAGCGGTCAACCAGGGCGGTGGTCACGAGCTTTTCTCCGTGATGTACAACCCATGCTCCTCACAGATGGCGTTCTGGCCGCTGTTCTCACGTAGGCGGATGGCCATGACACCGTGCGGGCTGGTCTCCAGCAGCTCAAAATTGAACTGGCGACATAGCTTGTCCAGCAGCGCTGCCTGCAAGCTAAAGTCGTCGGCGAATTCGCGTTGTTGTGGAGCAGTGTAGAGCATGTCGCCTACTTGGGCAGACCGCGCCGCCAAGATCTGCTCCACCAAGGCAGGCACGCGCACATCGTGCGGCACAAAAGTGATGGGATACCGTTGAGCCGCACGGACTAGCAGCAGTGCGTGGACGCTGCTGCTGGCGGCCATCAACACATTCACCTGGCGCGCTCCTGGGCTGTAGCGCTCAATCAGCGTCGCTGCTTCCAAGACTTGTGGCACATAACATGAGGTGCAGAAGTCGCCCGACTGTCTGCCTTGTCGGTATTCGTTCCAGCGCCGACCAATAAAATCCGTCGTCGTCGTCTGGCCGCGCAGGCCCTCGTCGACCAGGCGCGGCATGGCCAAAGCCAGCGGCAGGCGCGGTGCCACGTCAGACGACCAGGCCACTTGCTGCGTCGCCAGCGTCCACAGGATCAAGCCGAGGCTGAGGGCCACCCAGCGGGTCAGCTGCTGCCAGGGCAGCAAGCTCAGCAAATAAGCCAGCGCCAGCATAGCCGCCGCAATATGATTGTTCACGTAGGCGGATTGGCCCACGTAGTGATAGAGCTGGACAATCCCACCGCTGGCCATCAAAGCTAGGACGGCTTCCTGCCGCCAGCGCGTGCTTTGACCGTGCAGAGCGCGCCAGCTCACCAGTAGCAGCGCTACGAGCTGCGGTGCGCTGTTCAGCCACCAGGGGTGCCGCCAGAAATCCGCTGCCGAGCGGTAGCTCTCATGATCTTGGTGATAGGTGAAGAAGCCCAGATAAATGTCCCAGCGCGGCACTTGGCCCGTACTCAGCCACAGCCACAAGCTGCTGGCCAAAAACGCCCCACCGACGAGGATCGCCAACAGCGCGACGCGCTTCAGCAGCCACAGCAGACTCGCACGGCTGACCCCGTGCTGATGAACCATCTCGGTCAGCAGCAGAGCCGCATAACCCATGCTGACGATGGCTGCTGTGTCCAAGCTCCATAGGACGCAGAAGACCAGCACGCCCCACTCGATCCACTGTGCGCTGCGCCGACCCGTGCGCAAGCGCCACGCCACCGCCAGCGCCAGCAGCGTCAAGTGACCAAAGCGTAGCGGGCTGAAGCCGGGATAGAGGATGGGCCGCAAGTCGCTGAAGTACATATGCAGGCCGATAGCCGCCAGCGTCGCCAGCGCTGCCCACCAGCGCCCCACCATCCAGGCGGCCAAGTGGTAGAGCGCAATGAATTGTGCGGCCAACAGGATGCCGATGAGCAGAGACAGGCTGGCGTAATGCAGCGGCACGACGCTGAAGATAGTCGCTAGCGTGACCAAGCTCAGCCAGCCGCGCTGCGAGAAGACATCGACCATGAGGCTATGGCCGCCCAGCATAGCCTGTGTCGTGCCGATCCAGCCGGAATTGTAATGGTACAGGTCGTGTGGGAAGGCCACATTGACCGTCAGGCCTATGACGAGCAGGCAGAAAGCCAGGTCGAAGGCGCGCTTGCCGCGCCAGGGCCAGCGCCACGCCACGACGATCAGGCTAGCCAGGCCGCTGTTGCGCACAAACGCGCCGATGTCTTCGCGCAATGGCACAAAAGCCAGAGAACCCAGCGCCAGCGCCCCGACCAGCAAAGCCAGGCCAAAAGCGTTCACCCCGCCCCAGGCCAGCAAAGGTGGCAGCAGCAGCGCCGCACCGAGGGCTACGGGCCAGGCTTCTTGCGCTGCGCTGCGTAGCCGTCCCGCAAGCTCATAGTGGTTCTGCCCTTCGTTAGTGATCGCCCCGACCAAAAGCGGCAGCTCGGCGCAGGTGCGTCCGTAGTTGACATCCTCCACGTGGGCCAGACCAAGCTCGCCCAGCCACACAGCGCGCGCCCCTCGTCCGCTGAAGGCGTACTCCAGACAACCATCGCCGCCCACCCACCAGCGCAGCACAATATCCGGCTCGTCGACTTGAGCAAAGCGCAGCTCTGGTGCAATGCTGCCATTGATGGCGTCCAGCCTTTGGATGAGGGGCAGAGCGCCCGTCAGCAGCAAGCCCAAGCTGGCCCAGGTGACCACGACAGCCGCCTCCCGCGTCAACTGCTTGAACAGGCTCAAGCCCAGCAAAGCTAGCAGGCCCAAGCCGTAAGCTGCCATCACAAGAGTGGGCAAGCCATCTGCCGTCGAGGCTAGGGCTTGGGCCAGGCCTGCCACGTCCCAGCCCATAGCCGCTTGTTGGCTCAGCTCGTTGAGCGCCATCAGCGGCACGCTCTCTGGCGTTGGGTTGAAGAAGTCGCCGCGCGCTAATACACCTGACACTAGGGCCAGCGTCGCATGGAAGGCGATCAGCCCATCGCTGAAGGCGCGCAGGTCGCAGTTGGCTCGCTGCACGATCCGTGCCCCGCCAAAGGTGATGAGGGCTGAGACGAGCGGCAACAGCGTGAAGCCCAGCAGGTAGCTCAGACGCTCCACGCTCTCGCGGTCATCGACGAGCAGGTGCAGCAGGGCCAGGCTCGCCGCTCCTTGCCCCAAAGTCACCGCGCCCCAAGTAGCCAGCCAGCGACCAGGAGCTAGTGCGTCGCTGAGTCTGTGCAGCGCGGGCCAGCGATCAATCAGGGCAGAGGTCATGAGCTTTCCTCTGTATACAATATATACAACCCATGCTCCTCACAGGTGGCGTTCTGTCCGCTGCTCTCGTGCAGGCGGATGGCCATGACGCCGTGCGGGCTGGTCTCCAGCAGCTCAAAGTCGAAGCGGCGGCACAGACCGTCTAGCAACGGCAGCGTGAGCGGATGGGCTTCTTCCAGGCGCAGCGGCTCGGCCGATAGATAGATGACCTCGCCTGCCCGCCCCGGCTTGCTCGCCACCAGCTGCGCTGCCAGGCCAGGCACACGAGAGTCGTGCGGGCCAAAGCTCTGGCCGCTGTGGTGGGCTGCTCTCAAGATGAGCAGCGCTTGCAACGTCTCGTTGGCGTGCAAGTACATGCCCACCCTGTTGGCCTGGGCAGAATAGCGCCGCGCTAGCGCCACTGCCTCGCTCACGCGCGGGTTTTGCACCTGCCTGTCGCCCGTAGCGAATACGTCAGAAGCATAGGCGTCTTCAAAGCCCTCCCAGCGAAGAGCGATTGCCTCTACGCTGCTGCCATCGAACAGACGTAGCAGGGCCAGCGCTAGCGGCGGCGCCGCCTCCCAAGTGGCCCGCGTGGCTGGGCTGGCGATTTGCAATCCCCACAGCGCCAGTGCTCCCGCCAGCCCCGCCCAGCGCCACAGACTCATGCGCCAGCGGATCAGGCTGGCTAGGTAAGCCAACGAGATGATAGCTGGTACGATGTGGTTATAGGGGTGTACCGAGTTGGTGGCGTAGTGGTAAAACTGCAAGACGCCTCCTGCCGCCACCAGCACAATCAGCGCTTCGCCCCGCCAAGTCTTGGAGGATCGTCCTGTGACAGTGCGCCAGCCTGCCACCAACAGGGCCGCAAACTGTGGCACGATGTTCAGCCACCAGCCATGCGACCAGAACTGCACCGCTCGCTGGTAAAAGCGGTGGTCTTCGTGATAGACGTAGAATCCCCAGTAAAAATCCCAGCGCGGCGCTTGGCCTGTACTCAGCCACAGCCACAGGTTGGCCAAGCCGAAAGCGACTCCGATCAGGCTGAGGGCGAACAGGCCGCGCCTGAGCAGCCAAACCAGCCCAACGCGCGTCATGCCGTGCTGGTGAAAAGCTTCGTAGGCCAGCAGCGAGCCGTAACCGCCCAAGACCACGATCGCGCTGTCTAGTCCCCACAGCACGCCATAGACCAGCGCCGCCCATTCGATCCACTGCGCAGCGCGTCGCCCTGTGCGCAGACGCCAGCTCACCGCCAACGCCAACAAGAACAGCGTCCCAAAGCGCAGCGGGCTGTAGCCGGGGAAGCGGATCACGCCCAGGCTGACTGAGTTGTAATGCAAGTGCAGCGCCATGCCCGCCAGCACCGCGCAAGCGGCCCACCAGCGCCCCACGCCTGCCCATTTCAGCAGAGCATAGACCGCCAGAAACTGCGCCGCCAGCAGCCCGCTGATGAGCAGAGAGAACATAGGATACGTGAGCGGCAGCACGCTGAAGACGGCGGCCAGCGTGACCATGCTCAGGAAGCCGCGCTGGGAGAAGGCATCGACCATGAGCGTTTGGCCGTGCAGCATGGCGTTGACCGTCCCCATCCAACCCGAATGGTAGTGGAATTGATCGTGCAGGAATCCCAGGTTGACGCATAGTCCGACGATCAGTAGCCCAAGAGCTAGGTCGAACCAACGTCCGTCGCGTCGGGGTATTAGGCTCAGCAGCGCTGCTCCCAAACCTGCTCCGATCAGCACAGGCGCACTGTCCACGCCCACAGGCAGGAAAGCCCAGCCGAACAGCGCTCCTAGACCGATCAGCGCCAAACTCAGAGCTGCTCCTGCCCCGCCCCACAGCAGAAGGAGCGGCGCAACTAGGCCGAAAGCCAGCGCCAGCGGCCAGGCGTCTATCCCGCCCGCAGGCTTCAGCCCCACCAGGAAATGGCTCTCGCGCCCCTGCCAGTCGGCCACACGCAGTGGCAGCGGCATGTCGCCGCAGATTTGCCCTTCGTTGACGGCGTCCACGTGCGCCAGACCCTGCCTGTCTAGCCAGACGGCCTGCGCGCTTTCCGCGCTAAAGGCATAGTCCAGGCAGTACTCGCTGCTCAGCTTCCAGACGAAGCGCACGGGCGGCGCGCCTTCCTGCGCGACTTCGATGGTTTGCGGCGTACGCGCCTGGGTCTGTCGCAGCAGGTCGAAGTTGGGCCAGGCCAGGGCCAGCGCCGCCCCACCCAACACCCAGACGAAAGCCAGAACTGCCCGCTTAAACTGAGCTTGCGGCGTCCAAGTTAGGGCCAGCGCCCCGCCCTGCGCTATCGCGCTCAGGATGAGGGCTGCTAGTGGCCAGGCTGATGCCCTGTCGCCTAGTTCTGCGCGCAGCGCTGCTAAATCGAAGCCGAAAGCCAGGGCTGGCTGTGCGCTGGCCAGCGCTTGCCAGCGCGTCCAGGGCCAGAAGTCCGCTGTCGTATTGAAGAATTCGCCCCGCCCCAACAAGCCTAGTACCAACGCCAGACTCAGGTTGAAGACGATCAGCCCATCGCTGAAAGCGCACAAGTCGCGGCCTGCCCGCTGCACGATCCATGCCCCGCCGAAGGTGATGAGGGCTGAGATGAGCGGCAGCAGCGTGAAGCCAACGAAATACATGAGCCGTTCCACCTGCTCGCGGTCGCCCACCAGCAGGTGCAGCAGCGCCACCCAAAAGATGAATTGACCCAGAGCTGCCGCGAAGAAGGTAGCAGCCCAGCGCCCAGGGGTTAGCGCGTCATTGAGCGTGCGCAAGATAGGCCAACGCTCAATCAAGGCCGTGGTCATGTACTCCCATCCTCATCTTTTCTCCCACTGCTGTGAGTTGAGAAAGACGCGAGCAGCTCTCCTTCTTCGGGAGGGATCCGATTGAGGGTTGATTGATCCTCGGCGTGCAGCACTTCACGCACGTGGTAGATAGGCTTCCCCTGCGCTTCGTAGTAGGTGCGCATGAGCATATCGGCGATGAGGCCGGTGCTGATGAACTGCACCCCCAGCACCAGCAGCAAGATGCCCAGCATGAGCAGCGGCCTGTCGCCGATGTTGTTGCCCAGCACCAGG
>JANWYT010000029.1 GCA_025055175.1 Anaerolineae bacterium | reverse complement strand
TGGCGATGGTCAGGATGGCCAGGGTTTGGGCTGCTTGTCCGCTAGAGGTGACCAACGCACCAACGCCACCTTCCAGGTCGGCAATGCGCTTCTCAAACACGTCATTGGTAGGGTTCATAATGCGCGTGTAGATGTTGCCGGCTTCGCTGAGCGAGAACAGGGCTGCTGCATGGTCAGTATCGCGGAACTGATAGCTCGTGGTCTGGTAGATAGGCACAGCGCGCGAGCCAGTAGTAGGATCAGGCGTGTAGCCGCTGTGCAGCGCGCGAGTGTTGAAGCCTTGTGGTTGATTGCTCATGGTCAATGTCCCTCAAAATGTCGCTATAGTCGAGTCGATGATTCAGCAAGGATGAGCTGACGCTCGTCGAAGCACTGACGGCTGGGATGAAGCTCCCAGACGCGCCACTCGCGGGCCTGGGCCTCGTACACAGCAGCGATTAGGTAGACGAAGTTGGGCAACGCGTGCGCGCGGTCATACTCGGAAGGCACGGCTGGCGAGTCGGGGTGGCTATGGAAATAGCCCACCAGGCTCAAGCCACGCGCTTCCGCTTCGTCTTCCATCTGCGCCCAGTGCAAAGGCGTCATGGCGTAACGGTGGAATTGTTCCTCAGTGGCGAAGACGTTCTCGACTTCTATGGCATCGCTGATGGTGATCGTCTCGCCTTCCTGTCGGCCCAGCAGGAAACCGCCGCCTTCGTTGGGATAGGTGTGCGCCAGGTGCGCGCCCACGCGCGCTTGCAGCATGGTTGGGAGGATGATCGTCCGCATAAAGCTCCTCTAACTCGCTAGGACTCCTGGCCAACACACAAGGAAGAAAAGAGGCCAACCCCTCTTTCGGGTTGGCCTCGCTGACTGCTCAGGATAAACATCCTCGTGCCAACATCAAGCCACCCGAAATTGCGGGTCGCAGCAGCACATGGGACAACACATGGGGATGTTGGAGAGGATAGGATAATCGTTCATAGAAGATAGCGTAGCACGCTTCGGCGCAAACTGCAAGTATCAGCTTAGGCTTATATAAAGCCTGAAAATGAACTTATGACTTTGCGCTGATTTTCACAAAATGGTCATATAGTCAACATTGAAGCTCTCATCAACAAATGTTATAATTCGATCCAAGCAGTTGACCCAAGATAAGCACCTAAGGAGCATACACAATGTCTGGTAAAGGTGGTCTCGAAGGCGTGGTCGTCGCCGACATCTCCAGCAGCTTGGTGGACGGCGAAAATGGACGTTTAATTTATGCGGGCTACGAAATTGAAGATTTGGCGGCCAATTCGACGTTTGAAGAAGTCTGTCATCTGCTGTGGTACGGTCGCTTGCCCAAAGCCGATGAACTGGAACTGCTGCGCTCGCGCATTGCTCACGACGCCAAGCTGCCCGATGAAATCATCGCTATGATGAAGGCCCTGCCTAAGCAGGCCGAGCCGATGGCCGTGCTGCGCACCGTCGTCAGCGCCCTAGCTCACTACGACCCCGACGCCGAAATCCTGGGCAACAAAGCCGTCGCCATGCACAAAGCGATCCGCCTGACGGGCCAAATCACCACCGCCTGCGCCGCTTGGGATCGCATTCGCAAGGGGCATGAACCCATCGCGCCGCGCCAAGACCTGGCCCTCTCCGCCAACTTCGTCTACATGCTCAGCGGCGAAGAACCCAAGAAAGAGACAGTCGATGCCGTCGATGTTTACATGATCTTGCTGGCCGAACACGGCATGAACGCCAGCACCTTCACAGCGCGCGTCGTCACTGGCACCGGCTCAGATTTTCACAGCGCCATCGTCGGCGCTATTGGCGCGCTAAAAGGCCCAGCGCACGGCGGCGCCAACGCTGAGGCCATGCGCCAGTTCGTCGAAATCGGCGAAGTCGAGAACGTCGAACCCTGGTTCACCAAGAACATCAAGAACGGCGAGCGCCGTATCATGGGCATCGGTCACCGCATCTACAAAGCGCTCGACCCGCGCGCCCAAATCCTGCGCGACAAAGCCAAAGCGATGGCCGAAGCCAGCGGCAACATGAAGTGGTTCTTGATCGCCGACAACCTGGCCCAACTAGCCCGCGCCGATCAGTACTTCATCGAACGCAAGTTATACCCGAACGTCGATTACTACAGCGCTATCGTCCTCTACACGATTGGCCTGGACATCGACATGTTCACCCCGTTGTTCGCCATGTCGCGGATCGCTGGCTGGTCGGCCAACGTCATTGAGCAAATGGGTGGCCGCTTGATCCGCCCCGATGCCAACTACGTCGGGCCGATGGGTCTCAAGTGGGTTCCCATCAACGAGCGCTGAAATCTTGTTGCTGCCCCCTGTTCAAGGGCTAGGGGCAGTTCACAGCCAGAACGGCACATCGCCGCTGCGCGGCAGGTGCAGGCCACGCCCCAACCAGCTGGCCATGTCATCTGCCGCCGACAACGTGACCGGCAACTTGTTCACCCCCTGAGCGCCGTAGTGCAACAGCGACCAAGCCAAGACGCTGTAAACAGCCTGCTCAATCGGCAGTGAACGCCCCACCACGCGCACGCGCAGCGGCTGCGGCGTGCCACTGACAGGGCTAGAAGCCACGACATAGGCTTCTTCGTCGCTGACGCGGAAGGTGCTGCCCCAGGGGGGCGCGACAACGCCTTTCTCTAGGGCATAGAGGCGCGGCGCACCCCAGCGATAGACCTCCACTGCCCCCATGCTGAAACCGATTTGCTTGGCCCACTGGCCCAAAGCGCGCAGCACATCGCGCGCAATTTCGCCGTCATGGTGCAGGATGACAGCGCGCTGGCCGAAAGTTTCTTGCGGAAACAGGCGTGGGATCACATCAGGCGGAATGACGTCATCAGGAGCTAGTTCTACCGACTCGAAGTGGTAGCCCAAGAACAGACCGTCGGAGCGATAGACGCGGTTGAGCAGGCTCAGGCGGTCTTTGCGCGTCAGGCGCTCGCGCACCACCCCTAAGCCGACCACCAAATCAGCGTAGTCCAGCCCTTCCGCCAAGACGTAGGGAGCGCTGCCCGTCTTGGCCAAGAGACTCATGGCCACCAGCGGCGTCGCGTCGGCGTCATCCAGCACCGACTCGTAAAGGATGTGCAAGGCCATGCCGCGCGCCAAACACTGCGCCTTCAAGGCGCGGGCCTGGGAGTCAAGATCATCATCAGCGGCGTTGCTGTCAGGGAAGATGGCCAGCAGCACGTCGGGCGCTTCTTTCTCCAGCACGCGCACGGCGCTCTCAACGTTCTTCTCCGTAAAGACCTTGACGCGCCGCTCTTTGAGCAGGTTGATGCTGAAGCCAAACTGCTTCTCCAGCAGGCGGCGCAGCGCTTCCACAAAATCGGCGGCGCGGTCGTCCAGGGCATTAATTACGGCTAGGGTGATGGGCGCCGACTCGTAGCGCGGGTGGCGCGCATAGACCTTGTGGCGCTGGAAGTCGCTGGCCATCGTCGCCAAGTCATACGGGCGCACACGCTTCTCGCCGTACTCAAACTCTGGCATGTAATCTAAGTTGATGAAGAGGTGCGGATGAGTGCGGCTGTTGTAGGCGCTGCCGATGAGCTTGTGAGCCTTTAGCACATCGGACGCAGCGCGCACCAACTGGGCGCGTGCGTCAGGTCGCAGGCGCAGAGCGCGACTGATCTGCTGCGGGCTAACTTGCCAGCGAGCCAGGTCTTCGGTGCTGTCATTGGGCGTCAGCACGCGCCACAGCGCCGAGGCAGCGTACTCGTAGGCCTGGCCGCGCAGTTCTAGGCGCACCACTCGCTCATCATCAGCGGCCGCTTCGATGAGCTGGCGCATGGCAGCACGGCGCGTCAAGCTCAGCAGGCGCTCGCGTTCGCTGGCCATCATCGCTCCTAGGCCGACGATCCGCCCCTGCGCTTCCAAGTTGCTCTTGTCGCAGGCCGTCCAGCCCACGACAACGCGCGGATCATCTAGCCCCTTCATCAGCTGATCCAGACTTTGTGGTGCGATCACCCAAGACTTGATGGACATGGCCAACGCGGGCTGGCCAGCAACTACGCAGGGCTGCACTTCAACTTGGCGCTCTACGCGGGCCTGGCCAAGCGGCACGACATGCTTGGACAACGCAGCGCGCAGCTGCGTCTCCAGCGGTGTCAATAGCAGACGCTCAGCGTAAAGAGCCTGAGTCTGAGGGCTGCTGGCCCAAGCACGGTCTTCTTGCACGCCCAGCACGCCTTCCAGCAGCGCTGCCTCTTGAGTGCGCAGCACGTCCAGGGCAATGTCCACCTGCACAGGAGAGCAGTCAACATCTGTGAGCAAGCGGCCCTCCACCCAAGTCCAGCCTCCCCCCAGGGCGCGCTCCAAGCGACGAGCAATCTTGCTCCCTTCCCCAGCTGAAATAGGATCGGGACGAGCGCTGTTCAGCAGGAAGGCGTTCAGCGGTGGCAGACCAGCCAGCTCTAATGGGAAGACTTCGATGAACAGGTCGGGCAAGGCGCAGCTCCTGGCTCAGGCGAGGCGCGGCAGGAAGAACAACAGCAAGTTGACGACGATCTGCGACAGCCAGGCCGAAGCCAGGCCGTTGCGTTCCTGGACGTAGCCGTACAAAGCTTGCATGGCCAGCAACGCCACCACAACAAAGACCGCGACGGCTGGCGCGCGCAGCACTTCGCTCCACATGATGGGCAGGAACAAGGTCACGCTCCACACCCCTGCCAAGCCTGCCACCGTCCACAGAGGCATGGTGCGCTGGAGCAGGCCACGGAAGAACAGCGTCTCGCCCAGCGGCATAACGAACACCAGCAGAGCCAGGCGCGTCCCGACGCTCATCTCTGGGAACAGCAGACGGGCCGCCGCCCCAAAGGTGTCGCCGAAGAACACCAGGAAAGGCAAACCGAACAGCAGCCCAAAGCCCACGCCCCAAGCAACATCTTCGGGCTTCTCCTGGCCGATACGCTCCGCATTGCCCAGAAGCCAGGCCAGCACGCCCATGAACGCCAGCGCACCCCAAGCCAGCACGTAGCGAAGGTCGGCGCCATCGGGCAAGCTGGGGACGAGGCCTAAGCTGACGGCCAGAGCCAACAACAGCCCGAACAGCGGGTCGCTGCTGCCACCGCGGGTGGTCATGGTCGGCGCCAGGCCAGGATCGGCTTGGCCCTGCGCTTCCTGATCGGATGGCCCTGGCGGATAGTCGTAGCTCATGCTAAGACGCGGCGCAGCGCTGCCAGCGTATGTTCCACGTGGTGACGCTTGATCCAATAATGCATAACGGCGCGGTACTTGTGGGTGTAACCGGGGTAAGGCCGCAGCACCACGCCCTCGGCCTGCATAGCGTGTTCGAACGAAGCAGGGCTGTGCTTGGCGCTCTCAGACAGCCAGAACATGACGAAGTTGGTGGCCTGACTTTCTACGCGAATGTGCGGAATCTCGCTCAGGCCCTCAGCAAAGTAGGCGGCGTTAGCGTGATCTTCGTCTAGGCGCTTGGTCATCTCATGCAGCGCGATCAGGCCGGCAGCCGCCAACACGCCCGCCTGCCTCATGCCGCCGCCCAACATCTTGCGCACGCGGCGCGCCTCGGCGATGAAGGCTTTGTCGCCTACCAAGACGCTGCCCACTGGCGCGCACAGCCCCTTCGACAGGCAGAAGGTCACGCTGTCAGCGGCGCGGCTCAGCGCAGCAACGCTAGTGTTGAGGGCTGTAGCCGCATTGAAGATACGCGCTCCGTCGATGTGCAGCCTGAGGCCGTGTTCACGAGCCAAAGCTCCCACAGCATCAGTGTATTCGGCACTGAGCGGCATACCACCCATCGTCCCCTGGGTGTTCTCTAGGCAGATGAGGCGCGTGCGCGGGAAGTGCTGGTCATCGGGACGGATGGCGCGACGTATGTCGTCCAAGTCTAGGTGGCCGTCAGGGTATACCTTGACAGTACGCGGCATGATCCCGCCCAAAGCGGACATGCCACCGGCTTCATAGACCACGACGTGGGCTTTGTCACCGCAGATGAGTTCGCTGCCGCGCGGGCAGTGCGTCAGCATAGCGATCAGGTTACCCTGTGTGCCGCTGCTGACGAACAAGGCGGCCTCTTTGCCCAACATGGCCGCCGAGTCGCGTTCCAACTGCTGAACGGTGGGGTCTTCCCCGTAAACGTCATCGCCGACAACAGCTTGGGCCATCGCACGGCGCATGGCCTCAGTCGGCTGGGTGACGGTATCGCTCCGCAGGTCGATCAGATCGTTCATGGAGGCTAGCTTCCTGGTGTGTGCATAGGTCTGAATTCGATCCTATGATAATCTAAGGCCAGCCTCTTGTGATGGGCTAAGGCGCGTTAGTCGTCCAGGTGTTCCAGGGGATCGACTGCAGGCGCTGGCTTGTAGAACATGCCCGCGAAGAAGGCTACCAAGAAACCCACGACAAAGCCACCAATGTGCGCCCAGTGGGCCACACCGACCGAGAAAATCCAGCCAATCCCCTGCAACACATCCATCAGAAACCAATACAGCAGGAAGAAGAAGGCCGGCACGCGAGCGCGCCAGAAGAAGGGGCGGAAAATGCCGATGAGGGCGTCGACGCGCGCGCCAGGATATAGGAACAGGAACGATCCCATGACGCCGGCAATAGCGCCGCTCGCGCCGATGATGATCGAACTTTGCTGCGGGAAGCGGCATACCACCCCACCAAACAGCACATGAGCCAAATTACCTATCATGCCAAACAGCAAGTAAGCCAGCAAGAAGCGCCACGCGCCAAAGTACTCTTCGACGCGGCCACCAAACACCAGCAAGAAGAGCATGTTGCCCAGCAAGTGGCCCAACGAGCCGTGCAGGAACAGGCTGCGCAAGCTGTCCAAGAAGAGGTTAGGCAGCGGCTCTACCCCCACTGCGCAGACGTTGAGCGCCAGGCTGCTCAGCGTGGCCTGCAGCGCCGATGGGCCTTGTGCATTGACCGACAGCTCCCACAAGAAGACCAGGGCGTTGATTGCCACCAGCGCGTAAGTCATGATGGGCCGATATTTGCTCTTGCCACGTATGCCAATAGGGAGCATAGCTTTTACCTCCGAGAAATGTCAGCGGGGACTAGTCCTCACCCACAGGATCAACAGATGGAGCAGGCCTGAACAGGGTGATGACGAACATGCCGATGAAGCCCGTCAGGAAGCCGCCAATCTCATCCCAGATGGGCAGGGTGACGCCGCTCAGCGGGCCACCCTCGCTCATGAAGAACTGAGAAGCGAAATACAGCAGCAAGAAGACAAAGGCAGGCAGAGTAATCTTGCGCGACAGCAAGGCGACGTAGGTATCGACGGGCTGCGCGGGATAGAGGAACAAGAAGCCACCCATCACAGCAGCGATGGCAGCGTTTGGGCCGACGACGGCAGCGCACTGCCCTCTCAGAGCAATCCACGAGGCTACATAGCCCCCCACAGCCCCCAGAAAGAAGAACTGCAAGAAGCGACGCGGCGTCAAAAATTGCTCTACACGCGGCGCGAACAGCCACAAGTAAACCATATTGAGCAGCAATGCGCCAAAAGACAGGTGCATGAACACGCCGCGCACGCCATCGACCAACAGCTCAAATGGCGAAACGCGGCCTACCTCGCAGGTGACAAAAGCGTAATGCGGCACGAGCTTCTCGATCGGCTGACCTGCGGAAGATGTCAGGCCCATCTCCCACAAGAAGAACAGGATGCTGACGACCAACAGTCCGAAGGTGGCATAGGCACGATAGCTGCTGCGCCCAACCAGGCTGTGTGGGATCATAGACGACACCTCGTGGTCAATCTTCTTTTCATAACGTATCACAAATTCAACGTAGGGCGCAAGTTAAAGCCACAAAAGAGAGTACGCAATCCTCAGATAGCACGTTGCGGCTTCAGTCCAAATCAGGCAGGTGCTGGCGCAGGAATGACACAATCAACTCAGCGAAGCGCAGCGCAGTCTGTGGCAGCAGGTGCATACCGTCGAAAGTGTAAGTATAGCCATAGCGCGCGCGCTCAGTTTCGAAGTCGCGCCAGCCGCTGGCGCTGCGCTGGCCAATCTCGCGAATGTAAGCCATAGTTACTGGCTCACGTTCAATCGGCCTGAGCGGCATGAAGGGCAGGGCCAAGTCCAGCACCGGCACATTGAACGACTGAGCCACTTCTTGGGCGAGCTGATTGTACTGCCTGCGTGCTTCTACCAGAGCTGCGTTGTACTCGGTAGGAGGCAGACCCACGAGAGGCTGGACGTGGTGCAGCAGTAGCTCGCTGAGCAGCTCGCGGTAGGTGCTGGCGAAAGCCTGTGGGCTGACGAAGCCATCGGGCTTGATCCCTTTGCTATTGCGATAGTAAGGGCGCGTCTCAGGCATGGTGTAGCTCACGGCGTCGTTGCCACCGACCATGACGAACATGGCGCTCGGCTTATGCTCATCAAGCACACCAGGCAGACGACGCTGCAAGTTGACGACCGTATCGCCGCCGACGCCGGCGTTGACCACCTGCACCTTAGGCAAGCGACGCGCAACTTCACTCACCCAGTTGCCGCCGTATCCACCCCAAGTCAGGCTATCGCCCAGGAAGACCAGGCGCATGTAGTTGCTCTCCACGCTTCGTCTGTTTTATTTCCGCAGAGATTGTAGACGCTCAGACCGAGAATCAAAAGCCCCGCACGAAGCGGGGCTGAGACGAATCGCCAGCGAGGCCTAGCCTATCTCTTATTCTGGTCGCCATCGTCTTTGCGCGCTTTGCAGTGGTCCAGACGTTCCATCAGTGCTTCACGGGCCAATCGGATGAGGCGCTCTTTGCGAGCAAATTCTGCCGCTTCGTTCTGGTGCTGACGAGCTTCGATCAGGGCCACATAGTCATTCATCATCATCGTTGTCCTCTCCTCAGGTGCGCTGCTTCTCCTCCACTGATGACCTCGAAGTGGTTGAGCCCTCAGATTGTGAAGGAGTTCACGAAAGCCAGCAACGTTTTTCATGCCTTCAGTATACCACACTATGCATAATAAACAAGTTTTTTCAACAGAATTTTGTGCGATTTATATAAATTTTTGTTGAACTTTACAAGCGCTTAAGCACGAAGCCGCACTAGAAGCGCGGCTGAGGGATGTCGATAGCTCGGCTTCGTACACAGGAGAGTTTTATGTGGGCAGGCCTAGGCGGCGGCGGGCACGAATCTTGAGCTGTTCGATGAAGTAATCTGCCTTCTGGAATTCGCGCAGCTCCTCGCGCTCGGACTCAGTGATTACTTCGATAATTTGGCGTTGCATGAGGTAGGCGACGCGCTCCAGGGTAGTCTGTGAGTGGCGAAAATCGACGATAGCCTGGAGCGATGGGCCAGAAGTCACAAAGTCGAGGATTTCATCGTAGGCGTTGACCACGACACGCCTCCTAAGCAAGTCTCTGTCTACAGAGCAGCAGGTTTCATCCCACTGAGCGTGTCTGGCACGCTGTAACTGGGGCGAGCTTGCTGCTGCGGCTGGCGCACGCGCACTGTCTCCAACAGCAGCCAAGCCAAGTCCTCTTGCAAGCGCTTAGCGTAGCTGCGCAGATTTTCGTTGGCGGACATGCCGTGGATGGTGAACGTGTAGTTCTCCTGTAAGGTGCGGCTGGCAATAGCCATCATTGGCTCCCATTGGTCAATACGATACCACGCTCCACCCTGGAACTGGTAGAGTTCAAACAAGATTCGTACCTCGCCATGCCTGCCACTCCAACGAATGTCTAGGGCAATCGGCAAGAAAGCGTTCTTGTTGGAAACGCTGCGCATAACCTGGCGCACTAGAGGACGGGCGATCTTCATAACCTGGCGCTGCAAGGCGGCATCGTCAGCCTTCAAGCGGCGCTTGAGCAGGCGGTTGAACCGCTTGACCAAAGCAGGGCGAGCGATCACTTGGCTTCGAGCTACGCGCCCGTAGTTGTCGTACTGGCTGATGCGCATGGCCGTCACCTGCCAGTTGGACAGGCTTTGGCCGTCCGTGCTGATGAGTTGCTTAATCGGATGGAGCGCACCGTCACGGTTGGCAGCAAGAATCAAGCCATTCTGAGCATGAAGCTGCCAAGCCTGGCGGCGGCCCTCTACGCTGTTGGGATCGAGCATAGGGACGGTGGCGTAAGGCGCTTGCCACAACGGAAAAGTCGGCGGACGGCGCGTCAGCAGACGGAAGATAATGCTCAGCACCCACAGGATTAGCACCACGCCCAGGGCCGCCAATGCAGCAATCAGCAGCTCTTGTTGGCTGAAGTCGTAAGCGTTGCCCAACAGATTGAAGCGTAGGCCCTCAGCGGTCGTCTCGATCAGGGGCGGGGACGCTGCTTCCGGCGTGGCTTCAACTTCCTCTTGAGCAGTTGTGGCAGGTGCGCTAGTGGCAATAGGCTGGAAACCGCCCACCAGGGGCAGATCGAGGAACTGGATGTTGTTTTCGGCAATGGGCGTGCCTTTAATCTCAAACGGATCGAGGCCGGCTTCCACGCGCAGGCTGAGGCGCGTCCTGGGGGCATACTCCGCAGGATTGAGGGTGAACTGCAAGCGCTGCAACTGACCAGCAGGCAGTGGAGGTAACTCTCCCTGAGAGATGATGGTCTCCGTCTCAGTGTCGTAGACGCGGACGAAAGTCGGCGTCACCCCGTCCCCGCCCTGGTTGGTGACGGTAACGACAATACTGATGCGTCCGTCAGCGGCGCGCATGGGTGGAGACACCTCAACGGCGTAGTCACGCGGGGGTGTTTGGGCCACCACTAAGGACAGCGCAAGCCACAAATAGGCCAAAAGGATCGTTTGACGCATGGAAGAACCCCCATGTTGAGAGCGACGCAGCACACCCCTAGCATACCGCAAAATGGGCCTTTCGCCTAATAGAGGACGCCATAGGAAACCCACTTGCACAGCGCTATAATCCGCCTTTGGGGGCGCATGTGTCCCGGTGGATGCCTCGGTCTTCAAAACCGATGGTCGCTTGCGCAGAGCAGGCGACGGTGGGTTCGACTCCCATGCGCTCCCGTCGTTCGCCATCTAGCGGCCCAGGAGCAACTTCATGATCGTCACAGGCATCTCCATCTTTCTGCTGCTGTTTCTCATCCTCATCAACCCTTTACGACTACCTCTGCTCATCGCATTTCTCTTCATCATCTTCTGATGACTACATCTGTGATTTATGCTGCGCTCAGTTGTCGCTTCGCTCATCCTGCTTCTAGGCTCTAGCATGAGCCTAGCCCAAGACGCCATCAACGATCTTGTAGTTGAAGGTGACCTGAAGCTCATTCAATTCACGGACAGCTTCGGCTTAGAGGCCCGCAGCTTGCGCGGCACGCTGCGCAACGCGGGAACGCGAGCCTACGGCGACGTGACTCTGATGGGCGAAGGTTTCGACGCAAACAACCGAGCCGTTGCTGAAGTTTTCGGCTATCTGGTAGACGCCTGTGGCAGTGCGCTGGTCGATCTAGCGCTCCAGCCCAACGAGAGCCGCCCTTTTGCCCTCAAGGTCGATCAATATGCTGAAGGTGAACCCGTGCGCTGGGAGCTATCGCTCAGCGGCCAGGCCCAAGACGCCGCGCTAGCCCCGCCGCCTCTGCCCGCTGGTTTGCGTCGGTTCAGCCCGCACGAGGTGGTGGCAGTGGAATGGGCCAGCGACTCAGCTAGCTTTTTGTACGGCATGGGCTGCAGCGGCGACATCTTCACCGCTCACGAGTGGGCTAACTATGACGTACAAACAGGCCGCACGCAAGCCCTGGAAGCTCACCCCAACGCGGCCCAAGTCACCAAGGCCATGATCGCACGCGCGGGCATCACCCAGATCACTCAGACAGGCGGTGGCGAAAATCCGCAGCTGCTGGAGTCGTCGTTCTTGACTATGCCCAGCTTCAGCACGCGCGCCATCTTCCAAACCGATCTGCACGATTTGTACACCACCGAGCGCGACGGGCGCTTCCGCCGACTCGTGCAGACGGGCTTGTATCAACATAGCTTGCAAGGCTTCGTCTGGTCGTCGGCCAATAACTTCGTGGCCATTTACTTCGGCGGCTTCGGCGAAGATGTGCGCTACTTCACGGCCAGCGATCAGGGTGGGGCGCTCTCGCCGCACCTGCTGAACAACCCGCCTTCGCGCACCATCCCTGGCCTGACAGACGACGGCCGCGCCGTCATCATTGGTGGGACGCTGGATGAACAAACGGGCTACATCTTGCGCGATTTCACGCGCGGTAGAAGCACTCTGCTCTATAGAGCTTATCTGCCGAGTAACAACTACCCTGCTCCACAATTCCGCCGCGTGGACGACGGAGTACGCTTGCTCTACGTTATCCGTCCATCCAGCGCCGACGGCCCAACGATTCTGGAGTGTTTTACTTTGGGCAGCAGCGCGCCCATCGCCCTAACTGAGCTACCCTTTATGAGCCTGCGCGAGGACGAGCGCGCATGGGCCTGGCTCTCGCCGAATGGCGCTTGGCTGGCGTTGGGACGAAGTGGCGCGCAGGGCGGTGGTTGGCTGATCGACCTGGCGGCGCTAGGCGCGCACAACACTTGTCCCGCTTCTGATGGAGGATGAGATGGAATACACTGAGATTCGCTTCTTGACGCGCCTGCTGCGCCGCCGCTGGTGGCTGATCCTGCTGCCTGCGCTGATCGTCGGGGCGCTGGTCGCGCCACAGCTCCTCAGCCGCAGCAGTGGGGGCAGCAGTTATAGCGTCAGCTTCCGCTACAGCGCGGCTCAGTCGAGCAGCAACCTGCCTCAGCGCGACGGTGATTTCCAAGACGTTTGGCTAGCTTCTGAGTTCACGGTGAACGCCTTCACCGAATGGATAAAATCATCCTCGTTCCGCGCAGAATTGGCGGCCAAGCTGGGGGATGAGGTTAGCCTAGAGGGCTTGGGCATTGCCACCGACAGAGCGCGCAGCGTGGGCCTGGTACAGATGACCCACCCCAACGCCCAAGCGTTAGAGAAGATCGTCGCAGTGGCGATTGACGTGCTGCGCACGCGCAACGCCGCTTACTTCCCACACTTGGGCGAACAAAACGCTGAGGTGCGTCTGCTGGACGAGCCGCAGGTGACGCCTGCACCGCCACCACTGGCCAACCGCTTCGGCCCACTGCTGCAGATCGGTGCGGCGCTGCTGCTGGGCTTAGTGATAGCCTTCCTGGCAGAAGTCTTCGATCCGCTGTTGCACCAGCGCGACGAGCTAGAACGCCTGGGCTGGCGCGTCTTGGCTATCATCCCCAAAGAGTAGTCGTTACCAAACCCTAACGCTGGTCAGGCCACGCCACGCGCCAAATCCAATACAATGTGAGGCGCATACGACGGCCCAAGCTACGAGTTGGATGACATGCCCTTCGAACTTGAAGCCCTCATCGGTCATATTTACCTGGCCAACGGCAAACCGATCAAGACCACGCCACCTGGCGCTTTGTGCGAGGTCGCCCCACGCAAAGCAGCACGCGGACGCGAAGCAGATACCTTCTTCGCCCTCGTCGTCCCCAGTGGGCCACACGCCCCTGTGACTTTCTACGAGCAAATGGCCCTGATGGCCGCCGAGCGCTACTTTAGCACCAGTGGCAGCGTAACCTCGGCGCTGCGCGACGTGCTGAACACGCTCAACAACAACCTTTTTGAACACAACGCCAGCGGACGCCGTCCCTACGAAGCCAGCCTGATCTGTGCTGTGCTGCGCGATCAGGATTTGTACTTGGCCCGTGTGGGCGCCTGCGCCGCCTTGCTGCGCCACAATGCCAGCACTCAATGCCTGCCCGACGACATTCACGACGACGAAGCCCTCTTTTTGCCGCCGCTGGGTGTACGTCCCATCCCAGAAGTGCAAATGCGGCGGCTATCAGTCGATGCAGGCAGTCGCCTCATCCTAGCCGACTCGGCCATCGCCGAAGCGCCTAAAGATAAGCTGGAACAGCTCTTCGCTGCGCCTACGCTGGGAGAAGTCATCGACGATCTGCGCTTGTTGCTGGTTGGCTCGGCTCAGGCCCTGGTAGCGGAATTCGTCTTGCCAGAAGCACCCGTGCCTATGCCCGTCGTCGAAGGCGAATCGTCCAAAGCCATTAGCGCGGAACTAGCCGCCAAAGACCGAAGCACGACTCAGCCCACTGCCCCCGTCACCGCCACAGCAGCGGCCTCGCCACCTGCGCGCAAGCCCCGCCGCAACCCCATCAGCGCTCTTAGACGAGCCATCTTGAGTGGGCTAGCGGGGATCGTCGGCGGCTTGTTTAACGCCATCGGCGGCTTGATGGGCAAGCTATTTGCCCGTCCAGTCGATCAGCCGCGCGTGCGCTACTCGGCGGCCTTCTTGACGACCGTCGTCTTCCTGCTGCCGTTGCTGGTCGTGGGCGGCGTCATTGTCTCTTGGGCCGTCGGCATTGGCGAGACGCGCTTCGAAGAATGCGTGCGCCAAGCTCTCAGCGCTGCCCAACTCGCCCGCAGTATCGACTCCGCCAATCCCCAGGGCGTGCTGCAAACTTGGGAGGCTACTCTGCTGAAGGTGGATGAATGCGACGCGCTGCGCCCTGGCGATTTAACCCTAGCCAGTTTACGTCGCGAGGGTCTGGAAGTCAGCGACCGCCTGAACAACATCCAGCGCCGCCAAGCCCTGCTACTCACTAGTCTGCCAGGCGCTACCATCAGCCGCCTGGTCTTGCAGGGACTGGATTTGTACGCCTTCGATTCGGCCAACCGCTTGGCTTACCGCTTGACGCTGGGCAGCGATGGCCTGAGCCTAGCCAGCAATCAACCGTTGGTGAACATGCGGCGCGGCGCAACAGTGGACGGTTTGACCGTCGGTGAAGTGATCGGCATCGCCTACGACGATCAGTTCAACAGCATCGTCGCCCTCGATACCAGCGGCGTGCTGGTGCGCTGTCCACCGCGCTTCATCATGGAATGCGACGCACAGCGCGTGTTGGGCGCAGAGACCTGGCGCACGCCCATCAGCTTGTCTATCTGGCAGGGCAACCTCTATGTGCTGGACATTGGCGCGAACCAGCTGTGGCGCTATCAGCCAGCTGGTGGCAGCTACAGCAGCGGCCCGCAAGAATATTTCAACCGCGACATACGGCCCAACTTAGCCAGTGCCGTCGATTTCGCCATCAGCACTGCAGGCAACACGCGCGGCTCGGTCTACATCTTGTACCGCGAGGGTATCATCAGCCGCCACTTCGGCGGTGAGCAGCAGCCGTTCAGCTTCGCCGGCTTCCCAGACGCCTTGGCGCTCAACTTGGCGACGGTAGACAGCTTCTATTTGAACGACAGCCCCATCGATACGGCCTTCTACATCACCAGCCGCAAGACGCGCACCCTCTACGAGACCTCCATTGCCGGCTCGTTCATCGCCAGCTACCGCATAACCGATGAGAGCTTGTTTGAGTTGCTGAGCGACATTACGGCCGATCCTGCGCGTGGAATCCTGTACGTCGCCAGCGGCAACAGCATTTTCTCGGTGCGCAAAGGAGGATAGTCGATTCAGGATTTGGCCAACGCGCATAGCGGCTTCAGAGAGACAGGAGCTGGTTGTCGCCTTCTCGGTCGAAGGCCGCTGATTGACTCAAACGAGCAGCTCAGCGTGAGCCTTGCAGAGGTCGTGCTGATCTTCCAAGCTCGGACGCCGCCAGAGCTGTTGCAGGCCATTCTTCTATGCTTGTGACTAACGTGTTGACTGTGCTGTGCTTTGCCTGAGCGCGACAGCGCACTGTGAAACGGTACTTTCTGGCCAATCCTGAGCGGGCTTGTTTGACAGCTCACAAATTTCATATATAGTGTCTGTAACGTCTGCGCGTTCTTCCTAAGGAGATACTATGCATCTACACAGTGCTAGCGTCGCTGCTATGCTGAGGCTAGCATCCATCTGTCTTTTTTTGGGGGTGCTGAGCGCCGTCAGCTACGCTCAGTACCTCAACGTGGCAGTCTATCCCAATAGCGGGCCACCAGGAACTGTGATCTACATCCAAGTCTCTGGCGGCTTTGAAGGCTACGGCATCACTTGCGACATCGGCGGCGTCCCAGGAGCTGTAAGCTTCGACTACTACGCGGGTGGATACTACACCGTACCGAGCAACGCCTCTGGCGTCCTCTACATTGTCTGCTACCAGCCCGCTGTGCCAGACTCCGGGCCTTTTGCTGGTTCGGCCTTCTTCACAGTGACAGCCCCTGACAGAGATGGCGACGGCTTCAGCGACGACGTGGACGCCTGTCCCGACGAGTTCAGCCAGAATTCACTGACGATGGGCTGCCCCGACGACGATGGAGATAACGTCATCAATTCTCGAGACGTCTGCCCCAACACGTTTGGGCAAGCGCCCAGCGGCTGCCCCGACAGCGACGGCGACGGCTTCACAGACAACATCGACGCCTGCCCCAGCGAGTTCAGCCAGAATTCGCTGACGATGGGCTGTCCCGACGATGACGCAGACGGGATCATCAACTCTCGAGATGCCTGCCCCAACGCCTTCGGCCAGACGCCTAACGGTTGTCCGCTCGACAGCGATCAAGACGGCATTCCCGACAGTCAGGACGCCTGCCCCAACGCCTTCGGCCAGACGCCTAACGGTTGCCCTGCTGCAACGCCCACCCTCATACCTCTCAGCCGAGAGACGCCTATCATCACGCCATCGCCGACACGCAGCGGCGTGCCACGTCTGGCCGACTTCCCCAATTTGCCCGCCTTCGACCAGTGTGCCAACCTGCGCCAGCAGGCCAACCTGTCCATCACTCAGCTGATACGCCTGAGCGCTAGCGAAAATCCCTGCGCCAGCCTGACCGACCTGCTGCGCCGCCAGCGCTTTGCGCCTAACCTACCCTCGCCGCTCAGCCAGCCGCGCAGCAACGCCCTGCGCTGCTCCACCGATCCACGCCCCGTCCCCAGCGCCGACTTCATGGCCCTAGACGCCAACTTCGGGCGCATGGGCAGCGCCATCCGCCTGTCGTGGGCTGGCGTAAGCGACGCGGAACTATGTGCGGCCCAGGCCGGCGATCCCTTCCGCCTAGCCGACGCGCGCGGCGTATTGTCGCCCATGGATCGAGCTGAGTACTTCACAGCTTCCTGCTATGGCATGCTGACGGGCGCACAAATGCGCGAGGCCCTGGCACGCCTAAAGCGCGATCCTCGCAACGAGACCACCAACCTGCTCATTGCCTCTTTGGCGGGCGGCTCGCTGTTTGTCCAGCGCACTGTCTGGTGCAGCTACCTGCGCGACCGAGTCCTCAGCCTATCGCCATCTGAGGTGGAGCAACAGAACACCCTGCTGAACCGTCTGGTCGAATGTCGCGTCATCCAATCCCAAGAAATGGACATCTGGCGCGCCCGCATCAGCGAAGGGCAGGCAGGCTTCACTTGGAATGACCTGGCGGCTTACATCGCCTACTTGGGCAGGCGCTGCATGTCACCGCGAGACTTCTTGCTGTTCATCGCCAATCGCGGCGTCTTCCTAGAGGCGGTCACAGGACTCAGGGCCAGCGTGGCGACGCCTGTCCCCATCTTCGAAGTGCTGACCCCCACCCCAACGCCGCCCGTCTCGATGACCGAGCTATTCCAGACGACCAGGCAGGCGTTCGTCGCTGCCCGCTGCCCCACTGACTCGCGCTCAGTGCCTACCCCAGAGATGGAAGACTTGATGCGCCTCATCAACCGCCTGAACAGCAATCTTGGGCCGGTTTCTGATGTTGAAACGAAAATCTTCTTCTTCCTCAGCCGCCTCAGCCAGAGTGGGATATGCGCTTTCATGCGCGGCGATCCCTTCGGCACAATTGCAGGCATGGTGGAAGTCGACAGAGACTTGCGCTACTGGTTCTGGACACCCACCTGCCTGGGCCGTTCGTATCCTGATGACGCCTATCGCGCCCCTGATTTGCTCAGCCGTATGCGCACCGACAGCCGCCTCTCTCAGGTCGTCGTCTCTGTGAACATAGCTAATTCTTACGCAGAGAAGTCTAGCTTGTGGTGCAGCTACGTCGATAGCCTCATCAACGGGAACGCCTTCACACCCACCATCAGCGATCCCAACAAACGCGACGTTCTCGACTATGTCAAGCAATGCTTCAACCTCAACGACGATCAGCTCGCGATGATTGTTGAAGCAATGCGCAGAAACGAGGGCTACAATAGCCCCTTCATCACCACAACTGGGACGCTAGACGATTTTCTGTCGATCATCGACGCCTGGCGGAGATCGAATCCTGGCCGATGCATCACTGGAGCAGATTTGAGAGCCATCGTTGAAGCGTATGCAACTAACCGCCTGGTGACGACAATCCGTGCCGACGCAGCGTTGGCCCGCGTGAGCAGCGTCTTCGGCCAAGTACACGAGGTGGTCTGTGAACGCGAGAGCATTGGCTTCCGAGTGGGTGGACGTGTGCCGCAAGGCTGTGTCTTACAAGGCGGTGGCACATCCGTCGCAGCCAACACCAGCAAAGACAGATTCGAGCGCGGGATTGGCGGCGTCTTGGTCGAGGTCTATCGCGGCCCTTGCAACAACATGGGCGCGCTCGTCGGCACGACGACGACGGATATTGAGGGCTACTTCGAGCTGGGTGAGCTGCAAGCCGTGCCGCACTGTATTTTTATCGACCGTCTGGCCGGCGCCAACAGCCTGGTGCTGCCCGAAGGCCAGTGGTGGACGTGGTTCGGCTCTGGTGGCGATAAGCTCTACTTCGACATGACGCCCGTCGGTGAAGGAGTCATCGCCAGCGTGCCGACCTTTGGCTGGTGGGCGAATGATCGTGGTGGCCTGTCGCAGACGCGGATGGGCAGCGGCGAGGGCGACTTCTCAGACTTGTCGGTGGAAGGTGAACTGTTCCTGGCCGACACCATCCTGATGGACGCCAGCGACATCGCGACGCCTGTGCCTGGTGGCCTGCGCATCGATTTCAACGTCTACCGCGCCTACTGCGAGCCGAGTACCTGGAATGGCACGCTGGCCAACATCCCGCCAGGCTGCCAGCTGCGCAGTGAAAATCGCCTGATCCCAGACGGTATGCAGCAGATTACGCCTGGCCCTGCTCCCTTCGACTTTGCTGAGCCTGGGATTGCTAGCGTGTTCATTGCCATCTACGAGGACGAATGCGAAGACGGCGCGCCTGATTACACCATCACCACCGATGCTGACGGGCGTGGCAGAGTCATCCTGCCGACGGAGGTAGGCGGCACGGCCTATTGCGTCGTCGTCGATGCTGCTTCGCAATTAGGCGTATTTGGCCCAGGGCGCTGGGTGCATACTTCATCACCCAAATCGGTGAGCCGCATGATAATCGACGGGCGAGATTACCCGCTGGGGACAGAATTCATCTTGCAATGGTGGAATCCCAGAGGCGTAGCAAGCAGTGCGCCGACGCCCGTCGTCGTCACCTCAGCGCCTGCCGCGCCGACGCCGCGCGTGCCTGGCAGCGTCCCGCTGCGCCCTGGTGGCGGAATCCTGCCCATCGGCCCGGCTATCACGCCTCCGCCTCCGCCAGTCGGTGGGCCAGCTGCTGGCCCCACCCTCAGCCCCTGGCGGCCTGAGGCAGTTGAGCGCGCCGTGCGCCAAGTGTCACAAGTCAGCCAGGCTCTGGCAGCCGCTAATCTGTCCTTCGACAACCTGGCCTTCCGCAACTGGCCCAACACACCGCGCCGAGCCACTTTCATCGGACGCGGAGCAGACGACACTTCGCATCTGTTCCTGTTGGAGGGCGGCGAGCTGCTGGACATTGGCATGGGCCTGATCGACCCCGTCAGCTCTGCTATCAGCCCCGATGGAAACATGGTGGCCTACGTCGGACACGACGAGGACGGACTCGGCACGCTCTACTTGCTGGACGTAGAGAGCGGCGCGCAGCGTCCGCTGTTCTCCAACAGCTTGGGCATAGAGCTTACGGATCGGCCTATGGCCTGGTCGGGCGATGGGCGCAGTCTCATCTTCGGCGCGAGCGACGAGAGCGGCGAGAGCGACCTGTTCCAGCTTGACGCCAGCAATCCTGACGACTTGCCTCGGCCTTTCATCGACGACGCCAGCGACCCAGCCATCACGCCTGATGGCTTGCTGCTGGCCTTCGTGCGCGATGGGGCGGTCTACGTACGCTTCGTGGACACAGGTGACGAGTATCCCGTCACCGAACCTGGCAGCGCCGCCTGCGAGCAACCCTTCTTCGATGAGAACGGCATCGACCTGTATTTCATCTGCCGCGACGGCGACACGGCCCGCTTGTTCCTGCAAGGCACAGGCGACATCCGCGAGATTGAGACTTCGCCCAATCTGGTCTACGCTGGCCCTGGCCCAGAGAGCGGCACGATCATCTGGAACGACAGCGCTGTCATCTATCTGGCCAACGGCGATGGTAGCAACGCTGCTCCGCTACTAGATGTGCCACAGCTGCGCATTAGCGGGTTGCGTTGGGGCGGTTAGGCCTTGTTCTGCCCTCTTCTAGCTAAAAAAAGAAGAGGGCTTCCTACATGCATTCTACAGGTTGAGCCAAACCAGTCCCGTCGCGGATCGGTTGGCTCAACCGAATTATTCGCCACCATCATCACTACCACCGCCATCATCGTCTCCACCGCCATCGTCACCACTGTCGTCCACTGCTTCATCTGACGCATCAGCAGAGTCGTCTTGTTCATCGGTTAGCAGCAGCGCAGCGGCTTGCGGATTAGCTTCCAACGCTTCGCGGGCTTCATCGGCATTGCTGAACCAAGCTATGGCGTCGGCCAGGGCTTCAGGCGGCAAAACGGCGGCCACCTGGAAGCGCAGATCAGACGACATAGCCTCTAGTGAAGCCGCGATGACCAGTGGCGGCGCGCTGCTGAGCAAAGCGAAGATTTGATCGCTGGCCTGCTCGCTTAGTCTGCCCCAAGCCTGAGAACTGTCCAAGCTGAGGACAAAAGCCTGGGCCTGGCCAGGCGTCAGGTCTTCCAACAGCGCGCCAAAACTGTCGTAGCCAACTTCCGCCAAAGCGCGAGTCTGAGCTTCAATGGGCAAATCCAGCAGGGCGCGCGCCAACTCTGAGCCAGTCCCTTGAGCGATCAGGGCCAGGGAGACCTCGTCCACAAAGCCTTCACGAGCAGCTTCGTCTAGGCCCAGAGCTTCTAGCGCCGTAGGATCAGCCTGAGCCAGCAAGCGCAGAGCTTGATAATCATTGAGGTTAGCCAGCTCTTCCTCCAGCAATTCAGGATCAGCTTCTGCCAGCAAGGCGTTGAACGACTCGGTGGGCAACACATCTAGCAGGGCGCGCAGGCCAAAGACTTGCAGCAGAGCAGCGCGTCCGTCCTCATCAGCCTGGTCGAAAAAATCGGCTAAGGCATCAGGATCATCCAGCAGGTCAGACCAGGGATCATCGAAGAAAGCTAGCAGCTCGTCCCAGGGGATATCTAGCTCATCCAGAGCAGGGTCACCGCGCAAATCATCCAGCAGGTCAGCGTCGTCCGTGCCTTCTAACACCTCTGTCAGGATGTCGGGCGGCAGCAAGTCGATCAGCTCGCGGCGCAGGTCAGGTTCAGCGCGGTTGAGCAGGGTGGCGATGACAGGCACTGGAGCTTCATCCAGCCACAGGGTGCGCTCTTCGATCGTGGCCTGGCCTAGTAGGTCGTTGAGCGCTATGCTGTCGATGTCCAAGAACATCAGGGCGCGTTCCAGCGGTTCAAGCGCGTTGACGAAATCGTAAATGCGGCGCTCGGCGTTTGGATCGGCGAAGAACGGAGCGGTATCCAGCCCTGTCGGGGCGCTGAGTAGGAAAGCTGCTGCCACCGAAGGACGCATGGTCTGAGCCAGCACAGTCACGTCCAGCCCCTCTTGCAGAGCAGGGACGCGGCGCAACAATTCAGCAGCGCGACCACCATGCCTCATGCGCGCGATAGCTTGCTGAAACTTGGCTTGAGAAGTGACGCTCTGCGAGGGACGGCCTGCACTCCCCTTGAGTGAAGCATTGACCAGACGCTGAGTGCTGGCTGGTGGCGCGCTGCTCAGGGCCACAGCCAGCGTCTCCACGTCGGCGCGTTCGGCTAGCGTAGCCAAAGTCTCGTGCTGCACCACGCCAATCAACCTACTGAGAGCGTCTTCGTCCACCAGAAAGAAGAAGCGACGTAGCTCTTCCGAGTCCAGGGCTAGGGCCAGGTCATCGTAACGATCCGCTCCTCTGGCTTGCAGATAGCGTTGGGCCAGCGTTCCGTCGCGCAATAGGTTGAGCAGGCCGTCGCTCAGGATAGCCGAGTCGCCTGCGCTCACGAAGTCATCTACGTTGGCTTCCAGATAAGCTCGCCAAGCAGAGACGTTGGCGAAGCCCAAGCGCATTAGAGCCTGGTGATCCTGGACAGTGGCGTACAGATTGAAAGTGCTGTCCCTAGCCAACCTCTGGAAGACATCGCTGATCCCACGATCTTCAATGCGGTTCACCACCACTCCCAGAGCCAGGCTCTGGGTGCGGTTGATGGCTTCGGCGCGCTGAGCGTCTTCCAACGTCAGGAAGGCGTTCAGCATGAGGCGCGGCGTGAGGTTAGCCAGGTACTGGCTGAGCTGGGCATTGGTCATGTCGTTGAATTGCACCTGCGCCCTGCCACGACTGCTGAGGCGCTGGCCATAGGTTAGGTTGGTTAGCAGAGCCAGCAGCAGGCAGATTATCTGCAAAGTGCGTAAGCGTGAACGAAGTTTCAAAAGCATGAACATGTCCTTAGAACAGCAGCCAGTCGACTATTTTTACAGTATACATAAAGATATACCAGACGGCCTACTGATGGCTCAGTCAGACCAACTCATCGCCTTTCCATATTAAAAAATTAAAAATTCTGTTCCACTCTGTTGACTGCACTGAAAGGTAGACACCATGCCTGTTCAAGCTGTATGGGACGACAAAGAAAAGACCATCGTCCGCTTCATCTACGTAGGCCAGTGGAACTGGGATGAGTTCTACTTCGTCGTCCAGTCCGCTAATGCCATGATGGATACCGTTAGTCACCCTTGCGTGTCTATCGTAGACATGACACGCTCTGGCGACATACCAAACGGCGCTGTCGTCCACATCCGCAACGTGATTCGTATGCCGCAATCGCGCAACAATTCTGGCGTCACACTCTTCGTCAACAGCAAGATGTTGGCACGCTTACTGATCGAGTCTCTGGCAAAGACCAACCCAGAGGTTGCCTCCAACAGCCAGTGGCACTTCCTGAACAACCTGGAAGAAGCGCGCGCGCTAGCACGGCGTCTGCTGCTGGACTTACAAAAAAACAGAAGCTTCAAAGTGTAAAGCCACCCCCTACACTTAGTCTGATGCAGGGGGTGAACGAGCCTCAGCAGGCGCAGCGCTTGGCGCGTCGCCGCTGAATTTCAGGGATGAGCAGCAGGCTGATGATGCCGTTCAGCACGACGACCACTGTGCTACCCTCATGCCCCAGCACTCCAAGCGGCAGGGGCAGATCAACCACAAATGCGCCGATCACCAGCAAGACGATTGCTCCCAACGAGAAGGCGATGTTCTGGATAACCACGCGCTGAGCCTTGCGGGCCAGGCGCACCGCAGCTGCAATCCGCTCCAAACGGTCGCCCATCAGCACCACGTCGGCGGTCTCCATCGCGACATCTGTGCCAGCCGCACCCATTGCAATGCCGACGGAGGCGCTGGCCAGGGCTGGGGCATCATTGACGCCGTCGCCTATCATAGCCACTGTGCCATACTCGGCGCGCAAAGCTTCGACCTGCATCACTTTATCTTGAGGCAACAGCTCCGCAAAGACACGGTCGATGCCCACTTGCTGCGCGATGGATTGGGCCACGCGCTGATTGTCACCCGTCAGCATAGCGACTTGAATGCCCAATTGGTGGAGTTCACGCACTGCCAAGATGGCTTCGGGGCGCAGCTGATCGGCCAGGGCCAGCAGACCCACCCATTGGCCATCGCTCAGCACACCGATGATCGTCTTGCCCTCTGCTTCTAGGCGCTTGTAAGCCTGAGACAGTTCAGCGGGCATAGGCGCAGCTTGAGCCAGATGGTTGACGCGCCCAAGCGTCAGGTCTCGCCCCTGGACGCGCGCCACAATGCCGAGACCGACCTGGCTGTCGAACTTCTCCAGTGGGTAAAGCGACAGCCCGCGCGCCTCGGCTTCTTGCACAATAGCACGCGCCAGCGGATGTTCCGAGCGCGACTCAGCAGTAGCGGCCAGACGCAGCAAAATGTTTTCGTCCATCGTCAGGCTGATGACGTCTGTCAGGCGTGGTTGACCCAGAGTCAGGGTGCCGGTCTTGTCGAAGGCGATGGCCTTGAGACGAGCCAGGTCTTCAATATATGCTCCGCCCTTGAGCAGCACGCCTTCGCGTGCCGCCGAAGCAATCGCACTGATGAAAGCCGCTGGCACGCTAATCACCAGGGCGCAAGGCGAAGCGACAGTCATCAGAACCATCGCGCGATAGAAGTTAGCGGCGAAGTCCGCGCCAAACAAAATAGGCGGCACAACGATGAAGGCCAGCGTCGCCAGGATGATGAACAGAGCGTATCGCTGCTCAAAAGTGTCCAGCCAACGCTGGGCGCGCGCCTTGCTCTCCTGCGCCTCTTCTACCATCCGAATGATGCGTGCCAACGTGCCTTCTGATGCCAGCTTGATCGCCTCAATATCCAGCGCGCCTTGTTCATTGAGCGTCCCAGCGAACACTTTATCACCCACCGTCTTATCGATAGGCATGCTCTCGCCGGTGATTGGCGACTCATCCACGCTGGAGCGACCTGCCAGCACCACGCCATCGACAGGCACACGCTCACCTGGGCCAATCAACACGCGGTCGCCCAGGCGAATCTCGCTGATCTTGACGACCAGTCTCTGCTCGCCACGTTGCACAGTAGCTTGCTCTGGGTACAGCTTGAACAGGCTTTGGATAGCTTGACGGCTACGTCCAATAGCATAATCTTGCAGCACGTTAGAGAGCGAGAACAGGAACAGCAGCACTGCACCTTCTGGCCATTGGCCAATCAGGGCCGCACCCAGCGCCGCCATGACCATCAGCATGTCGATGTCGATCCTGCGCTTCACAAACAGCGATTCCAGGGCATTCTTCGCTCCGAAGAAGCCGCCCGCCACAAAAGCCAACATCCCCAGCAAAGCATTGAGCCATCCAGGCGCGCCCACTTGACCTACCACCCAGGCCAGGACAAGCGCTAAGCCCGTTATGGCGACCAAGCGCGACTCCCACCAACTGGCTGTGCGCCAAGCGGGAGCAGACTTGATTTGGAGTGGCGCTTTGTGGGTGCTGATGTTGATGACTGTCATAGTCAATCCTTTGGGTGATTAAAGAGAGCTTTTTTATTGGCATGCCTCTATTTTAACATAAGTTAAAGCAAAAGATCAATCAGGTTAGGCAAGCCACAAGATGAGAGTTTAGCAGTAGAAGATGAGCATAGCAGCCGAGTCTGCGCTATAATTCCCAACCAAACGCTCGTTTAATTGCAGATCAAGAGGCGAAGATGGCTACTTCTTCACGAGTCAACAAGAACGGCGCTGCCCCGCGTGAGATGCTCAACGTCAAGAATCCCTTGACGTTGGAAGTCATCGGTCAAATTCCCGTCACTAGTCCACAGGAGGTGGAGGACGCTGCTGAGCGCGCTCGTTTTGCTCAGCGGGCTTGGGCCGCTCTCACCATCCAGGAGCGCGCTAAACTGCTGCAAAACTGGGGCGACCTGCTGTGGGAGCGCCAGGAGGAGGCGATCAAGGTCATCCGCCGCGAGACAGGCAAACCCGACAGCGGCGCTTTCCTAGAACTGCTGGTCGTGGACAGCGTCATCACCTACTACGCTCAGAACGCCGCTCGCATCCTCGCCCCTAAATCGCGCAAGACGCAGTTCCCCATCATCCAGACGGCGAAGGTCTACTACAAGCCGCGCGGCGTGGTAGGCATCATCAGCCCCTGGAATTATCCCTTCCTGTTGCCCTTCATGGATTTGATCCCAGCGATGATCGCCGGCAACACCATCCTGCTCAAGCCCAGCGAAGTCACGCCTTTCAGCGCCGAATACGGCGTAGAGCTGATGGTCGAAGCCGGCATTCCGCGCGACGTGATCCAAGTGCTGCACGGCGATGGTCGCACCGGCGCCGCCGTCGTCGATCACGTCGATTTCGTGGCCTTCACGGGTAGCACAGAAGTTGGACGTATCGTGGCCAAGCGCTGTGCCGAACGACTCATCCCCTACAGCATGGAGCTGGGCGGCAAAGACGCCAGCATTGTCCTAGCTGACGCTGATCTGGATATGACGGCGACGGGCTTGCTGCGCGGCGCGATGGAGAACGCCGGCCAAGTGTGTATTAGCGTGGAACGCGCCTACGTGGAAGAAGCTATCTACGAGCCGTTGGTGGAGCGCATTTGCTACTATGCCGCTCAGATGAACGTCGGCCCAGGCGATGGCATGGACGTTCATATGGGTAGCATGACCAACACGGTCGAATTAGAGCGCACTGAAGCGCACATCGCCGACGCAGTGGCCAAAGGCGCGCGGGTGATCGTCGGCGGTAAGCGCCGCCCCGACCTCGGCCCACTGTTCTTCGAGCCTACCGTGCTGGTAGACGTGGATCATAGCATGGACATCATGCGCGAAGAGACTTTTGGCCCAGTGCTGCCCATCATGAAGGTGAGCAGCGTCGATGAGGCAGTGCGTCTGGCTAACGACAGCCAATATGGCCTGTCTGCTAGTATCTTCACCCGCGACTTGAAGCGCGGCGAACAGATTGCCCTGCGCCTGGACACTGGCGACGTGAGTATCAACCGTACCCAAATGGCCGTCGGGACGCCCTCTCTGCCTACTGGTGGTCAACGCGCCAGCGGCGTAGGCCGCCGCAACGGGCCTGAAGGGATCATCAAGTACTGCTCCACTCAGGCAATCCTGATTGATACCATGATCGGCCAGAAGCCAGAACTATCCCTAGCTGATCCGCTGACGCTAAACCTGGTCAAGACGCTGCGCGTAGTGCGCCGCTTCCTGCCCTTCATCTAGGTCTATCTCAGCGTTTTATCGCTCACGCAGGGCAGCACGAGGTGCTGTCCTGCGCTTGACGGCAGAAGCATTACCTGTCGATGAGCGTTTACGGCGCATTACGCACCAGCACCGAACACATCGTCTATGTTCAGCGGCGCTTCTGAGCCAAACAGCGCCGAGACGAAGCTGTCACCAGGAGCATAGACGCCTGCCAGGCTCAGACCACCCTCACCATTCACCCACTGTTCCAAGGTCTGGTGTTGCGGATCGATGATCCAGTACTCGCG
>JANWYT010000028.1 GCA_025055175.1 Anaerolineae bacterium | reverse complement strand
CGCTTTGGTCTCATTGCGCGTGCTGCTGAGCAGGCTGAATGTCTTTGGTTCATAAAGCTCTGCCTCTGGAATGAACTTGGTCAGCTCATCAAACTTGGCCACCCTGTCGAGTTCAGCCTTGGCTCTGCGCGGATCGTGGCGCCGCAGGGCCTCCTGCGCCGCTTCGCAGTATTTGGGGACGTGCTGGTTGGCGGCGAGTATAGCTTGCCGTTTAGTCTCTTCCAGCGCATCGACCTTTTTCATGCGGCCCATCGGCTTACCGTTAAGATCGAAGATCTGGATGTAATCGTCGTCGCTGGCTTGTTCCACATAGCACAGGACGGCCAGGAACTGTTCCTTTTGCACGCCGCTGGTCATCGCGTCGCGCTCCTTGGCCACGCGCTCGCGTTCTTCTTGAGCTGCGCTCAGCAGAGACTTGAGATAGACGTTATCGGGGCTTTGGCTCAGCACGTTTTGCACGATCTCGACAGCTTGGTCGTAGTGCACAAGTAGGGCGTCGGTCGAAATATCTGCGACTTCGCGGGCTCTGCGCCGCGCTTCTTGCCAGATAGCGTCAACATGTTTCTTGACATCGCGGTAGATGCGCAGACGGTCTCTGTCTATCAGCTTGTCATTCAGGCGACTGCGGCTGGTCGAGATACTGGTACTGGTGTTGTCAAGGTTGGCCTTCTCTTGCTCTTCCAAGATGACCTTGGCGCGATCCTCGTCTTCGTCGGTGAAGGCGTCAGGTTCTTTGGAGAGCAAACCACTTAGTTCCTGGTCCAGCGCCTCTAAATGGTTGCGCGCTTCTCTTTTGATTCTGCCCAGCAATGTTTTGTATTCAGCGTCGGACTTGTAACCGGGCTGCTGCTCAGCCTGCGCATCGAGTTTCCGAACAGCTTCTCTGTATTTCTGGTGAGTTAGTAGGTTCTCAATCTGTTCTTCGATGGAAGACATTCGGCACACTCCTCATCAGGACTTGGGCTAAAGTCTGCAGAGATGGCTGGCTCTTGCGTTCAAGTGACCTCGGCAAACCTAGCACCTGGCCAACATACGCGTGGGACTATAACATATTACAATCTTTTTGGCCACAAATACTCTCGACTTTCCATCAACTAAAGTCGTCTCAGCTTTAACTGACTGGCTTACACCTTCTTGTTGAGCCTTTAGCGTAGACTAGTCTGGCCTTTTAGCTCGGATGAAAATCTCTGAGCAGCTGATCCTGTTCCTCAATCGCAGAAAGTGATCCGATTGATGACCGCATTTTTAGGCCGTTTGACCAGGCGTAAACCGATGATGTTATACTTGCTGGACGGATTCTTCAGTAAGCGAGATGCTAGGCTTCGCGGCTTGGAGAACCAAGATGCGCCGCGCAGAGACTGGTTACCGTTGGTTGCGCCCCAGGCATAACACCATTGCAACAGATTACCGCATGTGTCATAAAGGCCACTGTCTGTGCAGTCGTCATCATAGATGCCGACGGCGCACGAACGACCCAGACAAAAGCCTTCTTGCTTACCTCCATCTGTCTCATCGACGTTGGCATAGCCGCTGTAGTAGATATCAGCCATCGTTAAATGCCCCCAGGGATAGAGCTTACCTTCAAAGCGCGTAGCCGCTTCCCATTCAATATCTGTCGGCAGGTCGATCATCCAGTCAGTCTCCAGCAGACCTGCTTCATGCATCCAGCCTGTAAGCCAACGGCAGAAAGCTAGGCCTTGCCACCAGCTCACTCTGTCGCGAGGGCTGTTATACTTGGTGTTATAAGATAACTCGATGTTTGCTTCTGTAGGATTTATGCCATTCCACCAGGGACGTTGCTCATTCTCCTGGAAAGCTTTCCTGTCTGCTTCAACGAAAGCGTCGAATTGACGATTAGTCACCAGATAGGCCGACATGGCAAACGAATAGGTCAGCTTGATACACCTCTGTTGTAGCGAGAGTGAATGTACAGCCTGAGGATCGCCACCAATGATGTACTGTCCTTCGCTCACCACATCAGCCCAAAGCAGGTCGTCTAAGCCCAGGCCCAGACGTCGGTCATCTTGCGCATCTGCCAGCAGATCATAAGCCAGGGCGCGCTCATAGGGATTTGGCGAGTCGGTCCGTTGGAGGACCTGGGTGCGCGTCTGCGTGCTGACATCTGAGGCAACCACATGTCTCGTCTCTGATTTGCTGAACAGGGCGACTCTGAGAGCTGTGACGAAAGCTTCGGCGCTCTCAAAGCGCTCATTCGGCTTTTTAGCAGTGGCACGCTTCAGCACCTCAAAGACAGCGTCGCTGAGCTGACGTTGCGGCAGTGGATTCTCTCGGTGTGCTTGGCGGATCAGCTCATCGTCCAGATGACTATCAACATAGCACAGAAAGGGCAGTTCACCCGTCAACATCTCGTAAGCTATGATGCCCAGGGCGTATAAATCCATGGAAGGATGAGGCTCTGCATTCAACGTCTGCTCTGGAGCCATGTAACTGCTCGTGCCTGCCCTCTCGTTACCGCTGCTCAGGCGTGGACTAACATTTTCTTCCCAGACTGGGCCAAAGTTAGCCAGCAGCAAAATTTCTTCCACTTGGCCTGACCTCTTCGCAGACTTCACCAGGACGTTGTGCGGCTTTACATTACGATGGACAACGTTCTCTTGATGACAGTAGTCGAGCGCAGAAGCGATTTGCTGCAACCATTCGATAGCCTGCTCAGGCGTCGTTTGGGCGCTGCTCATGCGTTGACTCAAGTCTGTGCTTTCTTCAAAGTAGGGGATGACCATGTAAGGCATACCGTTGAAGCTGCCCGAAGCATAGACTGGCAGGATGTGGGGATGGTTAAGTTTGGCCAATTTCTGCATCTCGCTCGCAAAGCTTTCTCGACGCTTCCTGTGATGGAGGAACTTGATCGCGACATGACGACTAAGCCTGTTATCTCTGGCAAGCCAGACGACGTCGTTGCCACCTTTGCTTAGTTCTTTCACCAGCTCATAGCCACTGACTTTCTTGCCTGCTGCTAGAGATTTAGATGATCCGTCGGGTTTGGCTGGCTCATCGACTGGCCCTGGGTCGGGTTCGGGGACAGGCTTAATCTCCTTGGTATTGTTCTGGCTCCGGCTCACGAGCTCTTCTAGGATTAGGCGGAAATGCTTTTCGAACAGCTGGCTGAATTCTTCAGTCGAGCCATAGGTGTGATAATCACGCCTGTAGGCGCCGTTGGGGTATTGAAATTCGCGTTCGAAGAATGCTTGCACCTTGTCGCGTTGTCTCTCGATTTCTTTGAGCTGATCGCTGCTCACTCCTGGGGGGTCTTCTTCTTTGGTGCAGCGGTAGACGTAGACGAGGGGTCTGGTCGCATTGATGGCGTCGTAGAATTCGTACTCTGTGCCAGTCATGCACTCGCCGATGGGATTGAAACCATACGTTGGATCAAGCGGCGTGCCGAAGCGCTGCCAGAAGATGACGACGACGACATCGCTCTCGCTAGGACGTCCCAAATAACGTGCGATGTTGCCCTGTGGAGGCATGTTGGCAGGGCGCAGGTAGACACTCTTGTCCCAGGCTATTAAATTTATCGAGATGTGCGTTTTGGCCGATTTGCGCCTGTTGTAATTTCGGACAACTTTCCTCACAGTCTCGCAGACGATTTGGCGCTCTCTCTTGACGTCGCTAGGAGAGGCTAGAAAGAGACTGAACTTCTGTACGCTCATGGTCTGTCCAACGAACCTAGGCAAGGACTAAGATGGTTATAGAAAGCATACTCTTTTTTGGAAAAATCTGCCATCAGCTCGGCGACGGAAGCGGCCAGCACCTGGCCTGAACGAAGCCGACCACTGGCCTGCTGACCTGACCCTACAGAGCCATCTCATAAAAGCGATGGGTACGATAGGGATTGCCACCGTACTTGAGCAGAATCTGGCACAGAGGATTAGTCTCCAGTACCCAACCAGCGTCCATATACTCGTACTGCGTCTGAGTCACCAGCGATTCGAACATGCGCGAGATGAGCGCCGCGTCGATCCCTTTGTTGCGGTGTTCGGCCACGACTCCCATCAAAGGCAAGCGCACACTATGGATGCGTTTGCGCAGCTTCCACTCAATGCCAGCTCGCAGCAAAGTCCAAAGCTCTGGTGTGCCAGGCCGCGGATAGACGTGGTGTAACACTTCGTTGAAGTTGGGGATCGTCAGGGCAAAGCCTACCATTTGCCCGTCAATTTCTGCAAAGAAGGCCATGCTAGGATCAAAGAACTGGCCCAGGCTCTTGATTAGAGCGTCCAGCTCACGATCTGTCATCGGCACGAAGCCCCAGTTAGCCTCCCAGGCGGCGTTGTAAATGTCGCGGAATTTGCGGAATTCTTCCTGTTTGCGGCGCATGTCCACCGCGCGGATGACTACGCCACGACGAGTGACGCGCTCGTAAATCTTCTTCAGCAGCTCTGGCGTCCCGGCGTTGATGAGCGATTCGCGGGTGTAATAAAAGCTGATGACGTCCATCACTTTGTGCAGGCCTGCAGCTTGGACAAGCGCATCGTAATAGGGGTAGTTGTAGCTCATCAGGATCATAGGCAAGCCAAAGCCTGCCACTTGCACGCCGACTTCTTCATGGGTCGTGAAGTTCTGCGGGCCACGCAGGGCGACGCAGCCGCGCGCTCTGGCCCAATCCGCCGCTGCGTGTAGTAGGCCGCGCGCTGCTTCCACGTCATCCTGGCATTCAAACATGCCGAACCAGGCGACGTTCTCGCGCCAATGCTCGTTGTGGCGGTGGTTGATGACCACGCCCACTGTTCCGACGACCTGCGCGCCGCGCCAAGCTAAGAAGTACTCGCCATCCATGTAGTCCCAGGCCGGGTGCCGGCGCTTGTCCAAGATTTCTCGGCGCATCGAGAGCAGGGGCGGAGTCCAGTAGGGGTCGCCTTGATAGTGCTGCCAGGGAAAACGGAAGAAGGCTTTCATCTCGGCAGGGCCAGTGACAGGGCGTATGCTCAGGTCAGGCATCGTACGGCTCTTTTCATGGGGTTATGCTAGGCAGTTTATTGTAGCCCCCAGGCATACGAATGCCAAACTTGCTACGGAGCAATCAGAGACGACGACGTTTGTCCTATGCTGCTGACAGGCGAGCCGTGATATGATTCGACCGGCCCATATGACGCACGAGCTTCCAACATGCGCAATGCCTTAGGACTAACCCTCATTGTATGCGTCCCCCTGCTCGCACGGAGCGTTTTGGCACAACAATCAGGACGCCAAATCATCATCTACAGCCCCACAGACGAAAATTTTCTGAATCCTGAGCGAGGCTTCTACCAACAAGATGCGCCCTTCTGGATTGGTGAAGAGCGCAGCCCACAAAATGCAGACGCCTTGCGAGATTTACGCGTCACAGGAATCAGCATGCTGCGCTGGTATCTGGTGCTGGATGAATTCCGCGACAAGCCGCTGAGCGATGAAGCGCTGGCTTATCTTGATGAGCAGTTTGACATAGCACGACGAGCAAGCATGAAGGTTATCCCACGGGTGGCTTACAACTTCCCTATTGGCGCAGAATACCCCTACACAGACCCAGATGCCCCGTTAGAGATTGTTCTGCTGCATATCGATCAACTCAAACCACTTCTGCGTGCCAACAGCGACGTCATCGCTTTTATGGAGATGGGCTTCGTTGGTGCGTGGGGCGAGTGGCACAGCAGCACCAACAACCTAGTAGGAGATAACGGATTGAGCAGCGCCTCGCGGCAGATCGTTCAGAAACTGTTGAATGCCCTTCCGCAAAATCGCATGGTGGCCATGCGCTATGCTCCATACAAGCAAGCGCTGTTTGGCCCAGAGCCAACCACGCTGGAAGAATCGCTTCGTCGGATCGACAAAGCTCGCATGGGCGCGCACAACGACTGCTTTCTGGCAAGCTTCACGGATTGGGGAACATATCCTGAGACCCCCGAAGGACGCGCGGCGCTGCGTGAATATCTACACCAGGATAACCGTTTTGTGCCACAAGGCGGAGAAACCTGCAACGATGGCGAAGATGCCGCGCCCTACATTGGCTGTCAGAACGCTCTGGCTGACTTGCAATTGCTGCGCTTCAGCGCTTTGAACGTTGACTACCATCCCGGCGTGCTACAACGCTGGCGCGATGAAGGTTGCTTTGAAGTCATCGCGCGACGCTTGGGTTATCGTTTTGAGCTACTACGTGGCGACTTCCCCTCAAAAGCAGAGCCAGGGCAGTCTGTCGAAATTCGGCTGACGCTGCGCAACACTGGTTTCGCCAGCCCCTACAATCCACGCGGTCTGGAGCTTGTGCTGCGTGGCTTTGATACAGGGTCAGAGTATCGCCTCATCTTGGACGAAATTCCTGATGTGCGGCGCTGGCTTCCTGATGAGGGCGAGATAACGCTCAATCTTCGCGGAGCAATCCCATCGGAAGTGACTGCCGATGATTACGAAATACTGCTGCGCCTGCCCGACCCTGCGCCGACGTTGTATGGCTTGCTTGATTACAGCATACGCCTGGCCAACAGCGGCCTATGGGAGGCCACGACGGGCTATAATCGGCTGAACGCGCTCATCCGTGTGGGCTAATAGCAGATTTGAGAGCTGCGCTGTGCCTGGGATTGCGCTGCGCCTTCCGTTACAATTCGGAGCGCACTCGCACTCGTGAAAGGCTCTCTCCATGAACCTGATCGACTACGGACGGCTGATCCTGCGGCGCGGCTGGCTCATGCTGCTGCTGGCCTTCGTCACCGCTGCTGCTGCCTTCTTGTTCAGCCAGTTCATCACTCCCGTATACCGCGCCTCGCAGGTCGTCCTCATTGTGCCGTCGCGTAGCGACTTCGGCCTGACTCAGGCTGCTGTGCAGCTCCTCAACAATCGCGCGGCCTATTTGCAAAGCGATGCCGTTGCCGCCGCCATCATTGATGAACTACGGCTCGATATGCCGCCCTCCTTCCTGCGCAGTCGCACCACCATCGCGCCCAACCGCGACAACCTGACGATCCAGATCGACGTTGATCTTGAAGCTCCAGACGCCGAGAGCGCTGCTCGCTTCATCGCTCCAATTGCCGCCGCCTGGGGGCAACAGCTCATCCGCTACCAAAATGAGCTGAATCAACAGGCTCGCCAAGAAGATCGCATTCGCGCCCAGGTTCAGGACGCCCCGCGCATAAGTTTGCTGCGCCCCAACCGCACCATCAACACAGCCATAGGTGCAGTAGGTGGCTTCTTCTTGGGTGCGATCATCGTCTTCGTGTTGGAATACCTAGAGAGCAGCATTGTCCGCCGCCGCGAAGACCTGGAACGCCTAGGAGGTCTGCGCGTGCTGGCCAGCGTGCCAGAGGCCTAGGGCCCAAGAGCTGCCGAGAAGTACGAAGCGTACTCGTCAGCGCGCACCAGAGCCTGACTTGAGCCGCCCACCCGTCCGATGAAGAAGGCACTACCTCCTCCCTCCAGAGCCGTCTGGAAGACGTAACGGGCCGCGTCCAGCCACAGCACCTCTAGTGTGGCGCGCTCATCCAGCAGGGCAGGTGGTGCGTCTTGATCGGCTTGACCATGCCAAACCTGGGCCAGCGGCCCACGCGCGAAGGCATAACCAGGCCCGCCCATGATCCAATTAGGAGCAGAAATTTCGCCCGCTAGGCCGCTGGCTATCTCGCCAATCTCCGTTCCATCCGGCTCGGCCAGCAGCAAGCGGAAGCGGTTGCTGGCCGGCTGGCGCTGTATGTACAGCCAGCGCCCTGCCGCGTCGCTGTAGGTGGGCAGGCCAAAGAAGCTGGCCTGTACCTGGCCTACTTGGCGGCGCTGCGCGGGGTTGGCGCTGGGCAGCACCCAGAGGATCGTCGGCGGCAACTTCTCGGCGTCTTCTGTATCCTGGAAGACCAGATCAGGGTGCGGGATGGCCGCGTAGAGCGCAGCGCTATCCCGTGACCAAGAGACCTGCAGGCTATAGGTGCTGTGTGAGCCGCTGGCTATTCCCTTAAAGTAGAGCAGAATGCGTAACTCGCGCTGCCCCAACGGATCGACGACGCTGATCCGTCCATCGCCTACGTTGTAGCGTCCACTGCTGACGACGGCGATCTGCTGCTTATCAGGACTGAAGACAAAACGCCCACCACGCCCAGGCCGCAAGATTTGCGCTGCTTCGCGGGTGCGGGCGTTGGCGCGGTAGAGGTCATTGCGTGCGCTCAAGCCAGGCCCTTGCAGCGTCAGCGTGTTGAAGTAAAGGATGACCTCATCCCACCAGGCAATATCGCCTATGCGCAGGCTGTTCGGATCATAGCCACGCGGATTGTTTGGGCCGATGAGCTGCTGCTCAGCTAAGCCACGGCTGTCCACCACCCATAAGGTCTGGGCCTGGCCGTTGGCGCCGCGCGTATAGGCAATGCGTTGACCATCAGGAGACACCCAGGGGCGGATGACGCCGCCGCTGGCCACGCGGCGTGGCGCCGTTTCGCCTGTGCGCCACACCCACAAGTCGCCAGCGCTGGCCCAAGCCAGCGTGAGCTTCTGTCCCACTTCGTCTGACGTGGGCAGACTCAGATTGCAGGCCACTAGGTTCAGGGCTAGCAGCACAGCGCACAGGCGCAGCATGATTACCATTCCAGATAGTCGCGCAGTTGGCGGCTGCGGGTGGGATGGCGCAGTTTGCGCAAGGCTTTTGCCTCAATCTGACGGATCCGCTCGCGCGTCACACCGAAGAATTTGCCCACTTCCTCCAGCGTGTGGTCTTCACCGTCCATCAAGCCGAAGCGCATTTGCAAGACTTCGCGCTCGCGGTCATTCAGCACGCCCAGAGCAGATTGGATTTGTTCCTTGAGCAGTTGACGGCTGGCTGCGTCGACGGGGCCAGGCATGTTGTCGTCGGGGATAAAATCGCCCAACTGGCTGCTGTCTTCCTGACCGATGGGCATGTCCAAGCTCATCGGCTCTTGGCTGACGCGCAGAATCTTGCGCACCTTCTGTGCTGCCCGACGTAGCTTACGTTGTAGGCCAGCTTCTAGCGGCAGACCCTGTTCGCGCAGCATTTTGATGGCCTGCACCTCCTCTCTAGGCAATAAGTCGACCTCAAGAGCGATCTGTTCAGCGGTCGGCTCAGCGCCCAGGCGTTGCAGCAGTTCGCGCTGCACGCGCATGAGGCGGTTGATTGTCTCTACCATGTGAACGGGAATACGGATCGTGCGCGCCTGATCGGCGATAGCGCGGCTGATAGCCTGGCGAATCCACCAGGTAGCGTAGGTGCTGAATTTATAGCCCTTGGTATGATCGAACTTGGCGACGGCGCGCAACAGGCCCAAATTCCCCTCTTGGATCAAATCCAAGAAGCTAATACCGCGCCCCATGTAGCGCTTGGCCACGCTGACGACCAGGCGCAGATTGGCCCGTGTGAGCGCCTTGCCGGCTTCTTCAGCCTGTTCTTCCACGCGCCGCAACTTGTCTTCGGTCTCCTTCAGCGGATTATCCAACTCCTCCAGCCAGGCGTCGATTGTGGCGCTGGGCGGCAGTTTATCGCTCTGGCGCAGGGCGCGGCGCAGCTTGGACTGGACTTCGCGCGGGAGCAGGTACAAGCCATGCATGACGTTGAACAGCACAGTTGCATACTCTGTCCAGGCTTCATCGCGTCCCCAATCGCGCTGTTTGAGGTGTTGGCGGATGACTGACGGCGACTCAACGTCCCAGTTGGTGTCAAAGCCGATAATTTCGTCGATTAGGTCGCGCAGCGAGGGCGGCGTCACTTGGAGCTTTTCAGCCATTTGCTGGCCAGCTTCCCAGTGCTGGCAGACGTATTGGTAGGCTTGGCGCACGATATCGAGCGGGCTAGGGCTGGCGTTCAAATCACCCAGGCGCTCTAGGCTGGCCAACTCGTCGCTGAGCTGGTCGCGCAGGTGGTCAGCGGCAATTTGCACGCTCAGCCAGATTTCACGGTTGCTGTCCAGCAACGGCACTTGGCCAATCTCTTTGAGATACATGCGCACCGGATCGTCGGCAGGCGCGACGCCGATGAAATCGTCGTCTTCTTCGGCATCAACGAGTTCATCGACCTCAATGAATTCGTCCATGTCGTCCAAGTCAAGGTCATCAATGATGTCGTTGCCGTTCACTTCCTTGAGGTCGTCTACGAGCGGTTCTTCGTCGTCATCAAACGCGTTTAGGTCGTTGAGTGTATCGTTGTCGTCGTTCATACACCTGGCCATCGAGTCTCAGTGGGTGACGCGCAAGCGGCCCATTAAGGATAACCTATCTCAGGACGATAAGCTATGCGCGAGTCTGGCCAGGTGACGCGCCCTCAGGCCTGCAGATGTTCGATGAGGGCGCGGCCCGCCGCCAAACCGCTCAGATATGCGCCCTCAACGCGACCGCGGCCACCGAAGGCATCGCCTGCGAAGGCTAGAGGCAGTTCTTCGGCCAACATCGTGTCGAAAGGATGGGTCGTGATCGGCGCAGCGTAGCGCCACTTCTTGAGTTGGCCCTCGACGACTCGTGAGCCGGGCGTGAGATGAGCTTCCACCGTCGTCTGCAACCAAGCCAGGTTGTCCTCGTCGGATAGGTCGTAGCGCTGACGGCTGTGCAGGCCGTCGGCCTGGGCAGTGACGATCAAGGTTTGGCTGATCCCTTTGGCGCGATTGTCGCCGATCCAGTAGATGGGCTTGCTGTTGTCCTGAATGGCGCCTGGCTCTGGCAAATCAATGTCGCCTTCGATGACGAACATGCCTGTCAGGCACGGAGCATACTGAATCCGCTCTAGAGCGGCGCGATCCTTCTCGGTCAAGCTCACGGCGCGCAGCAAGTGGAGCGACTGCGGCACGGGCGCAGTCATGATCAGAGCGCGACCCACGTAGACGCGAGCATCGAGAGCAGTCAGCGTCCACAGGTCGTTGGCGTAACTGATCGTGCCAATCTCGCAGTTTACGTGAATGTGAGGCAGTGTGGCAGCCATATGCTGAGTCAGGGCGTTCATGCCGTTGACAGCCACGTAACGCGGATGACCATCGGGCGCGGTGCGCTTCAGACTGGAGTCGCTCCAGCCGTAGCCCCAAATACGGACGACGCCTGCTCTCATCCAATCTTCTACCTGAGCTTGAAACTGCTTGGTGCGCGCTGTGAAGAACTGTGCCCCGTGATCCGCCAGGCCATCACCAATGCGGCGCGTGGCCATGCGCCCGCCAACGCTGCGACCTTTGTCGACCAGGATGGTTGAAATTCCCTGCTCGTTCAGGACGCGCGCAGCCATTAAACCCGCTACGCCTGCGCCGAGGATGATGATGTCTGCGTTGTTCATCAGCTGATCGTTCCTCGCTTCAAGGTTGTCTTCGTGGATAGACACGAGCGTGTCGCGTGCAAATCATAACACAGGTCGTCTGAAAAAATACATGAAGCTGATCGACAGTTCTCGGCGTTTTTCACACTCCCCAAATTTAGGGGACAAATCGGACTATTCTTGAGGTATCATAGAAATAAGCAAGTTAAGGAGGCATGGATGGTTGATCCCAACGTGATCTACTTGGTACTACTCGGTGGACTTTGGATAGGAGCTACGGCAACCTACTTCCCAGGGACAGGCCTGATTGAGCTGCTCTCGCTAGGGTTGATCGGCGTAGCTGTCGTCTGGATGCTTGGGCTGTCTGTGCAGTGGCTGGCCCTCATCGCCTTAATCGTCGGCGTAGCTTTCTTCCTGGTGACGCCGATCCTCATGCCCCAGTATAGCCCCTACGCCATTGCAGGTCTGGGCCTGCAAGGTTTAGGAGCGTTCTTCCTGTTCCCCAACAACCCCGTCTCGCCATTTCTGATCGCCGTCACCATCCTGGCTTCGTTCGCTTACTGGAAGCTCATCCTAGCTCCCGTCATGCGCTACCAAGCTGAGCTGCGCGACCGCGACAGAGCGAACCCGCTGTTAGGCGCTGAGGGGCGAGTCACCAAAGCGCTCGACCCCATCGGGACGGTGATCGTCAACGGCGAGAGCTGGACAGCTCGCAGCAATCGCCCGATCCCCGTCGGCAGCATAGTTGAGGTGACGGAGCAGGTAGGACTGGAACTGCGCGTGCGCTCCAAGCGCCATCTTGCCGACTCCGTTGAAGAAAATGACGAAGAACAGACCATCGCCAAGCCGTCCGATACGCTCGTAGAGCCAAATGTGAGGGAAAAAGAAGCATGAACGAGATTTCGTCGATCCTGATTATCGCCGTCGTCCTGCTGGTCATCTATCTGCTGTTCAGCTTGGTTCGCGTTGTGCCAGACTACAAACGCCTGGTAGTTTTACAGCTAGGCCGCTACAAAGGCACGCGCGGCCCTGGCGTGACCCTGGTCATCCCGCTGCTGGAGCAGGCCTACAGCGTTGACCTGCGCGAGAAGTTCCTGGACATACCTTCCCAGACTGCCATCACCCGCGACAACGCTAGCATTGCCATCGACTTCCTGGTGTACTACCGCATTGTTGAGCCTATGCTGGCCGTGCTGAAGGTGGAGAACGTCGAACAAGCCTCCGTCAACATCGCCACTACCACCCTGCGCGCCGTCATCGGCGACATTGAGCTAGACGAAGTGCTGAGCAAGCGCGAGGCCATCAACGACAAGCTGCGCGCCAAGCTAGACGAATCGACAGAGCGCTGGGGCATGAAGATCACCAGCGTCGAAATCCGCGAGATTCAGCCGCCGAAGGCTATCATGGACGCCATGAACCAGCAGATGACTGCCGAACGTATGCGCCGCGCCGAAGTTACCCGCGCCGAAGGCGAGCGCCAGGCCGCCATCAGCGTCGCCGAAGGCGAGAAGCAGTCTGCCATCCTGCGCGCCGAAGGCGAACGCCAGGCTATCCTGTTGGCGGCGCAGGGCTACGCTGCTGCTTTGGCTGCCATCCAAGACAAGGCCGAAAACTTGGACAGCAACACGCTCATGCTGCAGTACCTGGACACCCTCCAAAAGATTGGCGCCAGCCCTTCCACCAAGTTCATCATGCCAATGGAAGTCACTAGTCTGATGGAACGCTTGGGCAGCATGATCGCTGTGTCTGAGCGCGAGCCAGCCCACAACGGGCAGTGAAACGCCCGCCCTTCATCCATCCATAACTCACCTCGCAAACCTCATCTCCAGCCTTTGGTTGGAGATGAGGGCAAACCTTGAGGCTCATGCTCCCCCGCCATGCTTTGCCTAACAGCGCTCTAGTCCTCCTCGGTCTGCTGTCCAGCCTGGGTTTGTGCGCCAGCCTGGTCATGGCCCTGAGCTGGCCCAGCAGCGCGGCGCGCGCCAGTGTGGCTTTGGCGACGGCCAGCCCGTCGATGACCACGCGCAGCGTCGCCTTGATCGTCGATGGCACATCGCAGACCCTCCAGACCGCCTATAGCTACCCAGTCGACGTCCTACGCCAGGTGGACATGCGGCTAGGCCAGGCAGACCGAGTTTGGCTGGATGGTCAGCCTGCTAGCCTAGCTCAAGTGGCTCTGTGGCCGCTGCCCGTCAGAGAGATCGTCATACAGCGCGCCGTCACCGTGACGATTGACGACGAAGGTCAGATAATCCAGCACACCACCAGTGCGTCACAAGTGGCTGAAGCACTCTTTGAAGCAGGGATCGTCCTCTACATCAGTGACCAAGTTACGCCCAGTCTAGACGCTTCTGTGAGCGATGGCCTGCTCATTCGCATTCAGCGCGCCTCGCCTGTCATCATCCACGCAGATGGCGAGACGCTCCAAGCCCGCGCCCAGGCAGTCAACGTCGGCGCAGCGCTGGCCGAGATCGGCCTGCGCCTGGACGGCCTGGATTACGTCCTGCCACCAGAAGATACGCCGCTCAGCCCTGGCATGACGATCCGAGTTGTGCGCGTCACCGAAGCTCTGGAAAGCTTCGAACGGCCCATTCCCTACAGCACGCGCACTCAGCCTGATCCTGAGCTACCACTAGACCAACGCCGCACCTTGCAATCAGGCCGCGTCGGCTTGCTGCGCCTGACAGAGCGAGTGCGCTACGCCGACGGCGTAGAGATGAGCCGCGAGCCGCTGCGCGAAGAAGTCGTCCGAGTTGCCCAAGATGAGATCATCGGCTACGGCACGAAGATCGTCCTCTACAATCTACAGACCCCTGAAGGCACGCTTCAGTATTGGCGCAAGCTGCGCGTCTACGCCAGCAGCTATCATCCCGCGGCTCTAGGAGGCGACGACGTGACGGCCATCGGCGAGAAGTTGCGCAAAGGTATCATCGGCGCAGACCCGCGTATCATCCCTTATAGGACGCGCGTCTACGTCTTTGGCTACGGCCAGGGTATGATCGCTGACACTGGCGGCCCGCGCAGCAGCCCCTACTGGATCGACCTGGGCTACAGCGATGCCGATTTCGTCGGCTGGCACCGCTACGTTGATGTTTACTTGCTCGCCCCCGTGCCGCCCAATGTCCCGCTGCTGCTGCCCGATTGGCGGCCCATGCGCGGCGTCCCTGATCGTGGTCGCGGTGGCTGAGCCTACCTCTCGCAAATGCTTGAGCGCTTGACAGAGAGCCAGCTATAATCGTCTTCGTCTCCACGCGGCCACGATCCCAGGATAAGACTCGACTATGTCCTTGCTTGTCGCTCACAACCTCAGCCAAGTATTTGGTGCTGAAGAAATCTTCAGCGGCGTCAGCGTCGAAATTCCGCAGCGCGCGCGCATTGCCCTGGTTGGCCCGAACGGGGCTGGCAAGACGACTCTGCTGCGCCTGCTAGTGGGCCTAGACATTCCCACGACAGGGACGATCAGTATCGCCAAAGGGACGCGCCTGGGCTTCCTGCCTCAGCGCCCAGAGCTGATGGGTGAGCATACCCTGTGGGAGGAACAGCTCGGCGCCTTCGCCGACCTGCGCCACATGGAAGCGCGCATGGCTGAGCTGTCAAGCAGGCTAGACGATCCCAGCGCGATGGCTGAATATGGCGAACTCCAGCATGAATTTGAGCTGCGCGGTGGCTACACCTACGAGACGCGGATCAAGATGGCCCTAGATGGCGTTGGCTTCCGCCCTCAGGATTACCACAAGCCTCTGCCTCAGCTCAGCGGCGGCCAGAAGACGCGCGCCCTGTTGGCTCGCTTACTGCTGCAAGCTCCCGACCTGTTGATCCTGGATGAGCCGACCAACCACCTAGACATCGCAGCCGTGGAATGGCTGGAAGACTTCTTGCAGAGCTTCCCCGGCGCTGTGCTAGCCGTCAGTCATGACCGCTATTTCATGGACACCTTCGCCAGCACGGTCTGGGAGTTAGAGTTCGGTCAGCTAGAGACCTATCGCGGCAACTATTCGCACTATCTGCGCCAACGCGAAGAGCGCCGCGAACGCCTGCAAAGAGAATACGAAGCCCAGCAGGCCTTCATCGCCAAAGAGATGGACTTCATACGGCGCTATATGGACTCGCAAAAGACGGCCCAAGCCAAAGGCCGTCTGCGCCGTCTGGAGACGATGGCCAAGCGCGGCAAGATCATCGCACGCGGGCCGCAAGAGCGCAAGCAGATGAAGCTGAAACTGGTGGCAGCCAACCAAAGTGGCGACAAGGTTCTTATGGCCCGCAACCTGAGCGTAGGCTATCCAGACGATCAGCGCGTCTTGTTTTGCGTGCCAGAACTCACTCTGTATCGCGGTGAGACGGCGGCGATCATCGGCCCAAACGGAGCGGGCAAGTCTACCCTTCTCAAGACGCTCATCGGGCAACTCGCTCCGCTGGACGGCACATGTCAGCTTGGCGCTAGCGTGCAAGTGGGCTACTTCGCCCAAGCTCACGAGACGCTCAACCCGCGCCATACCCTCATCGATGCCATCACCGAGTCCAAGCCCATGCCTATCAGCGAAGCGCGCAACATCCTCGGTGCATTCATGTTCAGTGGCGACGACGCCTTCCGCACAGTAGACACCCTCTCTGGCGGCGAGCGCGGACGTCTGGCCCTGGCTCGCTTGACCCTGCTGGGCGCGAATTTGCTGCTGCTGGATGAACCCACCAACCACCTAGATATCGACAGCCAGGAGATTTTGCAAGAAGTCCTGGAGGACTTCAGCGGCACGATCCTCCTGGTGAGTCATGACCGCTACCTGATCCGCGCTCTGGCCACTCAGATTTGGGCCGTGAGCGAAGGCAGTCTGGAGATTTTTGACGGCACTTACGACGAATACTTGGCTGTGCGACGTCAGCGCCTCAGCGCCAACGCTGCTCCTGTCCAGGCCAGCGCCAGGCCCAGCGGCAAAGCGCCCGCTGCCGATCCCAAACCTGCCCGCAAACATGGCCTTAATCCCTATCAGCTTAAGAAGCGTATCGCTGAACTAGAAGCGGAGATTGAGCGCCTGGAAGCCGAGATGAGCGCCATCTACGCCGAACTGGACGCTGCCAGTGCCAGAGGCGATGCACGTGCCGCTCAAAGCCTGGGCCAGCGCTACGCCAAGACCGAGATGGCGCTCAACGCAGCCATCGAAACCTGGGGAGAACTAGCCGAATAAAGGCTTTTCTATCCAAAAACCTGCCGCATTGAAGCCTGCGCTGGAAGAAAATTGGTGTATCTTACAAGAGATAAACTGTGCATTGTTTGAAGCAGGACGATCTCATGGCTATCCCTCCCTTACAGCACCCCAATGCCAGCGCTAGCTACGACGCAGCCACGCGCATTGCCTACATCACTTATAAAGGCTTTCTGACCGCCGAGGCCAGCACTGCTGTCTACGATTGGCTGGCTGACCTGGCTCAAACGGTGGGCATCATCTATGGCGAAATTTTTGACTTCCGCCAAGTGACGGAATTCATGCCTGACAACTTGATGGAAGCTCGCAAGAAATCGCGCCGACGCGCTCTCAAACCTCAGACTCAGGCTGTCCCGGTGGCGATGATTATCAAAGATTTCTATCAAGAAGAAATCCTGCGCGGCCCTATGCAGAACGTGCCAGAGAATCACCGCAAGACTATCGTCTACGACGTCGATTCTGCTCTGGCTTTCCTCCATGACTGGCACGAACGACACTCGAATCCCGTCAATCCTGAAAGCTGACGGCTTTCGCAGCGGTTTGCTTCATCATACCAAAGTCCCAAAGTGCTAACTTGGTCGGCATAAGTTGGGTAGTTTGCGCCGAATGGTGTATAGTTATCTTCGTACGCAACAGCCACACATGTGATTCCTGATAGGCGGCGAGGTCAAGTATGAGCAAAGGTCGCATTCTGGTCGTCGAAGACGATTTCGATATTTCCAACATGCTGCGGATTTACTTCAGCGGCCAGGGCTACGCGGTCGAGGTCGCTCCGAAAGGCGGTGATGCGCTGGTGAGTACGCGCAAGCAGCTTCCTAACCTCATCGTGCTGGACATTAACCTGCCCGACATGAGCGGCTACGATGTCTGTCGTGAGCTGCGCACCACCACGCGCACCAGCCATATCCCTATTATCTTCCTCACCCAGAAGGACGAACGCAGCGACAAGATTGCCGGCCTGGAGCTTGGGGCGGATGACTACATCACCAAGCCCTTTGACATTGAAGAATTAAAACTGCGCGTCCAGAACGCGATCACTGCCGCCAAGCGCCAGACGCAAATTGATCCTATCTCCAATCTGCCCACTGGTAGTTTGATTGAGGATCATCTGCGCACCCTCATGCACTCCACGCGCGACTGGGCTTACATCGACATCAAAGTGAACAACTTCTCCATGTTCAGCGAAGTCTACGGCTGGGCCGCTGGTGATGAGGTCATCCGCTTCACGGCTCTGCTGATCGGCGAAATCATCGACGAATTCGGGACGACGGATGACTACGTGGGCCATCCAGGCCGCGATAACTTCGTCATCATCAGCCACACTGCGCGGACTGAAGACCTCATCCATCGCTTAACAGAACGCTTTGCCCACGAAATCAAGCAGCACTACTCATTCATCGACCGCGAGCGCGGCTACATGCTCGTGCCAGGCGATGAGCAGGGCCAGGTCGATTTGATGACGCTCTCTGTTGGCGCGGTGTCCACCCGCACCCACCAGTTTTCAGATATCCGCGAGATTACTGAATTAGCCGCCGAGGATCGGCGACGCAGTCGCAGCGGCGACACCAGCGGTGGGGAAGATACCAGTATCCTCACGTCCTGGTAACCAGCTCGCGAGGGCCTAGGCTGGTCTTTGAGCCTGTTACCGTCAATGAGTGTGCATGGACAAGAGATATGGGCGCTTTCGCATTTGTCATAATCGTCATGGGCCTGATAGCCTTGCTAGGGGTGCTGTTGATCGTACGTCAGCGCGCAGCACGCAACGCACCCGATGTTTCGCTGGACTTGCCCCCGCAGACTGCTCCGGTACAGACCGCTATGATCGTCGCCACGCTCTATGGCCAGCTGTTGCACCTCAACGATACGGCTCGCCAGTGGCTAGACTTACAGGACACCGCTCCTGACCTGGAGCAGCTCGCAGAGCGTATCCAGCCTAGCGAGTCGTTTTATGCCTTAGTGAGCAGCGGCGTAGGCCAGGCGTCCTTCCGCGTGGGCAAACGTTGGGTGGAAGCCGTCGCCCATTTGCTGCCCGCCGATGGCACGACGCGCGTCGTCATCGTCCTGCGCGAACTGACGATGGGCGGCAGCAGCGGGCAGGATGTCCTAGACATTTCGACTGCGATGGCCGTCATCCACGAAATTGAGGAGACGGCCACGCCCGACTTGAGCGTGGAGCAAACGCTGCAGGTTATCTTGGAGATTGTCAACCGCTCTCTGCCTATGTCGGCGGGCGAGATTTGCCTGTGGGACGAAGAGCGGCGCTTCTTGCAGCAGCGCGGTTGGTTGGGCGATATGCACTACCTACTGACCACTGCGGAACGGGGCGGCGGCTATCCGCTAGGAATAGGCGTCGCTGGTTGGGCAGCGCTGCACCGCGAGACGCTAGTCGTGGGCAGCGACAAAGACGCCGTGAACCTACGCCAGTTGCTGGAGAACAACCCCTACCGCAGCGCCGTCGCTGCGCCATTGCTGCTCAACAACCAGCTCATCGGCACGCTAACGCTCTTCCACGAGCGGCGCGGGCGCTACACACCCGCCGAAGCCGCTTTGCTCAGCGCCATCAGCCGTGCTGTCGCCACCGCCATTCAAAATGCCAAGCTCTACGCTTCTCAAGAACAGCGCATTCACGACATCGCCAGCTTGCAGAACATCGCCAACGCGCCTAGCACCGAACGCGAAGTCGTCCCCATCTATCAGGCCCTCACGGAGCGCCTGGCGACCCTAGCTGACTGCGAGATATGCGGGGTCTTCCTGTACGACGAAGCCCGCGAAGCGCTTCTGCCCCAGCTCCCGTTCTTTGGCTTGCCCGATCACGTGGCCAGCCGCTTTGTCTTGCCCCTACCACCTCGCACTCCTCAGCGCACCATATGGGAGAAACAAAGCTACTGGATTTCCACAGAGCTACGCGAAGAACCTCTGATCACAGCGCTCAATCTGCTGCCCCTGGTCGAACTCACGGGCATGCGCAACGCTGCCTTGTTTCCCCTGCAAATCGCCAACAAACGCATTGGCATGGTCGGCCTGAACAATAAACGCGGCCCTTTCACCCCACGCGATATCCAGCAAGTGCGCGTGCTGGTCGCCCAGGCTGCCCTAGTCGTGGAGAACATCCGCCTGTTCCAGCGTGAACGCCTGATTGACACTGAGTTGGTGGGCCTCCAGGAGATGACCCACGCCATCGGCGCGCTATCGCACGAAGACGAGTTCTACGCCGAAATTACCCAGCGTATTGCCCGCCTCATGCGCTCAGAGATGTGCGCCATCCTGCGCTACGAAGGCAAGCAGCGCCGGTTGGTAGCTCAACTGCCCATTTATGGCGTCCCAGACGAGATAGCGCGCGAATACGTCATTCACCTGCCTATGGGTTCAGTCATGGATGAGCTGTGGTCAGAAGAGGACTTCTGGTACAGTAACCGCGTCCAGACCGATCCGCTGGTCTACGAAGCGGGCCTGGATGCCCTGGCCGAACGCTTGGGCGTACAGCGCACCTTGTTCGCGGTGATGACAGCCGGTGGTCGACGCATTGGCGCGCTGCAAGTCTCCAACAAGCAGGGCCACCAGGATTACGACGACAAGGATGCGCGTCTGCTGCAAATCTTCGCCACCCAAGCTGCCGCCATCATCGAAAACGCTCGTCTGTACCGCGAAGTGCAAGTACGCGCTGAACAAGCTGAGAGCTTACGTCGCGTAGCTGAGATGGCCAGCGCCGTCATCACTACCGAGCAGAGTTTTAAACCAGTACTGCAAGAGATTGGCAGCTTCATGGCTAGCCCGATTGTCTATCTGAATGTAGCCGACCACAGCACCAACTCGCTGGTGACTTATCCGCGCTGGGTGAGCGGGATTGAGTTGCTCGCGCCGATCATCCAAGATATGGGTGCGCCCGATTTCGCCTTCAGCGTCTTCAGCACTGGTCGACCCTTCTTCAGCAACGACATCACCAACGATGACCGCATTCTGCCTGCCAACTATCAGATTGCCCAACGCCTGGGCCTACACAGCACAGCGCTTGTGCCGCTGAGCGTAGGCGAGCGCCGTTTAGGCGAGTTAGGGGTGGCCAACCGAACAGCGCCCTATACCATCGCTGACGTGAATGCGCTGCAAACCTTAGCAGCGCAGATCGCCTCGGCAGTGGAGCGGCTGCTGCTGTACGAAGCCACCGGCGAGAACTTGCGTCGGCGCATGGAAGAACTAGACGCCATTGCGCGTATTTCGAATTTGCTGACGATGACTGTCGACTTTGCCCAGATCGTCAACGGCGTGCTGCAGGAAGTCGAGCGCGCCACGTCACCAGACGATGCCAGCGTAGTCATCTTCCGCCCACGCGCTCAATGGCGCAACGCCAATCAGCCAGAAGTCGAGAGCCGCTTGGGCTTGGAGAGCCTGGGCCGCAGCCTGGCTGACATCGAACGTGAAGCCCTAGCGCGCGGCCTGGAGCCAATCATCGTCGCGGATTACGAAGCCAGCCCCTATCGCCCCACCGAGGGCGCGCGCTCGGCAGTAGCAGTAGCCATCCTCTATCTAGATGAAGTCGTCGGCGTGATTCATGCTGTCCATCATGCGCCTAATCATTTCGATGACCGCGCTGCTAACTTTCTGTTGACGCTCTCCACCAAAGCTTCGCTCGGTTACCAAAACGCTGCCTACTACAAGCAGCAGTTGGAGCGCAACAACAGCCTGCGCAAGCGCGCCGATCAGCTCAATCGTATCTTCGAGCTGGGCCAAATGCTCCACAGCAACGCCAAAGTCGATATGCTGCTGGAAGCCGTCGCTTATTCCGTGCAGCAGTCGGTGGGCTTTGACACCGTCCTCATGCTGCTGGTAGATGAAGCGGCGGGCGTGCTGCGCCGCGTAGCTCATGCTGGCATGCCTCTGGATGTCTTCCTGGCGCGTCAGAACCTGACCTTGCCACTGGATCGTCTGATGGACTTCCTCAAGCCGCAGTACCGTCAGAGCGAGTCCTACTTCTTCCCGATCGAAGATTTTGAGCAGTGGTATGTGGACGGCCTGGAAGCGCTGAGCTTGCACTTCGATGACGCGCGCAGCCTAGACCCGCGCGGGCGCGACGAATGGCACGATGGCGACTTGATGTTCGTGACGATCAGCGGCCAGGGCGGCAATTTGTTGGGCCTGATGGCCCTGGATCGGCCTTACGACAACCGTCGGCCTGACCGCAGCACAGTGGAAGTGCTGGAAATCTTCGCTCACCAGGCGTCCACAATGATTGAGAATATCCGCCTGTTCGACGAGAGCCGCCGCAGCGCCGCTCAACAGGCTCAGCTCAATACGATCCTGGAAGCCGCCAGCCGCACCTTCGACCTGAACGAAATTGTCCAAGCAGTCGCCAAAGGCATAAGCCAGATTCTCCCCGTTGAAGTCCTGACGTTGGCTATCGCTGATCCAGATGGCCAGAGCTTCAACGTGCTGCGCGCCGTCTTCGATGGCAGCCAAGCTCAGGTCAACCAAGAGACGCGCAGCACGCTAGAGCGGACGGCTCTGGGGCGCAGCTACAAAGACCGCAGTGACTACACTTACGGCGAAGATGACCAAGCCGTCCGCCATTACGACGACCTACGCGCCTGGTACGGGCGCGGCGAGCGCTCCAGCCTGATCGTGCCACTGCTGGCTGGCGGCGATGTGCTAGGGGCTATGCATTTCGGCAGCCAGCAAGCTCACAGCCTGCTGGCACCAGAAGCGCGCACCCTGCTCATCCGCCTAGCCCAATTGATTGCCGGCACGATCCAGAACGCTCGCCTGTTCAATCAGGCTGTCAATTTGCAAGCCCTCAATCGTTCCGTCGTCGAATCCATCCAGCAAGGTATCGTTGTGCTGGATCGCAGCGGACGGATCATCACTGTGAATGAATTCATGAAGGCCAAGTACGGTTGGGACGACAGCGCCCTCAACCGCGACTTGTTCGCCTACCAGCCAGAACTGCGCGAGCCGCTGAGCGCTGGGCTACAAACCGTCCTCACTGAGGGCCAACCTAGCGAACGTCTAGGCCTTATCTCTCAGCTCGGCCAAGAAGGTCTGATCGTGCGCAACTTCTACCTTTACCCGCTGCGTAGCGCCGAGGCTGTGCGCGGCGCGGTCATGCTGGTAGAAGACGTGACGGAGCGTGCCAAGCTAGAAGAAGCCGTCGAAATGCGCGCCAATCAATTGGCTGCCCTGACCGAGGTCTCCATGCGCATCACTGCCTCGCTGGAGCGCGCGGAAGTCATCAACGTAGCCATCAGCGAGATGGGCTGGATCATCCCTTACGACACGATGAGCGTCTGGCGACGCAACGGCTCATTCATGACCCTGGAAGGCCACAGCGCCTTCCCCAATGGACGCAACCTGCCCAATCTGCGCTTGAAGATTGCTGCTGATGATCGCTTAGCTCAGTTGGTGGAGACGCAGCGCGTGGTGGCGGCCAGCTCGCCTGTCCCTTTGCCTAGTCTGGACATCCCTGGCGACGAGAATGCCCGTAGTTGGATGGGCGTGCCGCTAGTCAATCAAGGCCATGTAGTGGGCATGTTGGTCTTGTCTAAGGCAGAAGAAGGGCTGTATGACTCGCGGCCTGAGCAGAATGTGGCTTTCGCCTTTGCTTCGCAGGTGGCCATCGCTCTGGCCAACGCTGATCTGTTCGAGCAAACTTTTGAGCGCACTAACGAGTTGGGGACGCTGCTGGAAGCTGCCCAGGCGACCTCTGCTTCGCGCGATGTCCACGAGGTCTTCCGCACAGTGGCCGATCTGATGTTCACAGCTTTGGACATGGAAGACTGCACCATCATGATCTGGCATGAGGTCGATGGCGAACTGGAGGTACAGTTCAGTGTCAATCGTGCCGACAATCCACGCACCACCCTGCCCGTCGGCACGCGCCAACCTCTCAGCCTCTATCCGGCGCGCCAGCGCGCCCTCAGCAACCGCGACGTCGTCGTGCTGATTGACGCGCCTCAGCAGAGCGCTCCCATGCAGCTCTACGAGCTAGAGCTAGAAGACATGCGCAGCATGGGACGCGGAGCGCGTATCCTTGTGCCGCTGGTGGTGGGCGATCAGTCCATCGGCCTCATCAAGCTAGAGCAGTCCAGCAACGATGAGCAGTCGGTCACCCAACAGAAGGCCCGTTTGGCCAAAGCCCTGGGCGCACAGGTGGCTGTCGCCATCCAGAGCGCTCGCCTGACTGCCGAGACCAACGCACGCTTCGAAGAACTGCTCATCATCAACGCCCTGTCCCAAGCCATCTCTTCCACGCTGAACATCGACGATATGTTGCCCATCGTCAAAGAACAGCTCACCAGCATCACCAACGCTGATGAAGTCTATCTAGCCTTGTACGACGCTGACACCCAGATAATCACCTTCCCGCTGGCCGTGCGCGGCTCTGGGGCGAAGGCCCAAGAGTTCTACATCGGCCCGCGCAAGCTGGGGATGGATGAGGTCTCGTACATCATCAAAAAACGCCACTCTCTATCGCTAGGAGCGGATTACTTCAGCATCGACGATCTGCGTCGCAGCATGGGCGTCACTAACGGCGAGGGCGACGCCAAGAGCTATATGGGCGTGCCGCTGCTGATCGGTGACCAGGTACTGGGCGTCCTGGCGATCCGCAATCGCCAACGCTCGCGCGCTTTCAACCTAAACGATGAGCGTATTCTGACGACCGTCGCTTCCCAGCTGGCAGCGGCTATCCAGAACGCCAAACTGTTTGAGCGCGTCTCGCGCTTCGCTGAAGAACTCAACCGCCAGGTCGCTGAGCGCACCGAGGAGCTGGAGCAAGAACGCGATCGCTTGGACACGCTCTATCAGATCACCTCAGAACTGGCGCGCACCCTGGATATGGAACAGCTCCTGGAGCGCGCGCTGGGCATGGTGAGCAAGGCCGTTGGCGCACAGGACGGCGTGATTATGCTGGCTGATCCAGCTACTGACCGTCTGTACTGCCGCGCGGCTCTCAACCCCAACAACCTCATCAACCTCAACAGCGGCGAAGTCACCCACCCCGCCCAGAGCTTGGCCACTTGGCTGATCGACAGCGGTCAGGATCACGTCGTCATCATCGACGACCTACACCGAGAGAGCTACTGGAATCCCTCCATCAGCCAAGCCCGCAGCGCCCTGGCCGTCATCCTGGAGAGCAATGAAGACCCTATGGGCGTCATGGTCTTGCTGAGCAATGAGGTGGCCGCGTTCACCGAAAATCACATCAAGCTGCTCGTGCCAGCCGCCAACCAGGTGGCTGCATCCATCAACAGCGCTGACCTATACCAGCTCATCCGCGAACAAGCCGAGCGCCTGGGCCGCCTGCTGCGCACTGAACAGGAGGAAGCGCAAAAGAGCAACGCTATCCTGGAGAGCATTGCCGACGGCGTTATGCAAGCCAACAGCGAGGGCAAGATCGTCCTGTTCAACAGCGCCGCCGAGCGTATCCTGGGCCTGCCGCGCCGTCAAGCCATAGGCCGCCACATAGAGCAGCTCACCAAGCTGTATGGTGAAGACGCCCTAGGCTGGACTCAGCTCGTGAACGACTGGGTGAGCAGCATCCGTCATCCAGAACCAGGCGCCGACGTGATAGCTGAACGCATTGAGACAGGCGAACGCATCATCAGCGCTCAGCTCTCACCCGTCTTCAGCGGTGAGCAATTCCTGGGGACGGTGGCTGTGCTGCGTGACGTGACTAAGGACGTGCTGGCTGAACGCGCCAAGAACGACTTCATCACCAGCGTTTCGCATGAGTTCCGCACCCCGCTCACGCCGATCAAGGGCTACACTGACTTGCTGCTCATGGGCGCTGGTGGTGACCTATCAGTGGCACAGCAGGGGATGATGAACACCATCAAAGAGAACGTCGAACGCCTCACTAGTTTGGTGAACGACGTGCTGAACATCGCCAAGATCGATCGCGGCGACTACACGCTGACTATGCAGCAGGTCAACGTAGGCGAATTGGTGGTCGGCTTAGTCGATCTGTTCCAGGGTCGCGCTGCCAACCAGAAGAAGGGGCTGACCGTCAACCTGAATTTGCCGCCCGACCTGCCGCGCGTGCGCGCCGACCGCGACAAACTGCTGCAAATCTTCAGTAACATCATCGACAACGCCTTCAAGTACACCCGCAGCGGCGGCTCCATCACCATCACAGGGCAGAGCGCCGACGAAGGACGGGCCGTGCTAATGTCTATTGCTGATACAGGTGTGGGCATTCCCGATCATTTTAAAGAAGCCGCTTGGCGGCGCTTTGAGCGCTACGACGAACATGCCCTGGAGCTGGACGTGGCCGGCACAGGCTTGGGCCTCGCCCTGGTGAAAGAGCTGGTCTTGCTCCATCATGGCGAAGTCTGGTTCGAGTCACAGTTGGGTGTGGGGACGACCTTCTTCGTCAAACTGCCCCTAGAGCAGCCTCAGTATCTGACCGATACTCACCTCGCGTTGACCAACCCCAAGCCAGAACAAATGGTGGGAGACTGAGATCACATGGCCCACATCCTCGTTGCCGAAGATGAGCGTGACATTCGCGAATTAATCGCCTTCACCCTGTCGTTTGCAGGCCATCAAATCACCCAAGCCGCCAACGGCGAAGAAGCTGTCAGCCTGGCTCAATCCACCTTGCCCGACCTGATCCTGACCGATGTGCGCATGCCCAAGATGACCGGCTACGAAGCCTGCAAGCAGATCAAAGCTCACCAGGCTACGCGCCATATCCCTGTCGTCATCCTGTCGGCCAAAGGCCAGGATGAGGAGATTGAGCAAGGCCGCGAAGCTGGTGCTGATGAGTACATCCTCAAGCCCTTCGCCCCAGACAAATTGCAGCAGCGCGTCGCAGAAATCCTCAGCAAGCACGGCCTGGCCTGAGCAACGAAAGCAGAGTCTATGAGCGCCATCACCATCGACGGAGACTTAGTCCATTACGAAAAATTAGGACGTGGACGACCCATCGTGCTGATTCACGGTTGGCTGGGTTCATGGCGCTACTGGATTCCGCTCATGCAGCAGCTCCACCTCAAATACAGCGTCTATGCGCTAGACTTGATGGGCTTTGGCGACAGCGCCAAAAACCCGCAGCGTTACAGCCTAGCTCGTCAAGTCGAACTACTGACGCTGTTCCTCGATCAGCTTGGCATTCCCAAGACTGCTTTGATTGGGCATGGTCTGGGGGGCATGGTCGCTGCTGAATTCGCCCTCAAAAGCCCCGACAAAGTTGCTCGCCTGCTGCTGAGCAGTATGCCCCTGTTTGATCCTGGCGATCTGAAAGACCGCGTGCCAGCTGGCCAGCGCGTCTTACTCACCCAGCGCGATCGCTTCTCGCTCGCTCCGCCCATGCCTGAGGAGCAACCCGAGAACAAGGCCAACGACAAGCCTGACGACGCCACCCTCATGCGCCGCCCAGGCTTGCCGTCTGCGCCGTCCGCTCCCACCCAACAACTGCGTCCGTCTGGCAGCGCTCTGCCCAACGATCATCCCACCATTGAACGTATTTCACCGCTGGATCGTCAGCGCCTGATGGACGCCGCTAACGCGCGCATTCCCTCGCCTGTGCCACCTTCAGCGCCGCCTCCCGTCGGCCCTGTCGTCAACCCTCTAGCTGACGCTCTGCAGGGCAAGCCGCTGCTAGCCCTGCTGGAGAAGTGTTTCAAGCGCAGCGATCCTGTCTTTGACAAACTGCGCGTAGACGTGGAGAAACAAGACGAGCGCGCCGTCAGCAGCAGTGTCCAGGGCTTCAACATCACGCGCCAGCTAGACAACCTGCGCAAAATTACCGCTCCGACTGTCATGGTTCATGGCCTAGACGATCCCATCGTCTCCACACCCAGCGAAGATGTTTGGCAGTACCTCACTGTCAACAAAGACGATGTCTTCCTGCCGATTGCCATCCCATCTGTTCGCCACTTCCCTATGCTAGAGCATGAGCCGTTCGCCCGTCTGGTGAACGACTTTCTGGAGACCGCCGAGATTGGCAAGCTGGAAATTCGGGAGCGCTGGCGTCGGCGTACTTACTGATCCCTGCGCGTCTGTCAGGCCGCGCGACACGATTTGGAAGATTTTTCATGCATTGTCTGATCTTCGCCAACGGCGAACCTAACGATGGGCCGATGGTGCAGCGCGCATTGGCAGAAGCGCAAACCGCTGAGACGCTGTTGGTACTAGCAGCCGATGGCGGCGCACGGTTGGCTGCCTACTTTGGCTATGTGCCGCAGGTCATCATCGGCGACATGGATAGCATTAGCGCACAGCAGTTGGCCGCACTAGAAGTGCTGGGCGCACAGATCAGCCGTTATCCCACTGAGAAGGACGCCACCGATCTGGAGCTGGCCTTCATCCACGCCGTTCAGCGCGGCGCGCGCTGGATTCGCGTCATTGGTGCGATCGGCTCACGACTCGACCAGGTCATGGCCAATGTCTATCTGTTAGCCCTAGACATTCTGCGCCCATGTGACGTGCAGATCGTAGCCGATAAGCAGGCGACTCGGCTGCTGCACCCTGGCACGCACACCATCCTCGGCCAGGCTGGCGACACGGTCTCGCTCATCCCTATGGCTGACCAAGCTGAGGGCATACGCACTGAAGGCCTCTACTACCCCCTGGACAATGAGCGCCTGGTCTTCGGCCCAACGCGCGGCGTAAGCAACGTCATGCAAGCCAGCGAAGCGCGCGTCAGCCTGCGCAGCGGCAAGCTGCTGCTGGTGCATACGGTGGGCCGCGCATGAACTACACCATCCACAAGTGCGACTACTTAGGCCAGATCACCCTGAGCTACCAGGGCGAAGTGGTGGCTCAGGGCGCGGGCTGGGTTTGCGTTGTCGCGCCTTTTGGCTTTGCCGACCGTGACCTGGGCTATATCGTCCTCAAGCGTGGGGACATCTTCACTGAGTGGTTTTATGCTGATCGCTACTACAACATCTTCGCCATTCACGACCGCGATGACGGCGCGCTGAAGGGCTACTACTGCAACTTCACCCGTCCTGCCCTCCTGCAAGCCAATTCGTTGCGCGCCGACGATCTGGCCCTTGACCTTTTCGTCGCGCCTGATGGCAGCACCCGCTTGCTAGACGAGGACGAATATGCCGCCCTGCCCCTCGACAGCGCTGAGCGACAGCGAGTGGCTGAGGCGCTGGCAGAGTTGCGTCAACTGATTGTTGCGCGCGCTCATCCTTTCGACGAGCTGGCCTGACCCCGCTCAGATCGAATCGTAGGCTTCTCGGCTGCAAACCCGCACGACGTTGGCCAGCTCGTAACCAATGAAATGGGCCTGGCCGTCGACTTCGATGTGTAGAGGCCCATGGAAGGGGGCGCGATCTAGTAACTTGATCGTCACGCCGGGTCGCAGACCCAGCATGTCCAAATAACGCAGTTTGTCGGCGTCGTGGGTGTTAGCGCGGCTCACGGCATAGGCCTGGCCCAGTGGCGCTTCGTTGAGCGACTCATCAATCAAGCGCGGCATAGAGCCTTCGCGCGTTGGGATTGGCTCGCCATGCGGGCAGCGACGCGGATGGCCGATCATCTCATCCATGCGTTCCGCCAGCGCGTCGCTCACCACCGACCCTAATTCGTCGGCGTAATCGTGGACTTCGTGCCAGCCAAAGCCCATCACGTCCACCAAGAAGCGCTCGACTAGACGATGCTTGCGAATGCTGCGCAACGCTTCGCGTTCGCCCTCAGGCGTCAAGCGTATACCGCGATACGGCTCATGCTCTAGGAAACCGCCTTCTTTCAAGCGCTGCACCATGCGCGTCACCGCCGGCGCAGAGACGTTCAGCGCCGCTGCTAGGGCCGTTGTGCTGATGTAAATGTCATGCTGATAGTAGGCAATCCGATAGGCTTCAGCCAGATAGTCTTGCATGGCAGCGCTGGCAAGCATGGGCGACTCTCCCATACGACTGAATTTTTTCGATAGATGTTGACAATATTCGCCCAGGCCGTGTGTTTTTGCAAGCGTTAAATTCCAAGTTGACGAGCCTTAATTCGCGACTCAGGCTCAGGGCGTCGGCGTTTGGCAGATGAGCGGGCCTTCTGGCGGATAGTTCCAAGCCTGTGGCAGGTCGGCAATGGTGCGCATGGCTTTGAACTCGCGGTAGGCGCTCAGCAGGCCGTCGCAGTCGCCGATAGCTTCGGCGGATTGGCCTTGCAGCGTCCAGCAGGCCATGTTGCGCTGACGCAGCGGCACGCCCTGGGCCACTTGTAGGCGAGCGCACGAAGCGAAGGCGTCACGGGCCGCTGCGAAGTTGCCACCGAGGTAGTATTCGCGCCCAAGCTGATACCAACCCTCATACCAATCATGGCGGCGCTGGACGGCTTCCTGGCAGTAACGCAAGGCTGCTTGGCGCTCTCCAAGCTCGCTGCTGAGGACGCACAGGCGCAGGCGGGCCTTGGCGTTGTTCGGATGGCTGGCAATGACGCGGAAGTAGGCGGCGGTCGCGCTGTCGCGGTCGCCTAGCTGGAGAGCGTACAGGGCGCGTTCGAAGTGCAACGCTGCCAAGCGGCTCTGCAGAGCGATGGCCTGATCGATGGTCTGGATAGCCTCAGCGTAGCGGCCCAAGTCGCCCAGGACGATGGCACGAGCGCGCAGAGCGTCAACACGCCAATCACTGCGCCGCTGCTGATGGGCTTCTTCGGCCAGAGCCAGCGCCTTGTCGGCCTCGCGCAAGGCGGTCTCAAACAGGCCTCTGGCACTATACGACAGGGCTAGGGCCAGGCGCGCTGGGATATTTTGGCGCTCAGTTTCGATGGCGCGCAGGGCTAGACGGTTGGCCTGGTCAGGACGCTGGTTGGCGTGCAGCGCCAGGGCGTGCAGAGCAGGGATAGCTTGGCCAAAGCTGCTGCGTGACAGGGCGTAGCTAGTCAACTCCAGCGCAGCAGCACGATCCGCCTCCTGACCCACGTCGGCGTAGCTGCGATAAATCAGGGCGCGCACCACCAGGCTCAGCGTCTCCACGTCCATCGGGTCGCTCCGCAAGCGTGCCTGGCCTAGCACAATGGTTGCGTCCAGATCGGCGCGCCCGTAGGCAGCCTGAGCCAGGGCTGCCAGATCACTGCTCTGAGGCAGCAGCGGCGCGAGCAACGCCTCCCAGCTCAAGTTCAGGCGATTGAGCAGGGCCAGCAGGCCCATCATCAGGATGGCCCAGGCAGGCCAGCAACCAAGACGGCGCGTGCGCCGAGGCAGAGGCGGGCGGACGAGCGAACGGCGGCGTGGTGCGAGCATAAGGTTTCCGAGGGCAGTGGCACTTAGGGTGGACACACCTCCAAGTGTAGCAATTAGGAGGCGTCTTCTACTCCTCGTTTGGCAAGCAACTTATTGGCCAGCCAGAATGCGAATCTCATCCCAGGCGTCGTTGTAGAGCTGTTCCGCTTCGCCCACGTCCTGCAAGAAGTACATGCGGGCAAACGCTTCTTCGCTGAGCTGGTAAACGCTGGTGGCCAGTAGCTCTGGCGAGATCAGGCCAGCGTCGATAGCTGCTTGATTGAGACCTGGATAGCTGGTGTCGTTGACGATCATCGCGCCCACGACGGGATCGAGGATGTAGTCGATGAAGACATGGGCCAGGGCCGGGTTCTGAGCGCCTGTCGGGATGACCATAGCAGCCACGTTCAGTGGCGCGCCTTCCTGAGGAATGGCGTAGTCGAAGTCGCCGCACTGGCACTCGGCCATCATGGTGTACACATCGCCGTCGTATTCCACCACCATGTCAACGTTGCCGGCCTCTAGTTGGGCCTGGCCGTCGTCGCTGTGGAAGCTGACGACGTTGGCGGCCTTCTCCAGCAGGTAGTCGCGAGCGGCGCGGATTTCATCGGGGTTGGTGCTGTTGGGGTCATGGCCCAGCATGAGCAGGCCGACGCTCATCATGTTGCGCGGATCACCAAACCAGGCAGTAGGGCCGTTGTAGTTGAACAGATCGTTCCAACTGGTGACTTCGGCAATTTTATTGACGTTGTAGCCGATGCCAGCGCTGCCCCACAAATAGGGGACGCTGTACTGCTCGTTGGGATCGTGGAACAGGCCCTTCCAGCGTTTGGGGATGTTGGTGGCGTAGTTGGGGATCTTGTTCATGTCTATCGTCTGGAGTAGGCCTTCGCGTGCCAAGATGAGGACGGCGTACTCGGTGGGGAAGGCCACGTCGTAGCCGGGGTTGCCCTGGCGCAAGCGAGCGATGAGCGATTCGTTGCTGTCGTAGTTGTCGTAGACGACGGTCACGCCACACAAGCGCTCAAAATCGGCCAGGGTGTCGTTGCCGATGTAGGTCGTCCAGTTATAAACGTTGAGCTGCTGGCCCTGGAAGCCAGGCGGACAAGTCCAAGTGATGTCGGCGCTGGTGGGGGCGACGAAGGGCGTAGGGTTGGCGTTTTGGGCGAGCAGCGGCAGGGCTAGGACGAGGACGGCAGCGAAGGTGAAGGTAGTCTTCTTCATGGCGAATGACAACTCCTCGTGTGACAGGCGGTGCTGAACAGAGAGACTTAAAAGTTGCGATCCTGATTGTTGCGATTTTGCAGCAGCAACGACACACCAATCATCAGCATAGAGGCCAGCAGCATGAGCGTACTCACGGCGTTGATGTCTGGTGTGACGCTGACCTTGAGCAGGCCATAGACGAAGACAGGCAGGGTAGTTGTGCCGACGCCAGACAAGAAGAAGGTGACGACGAAATCATCTAGAGACAAGGTGAAGGCCAGCAGCGCGCCAGCTACGATCCCAGGCAAGATCAGTGGAAAGGTGATGAGCCAGAAGCGCGTCCAACCATCTGCCCCCAGGTCAGCGGCGGCTTCGTCTAGGCGTGGATTCATATCCGCCAGACGCGCGCGCACCACGATGGCCACATAAGATACGGTGAAGACTACATGACCAATGATGATCGTACCGAAGCCTGGCTGAGGGCGCGGCTCAAGGAACAGACCTATGCCGTCGAAGGCAACTTTGAAGAAGATAGCCAGTGAAATTCCTTGAGTAATCTCTGGAAAGATGACCGTCATGAGCAGCAGAGCGTCTAACCAACGCCGACCTGGGAACGTGCCACGCGCCAGCGACAAGGCGACTGTCGTCCCCAGTGCGCAGGCGATGGCGGTGCTGGCCAGCCCCACCAACAGGCTATTGCCGACGGCGCGCAGCAGAGCAGCGGTTTGGAAGCTGCTCTGCTTGTCTAGGGCGCTGTCGAAGATTCCCTCGTACCAGCGGGTGGTGAAGCCAAACCAGGTGTTGACAGAGCGGCCGTCGTTGAAGGAGAACAGGATCAGCAAGACGATGGGCGCCCATAGGAAGAAGTAACCGCTCAGGCTGCTGATAGTGAAGCCCAAGCGAGCCAGGGCGCGTCCGACAGCGTCCCTGTCGCGCCTGGCGGTGGCAGGGACAGAAGACGACACAGCAGATGGCAATGCAGCAGGAGATGAAGCCATCAGTTTAGGCGCTCCTCGCGGTTCATGCGCAGGTAAGCCGCCAGCGGCAGCAGGACGAAGGCGAGTAAAACGACGCTCATGGCCGCGCCTAGCGGCATGTTGCCCGTGCCTTTGAATTGACTGTTGATGAGATTGCCGATCATCAGGCCGCTGCGTCCGCCCAACAAATCAGGAGTGACGAACGCGCCTATGGACGGCACGAAGACTAGCACACAACCAGCCAGCACGCCCGGTAGCGTCATGGGCAGCATGACGCGCCAAAAGGTGTGCCAATAATTCGCGCCCAGGTCGGTGGCCGCCTCTACATATCTGAAGTCGAAGCGCTCCACGCTGGCATAGATGGGCAGCACCATGAAAGGTAGGAAGCCGTACACCAGACCAATCATCACTGCCAACTCTGTGTTGAGCAACTGTAGACCATGCTCAGTCAATCCAAGGCGCGCCAGCAGGCTGTTGATGATTCCCTCATTGCCCAACAGCATACGCCAGGCGTAGGTGCGCGCCAAGAAATTCGTCCAGAAAGGCAAGACCACCAGGAACAGCGCCAAGCTGCGTACCCAGGGCTTGTGGCGCGTGCGGATGAAGACGGCCATCGGATAAGCTAATAGCAAACAGGCCAGCGTCGTCCAGAAGGCGATCCACAGTGAGCGATTGAGGACGACGCCGAAAATGTTGAAGGTTCGGTCGTAGTGTTCTAATGTAAGTGGGAGCTGCGGCACGCCGCCGGCGCCGCGCGTCATGACGCTCATCATCAGGATGATGAGCAGCGGGGCGACGAAGAAGATGAGCAACCAAAGCAGGGTCGGTAGGGAGAGCAGGACAGCGCTGTGGCGAGCCAGCCAGGCACGCCAGGTAGGCTGCGAGGCAGGAGTCCATCCATCTTGAGGCGACACAGAGAGAGGGTCTTCTGCGTCGGCAGTGGTTTGGGGCATGATGAGCGATCACTCCGCAGTCATCGGTTGTCAAGCGTGGACGAGGTTGTGGAGCAGCTTGAGGGCATCTCAATGATACGCTTTTTTTGGAGCGCCGCAATAGATAAGATTTGATGGTTTTGTCTCTGGCGGTGGCGCAAACTGTCCATTACCGCTAAGATTGGGCTTGCGTTGGATTGTTAGTTGGCTTGGAGAGCAAAGCTATGGATAACGACTTTATCGTAGGTGCGCAGCGGCGCAAAATTGAAGATGCCATCATGGCGCGGTTCAAGGCGATTCGCTTTGACGCGCAGCACACTTACCTGGAGGATGAGCAGTTTTGGGACTTCATCTTCTCTTGGTATGAGCTAGCCCATTACTACGAACAGAGCGGTGACAACACGCTAGGCGCACACATGCTCGAACTGTACCAGGCCTGTGTAGAGCGCTTCAAGCAGTCGGCCCAGGATAAGCGCCTGAGCGAGCGCAGGCGCGACAAAGCTGCCGACGCCATCTACCAAATCAGCTACTATGTCAACCAGATGACCTTCCAGGCGCGGCGCAATGGCATCGAACGTCAGCCTCCCACGGGTGAGATTAACTGGAAGCCGCGCGAAGACCACTCCGAGTTCAACTAGTTCGCTCCCTTGCGAAGCCAATGGCCTGACCTATGACCACCGCTAGCCCTCGTCCACCGCGTTCGATGAGCAACATGACCACCCGCGCTCTGACGGGTATTGTGCTGCTGCCTCTCGTCATGTTCGCTACCTTCAGCGGCGGTCTAGTCCTGCTGGCCCTGGCCCTGCTGCTGGTGGTGTTGGGCGCGCTGGAATTCTACCACATGGAGCGCCAGCGCCATCTGCAAAGCAATGCTGTCGTGGGGGTAGGGGTGGCGGTGACTGTGGTGCTGGCTTTCCATCTGCAAAACAGCCTGCTGTACCAGATGGCTTTCTTGGTCGGCGCTCTGCTCATCTTCGGCATGGAGCTGTTGCGCACGCGCCAGCCTTTGGCCAGCGCCAGCCGAATTTTGACTACGCTAGGCGGCGTGCTGTACCTGGCCGTGCCGGCTGGTTGCTTGCTGGTCATACGTCAGATTGAGCCGCTGGGAGTGAATTGGTTGTATGCCGTGTTGTTCTCCACTTGGGGGACGGATACCTTTGCCTATTTGTGCGGCAGCGCCTTCGGCAGGACTCCGCTAGCGCCGCGCCTATCCCCCAACAAAACGCGCGAAGGCGCGCTAGGCGGAGTCGTCGGCTCTGTAGCCCTCACCAGCCTGGTGCTGGCTCAAATGCATGCTCTCAGCTTTGCTACGCTGCTGCTGCTGGTGTTGGCGGCGCTGGTGGCTATATGGGGCGATTTGTTTGAGAGCGGCCTCAAGCGCTACTTTGGGGTTAAGGACAGCACCGTTCCAGGCCTAAATGTCTTCCCAGGACACGGTGGTGTGCTAGATCGTGTTGACGCGCTGCTCTGGGTGGCGCTGGTCTACTATGGATTTCTAGCCTTCAGCGGCCGAGTCGGGTTCTGATTTTTTGGTTATAATATGAGCCATCAGGTAGCGTACCATCAGGACAGCCCATGAGTGACCACGATCACGCCGAACGTATTCGCAAGCACTACGCGACAGACGCTCACTTGCGCTTGCGTCAGGAGATTCACGACAAGTACTCCATCCCCAACCGCAGCTTCGCGGAATGGGCGCTGAGCTGCCTGCCCTTGCAGGGGACGGAGCGCGTCTTAGATGTGGGCTGTGGTACGGGCTTGTATTATTACAAGCTGATGGCTCGCTGGCCCACTTGCCAATACATAGGCCTAGACTTGCTAGAAGGTATGCTGCACAAAAACCCGGCGACCTATCGCGTCCAGGGTGACGCCATGCATTTGCCCTTCCCCAGTGCCAGTTTCGACGTGGTCATGGCCAATCATATGCTCTTCCATGTCAGCGACATTGACCAAGCTATCCGCGAGATGCGCCGCATCTTGCGCCCAGAGGGCCTGCTCATGGCAGCCACCAACAGCTTGCAGACCATGCCTGAGTTGCAAGTGCTGATGCGCCGCGCCATCGTCATGCTCTCACGCGGCGCATCGTCACAGGTGCGCGCTCCGTCTCAGCCATCCGATGCTTTCGCGTTAGAGAACGGCACCCGCTACCTATCGCGCTATTTCTTCGGCGTGGTGCGCCACGACTTCCCCAGCGCTCTCGTCTTCCCAGAAGCTGAGCCAGCCATGGAATATCTGGAGAGTACTCGCGACTTGCGCGAGCCGCAGCTGCCCCCCGATGTCTTGTGGGATGATGTGATGGCCATCATGCGCCAGCAGATCAACCAATTGGTCAAGCACTTGGGTGAGCTAGTCATCAACAAACAAACAGGGGTGCTGGTGGCCACCGATAGAGGCGGCTTCGCGCGCGAATTCTTGGAATGGCGCGCGCGCGTGGATGGGACTTAATCCAGTTCATCCGCTTCGCGCAGCAGCGCTTCGATCCTGTCGTCGACGTCGGTGTTGGCTTCGCCAAACTCGTCCACATCGCCAAACAACTCCAACTGCAACGCATAGGCACGCAGCACATCAGCGCTGCGCTGCTGCGCCAGGAGCTTCTCCAGCACTTGTTGACGGTAAGCGGCCAGCAGATAGTAACCACTGTCTAGAGCGATCACTTGGCGCAAGACGGCAGGATCGTCGCAGTTAGCCAGCAAATCGCGGAAACGCTGGAGCATGGCAGGGTAGGCTTTGTAGCGCGCTTCTGTGCCGGGACGTTTGCGCACTTCGATCAGCAAGCGAGTAAGTTCTAACAGATCGTCAGGGATGGGAAAATTGGTGGGTAACATAGCTCGTCCTAGGCAGAATCAAAAAACCCCGCGCCCAGGCAGGGTTTTTTTTCGCGGCGCTGTGGGCTGCTCAGCTACATGTTGAGCGCTTCGTAGCCGGGGCCTTTGGCGAAGAAATCGTAGTTGTGCTGGATGTCCGGCGTTAGATCGACGATATCGCCTTCCTTGTGGGTGACGATCTGCTTGGTGTCGAAGGGCAAGCGTTCCTGACCTTCCATCATCTCATATTCAGAAGGCACTTCTTCTTCAATGAAGATGGCCTCAAACGGACATTCAGGAATGCAAGCGCCGCAGTCAATGCAGGTATCGGGGTCGATGAAGTACCAGGGCCACTCGTCTTCCGGCTTACCGGGGACGATACATTCAACTGGGCAGACCTCCATGCACGCGCCGTCGCGCAGGCACAGGCTGGTGATGATGTGAGTCATGGGATACTACTCCTCAGCAAACCAGATTAGACGATGGTATTCGCGATCTAGTGATTGCAGGTGATAATAGCAGAGCGACATGCAGGTTTCTGTGACTTTTGTCACATCGTTATACCCTTTTTCACGTGGGTTAAAAAGGCATGAAAAAAAAAGACCAGGCTCAGGGAACATCCCAGCGCATGTGCCAAACGCTGCGCTCGCGCTGAAAGCGGTAACTGGCCAACAAGTGACCAGTGACCAAGTCGTCTTCTGGATGTTCGATGAGCAAGGTGGAGGTGCGAAAGCGCCGTATGGTGGTGCTGAGTAGGGCTTCGGCAGCGTCGGGATGATTAGGATCGGCTAGCAGCAGCAGGCGCGTACTCAGCACGCCAAAGCTGTTCTCAATCCATAAGCTGGCTAGTAGCTCGCGCTCATCGGCGCTGCGTACGATTAAGCGCTCGGTACTGCTCATCTTCAACCACTGCTGCAAACGGCGTGTCCAGGGTGGATTGAAGGCATACACGTGCAGAGGCTTCAGCCAGCCCAGGCCACCCTGTTCAGCGGGGCGCAGGCGCTGAGCTAGGGCCATCTCGGCGCGCCATTCGCTTGGTCGACGGCGGGTGATGAAGACAGTCTGTTGATTAGCAGGAGGAGCAAGATGGAAGCTGGAACGTCGCCAAGTGGCCCAGGCGCGCTCGCGGATGAAGCCCAGGCTCTCGTAGAGGTGTATGGCGGGATGGTTGTCGTAATCCACCTGAAGGATGGCGCGTTTGGCCCTGCGCAGAGCCAACATATCCAGCGAGAGCTGCATGAGGCGACGCGCAATGCCGCGTCGCTGGAACTGCGGGTGTACGCCCACATTGGCGATGATCCAGGTCTCACCCAGATCAGCGGGCCAGTTGGCAGGGTAGACGGAGACATTGCCCACGAGCTGACCCTGCTCAATCCAGACGTAGCCCATCTTGATGCCTAAGGCCATTTCGTTAAGGCTGGCCATGAGGCCCAGGCCAGGCCCTAGGCGGGCCAGCGAGCGCATTTCGCGGATAGCGGCGCGTCCACCTTCATCCATCGTGTGCGCGAACACAAGTTCGATCAGGTCAGCAATAGCTGCCAGGTCGGTGCGCAGGTTGGCGGCGCGCGGGCCATCTTGGACGCTATCGGAGGTTAGGCTTAAGCTCAGCATAGAAGGCCATTCCCCAATGAAGAAGCACATAAGCCTAACCGAGCATTCTGGCGCTGTCAAGCCGATCAGAACAGTTCAGGGTGCAGTATTGGCAGGCATGGGTGGCAGGGTGGCGTCCACCTCAAACAGGAAGCGCAGAGCTTCTTCGTAGTCTTTGATGACGCACAGGCGCACACGCAGTACTTGCGAGAGAATGCTCACGATGGACTCCATGATTGGGTTGGGCTTAGGCGTGACGATGATTGTCCACCCCTTGTGTGCTTCTGGATTGATGTTCTTACGCATGTTGTTCATGTTCATCAGCGACAGTTCTGGCTCATCGGCCATGCGCAGGTCATAAATGATGTTCACGAATGGAGGCTGGCCCTCCCTTGCGATCATCTTGATTGCGAGGTTGTCGCATTCTTTCAGGCCTGCCAGACCAGGACGACCAGTTATCCGAAAAACGATCACGCGGCCCGGCACAAGCCAAAGCGTCTCTTCAATCATGAGTCTATCCTCGGCCTTGTGTTGTTTGCTGAATTCAGTGTAGCTCCTATCAGATCAATATTGAATAAAGACAACATGAAAGGAGGGCCTTAGACTTGCTAAGCCCCCTTGATAGTTTTGCCTAATAGGTTGAGTGCGGAGCTAGTCTTTGGCGGTTTCAGTGCTTTCAACGGTTGTCGGCGTATCGTCCTCGTCGCCGCTCAGACGCTCCTTAACGGCTTCCACGAACTGTTCAACTTTCTCGCGAGCCTCGGCCATCCCTTCCTTAATGTCTTCGACCAGCTCAGCGACTTCTTCCTTGACTTCTTCCACCAGGTCTTCAGCGGCGTCGCGCAAGCGACCAACTGCGCCGCGACGACGCACGGGGTAAGGGGCTTCAGCCAGTTCTGGACGTTCGAAGACGCGACGCAGATCGTCGTCTAGGTAATCGGCGCTGAGGACTTTGCTCAGGCTGAGGCCCAGGCGGCGCTCAACAGGATCGACCTTGACGACGCGCAGAGTGAGGACGTCGCCCTTTTTGACGACATCTTGAGGCTTCTCCACGCGGCCTTCGCTCAGTTCGCTGATGTGGATGAGGCCCTCAACTGGGGGATTGCCCTCCACACGAGCGAAAGCGCCGAATTTGGCCAGCTTAGTGATCGTGCCGCGCACTAGCGTGCCGACTTCGTAGCGGGTAGCGATGGCGTCCCAGGGATCAGCCATCAGGGCTTTCATGCTCAGGCCAATGCGGTTATTGTTAGGATCGATGTTGATAACTTTAACGCGCACCTTCTGCCCCACTTGCAGGACTTGGCGGGGATGGGTTAGGTGATCGTAACTAATCTCGGTGACATGGACGAGACCTTCGGCGCCACCAATGTCGATGAACGCACCGAAGTTCTCCATGCTGACGACAGTGCCTTCGCGCTCATCGCCAACCTGTAGCTCATTGATGAGGGCCTCTTTGGCTTTCTGGCGCGCTTCACGGGTGGCGGCGCGTTCAGACAAGATGAGCCGGTTGCGAGGGCGGTCAACTTCCATCACTTTGACGTTGATCGCTTTGCCTACCTGGCGTCCATAGCGTTCTTCAGGCGTCTCACCGACAATCTCGCGCAAGCGGTTCTCACCGATCTGACTTTGAGGGACGAAGCCGCGCAGACGGCCAAAGCGCACAATTAATCCGCCCTTGTTGTAGCCGTTGATACGCGCAGCGTAGACCTCTTTGCTCTCTTGATATTGCAAGGCTTCCTGCCAGTCTAATTCTTCTAGCGCCATAGAGATGGAGAGGACGGCCATGCCGTTCTGCCCGCGCGGGTTGACGACGTAAACCAGGGCGGGTTTTCCTTCTTCCAAATCTTTAAGCAAGGCAGGAGATCTCTCGATTTCGCTGCTTTTAATGACGCCTTCGCGTCCTTCGCCCAGGTCAACGAAGACTTCGTTAGGAGACTTGCGCGTGATGATACCCGTGAGCAGGTCACCGCGCCGCAGCCCGTTGGTGGTCTCCGCTGCGCCTGGAGTAGGCGCTTCGGCCTGCGGGTTATCGGTGGTGGCAGGTGCTTCTGCCGCGACATCATCCGTGTGCGCGCTCTCATCCTGCGCCGCAGGTGGCCCTTGCGGTATCTCCGCGTCAGCGGGTCTTTCCGCTTGCAGAGCCGTCTCCATGCCCGATAACTCGGCAGACGAAGAGAGGGTGGTGTGTTCTACTTCGGTCTTGCCCAGTTCTGACTGATCCATCGGTTCGCTTCCTTGCCTAGAGTCTAGAAAAACCATTATAGACGCAGGCGAGTTGTTTTTGTAGGGCGCCCATAGCGAGAGTTGCGCTCTCCCAACCATTGGTCTGGATTTGCGCAAACTTTTGCCCAAAATCGTCGTTCACGATTATAATCCCAGAACATGAAATGTCTGGGGGTGGGCCTATGCCGCGTCGCAGCCTGATATTTGCTCTCATGGCTTTGCTTCTCATCGTTGTGCTGGCCTTTATGCTGGTCAACAACCGCAGTAGCGCGCCTGGCAACCTCAAGTTGGTCGTTGGCTTAACTGAAGGAGGCTACCCTGATTTTGCGCTGGCTGTACGTCAAGCTGCTCAGCTAGCCTACGACGCTGCCGCACCCAGCCTGACGCGCAGCATTGAGCTGGTCTTCGTCAACAACAGTGACCCTCAGAAGCCCATCAACGAGATGTACGAAGCTCAAGTCATCCGTGACAAGCTGCTGGACGATCTAGGCGTCTTGGCCTACGTTGGCGCATATTCCAGCGGCCAAGCGCGCAACACCATCCTGGCGGCCAACGGTGGCTTCTTGACGGTCATCAGTCCCTCCGCCAGTTGGCCAGGCCTGACCAAACCAGGCTTTGCCCCCGGCGAGCCGGGCATGCATTATCCCAGTGGCCAGCGTAATTTCTTCCGCGTTGTGCCAGCAGACGATGTGCAAGGCGTGGCAGCCGCCCGTTGGCTGAGCCAGCAGGGTCTGCGTCGCGTCTACATCCTGCACAGCACCACAACCTACGGCGCAGGCTTGGCAGGTATCTTTGAAGCCAATGCTGCCGATCATGGGTTGGAGGTGCTGGGCAAACAGCTCTACAACATTGACGATGTGAGCGAAGCGCAGATCAGGCTGATTGTCAATTCAATCAGCCAAGCTCAACCCGACGCTGTCTTGGCCGCGATGAGCTGGGAAGGGAAGTCTGGAGCAGTGCTGCGCGCTGTGCGCCGCGCCCTGCCCGACACGCCTGTTCTAGGCGGAGACGCGATCATGCAGGACACGCTGCCTGATGACCACGACGCGCTAAACGGCGTCTACGCCACCAATTTAGTCGCCCCACCTGAAAGGTTGCCCAACGCGCAAGCCTTCGTCGTGGCCTACCGCGAGCGCTATAGCGAAGAGCCTGCGGATTATCAGCTACCTGTGTATGAGGCTGTTCAGGTGGCGCTCCGCGCCATCGACCAGGCTCAAGAGCCGACGCGGCGCGGGGTGCTGCGCTATCTGCGCACCATGAGCAGCTACAAGGGTATCCTGGGGACTTGGCATTTTGATCGCAGTGGTGACATCAGCCTGCAAACTATCGCTGTTGCGCGCTTCGAAGCTGACCCTGACGACCCGCGCTTAGGCGTGTGGCGCAGCGTGACTGTTGTCAATTAGGGAGGCATATGCAGCGGCAATCGCTCGGAATCAGCCTGCGCTGGCGCGTGGCTCTGCTCAGCACGCTGGCTTTCATTGGCTTAACGCTGGCTCTGACAGCCGGTGTCCTCGTCGCTTTCAACATCACCGTTCTGAACTTGCGCATCCAGGCTGACCGAACCGCACACAGCTTCGATTTGTACATCCAGGAACTGCGCGCCTATCTAGATGGGTTGTCTCTGGGCCTACGTCGCACACAAGATGCATCGGCATTTGTCAGTGGTTTGCTACGTCGCTTCCCAGGTGCTTATGCGGTGCAAATTGTTGATGAGGATGGCCTAATCTTGGCCCAACGTCAGCGCGTCGGCCTAGGTCAGCGCAGGCGCTTGGTGGAGCAACCCTGGCTGGAGACGACGCGCAGTGGCCAGACCTGGCAGCTCGTCTCTAGCAGCGATTACAACATCCCTGTCTTGACTGTTGCTCATCCTGTCTTTGGTCTGGGCGGTTCTGACGTCAGCGCGACGCTGGTCGTGCAGCTTGACCTCAGCGCTCTGTGGGATGACTTGATTGCCATACAGATTGGCAGCAGCGGTTATGCTTTCCTAGCTCAAGAGAACGGTCGTTTGTTGGCTTATCGCGACGTTGAACGCTTGCGCGACAATCAACCTGTTCAAGACGATACAGGTCTCAGCCCTGAGCAAATGGCAGAGATTAGTCAAGGCTTCCTTATCTTGCCGCAGATGGGCCTGAATGGCCAGCTTGCTCTCTCTGTGACCGCGCCGCTGTCCACAATCGATTGGTATGCAACGGTGGAGCTGCCGCTGTCCGAAGTGCTGGGCAACGTCGCGCCGTCGCTGCTGGTGGTGCTGGCCCTACTGCTGCTGACTCTAATCCTGGTTTTGGCCATTCAGCGCTTCGCTCAGCGCAAGATCGTCAGGCCGCTGGTGGTCATGCGCCAGGGCGTGGAGCGTTTTCGCCAGGGTAACCTAGAGACGCCGCTGGAGCTGCCGCGCCAAGAAGAAGACGAAATCGGCGTGTTGGCAGTCACTTTCAACGACATGGCCAATCGCTTGCGCGAATTCATCAACACTCTGGAGCAGCGCGTCGCGGATCGCACACGTGACTTGCAGATTGCGGCAGAGGTCTCTAAGCGCGTCGCGACGACGCTGGATTTGGATGAGCTGCTGCCACAGCTCGTGGATAGCGCTGCCCAAGCGTTCGGTTACAAGCACGTCTTCATCTTCTTGTACGACGAGCAACGCAACACTTTAACCCTAGCGGCCGGCAACAGCGGCACAGGTCGCCAGCTTGTGCAACGCATGTCGGAGAGAAATATGAGCGACACGCGCAGTGTGATCGCTAGCACAGCCCTCACCCGCAAGCCGACTCTCGTCAACGACACGCTCAGCCGCTCAGACTTTATGTATGTGGCAGAACTGCCCGATACGCGCTCTGAGTTTGCTGTGCCAATGATCGTCGGAGACCGTTTCATCGGCGTGTTAGACTTCCAGCACACAGAACCGCACACGTTCACTTCAGATGTCCTCCTCGTCCTCACCTCGCTCAGCGAGCAGTTCGCAGTAGCCATCCAAAACGCTCAGCTTTACGCCGAACAACGCCGCGTGGCGGAAGAACTGAGGGCCATCGACAACCTCAAGTCGCAATTCTTGGCCAACATGAGCCACGAACTACGCACCCCGCTCAATGCCATCATCAACTTCACCCGCTTCGTCCAAAGTGGCATGCTCGGCCCAATCAACGATGAACAGCGCGACGCTCTGAATCGCAGCCTGGACAGCTCCAAACACCTTCTGTCTATCATCAACGACGTACTCGACATGACCAAGATCGAAGCCAACATGATGCAGCTCTTCGTTGAAGACAATGTGAGCGTCTATGCCGAAATTGACGCAGCAGTAGAAGCTGCGCGCACCTATCTCGGTGAGAAGCCTGTTGATATGGTGGTGGACGTCCCAGACGACCTCCCCTCCATTGTGGCCGACAGGCGACGCGTGCGCCAGATTCTGCTCAACCTTATGTCGAACGCCGCTAAATTTACCCAGGAAGGACGAATCACCTTGCGCGTGCGCCAGGAAGGCGAAGAACTGGTCTTCAGCGTCATTGACACCGGGCCAGGCATTGCTGAGGAAGATCGTGAGGCTATCTTCTTGCCCTTCCAGCAGTCGGCGGCAGGTCTGCGCCACAGCGGTGGCACTGGCCTGGGCTTACCTATCACCTTGCGCCTGGTGGAGGCACACGGCGGTCGTCTGACGTTGGAGAGCGTCTTAGGTCAGGGCAGCACCTTCAGCTTTACCCTTCCCATTCGTTCGGAGCGTCTGCTCAATCAGCAGATGATAAAGGTTTGAACAGCACAGTTCGTTACACCACGACGAAGGATTGCTATATGCCCCTCCTACAAGGCAAGCGTATTTTTTACGTAGAAGATGACTTGCGCAACCGCGCCATTGTTCAAATGATCGTTGAGCAGCATGGGGCCAGGCTCAGTTTTGAGCGTTGGGGCAAGGAAGCCGTCGCCAAAATGCGCGCTTCACTGCCCATTGACCTCATCTTGCTCGACATTATGTTGCCCAACAACGTCAACGGCTACGACATTTACGCGCAGCTCCGCCAGGACAGCGCTTTTGATGGCATCCCGATAGCTATCGTCTCTGCGTCTGATGCTAGCCTAGAGATGACCAAGGCGCGTCAACTAGGCCTGGATGGCTATATCGCCAAGCCGATTGACATGGACTTGTTTCCGCGCCAACTGGCTCACTTGATCGCTGGCGAGCAGGTGTGGTATGCGGGCTGAGCGCTACCTTGCAGGTGTGCTGCTGGCCCTGCTGCTGGCAGCTTGTGGCGCATCCACGCCAACGCTCACGCCTAGCCCCGCGCCATCGCCCACCACTGCACCTACGGAGACGCCTTATCGTCGTCCTACCTTGCCGCCAACGTTCACACCACCTCCTGGCAGCCCAAGCCCTATCGCTCAGATCACTGAGACGACCATCTTCGTCAGCCCGCTGCTGGGGTCAGCACCGCCTCCGCCTCTGGCATTGACTTTGCCAGAGGGATGGCGCTTCGGCTACGACACCATCGTCTTCCAAGATTTGGGGACTTTCACTGATGTGCCGCTGGCCCTTTATGAAGGTCCGGTCACAGGTGGTCAGGGAGTGATTGTGCTGCTGTGGAACTTCCCTAGCTTCGTCCCTTTCAGCGCAAGCAATCCCGCGCGGCCCAATCTGTGGCTGGACGGCCTGCGCTTGTTGCGTCTGCTCGTCTTCGATGCATCGTGTAACCTGGGAACAGCTCCTCAGCGCGCCTACAGCATTGGCGGTCGTGAAGCCGTTGGCACGACGTTCAGCGCGGTCGATTGTGATGACGCGCCGAATACGCGCGGCTGGTTTGCTGGCTTGCAAGTGGACGGTATCAACTATCTGTTCTACGTCTACGTCGACCCGATCGAGGCGATGGACGGGCAGGCCGCTTTTGACTTGCAGGCTGTCTTGGACAGCGTGGAGTGGCTGGGAACAGAGTGACGCTCTAGACCACCTGTGGATACCGAACGTTCAGCTCGCCTACGCCACCGTCATAATGCACCACCACGCGCCGTTCAGCTAGGTCGAAGCCCACGCTCTGCCAGATGCCGCTTGCCCCGACGAAGCCCTCGCCGCCGCGAATGCGTTCTAGCGTCTTGGGCAGGTTGAGATTGCCGATCCCTGCTTCGGCGCGCACTTGCAGCGGCGTCTCGTGAGGTATGGTGATGGTAGTCTCACCGACGCCACCGTCGATATCCAGGGTGACGAATGCGCCGTTCGGCACGGTGACCTTGATCTCGCCCACGCCGCTGTCGATGTCTACGGCGTAGGGCAGCTCCTGAACGGGCAGGACCAGCTCCAGCGCTCCAACGCTGCCGTCTACCTCCAGACGCTTGAGCTGCAAGCTGCTCAGATCGGCGATCACCTGGCCTATGCCCATGCTCAGATGTAAATCCAGCGGGACGCGCGAGCTGAGCTGGCAATCCCAGTGCAGATCATCGCGGCGGACTAGGGCGCGCAGGCTCTGACGAAGTGGCGCCAGATTGACCCCTTTGGTAGGACGTGGTTGTAGCTTCACGCTGGCGATTTCGCCCTCTAGGGCCACGAAGTCCACTTCTTCGATGGTCTCCACGTCTGCCAGCAATAGCAAAGGTGAGCCGCTGGGCAGAGCGCGCACGCTGCTGCGCCCAACCGAGAAGCTCAGGTCTATGCGAGCTGCGCGGGCTGAACCCAGCGGCGCTTCAAAATGCTCACGGCGTAGTTCCTCATCGCCCACTAGACTGGTGAACAGCTTGTTCAAGCTCTCGCCCAGCCGACCAAAGTCAAACGACCATTCTACCTCGCTTCGCTGATCGTTTTTGCGCTTGTCGTCGCTCATGTGGGATACCCTTCTTTTGTGGTCGTCCGTCTATGTTCTCCTATACGCAGCGCGCGTCAACGAGTTTCTGGCTGACGTCCAGGTTAGCACGCCGAACAGGCCTGTCAGCAAGCCGCCGCCCGCGCCTTCGCCGCTGAGCGGGATGGGGACGAAGATGAGGACGAAGACCAGCAGCAGACCATAGCCGATCCGTCGGCGTCGCTCATCTAGCGGTGTGATGTCGTCCAGTGGCACAGCGTAGATGCTGCCCACCGCCAGCAGCAGCAGGCCGAATATCAGCCAAATCTGGGAGACAAACAGCACCAAGAAGGCCACTAGGGCCAGCAGAGGCCGCACCAGGCGACGCGCGCTTGGCCCAAACAGGGCATAGGTTACGTGGCCGCCGTCTAACTGGCCCAGCGGAATGAGGTTGAGGGCGGTCACGAACAGGCCCGTCCAGCCTGCCCAGGCGAATTGATTCAACAAGACATCGACGCCGTCGGCAGGTAGGAAGCGCCCCAGCACCAGGATTTTAGCCAGAGCATAGAAGGCAGAGTTGCCCTCCACAATCCCGCCGCTCACCTGAATCACGGGGGAGGTTGCCAGGCCGAAGAACAAGATCGGCAAGGTGAAGATGAGGCCCATGATAGGGCCGCTCGCGCCCATGTCGAATAGGGCCGTGCGGCTCTGTACAGGGCCACGCAGTGCAATCGCTGCGCCGAACGTGCCGAAAGGAGAAATGCCGAGCGCTGGGATGAAGTGAGGCAGCGACGAAGCAATCTCGTAGCGGCGCATGGTGAAGAAATGACCCAGCTCGTGCGCGCCCAAAATGAGGATAATGCTCAGGGCGTAGGGCAGGCCGCGCCACAGGTTAGGCAGCAAATCGCTGGCGATTCGGGCCGCTTCGCGCGGATTGCTCAGGCCAATTTCGCCGATGGCGATGATCGTGCCAGTGTACAACACGCTGAAGACGGTAGCGATGAACAGCAGCAGGGCCAACCAGACGCGCGGTGGGGCGGCGGGGGCAGGGCGCGGACTGCACAGAATCAGGCGATGAGGCGCGGCAGATTGGCCTGTGGCATCTTCGCGCAGCAGGGCGAAAGCATTCAATCGGGCGAGGGCAGCATCCAGGGCAGCGGCGCTGCTGCGCAGTCGGCCGCGCAGCACGATTTGAGCTTGCGCAGCGGTCTGGTTGAGGATGGCGCGGTCTTCTATGGCTAGATCGCTGGCTTGGGCGACGCGCACGTCGGCGATGGCGAAATGGTGGCTGATGGCGTCTTCTAGTTCAGGCGAAGTGGAGAGGAATGTCACGGAGTAGCCTCAATTTGACGGTGGATAATGAGCTGCCTCATCGCTCGGAGGCGATGAAGATAAACTGTGCTTCAGCTTGGCCCGCCCGCCCTAGAGCGTCATGCAGCTGCACGATGAGGACAGAGTCGGTGCTGGCTTGCCAGGTGAGGGCAGAGTCCAAGCTGCGCAAGTCCAGGGCAGTGCTGGCGTGATCGTCGTTCTTTGCCAGGGTTTGGCCCTGTTCGTCTAGTAGGGTCAGGATCGTGTCGCTGGCATCTGAGGCGCGCGCGCGGATGAGCAGGCGCTGGCCTGCTCGTACATTGATGAGAGCCTGAGCCGCGCCGCCAATGGGCCAAGTCAGGCTTTGCCAGGCGTCGGCTTTCAGGCTGGGGAGGACAGGTTGCCAGGGGCGGGCAAGCAGTTCTCCTGCGCCCTCCGTCAGGCCACTGAAAGTATCGGCACGTATGATGTAGCGGCCCGCGCGAGGCAAAACGACGGGACATAGCGCCGCGTCCTGAATGGCCAAGCCGTGTGCTGCGCCGTTGTCGTCGGCATAGGCCAGGGTGCGCCCTTGCGGATCGACCAGGATGAGGACGGGATCGGGCGGCACGCCTAGGGCTTGGCCCTGGTAGCTGGCTTCTCCTATGCCGCGCAGAGTGATACACAACGCTTCATCAGCGCGGCCTTCGTAGTGGAAATCCTGCATAGCCTGGGCGCTGAAGGCCACTTGCTGTGGCGATCCTAGGCTGAGCAAGGGAATACCCTGGGCCAGCGTTGCAGTCGCTGTCAGGCTCAGGCAAAGCAGGGCAGAGCAGGCTTTTGGCATGAATGGCCCTCTGGATTTATAATAAGCCAAGTGTCATTATGCATGATACACCATGTGGCTGCGTCTGTGGTCACTCACTGCCCACACAAGACGAGGAATCGTCAATGAGACGATGGATGAGCGTTGGCCTGCTGCTGGTGGGTCTGGCAGCTTGCCGCCCAAGCTTAGAGACGGCGATGAACGTTGCTCCCACGGCGACCTTCCTGCCCATTCCCAGCGCCTTGCCGCGCCACACCGCCACGCCTATACCGACGCGCACGCCCTTACCCACCTTCACTTTCACGCCGACCAACACGCCCGTACCGCCTACGAACACTCTCTCGCCTACGCCCACCTTGACTCCGACTATTGTCGGCATTGTCCAATCTATGCAGCGCGTCAATGTGCGCGAAGGGCCAGGAACGAGCTTCCGCGAGATTGACGCCTTAGCCCCTGGCACGGGGGTGCTGATTTTGGGTCAGGACGCCAGCGGTGCTTGGTTCAACGTGCGCCTGGATGATGGGCGTGAGGGCTGGGTCTCGGCGCGTCTGGTCTTCCTGCCACCAACGCCCACTCTGGTCGTGACGCCGACGCTGCTGCCAGGTGCAGCTTCGCTGCTGGGGGGGACTCCGCTACCGACGGCGATTTTGGGCGGCGGCACTGTTACGCCGACACCGCCGCGCAACGTGGTCTCGCCCACGCCGCCCGATGCGCCCACGCGCACGCCGACGACTGCCGCCACCAGCCAGCCCTTCATCCCCATCATCAACCTAGATAGCCTCAACCTGACAGCGACCGCGTTGGTGAGCAGCGCTGCCACGCCCTCGCCTACCATCACGATTGAGCGCACGCCAGAGCGCGTCCTGACCTTGCAACCGACCCAGACCTTTATCCCTGGCGTGACGCTGCCTCCTTCACCCACCGTCGGTACGCCACCCAGCGGTGCAGCGGTCTCCCCCGCTGAGCGAGTTGACCGTCCTCAAGCGATCAACGTCTTCGCCTTCTGCGACCGACCAGCCTTTGGCCTGCCTGCCCCCGTTGTGCGTGCTGGCAGCGAGATCGATATCTTTTGGGCCTGGTTTGCCCGCGAAGAACGTCAAGTGCGCGATCACATCGACGCCAGCACGGTCGATCTGCGCGTCAATGGTACGCCGATCCCCGACGTCAATCAGTACCGCACCGCCATCCGCCAGCAGGGCATGGATTACGTGGCTTATTGGTACGTACCATACGGCCCACTGCAAGCTGGCGAGTACGAGATCACCTACGTCGTCACCTGGTCGCGCGATATCAGCGATGGCTACCAGTCTTTTGGCCCGAATACGGCCATGCCCTTTGAACAGGAGAGCTGTCGCTTCCGCGTCATGCCATAGCCTAACACTGCTGCTGTGCTATAATCGAACAAATGGACGCATGACGAGACGAGGTGGCGAATGCCTTTCATTGAAGCACCGAGCAACTTTTACATTGGGCGTACTTACGACCCGCAAGATCAACGGCTGGGTGATGATATCATCTATTACGACAGTCGTGACCTGCTGACCCACGCTGTTGTGGTGGGCATGACGGGCAGCGGCAAGACTGGTTTGTGCATTGCCATGCTGGAAGAGGCCATCCTGGACAACGTGCCAGCCATCATCATCGATCCCAAAGGCGACATCGCCAACTTAGCTCTAGTCTTCCCGCAGCTACGCGGTCAAGACTTCGCGCCCTGGATTCACGATGACGACGCGCGCCGCGCCAACATGGACAAGGCCGCTTATGCAGAGCAGATGGCAGCTAAGTGGCGCGAGGGCTTGACCAACTGGGGCATTGCACCAGAACGGCTGGCCTGGTTGCAAAAAGCTACCGAGTTGAACATCTACACGCCTGGCAGCGACAGTGGCTTGCAGATCAGCATCCTGGCCTCGCTGCGCGCTCCGCGCATAGCCTGGCAGGGCAACGAAGAAATTATCTTGGAGCGGATCAGCGGTACGGTGACCGCCCTCTTCGCCCTGGGTGGCCTGAATTATCAGCCAGTGAAGGACGTGGAACACGTCTTGCTGACTAACATCCTAGAGTGGAACTGGCGGCAGGGACGCGACTTGACGCTAGAAGATATCATCATGCAGATCAAGCAGCCCCCGTTTGACAAGTTGGGCGTCTTCCCACTAGAGCAGTACATCAACGAGAAGAAACGCTACAAGCTGGCGATGGAGATGAACAACGTCATTGCTGCGCCTTCTTTCCAGACCTGGCTTCAGGGTGAGCCTCTAGACATCCAGAATCTGCTCTATCGGCCTGATGGCAAGCCGCGCGTGAGCATTTTCTACATCGCTCATTTGAACGATCAAGAGCGCATGTTCATCATGACGCTGCTGCTGGAAAACCTCATCTCGTGGATGAGAATGCAGCGCGGCACGCCTAGCCTGCGCGCCATCCTCTATGTTGATGAGTTGTACGGCTACTTTCCGCCCCATCCTTTCAACCCACCGACTAAAGGCCCGTTCATGCGCTTGCTCAAGCAGGCCCGCGCCTTCGGCATTGGCCTAGTGCTGGCCACGCAGAATCCTGGCGACTTGGATTATAAAGGCCTGACTAACGCCGGCACATGGTTCATTGGCCGTCTGCAGTCCAAGAACGATCGTGATCGGGTGATGGCCGGCCTGCGCACCCTGGAGACGATCAACGACGAGGGCGAGTTGGGCAACGTCGAACAGCTCTTGGCCGACATTAGACCGCGCGTCTTCATCATGCGTAACGTCCATCAGCGCGGCTCGGTGCTGTTGCACTCGCGCTGGTGCATGAGCTACCTGGCTGGCCCGCTCACGCGCGTGCAGATCGCTGACCTAATGGCAGCGCGCAAACAGGAACGCCAGCAACAGCTCATGCAGACGGGCAGTTGGCTACAAGGGCGGACTAATTTCGCTCCCCCGCCGCCGCCCCCACCTTTCCCTAGCACAACGCAAGCTGCGCCGCCTCCACCGCCTTTCCCCGGCATAACACAAGCCGCGCCGCCTCCACCGCCTTTCCCCGGCACAAGCGCGGCGCAAGCGCCTAGCTTCCAGTCCCAGAGCGCGCCTGTGCCTGCTGTGTCTCAGGAATCTGCGCCTCAAATTCAGCGCCTGCCCGGTGGCTTCTTGCAGAGCCAACCACCCGTGCCTGCTGCCATCCAGCAGTACTTCCTGCCCGCCACTCTGACTATGCAGCAGGCTATCGCCGCCTTCAGTCAGCGCAGTGGCCAGCTCGTCACGCCTAGCGGTCAAGTGTTGCTGGCCTACGTACCGCTGCTGCTGGCTCAGCTGGAGGTGCGCTACCAGAACAAGGCTAGCGGCGTCTACACCAGCCGTCAGTACGCCTATCACGTCACAGACCTCCAACCTCAGGGTCTGCTCCAGTGGCAAAACTACCAAGCCCCGGTGATCGATGCCCGCTATGTCACGACTGCGCCAGCGGGCCAGGCTATTTTCCAGGAAATTCCAGTGGCTTTGTTAGACGCTAAGCGCCTGGCGGCCCTACAAAAAGACCTCATCGACATGATCGCCAACACAGCCCGTCTGGAAGTCGCCTATCATCCACTGCTGAAGATTTACAGCGATCCTGACCAAGACTACAGCGTCTTCCAGGCGACGATCATGCAGATGATCCGTGAGCGCCGCGACGCCGAATACCAGAAGTTGGCCGAAGAATATCGCCAGAAGCTCAACAAGCTGGAGGCACAAATCGCTGACATCAAGGACTTGGTGGAGGATGCTCGTGAGGAAGTGCGCGCCCGCCAGCGCGAGAATCTATTCACCACTGGCGAGTCGATTTTCTCGCTGTTCCGAGGCTACACCTACAACACCGTCTCACGCATGAGCCGCACCAGCCGCCAAACGCAACAAGCGCGCGGAGATGCCGAGCGCTACGACAAGCGTCTAGAACGCGCTCGTCAGGACTATGCGCGCCTTCATCAAGAAGCCGAAGCGGCGGTACAAGCCTTGAACCAGAAGTGGTTGCAAGCGCTAGAGCAGGTGCAAATGACCTCTATCGCGCCGCTCAAGAAGGACATTCACGTCGTGCTGTACGGCATTGGCTGGCTGCCGCACTACTACGTGCCAACGGTCTCTAGCGTCGTCGTTGTTCCGGCGATGGGTTATTGAGCTTTGCCCGCTTTCGTGACGACCGGTCTTAGGCCTGCTTGGACTGATGGGTCAGCTCTGCTGGCCCTCTTGCTGGCTGTGGTGGCGCTGTTCGTCCCGATGACGCAAGCGATGATCGTCGAAGACATCGGGACGGACTACTACGACCAAATCCTTGACGCGCGTAGCGTGCTGGAGACGGGACGCTCTGACGTGCCTCGCCCTAATCTCCTGTTCAATCGCCTGCTGGTGCTGCTGGCCTGGCCGCTCAATGGTGATTTGGCGACGGCAGCGCTGATCGTCAGCGTGATAGCCTACGGATTGACGGCTGTTATGCTCTATGCTTGGTTGAAGCCTGTTTGGCCCTGGCCTCAGTCACCATGGGCTGCTTGGGGCAGCGCAGCGCTAGCTCTATCGCTGATAGTCGTCGCTCCGCTCTTTTTCTTGTTGGGCCAGTCCAGCGATCAGGCACTAAATGGCTACCTGACCTTCAGCTTGTATCACAACCCGACGACTCTCTTGGCCAAGCCACTGGCCCTGGCGCAGTTCGCGCTGGCTGTGCGCGTGCTTCGACCACAAGCGCAGAAGGCTGCAGAGCGAATGGCAATGTTGCTGGCAGCTTTGCTCGTCACAGCGTTGTCGATGGCGGCCAAATTTTCGTTCACGGTGGCCTTGCTGCCCGCTCTGGTGCTGCTGGCTTTGTGGCGTGCCTGGCGGAGAGGCTCGGTGGATTGGGGGCTGTTGCTAGCTTGCTTAGCGACGGCGCTTCCGCTACTGTTGGCCCAGTATAGCGTGTTTGCGGGGTCAGGCGACGGAAGCCGCGCGACGATAGATTTTCTGGGCTACTACCGAGCCATTGGCGAAGATTTGTCTTTGTTACCCCTCAAGTGGCTTGCTTCGCTGGCCTTCCCTGTGTGTATGTGTTTGCTGCTGCTTAGGCGCGCTGTTTGGCAGGATCAGTCGCTGCTGTTGAGCTGGCTCGTCTTCGGCGTGGCATGGGCGCAGGCAGTGCTGTTGGTTGAGCAGGGCCTGCGCATTGAGCATGGCAACTTCGCCTGGGGAGCGCTATACGCTGCCTTTGTGTTGTTCGCGCTCAGTTTGCGCCGCCTGCTGTCTATGCTAAGAGGTCGGCCAAGCGGCGCGCCGTTGCTGTTGGCTCTGTACGGCTTGCATATCCTGGCAGGGCTGGATTGGTTCGCTTTCAACCTGCGTGGCTGAAGCTCCGCAATCTAGGCGTGTGTGAGACTGCTAAGCCTCATTCTGGTGGCGTGAGCGTCTCCTCAACGTCGACTGAGCCATCAGCGCGCAAAGTAATGACTAGATCGCGACCCGGTCGCAAGCGCTGCGGTACTTCGAAGAGGATGGGTGACTGGCGCAGATTTGCGCCTTTGAGGAAGAACAGCAGTCTCACGTTGGAGCTGCGCACCGTGACGAAGTCGCTGCTCTGACCGGCGTCCAGCGCGTCAATCTGTAGGTTGACGGGGCTGAAGACGACCGTGTAATCGTCGTTCTGTTCGTTCACCAACTTCACGCGCGCCTGCTCTGGCGGGCTGGTCAGGGCCAAGATTTGTCCTGGAGGTGCGCCGCTCAGACTACCGATGATGATGAGCATGGTGGTCTTCTCCGCTTCCAAGCGGATGTTCTGCGGTGGAGCGAAGGGCGTGCCGCTAGCCCTGGCGCTGATGAGGTAGTCGCCAGCGGCAACAGAGTTGTCGCGCGGGCTGAGCCAGCCCATGCTCGTCTCCAGAGAGGCTCTACCACCCGCTTTGACGTCAGGGTCGCTCGACTCAATCGCAATGCTCATGCTACTGCCGTCGCTAACGGCGCTCAGACTGCGCACGAAGGCTTGTCCAGGGCGGTACAAAGCCGCAGAACGCGGAATAGGGACGGGCAGCAGGTCAAACGAACGGCGCTCATCGCGTCCAGCTGCCAGCAGCAGCCAACTAGCATTCGTGCCAAAGTCGATGTCGGTGCTGGCCAGGACAGCGCCTCGCGAGCCTGTGTCGGCGCGACGCGCGACGAAGGTACGCTTCGCGGCAGGAATCGCCATCATCGGGACAGTATCGCCGTAGGCCATGTTGCGAATGATGGGTTCTTCTACGCCGTCCAGGTAAATGTCCAACGAGCCAACATCGACGGAGGTGTGCGCGAATTGGAAGAAATTCACAATAGTCCCGCGCTCAATCTGTGGCGGATGAAAGCTGAGCGCACTAGGAGGCTGTGCCTGGGCTAAAACGCCCATAGCCAGAAGAAGCCCTGCAAACAAGCATAAGTCACGCCGCATAGAACTGTCTCCAGGCCCAAAACACCAATGGCGACGCCATTATAGCGCGCTTGAGCAAGCAGGCCAAACTCTATGTTGAGCAGGCTCAGCTTGTCGTTTTTTGCCAATAAGCGAACAGAAACACGGGCATTTGAGCGCTGCTTTGTCTAGTTTTGCTAAGAAAACTCCTTAAGAATTCGCCCTTTTTGACGGCGTACAGGTTTGGATTTTCTTCTATACTGCGCTTCACTATCTTCGTGTTGTGAACACTCACCAAATGGAGAAAACGTATGGGTCAATACACCCTCCCCGCGGAGGCCAAAGCCTCTGCTGAAGCCCTGGTCAGATGGGCCAAAGAGAACGAGGTTGTTGAGCTTGACGTGCGCTTCGTCGATATACGCGGCATCCCCCAGCACGTCAGCCGCCCGATGTCGATGGTCAGCGCTGATGATTTTGAGCAGGGCTTTGGCTTCGACGGCTCGTCGATCAAGGGTTTCCAGAGCATTAACGCCTCCGATATGCTGTTGATTGCTGACCTCAACACTGCTTACATCGACCCGTTCTATGCTCATAAGACGTTGGCGATCAAGTGCGACATTATCGATCCGATCACCCGCGAGTCGTATCCCAACGATCCGCGCGCCGTCGCACGCCGCGCTGAAGCCTACCTGAAGGAGACGGGTATCGCCGACGTAGCTTACTTCGGGCCAGAGCTGGAATTCTTCGTCTTCAGTGGCGTGTCGTTCGACTACGCTCCTCACAAATCCAGCCACGAAGTAGACATGCCAGAGGCTTTCTGGAACAGCAGCAAGATGCAGGCCGGCTACACCAATCGCGTCAAGGAGGGCTACTTCCCGCTGCCGCCCAGCGACACCATCAAGGATTTGCGCGCTGAGATGGTGCAGACGATGATGGCCATCGGCATCCCGATTGAAGTTCACCATCACGAAGTAGCTGCCGCTGGTCAGTGCGAAATCGACATGCGCTTCGACTCGCTGCTGAACATGGCCGACAAAATGCTGGATTACAAGTATGTCGTGAAGAACGTGGCTCGCAAGTATGGCATGGTGGCCACCTTCATGCCCAAGCCCATCTTCGGCGACAACGGCAGCGGCATGCACGTCCACCAATCGCTGTGGAAAGGCGGCCAACCTCTGTTCGGTGGCAACGAATACGCCGGCCTCAGCCCGTTGGCTCTCCAGTACATCGCCGGCGTCCTTAAGCACGCCAAGGCTTTGCTGGCCATCACTAACCCCACCACCAACAGCTATCGCCGCCTAGTGCCGGGCTACGAAGCGCCTGTGAACCTGGTCTACAGCGCGCGTAATCGCTCGGCTGCCATCCGTATCCCCATGTACAGCAGCAGCCCGAAGGCCAAGCGCGTGGAGACGCGTTTCCCTGATCCGCTGGCTAATCCTTACCTGTGCCTGTCGGCTCTGCTGATGGCTGGTCTAGACGGCATCAAGAAGGACATGAAGGCGCCTAAGCCAGTAGAAGTTGACCTGTACGAAGGCAAGGTCAAGACGGAGACCACCCCGCCCGATCTGGGACAGGCTCTGCGCGCTCTAGAAGCCGACCACAAGTTCTTGCTGGAAGGCGGCGTCTTCACCAAAGAATATCTGGAAGGCTACATCGAATTCAAGCAGAAGGAAGATGCCGACGCTGTTGCCATGCGTCCGCACCCCTACGAATTCCGCCTGTATTTCGACGCATAAACCCACCAATCTCCTTGTGTGTGTGTCAGACGAAAGAAGCCTGGTGCAAGCCAGGCTTTTTTCGTCTGATGTGTGTTCAGCTGCTGACGTCCTGGCCCGCTGCCAGGCGCTCTGCATATTGGCGTCTGTAGTATTCCAGGTACTCGCCTGTCTTGATCTTGCGCCACCACCACTCGTTCTCCTGATACCAAGTTAGGGTGGCGCGCAGACCGTCTTCAAAGTCATACCGACGCTCCCAGCCCAGGGCCTTGAGCTTATCACAATTCATGGCGTAGCGACGGTCATGGCCTGGCCGATCTGGCACAAATTTTATGAGCGATTCATCCTTGCCCAGAATGCTCAGCAGCAGGCGCGTCACCTCTAGGTTGACGCGCAGGGCTTCGCCGGCGATGTTATAGGCTTCGCCACTTTTGCCGTGCAGCAGGGCATGGGCTACGCCGCGTGCGTGATCGTCCACGTGCAGCCAATCGCGCACTTGCTGACCGTCGCCGTAGACGGGCAGTGGGCGCCCGTCTAGTGCCTCTGTTGCAAAGAACGGAATCAGCTTCTCTGGGTATTGGTATGGCCCATAAGTGTTGCTGCCGCGCGTGACGACCGTGTCTATGCCATAGGTGACATGGTAGCTACGCACCATCAGCTCGCCGCTGGCCTTGCTGGCAGCGTAGGGACTGTTGGGCATGAAAGGATCCGTCTCGACGCTGAAGCCTTCACGGACGTCGCCGTAGACTTCGTCGGTGGAGACCTGGACGAAGCGGCCTATGCCGTGCCGTCGTGCTTCTTCTAGCAGCACATAGACGCCAATCACGTCAGTGCGGATGAAGGCGTCAGGATCGAGGATGCTGCGATCGACGTGGCTCTCGGCGGCGAAGTTGACCACTGTATCTACGCTGTAACGCTGGAAGGTCTCGCGCACGGCTTCATGATCGGCGATGTCGCCTCGCACGAAGGCATGATTGGGCGCGTCTTTGATGGGCAGCAAGTTGTCCAGATTGCCGGCATAGGTCAGCTTGTCGTAGGTGACGATGGTCAGCTCTGGATAAGTGGTGACCATGTGACGGACGAAAGCGCTGCCGATGAAGCCAGCGCCGCCCGTGACCAAGATCGTTTTCATAGTGTTCCTCAAGATAGATGGGCAAGTTTAGCGACAACTATACATCACGTCCTGCCTGGGACAAGCCTGCGCCCTTGTGAGCGCTGTCGCTGGCAGCTAAGATGAAAAGTGCAGATGTTCATGGATCGGCTCATGAGGGAGATTGTGCTATGTCTGCGCCCAAGCCTCATCAGCCCTGGACGGAAGAGGAACGCGCCCAGCTCCGCCAGCTCATCCGCTACGGCCTATCGATCTTCGCGGCGGTGGCTCTTACCCTGGTGGTGGTGGCTGTCATGTCGAACGTCTTGGGCATTCAAGTCGTCACCCTGCGTTAGCAGGGTCGAGCGTCGGCGTCGGCCCTGACTCAGTCGGGGCGAGGGGCGCGCCGAAGTTCGTGCCGCAGGTGGTGATGAGATAGTTGTAGGCGTCGCGCAGTTCTGCTGGACTGGACTGCGTGAGGAGAGCGCTGCCCTGACGCAGGTATTCGTTAGCGCGGGTGCAGTCGCCTAGGGCGAAGTGCGCATTGGCGGCCCACCAGTAATGGCGTGGGAAGGGCGAACCAGCGCGCACAGCGGCTTCGAACGACTGAATAGCCGACTGAATTTGGTCGAGACTGAACTGAGTACGGCCCAGCAGATAGAGGCAGTTATAACTGTTAGGATTGTAATCGACACAGCGCATCAAATAGCTGTTGGCAGTGGCTGGATCGCCCTTGAACGAGAAGTAGATCGTCCCCATCCAGAACAGGGCGGGGGTGTTGTCGGGGTTGCTAGTGATGACATCGTCTAGGATATCGATGGCAGCGTCGTAGTTTTGGTTGCGAATCTCCATCTGAGCAATGTCGACGGCGGCCAAGCCCAGAGCGGCGGGCTGGCGCTGTAAGGCAATCTGATAGGCGATGCGGTAGTCCTCCAGAGCGCTGTCGAATTGGAATAGGCTCTCTTCGCGGATTTTGCCGCGCACCCAGTAGCCCTCGAACGAGTCAGGATCGTTGCGGATGGCCTGTTCAGCCAGGGATTGGGCGCGCTGGTACTGCTCTACGCTGAAGTAGGCTTCGGCCAGATAGGCGGCAGCGCGCGGGTTGTTGGGGTCGAGGCTGAGGGCGTGCAGCCCACTGGCGATGGCTTCGCCGCTGCGCCCAATGCTGTTCAGCGCCCAGGCGCGCACGGCCCAGGCATCAGCGGAGAAGGGGTCAGCAGTGACGGCACGTTCAGCGTAGCGCGCTGCTTCTTGGGCTGCGCCCAAAGCTTGCAAGCCGAAGACGACGCGATAATGAATCCCCAGATCGTTTGGGACGGCGTCTAACACGCTGATGTAGCGCTTGACCGCCTCGGTGATCGAGCCGCTAGCCCAGAAGTTATCGGCTTCGATCAGGATACCGCTGGGATTCTGAGTGGGGGTGGGCAGCGGAGCGACCAGGGTGGCGGCGCTGCGTCCCACTTCGCTGATAGCACGATTGATGAGGTGGTCGACCTGCACGCGCACCTCATCGCGCCGTTCTAGCAGGCCCAGATTGCCCGCAATCAGGCCGATCAGCACTAGCCACAGCAGATAGCGGCGGAAGTTGAAGGGGCTGCGACGAGCAGTACGGCGATAGCGGGGCGGGGTGCGGATGTACATGTAGGCCTCATCCAACTATGGGCGAGGTAGACAAGAGGGCAGAGCCGTCCACTGCCAGGGCGATGGACGGCACGACGAGGGGAGGCTAGTTCTTATAGCCCTGATCTTGTTCGTCGTCCTCGAAGTCGTCTTCGAACATGTCGAACATGCTCTCTGGCACGCCTAGGGCCAGCTCCTCTTCGGTGGCGGGACGCACTTCAACGACTTGTACGTCGTAATGCAGGGTCTTGCCGGCCAGAGGATGGTTGAAGTCGACAGTGACAGTGTCCTCGTCTAGATCAATGATCTTGCCAACTTCGATGATCCCGTCTTCGTCGTCTTCGTCCATGTCAAATTCAATCTCCATGCCCACTTCTAGCGCGTCGGCTTCTTCAAAGTCTGAGCGCGGAAATTGGGCAATGTCTTCTTCGTCATAGTCCCCATAACCCTCAGACGGTGGCACGACAACGCTGAAAGTATCGCCAACGGTCTTGTCTTGCAAAGCGGCTTCCAGGCCTGGGACGATATTCTCTGCACCATGCAGATATTCGATGGCGTCCTGAGGTGAGATGTCTTCGATGAGTTGGCCGTCAACAGTCAGCTTGTAGGCGATAGAGCCGACCATGTTGTTTGTGAGGCGGTGAGCCATAGGGTGCTTGTCTCCTGAACATCCCGCGTATGAGCGGGGAAAAATACGGCAGCTATTATAAGGCTCGGCTTTGCTCTTGTGAACAGGCAAACGCGCCACTCTGCTGTGACGCTCGTAGCTCATTCGAAATACACTTAGCATAAGAGTCGGGATATGTCCTCCTGAGGCCGCAGTCCATGCCCATCATTCTCTTCGATCTGCACAACACTTTGGCCGATCCTACTCTCGTCCGAGCAGCTTACAGGCGAGGCCTGGGCCAGGTCATGGCTGCGCGCTACGGCGGCTCAGCCCAGGCTTGGGCTGAGGCTAGCCGTGCAATTGTGGCCGATTGGGACAGCTACGCCGCTGACCTGGATTTGAGCGGCGATGAGGGCTACGCCGACTACCAAGAACTCATGCTGCGCACTACCCGCGCGCTGTTTCGTTTGCTGGGGCAGCCCTATCCTGCGGCGTCGGAGCTGGTGACGCTGACTCGTGAGCTGCCAGCCCTGGCTGTGCAACATGGTGGCCAAGATACGCTCTACGCCGACAGCGCGCCGACTCTGCGCGCCCTACATCAAGGCGGCTGGCGTTTGGGGACGGCCAGCAACGCCGCGGCCAACCAGGTGTGCGTCACCCTAGAACAAGGCGGCGTGCTGAGCCTGTTCGATCCTGCTCTGCTCATGGGCAGCGACACGCTAGAGCGCTGGGAGAAGGATACGGTCTTCTGGGAGCGAGCCTGGCAGCGCAGCGGCACCCCCAACCAGGGCTGGGTCGTGGAGAGCGAAGCGCGCTACGTGGATTGGGCGGCCGATGCAGGCTGGCGAGCTGTGCAGATTGTACGTAAGCCGCGCGCTCTGGCCCAGCGCGCTGTCCACATCGTTCATAGCCTGCCAGAGTTGTTGACCTTGCTGGCCTAGTTCACCCCAATGCTGGCGATCTGACCTAACAGCATGAGGAACTCGCGCGGGATGAAGCCTTCTTCTCCATCAATGCGCCGATCTAAGTTAGCGCGCACCACGCGCAACGAATAGCGCCGCGCTGGATTCTCTGCGTTCAGGCTGGAATAAATGCCGTTCAGGCCGAAGAAGTTGATGTTGTCTAGGGCGTCATCGACGGCGGTTACCACGCTGGGCGGTACGCGACCTGCTACCCCGTTGCGTACGTAGCTGCCATCTTGGCGCAGAGCCAGCTCTAGCCGCCCCTCCGGCCCACCCCATATCGTAAGTTCGACCAAGTCGAAGACCAGGGCGCGGTCGGGGTCTTCGGTGGCGCTGGAGACTAGCGTTGGCCCAATCGGCACGCCTGCTAGAATGTCATCGAGCGAATTCTCCTCGGTGGGTCGTGGCTGGCGTGTGACGATGATGAAGGCTTCGGGCGTGGGCTGTGGCGTGCTGCTATCTGCGTCGACCGAAGGCGGGCTGGTTGGGACAGGATCGCTGCCACAAGCTGCCAGGCTCAACAGCGCCAGCCAGGCAGAACACAAGCGCCGTAAGATCATGCTACACCTCATGGGTATGTGGACGAATCCTTCAGCCATTGTAACTCACTTTGCCCTTATAATTTGTGCATGTGCTTTGACGATTGACCTTTTTGAGAAATGAGCCATCATGCTGAGAAGACGGGTTGTGGGGTACACAGTGCTGGTTGGGATTGCACTAGGTCTGGCCGGCGCCACACAAGGGCAAGCAGCGTGCAGCGTCACGCCAGCGGGCAACCAGGGAGTAAACATGCGCGGCGGCCCTGGCACGAACTATCCGCGCGCCGACGTGCTGAGCGTAGGCAACTTAGCCGAGGTGACAGGCCAACGTCAGGGCAGCGATGGCCAGCGCTGGTGGCGTACTTTCAGCGGGGGATGGGTGCGCAGCGATGTGGCGCGCGCTAGCGGCCCAGGCTGTGAGAGCGTTCCTGTCGTCCAGCCCCCGCCCGACTACTGCCTGCGCCGCGAGACGCTCAGCAAGCGTCCCGATCTTGGCCCTGACGAACGCCGCTTGGGGACGGAGCGCTTTGTCGTTCATTACACCACCAAGGGCGAACACGCCACCACTGAAGCTTATGCTCAGGCGGCTGCCGAAGCGCTGGAAGAGTCCTTCAGCATTCAAATTGACCGCATGGGCTGGCCTCTGCCCCCGCCCGATTGCGGCGAGGGTGGCGACGAGCGCTTCGACCTCTACCTGCTGAACTTAGAAGGCGTCTTCGGCTACGCTCAGTCAGAGGTACAAGTTGGGGACAATCCCTTCACCCCGCAAGTGGAGCAATACGCCAGCACCAGTCATCTGGTGGTAGAGAATGACATGGAAGGCTATAGTGATGATCCACTGGGAGCTATGCGCGCCACTATCGCTCACGAACTGCACCACAACATTCAGTTCTCTTTCGATTTTGGCGATGCTTATGGTGGCCCAGCTGAGTGGGGTGCAGTCTGGATGGAGACACAAGTCTACCCCGACGAAGAAGACGCCGTCGGCTATTCCTACATGCTCACCCGCCACCCTGATCTGTGCCTGGGCTGGCAGACCAACGACGAGAATGAACCGTTGCGCACACGTATCTATGGTGAATGGCTGATCCAGGACTCGCTGGCGCGCGACTTTGGGCCAGAAGACCTCCATCGCGTCTTGTGGCGCAATATCGCCGACTACGAGGGCTTCGACGTTATGCTGGCCAGCGCCAACCAGTGGGGCATGGACATCATCGATATTCGCGCGCGTGCTGCTATACGCAATCTACTGGTCGATCACACGTTGCCGCTGCGCTGGCTTGAACCCGTCTACGTGGAGCGTATCATCACAGAAGCTGGTAACTATCCAATTTACCGCGATGGCGTACAAGAACTCGGCGTCGATTATCTGCTCATCCCCTTCACCGATGGCAGCTACGAATTCCGCTTGAACGACGCTCAGATGACCATGTTCCTGGTGGGGCTAGATCGTGTGAATAGCCGAGCTAGCGTCTTCCGCCTGGGGACGCAGGCCAGCGTCGACCTGCGTCCTTTCAGCGAGAGTTACCTCATCGTCCTCAACACCCGCACTCCGCGCGACCAGTACAGTTGCCGCTTCACTGATTGGCAGGTGACGGTGAGCGAGACTAGCACCAGCCAGGTGGCACGTCCTGAATTCGACTGGGACATGAGCAATTACCGCACAGCCATGCAGTGGGCGCCCGTCGAAGTCTGGCGCGGCTATTTGCGCCTCTACAAAGACGTCTTCGCGCATTATGTGATGGTCTACCCTGGCGAGATGCTGAACGTGGCGGCCACGCCTGTGGACGATCCCTCGTTGGATTTGCTGATCGTCATCTACGACGAAGCAGGCAACGAGCTGGCCAGCGAAGATGACACCGACGGTCTCAATCCGCGTTTGTCCTGGACGAATACGAGTGACACAGCCCTGGAGGTCAGGGTCACGATCACGGGCGCCGTCTCCAACATCAGGGGCGAATTTGAAGCCGTGGTCGCCATTGACCAGGAGGCCGTCGCTGCCAATCGCACCTTCCCGCGTTGAGGCCATCGGTGTAGCCCTGCTCCTGGAGAGGAGCAGGGTGAGGTGAGTCAGGCGTTGCTTCTCACGACAGGGCCAGCAGAACCTCGTCCTGCTGCACGGTCTCGCCCACCTGGTAGCGGATGGCTTCCACCGTGCCATCATGCGGCGCTTCAATGCGGTGTTCCATCTTCATCGCTTCCAGGATCATCAGCAAATCGCCCGATTTGACGACCTGCCCGACTTCTACCAGGACGCGGCGCACCTGGCCGGTCATCGGGGCGCGCAGGCTGCCGCCTGCTTCGGCGCTGGCTTGCGGGGCAGGGAAGGGCGAGAGCCACTGTAAGACCAGCGTGCCGCGCAAGGTGTGTACCCACCATTCATTGGTCTGGCCACAAACGACAGTCACGGGCTGACGGTGACCATCCACTACCAAGATGAAGCGTGGGCTATCCTGAGCGATGACCTGCACGGTGTAAGTCTGCTCTAGGATGGACGCCTGATAGACTCCCTGTCCCTGCGGCGAGAGCGCGACTTCATGCGTCTCGCCATCCTGGCGAAAGCGCTGGCGTATGGCGCGATTGGGATTGTTGCGCCAATGCTGCGACAGGTCGTCCTGGGCCAGCGCGCAAGCGATCAGAGCCAGCGGCACACGCTGCGGCGGCTCTGGCAGCAGCTCTGGATGATCGTCGATGAAGCGCGTGCTGAGGATTCCACCCAGGTGGTCATCGCTCATCAGCACACGGCGTAAGTAGTTGACGTTGTTCTTGATCCCCAAGAGCTGGAGGCGTGCCAGGGCCACGTCTAGCTTGCGGATGGCTTCGCTGCGCGTCTCGCCATGCGCGATGACTTTGGCGATCATGCTGTCGTAATAGGGGGTGACCAGATCGCCGCTGCGCACGCCGCTGTCGGTGCGCACGTAGGGCGGCGCTTCCCAGTGGAGGATGCGCCCCACCACTGGCAGGAAGTTGTTCTGCGGGTCTTCAGCGCACACGCGCACTTCAATGGCGTGGCCCTGGGGACGCAGCGCGTCCAGGTCAATCAGCTCCGCCAGGCTGCGTCCGCGCGCGACTTCGATCTGCAAGCGCACCAAGTCCAGCCCATAGATCATCTCGGTCACGGGATGCTCGACTTGCAGGCGCGTGTTCATCTCCATGAAGTAGTAGTTGCCGTCGCTGTCCAACAAAAATTCGACTGTGCCGGCGCTGCTGTAGCCAATTTGGCGGGCAATGCTGATGGCAGTCTCACACATGCGCTGGCGCAGCTCTGGCGTGAGCGCCGTCGAAGGCGACTCTTCGATGATCTTTTGGTGGCGGCGTTGAACGCTGCATTCGCGTTCGCCCAGGGCAATCACGTGGCCGTGCTGGTCGCCGAAGACCTGGACTTCGATGTGGCGGGGGACGGTGATAGCCTTCTCCAGCATGAGCGAGGGATTGCCGAAGGCCTGTTCAGCTTCACGACGCGCTGCCGCCAGCGCTTCGGGCAGGGCAGCCAGGTCGTTCACCAGTCGCATACCGCGTCCGCCGCCGCCGGCAGTGGCCTTAATCATGATGGGCGCGCCGATGGTTTGGGCGGCCTCGATCAGCGCGGCGTCGCTCTGGTCGTCGCCGATGTAGCCTGGCACATAGGGGACACCTTGCAAGATGAGCTTGGCCACGCGCTTGTCGCCCATCGCTTCGATGGCCTCTGGTGAAGGGCCGATGAAGGTCAGGCCGTTGACGCGCACTTGGTAGGCGAAGGTGGCGTTCTCGGCCAGGAAGCCGTAGCCGGGATGGATAGCGTCTGCGCCACTGCGCAGAGCCGCCTGGATAATCTTGGCCTGGTCGAGGTAGCTCTCGCTGGGCAAATGGCCACCTAGGGCGATGGCTTCATCGGCCATCTCGACGTATAGAGCGCGCTCATCGGCCTGGCTGTAGACAGCCACCGTCGCTAAGCCCAGTGCCTGGCAGGTGCGGATGATACGGCAGGCGATTTCGCCGCGATTAGCGATGAGAACTTTGCGGATCATGAGGCTTCTCCTGGCTGATGGCAGGTCTTAAGAGGCGTCGTCGCTGGCCCAGCGCGGGGCGCGCTTCTCCAGGAAGGCTCGCATCCCTTCCTGGGCTTCCTCACCCTGGCGCAGACGATTCAGCAAGTCGGCGCGGTAGGCGACGGTATCGTCCAGCGGCTTATCGGCGACTTCAAACATCAGGGCCTTGGTGCTGGCGATGGCCGAGGGGGCGCATTGGCGCAGATCGGCCAGGACGGCTTCAATTTGTGCTTGCAGGCCTTCGGCAGGGGCGACGTGATGGGCGATCCCGTAAGCGCGCGCTTCTTCGCCCTTGAAGCGCCGCCCAGTCAGCATGAGTTCACGCGCCCGCGTGAAGCCCACCCGCTGGATGACGAAGGGGGAGATATAGGCTGGCGCAATCCCCAGGCGCACTTCGGGCAGGCCGAAGACGGCGTTCGCTTCCGCGATGGCAATGTCTGAGACGCAAGCCAGGCCAAAGCCACCGCCCAGCGCCGCTCCTTCGATGCAGGCGACGACGACTTGTTCGGCTTGGTTGGCGGCGCGCAGCATAGCGTCCAAATTTACGCGGCTCTCGGCGTCGGGGACGGATTGGGCGCGCATTTCCTTGATGTCGCCGCCGCTGCAAAACGTGCCACCCGCCCCGCGCAGCAGGATAGCGCGCACGTCGCGGTTGCCGCGCAGGCCAGTGAAGACGGTGTACAGGTCGGCCACCATCTGGAAGTTCATGGCGTTCTTGGCCTCCGCGCGGTTGAGGGTGACGTGAGCCACCATGCCCTCAAAGCGGACAGCGAGCGTCTCCAGCGTGCTGAAAGGGTTGCTCATTGTGCAGCGTCCTTGTATGTGATGATTACTCGTCCCAAACCATGTAAAGCAAGATTCCTGCCAGCGACTTACCCAAAGGATCGAGGCGGAAGGAGCGCGTGCCGCCCCCGCCCAGGGCCTGGTGGCAGACGAAGTTCAGCGCTTCAATGTTGTCTAGCTCATAGCGCAGCACTTCGCCGCGCACCAGATCGCCCAAGTGAGCCTTGACGCGCTCCGACGTCAGTTTGGCCTTCAGTTCAGCGTAGTCGGCGCTGCTACGGGCAATCACGCTGATGTTGGCGACGTCGCCCTTGTCGCCGCTGCGGCCATAGGCCAGGTCGTAGAGTCGGCGCATGGTCATTCCACCTCTAAGATGTGCAGCTCTGGTTCGACGTGCTGGCGCTGCACGGTGGTCGGGAACAAGCCGACGATCACGCGCGGTTCGGCGCCAACGGTCGTGCCGCTGATGCTCATGCCGGCTGGCCCGCTCAGGCCGTTGGCCATCAGCAGACGCACGGCGTTCTTGAGAGTGGCTTCATCGCGTGCGCTGAACATGACGCGCACCACCAGCTCCAGCGGATCGTCAGGCAAGGTGGCCACGCTGCCCGCCAGGCTGTTCAGGCCCATGAACTGGTATTCGACGCGCTCAATTGGTAAGCCGCGCCATGTGGCTTCGATCATGGCCTTGAGCTGCTCAAACTTACGCCAGGCCTGTGGATAAGCCACCGTGAAGATCAGCTCGCGCAAGTAGCCCTCTAGGCGGCCGAAGTTGAGTTTGAGCGCAGTGGGGCGTGGCTTGCCCGTGACTCCGCTCACGCGCACGCGGTCATCGCCCAAGTCTTCCAGGTGTAGCGTAGTGAAGTCAGCTATCACGTCCGGCGTCATGTAGTTGGCAGGGTCGTGAATTTCGTAGAGGAGCTGTTCTTTGACCGTCCCCAGATTGACGACTCCGGGCAATCCTGCTGTCTTGGTGAGGATGAAGCTGCCGTCGGCTTCTACGTGGGCGATGGGATAGCCCAAGCGGCTCAGGTCGTAGGGGTCGATCGCGTCCATCGCAGCCAAGCTGTTGCCCCCCACGACCTGGGCCGTGCATTCTAGCAGATGGCCGGCTACGATGCCGCTGGCCAGCTTATCCCAGTCGTCCCAGGCCCAGCCATAGTGCGCGATCATCGGCGCGAGGTACAGACATGGATCAGCTACGCGCCCTGTCACGACGATGTGCGCCCCCTGCTTGAGCGCTTCGACGATGGCCTCTGCGCCCAGGTAGGCATTGCCGTTGACCAGAGGATATTCGCTGGGATCAAGCGCTTGGCCCGTTTCAAGGTGGGCCAGGGCTTCGCCGCTGGCGCGCAGCGCGTCCAGGCTGGGCAGCAGGTCGTCACCAGTGATGGCAGCGATCTTCAGGCCGTGCAAGCCCAGCTTGTGGGCTGTCTCGCGGATCGCCTGAGCCGCTCCTAAGGGGTTGAGTCCACCGCCATTAGTGATGAGCGGCACGCCCTTCTTGTAGGCCAGCGGCAAAATCTTGCTGGCGATCAGGCTGATGTCGAAGGTGTAGCCGCGCGCGGGGTCTTTCAGGCGGTCTTTTTGCAAGATAGCCAGGGTGAGTTCAGCCAGGGCTTCAAAGCAGATCACGTCCACCTGGTTGTCTTCCAGCATGGGCAGCGCCGCCAAGACGTTATCGCCGTAATAGCCCTGGGCTGAGCCAATGCGCAGGGTCACGACGACTTCTCCATCCCTTCCAGCTTGGCGATGATTTGTAGCATGATCTCGTCTGCGCCGCCGCCAATGCTGGTCAAGCGCGAGTCGCGGTAGTAGCGGCTGATGGGAGTCTCTTCCATGTAGCCCATGCCACCGTAAAACTGAATGCAGGTGTCCGCCACTTGGCGCACCAGGCGGCCTGCCTTCAGTTTGCACATGCTGGCAATGCGCGTCACCTCTGGACTGAGCGGATTCTCCTGCACGAGGGCAGCGCAGTAGTAATTGAGCTGGCGTGCTGACTCAATCTCGGTCAACAGTTCGCCCAACTTGAACTGAATCCACTGATTGCTGATGAGGGACTTGCCGAAGGCGCGGCGCTCCTGGGTGTACTTGATCGTATCGCGCACAGCCTTCTCAGCGCCGCTGACTGCGCCAATCGCCCCCACTAGGCGCTCAATCTGGAACTGATTCATCTGGTAATAGAAGCCCTTGCCTTCCTCGCCGATGCGGTTGCTCACGGGGACGCGCATGTTCTCAAAGGTGAGGACGGCAGTGTCGCTGCTGCGCTGGCCCAGCTTGTTGAGCTTGCGGCTGACGATGAAGCCCGACGTCTTGGTTGGGACGACGATGAGCGACATACCGCGATAGTCTTCGCCTTCGCTGGTGCGGGCCAGCAGGCAAATCCAATCAGCTTGCGTGCCGTTGGTGATGTACATCTTGCTGCCGTTGATGACGTACTCATCACCATCGCGCACAGCACGGGTGCGAATGCGAGCTACGTCGCTGCCGGCGTCCGGCTCGCTGACGGCAATGCTGCACACCATATCACCGCGAATCGTCGGTGCGAGATACTTCTGCTTCAGTTCCTCGCTACCGTACATGGCCAGCGCTGGCGTGGCCATATCCGCCTGCACGCCGATAGCCATCGGCACGCCACCAGCCAGACACTTGCCCAACTCCTCGTGCAGCACCACCGTGAACCAAATATCGGCTTCAGCGCCACCGTAGGCCGAAGGATAGGGCAGTCCCAGAAGGCCCAGATCACCAGCCTTCTTCATAATCTGGTGCAGGGGGGCTTCGCCTGCTTCTTCCCAGGCGTCGACGTAGGGATTCAAGTCTTTTTCGACGAAAGCGCGCACCGTCTTGCGGAACATCTCGTGTTCTTCGGTGAATGGACGGTAGGCATTTTGCTGGACAGGCAGTGCAGTCACCATGATAGAAACCTCTCAAACTCGTCTATACGTCATGTGTAAACCAACAAGCGGCGCACAAGCCGCCTTGTCTGCAAACTAAGAAGTGGATAGGAGCGCCAACAAGCGCGGCAGCAGGGCTTGGGCCACTGCTAAATTCCCCTGCTCGGTGATGTGGATCAAGTCGAAGAAGATCGAGTCGGCAGTATCCGCGAACAAATTGCTGAGGATGAGCAGGTCGTCGGCTCGGCCATAACGTGCGCGTAGCAGCGCATCGGCTTCCAGGTAGCGCTGACGGAAGCCTGGCATGTCAGCGTCCATGCGTTCGACGACTGCCTGCTCGTAATCGCTGAGCCTTTGCTTGAAGGCGATGGACGGTTGCCAGACGAACAGACAGCGCACTTCATAGGCGGCGCACAGGGCGCGCAGCAGTTCCGTGATGGCCCACCAGCGCTCTACGATTGCCTCAGCACTGGAGTTGGTCTGGGCCACTAGGCTGAGGTTGAAGGTATCCAGCGGCAAGTGCAAAGGGCGCAGCAGAGGTTGACCGCCGCGCAACAGGCGACCGGCTTCGCTGTCTGATAGACGCTCGGATTCTTGCATGGTGACGCCGACCGCGCCTGAGCCATAGGCCGCCAATAGATCATTGAAGCCACCATAGAAGACAGCTAAGCGCGGCGCGCGGCCTTGCAGCAGCTGCGCCTGGAACAGCAGGCAATCCTGCATGAGGACGTAGCCGGTCTGGCCGTAGTTGATGACAGGCAAGGGACGACCCGCTTCGCTCAGCAGCGCTGCCACCTGCGAGGGAATGGTGTAGGGGTCGCGCGCACCTTCGCCCCACATGGTGCTGCCACCGAAGAAGGCCAGCGGACGAGCCTGAGGATCGGCGTTGGCGGGCTGGACGGTGTGGCGCAGGCCCTCGGCGCTCACCCGGATGTGCTGACCCTGGAAGGCGTCTACCACCCAATAGCTGTACGGCAGCCAGCGCACCCGCGTCTGCGATTGTTCTATCCAGAAGGCTTGAGGGCTAGGCGCGTCCTCGCCGACGAAGCTGAGGGGGCGATAGTCCAGCGCGCCGCGCAAGCGGTCGTTCAGGCCGCTGGCCCGCACAGCGATGTGAGACAGCAGAGCCAACAGCATGAAGGCTAGGACAGTCCATGTAGACAGACCTAGTATGGCCCAGGTGGGCTGTGTGCTAGACCACCAGTCCGCCAGGCGTTGACGGTGCAGGCTGAAGCTGGCCAGCGCCAGGATCACCGTCAGCATGGCCCACCAGAAGCGCAGCGGCGCGACGATCAGCGGAGCAATGTCTGGCAGGGCTACCAGAGCCAGCAGGTTGACAGCCAGGGCCAGCAGCAGCAGAGCGGCGCTCAGGCCAGGACGGAGCAGGCGCGCAATGGGTCGCAAAGCGCGGGCCAGGCGTTCAGAGGGCAGGCGCAGCGCAGCGACGCACAGCACTGAGTTAGCCAAAGTCAGCAGGGCGAAGGCCAGCAGGCTCAGGTTTTGCAGCAACGCAAAGGTTGTGGAGGGCGAAGTCGGCACGGTGGCCAGCGCCAGCGTCGTCGGGACGTGGGCCAGCAAGCCCAGCAGCGCTAACCCGAAGGCGTCGCGAGCCAGCGCCTGCTCTGGCGCGCTCTGTGCTTTCTCGTCCATCTCCATGCCCATGCCCATGCTGGCGCGCGCCTCACATGCGGAAGCTGCCGTAGCGCGGTGCGCCCTGGCTCACCCAATCGCGATTGTAGCTCATGCTCAGGCCGACGGTGAGCGCCTGGCGCGTGTCACGCGGATCGATCAGGCCGTCGTCCCACAGACGGGCCGTGCCGTAGTAGGGATCAGATTCCTTCTCAAAGGTCATGCGCACCATCTGCTTCATCATCTCAATCTGGGCCATGTCTGGCTCTAGGCCCTGGCGGCGCATACTGCCTTCCTGGACGATCCCCAGCACGCCAGCAGCTTGCTCTGCGCCCATGACCGCTGTTCTACTGGTGGGCCAAGCGAAGATGAGGCGCGGATCGTAGGGGCGGCCACACATGGCGTAGTAGCCCGCGCCGTACGCTCCGCCGATCAGCACGCTGAACTGCGGCACGTTGCTGTTGGCCACCGCGTTAATCATCTTGCTGCCGTGCTTGATGATCCCTTCGCGCTCAGCCTTCGTGCCGACCATGAAGCCAGTGATGTTCTGCAGATAGATGAGCGGTACGCGAGCTTGGTTACACAGCTGGATGAACTGAGCTGCTTTGTTGGCCGACTCGCTGAACAACACCCCGTTGTTAGCCAGTATGCCCACCGGGAAGCCGTTGATGTAAGCGTGGCCGCAGACCAGTGTGCTGCCATAGTCTGGCTTGAATTCCAACATGCGCGAACCATCGACGATGCGCGCAATCACCTCGCGCATGTCCAGCGGCTTGCGGATGGTGTCGATGGGGACGATGCCCAGCAGCTCCTCCGGGTCATAGCACGGCGGTTCTGGGGTGCGCAAATCAGCGCGGATCGTCTTCTGCCAATTGAGGCTGGCGACGATCTCGCGACCTGTGCGGATGGCGTCGGCGTCGTTCTGGGCCACATAATCGGCCAGACCGCTGATTCGCGCGTGCATATCTGTGCCGCCCAGCGTCTCATCGTCCACGTCTTCGCCGGTGGCCATCTTGACCAGAGGTGGGCCGCCCAGGAAGGCCAGCGCTTGGTTGCGCACGAAGACCGTGTAATCGCTCAGACCCGGCACATAGGCGCCGCCTGCTGTGCTGTTGCCGAAGACCAGGGAGATTTGAGGCAGGCCCAACGCGCTCATCTGCGCCTGGTTGGCGAAGCCGCGCCCACCTTTGACGAACAACTCGCTCTGGTGAGGCAAGTTTGCCCCGCCCGACTCGACCAAGTAGATCGTCGGCAGACCATTGACGCGGGCAATCTCTTGGGCGCGAAGCGATTTATCGACCGTGATGGGGTAGGATGTGCCGCCCTTGATGGCGGGATTGTTGGCGCTCACCATGACCTCGACGCCGCACACTGTGCCTATGCCCGTGATGATCCCTGCCCCTGGCGTCTCGTTGTCGTACATGTCATAGGCGGCTAGGGTGCTGAGTTCTAGGAAAGGCGTGCCAGGGTCGAGCAGCAATTCGACGCGCTCGCGGGCTGGCAGTTTGCCGCGTTCGATCATCCGTGCTTCGCCCTTCTTGCCGGCGGAGCGCACGGCTGCTTGACGTTCCGCCAGCGTGGCCATCAGCTGCCGATTGTGATCGTAGTACGCGCGATAATCGTCGCTCCGGGCATCAATTTTGGTTGGGATAAGTTGCATAAAAGACCTTCAGCGTAATCTAATGGCTGTTTGAATTGCATTGTACCGACTCATCTACGCATGAGCAAAGGGTTAGCCTGGAGAGTACATGCCTGAGTCTGCCCATCTTCCTATCTTCTGTTATAATGCGGGCCATCGAAGACAGCTTGGCTTGAAGAAAGGTTCGTACGATGAGCTTGGGGCCTGGTGAACTGCTGATTATCCTGGTGATCGTCGTTGTCTTGTTCGGCGTGGGGCGCGTGTCGCGTTTGGGCGGCGAGTTGGGCCAAGCGGTGGCCAACTTCCGCAAGGGCCTCAACAGCGCCGAGGACGACAAGACCAAGAAAGACGACCAAGCCTCGGCCTAGTGGCGATGCTCAGGCTAGCGCTGACAGAGCTTCCCAGGCCTGGGCGGCGGCGCGTTCCCAAGTGAAATGCTTGACCTGCTGCCTGCCACGCGCTTCTAGGTCAGAGCGCAGAGCTTCATCGTCTACTAAGCGCGCCATGCCATCAGCGATAGCTTCTACGTCCAGCGGATCGACCAGCAAGGACGCACTGCCCGCCAGCTCTGGCAAGCTGGAGGTATTGGCGGCCAGCGTTGGCGTGCCGACGTGCATGGCCTCCAAGAGGGGGAAGCCGAAGCCTTCGTAGAGCGAGGGCATGAGCAGAGCCAACGCGCTGCGCAACAGCGCCGGCTTGTCCGTCTCTAGCACATAGCCAATCTCCTGCACGCCTTCGGCCCGTCCCCAAGCGGGATCGTAGAGCCAACCTCGCCCGCCAGCCAGCACCAAGCCCACGTCGCGGTGCTGAGGCCGGCGCGCGCGCCATAAGCTGTAGGCTTGGATCAAACGATCGATGTTCTTGCGCGGTTGTAGCGTCCCCAGATGAAGAAAGTAGCGCTTGGGCAGTTTGTAGCGGGCGCGCACTAGGGCCACTCGCCAGCCGTAGATCAGTTCGGATGGTGGGCTGTCTACGCCAGGATAAAGGACGCGAATCTTAGCAGCAGGCGTGCCATAGAAGTATTGCAGGTCGTCGGCGGTGGCTCGGCTGTCTGCGAAGATTAGGCTCGCGCGGCGGGCGCTGTGTCGCGTCGTCAGCTCCAGATAGGCGCGCTGGCTGGCAGGATGGGCCTCAGGGAAGTAGCGGTATCCCAAGTCATGCACCGTCACCGCGCCTGTCCCAGGGAAGATGAAGGGCAGGGTGTGAGCTGGTACGAACAGAACATCATGTCGTTGCTGCGCAATAGCTTGGGCCAGGCCTAAATGCGTCCACAGGCGGGCCAGACGAATGACGCGCTGCTCTGCACAGGGCGAGGGTGGGAATAGGTCGGGCGACGGATCATCGCGGAAGTAGAGCGTTAGGCGCATAGGTTGGGTGGCCTGATCGTTGTAGAGGATCAGGGCGCGGATGAGCGCGCGCGCGTAATGCTCTGTGCCAGTGCTGCGGGCTGCTGTAGCTCGACTGGCGTCGATGGCTAGGTGCATGTCAGCGTCGCCTGACGAACATGGGCAAGACCATGAAGGCCAGCGCTAGCAGCAAGACGAAAGGCGCGGCTTGGATGGCGAATTCCAGCGCCTGAGCGCTGAAATTGCCCAGGGTATAGGCCAGAGCCAGCAGACCAGCCAGGGCCAGACTTAGGCCGAAGGGCGCTAGGCCGTAGCGCGGCGTGGCGCTCAGGGCCACATGCAGCAGCAGCGCCAGGCCTGCGGCCAGGATGAATAGCGGATAACCGTTGGCGATGTCGAAGCTGGGCGAGACTTCTAGGAACAGACCTGCGCCGCCACTCAGACACAACAGCAGGCCCATGAACAAATTGCCCTCCGACCAGCGGCCGCTTGACCACCATTGGGCCAGCAGGCTGATCCCCAGGCCGACCAAACTCACTCCCAGGACAAAGCTCCAGGGTGGCATAGTATTGCCGCTGCTCAGCCATAGCGTCAGGGCGCCGCCGCCGATCATCAGCAGAAAGGACGGCACAAACGAAGCCGCTTGACCGCGCTCCAGAGTAATCAGGCCATCTTCATGAGTAGGCAAGGCTTCTGTCGTCGTGGAGGGAGAGACAGGGGCGAGATTGGGCGCGAGGTCGGCTTCTGGCTCAGACGAGGGAGCGTCTTCAGCTTCTGCCTCAGCGTCATCCAGGGCTAGGCTTTCCAGCCCATCTATGCTGCCTAAGGCTGCCAGAGCTGCGTCCATGTCGGGCAGAGCGTCTTGAGTCCTCAGGCTGGCCAGCGCCGAATCCAAGTCTGCCAGAGCCTCTCCTTCAGGAGGTAGCGCAGGCGGGCGGAAGCGGGCATGATCGTCTGCAGACTGTTCAGGCTCAGCGAGCGGGACGTTTGGCGAAGCGAGGGGTGGCGGTGGGGCATCGTCAGGCATGGCGAAGTCTTCCTGAATGAAAATGTGGTCAGGCTGGGCCAGAGCTGCGCTGAGCTAATTGGCGCTGAAGGCGGCGCAGCTGAGGCGCGTAATAAATACGGACAGGCTTGGGCGGGGGCTGCAGGGCGATGTGCGCGATGGCGCGCGCCAGCACATCCAGCGGCATGGGGGCGCAGTGGCTCATGCCCAACCAGGCTAGCGGCGGCAGGCGACCAATCAGGCTCATCAGGCGGTAAAACAAGGGGCGCGGCGTGCCGCGCTGATAGAGCAGTGGAGCGCGAATGATGGACGAAGGCAAGCCAGCGCGCCGCAGATAGGCTTCAGCTTCTCGCTTGGCAGCGACGTAGCCAGGGCTGAGCCAGAGGGCGCGAGCGGCGCTCAGGAAGATGAGGTGTGGCACGCCATCGCTGATGCACATGACGGCGGCGTTGCGCGCGCTGACGGCGTTCAGGCGCTGGAAGCTGAGTCCCTGGCTGGGATCAGCTTGCAAGCTGCCCACCGTATGGACGATGGCCTGATGGCCGCGCGCGCGTCCGCGCAAGCTGGCGCTATCCCACACATCGGCGTAGATTAGCTGCGTCTGACCAAGCAGCGCGCCCAGGCGGCTCTCGCTCCCAGGACGCACGATGAGCGATACCTGCGCTCCTTCGTCTAGCAGAGCAGCCGCGATGTTCATGCCCAGGGGCGTCGCGCCCCCTGTGATGAGAATTCTCGGCGCCATGATGCCTCAACGGTGCAGATGAGTCCTGCATGCATTGTAGCGACGTGGGGACGAAATTGCCAAAGAGCGAGCCGCCTAGCTTAAAACTTGATGGGCCTCTAGGTTGCAGCGACGTGATGAGCGTGTATAATCGTTGCATCTACAACAAATTGAGTTGCAAAGTGAAGCGTCCATGATCGAAGTCGAAGTGAACAGTGTCCGTGTAAGTCTGACGAATCAGCAGCGCATGGTCGTCCTGAAGGACATGCACGCCGAGCGCTACTTGCCGATCTGGATCGGCCAGTTTGAAGCCGAAGCTATCACCATGCAGCTCCAGGAAGTTGAGCAGAAGCGACCGCTGACGCATGACCTGCTCAAGTCAACCATCCTGGCGATGGGCGGCACGGTGCGTCATATTCTGATCAACGACCTGCGCAACGACATTTTCTATGCGCGCCTGGTGATTGAACTGGGTGGCCGTTTGATCGAGGTCGACTCGCGCCCTTCCGACGCCATTGCGTTAGCAGTTCGCGTCAAATGCCCCATCTTCGTCAGCGAGGCCGTCATGGACAAATCGGCAGTTGAGCCGGAGGACGACTTGACGCTAGACGAGGACAACGAGCCGACCCCTCCGCGCGCCGCTAAACCTCTGCCGGAGACCAGCGAAGCCGACAAGGTGGACACCAGCAAGCTGAGCGCCTTTGCTGACTTCCTAGACACGCTTGATCTGGACGACTTGGACAAAGACAGCTAGAGCGCTGCGAGAGACCCAAACAGATGACCAAACATCCGATGGCGCGCCGCACGGTTGCTCCGAGCGCCGTCACACGCCGTAAAAACAAGTATTTTCTGCTGAGCTTGGGCTGCTCCAAGAACACCGTAGACAGCGAGAGCATGGCCCAAGTCCTAAGTCAGCAGGGCATGATCGGCGTGGACGTGCCGCAGGAAGCCGAAGTCCTGATCGTCAACACCTGTGGTTTCATCGACAGCGCCAAGCAGGAGAGCATTCATGCCCTGCGCGAGTTGGTGGAGCAGAAACGCCAGGGCCAAATGGTCATCGCCGCTGGCTGCCTGAGTCAGCGCTATGGCCGTGCCTTAGTGAGCGAAGTTCCAGGCCTAGATGGCATCATCGGCACGCGTCGTTGGATGGATATCTTCGACCTGGTGACGCGCCTGCGCGACAGGCTGCACCCAGAGCCGCTCTATCATCTGCCGACGGACGTGAAGACAGTAGGCCTGGACGAACGCGGCGTGCTGCGCGCCAGCGTGCAGGGCGCCTCCGCCTACCTGAAGATCGCCGACGGCTGTCGTCGTCCCTGCGCCTTCTGCGCCATACCCAAGATTAAAGGCACGGCGGTCTCGCGCCCTGTGGAGAGCATTGTGGCGGAAGCTGTGCGATTGGAGGCGATGGGCGTGCGCGAAGTGCTGCTCATCGCTCAGGATACCACGGACTATGGCTATGATCTGGGCCTAAAAGACGGCCTCGCCTACTTGTTAGAAGCCATCGTCCGAGCCGCGCCCAACATCCCCTGGATACGCATCATGTACGCCTACCCTGGCTACGTAACTGAACGCCTGATGGAGGTGATGGCTCGCTATCCGCAAATCCTGCCTTATCTAGACATGCCCTTGCAGCACGCCCACCGCGAGACGCTCAAGCGCATGAAGCGCCCAGCGAAGGTCGAATGGGTGTACGAGACGGTGGCCAAGCTACGTGTCATGCTGCCCTCGTTAGCCATCCGCACGACTTTCATTGTCGGCTATCCAGGCGAGACCGAAGAGGAATTTGAGACGCTGATCCAATTCATCCGAGACTTGCAATTTGACCGCGTAGGCGCATTCAAATACAGCTACGAGATCGGCACGCCCAGCGCGACTCTGCCCAACCAAGTCGACGATGAGACCAAGCAAGTGCGCTACAACCGGCTGATGGCTGTGCAGCAGGGCATCAGCCTAGCCAAGAATCAGGCGCTGGTAGGCCAAACCCTGTCCGTGCTGGTCGAAGGGCATGGTCAGGCTGAAGATGAAGATGGCCAGACGCTAGAGGCGGCAATCAGCTTAGGCCGTTCCTACCGCGACGCGCCAGAGGTTGATGGCTATGTATTGGTGGAGGGTGAGCTTCCCATCGGCGAGATTGTGCCGGTTCGGATCACAGGCGCAACCGTCTACGACCTCATCGCCACTGTTGAGACAGGTGGGCCAATCGTCATCCAGCCAGGGCAAATCTTCGCGGCAGGAGACTTGCCAGGCGCGAATTAAATTTTGAAGCGGCCCTGATAGCGCACGATACGGCGGTCGTAGTGTTGGACAAAGTCCTTCAGACGCTCCTCCAGTCGTCCCCAGCGCTCGCTGGTCAACAGACGGCGAATGTTGTCCAGATCGTCGGTGATGAACTCCACTTGACGCTCTGGATAAGCGCCGTAAGCGATTTGCCAGGCTTCCTGCATGTAAAGCTTCATCTCTTGCATGGATGGCACAAATTCTCCCACCACATAGCGAAAGTAGGCTTCCTGCATACCCGGTAGAATGTCATAGCGCAAGATTAGAGCATGGGTGGGGATGATACGCAGGGGAGACATAAACGCTGCCTAGCTCAGTTGAAGTTGTTGGGGCTGTTGCGGCTGTCGTCGTTTAATAAGCCGCTGCTCAGGTCCTCATCATCGTCTGCCGTTGGATCAGCGCTGGCGTGGTCGCCTTCAATGCTCAGCAGTATCTCGTGGGGGCTGGAGTCGCTGTAGAGGACGCGCATGATGCCAGGCAAGTAGCGGTCGGTGATGACGATGTTAGCGTAGACGATTTGGCGTAGCAGGGGGTGCAGCAGCTCAGCCCCCTCCACGTCGATGCTCGTCTTGTAGCGAATTTCACCGTCGTCGAAGTCCATCTCGAAGTTGCCGATGACCATGCCATAGTTGGCGCGGGTGATGAACTCCGCCATCGCCCGACGCTTATCTTCAGGAGCGCGCACAGGCAGGACGGAATAGAAGACAACCTGGCGTTGCGGCTCACGAGCCTGAGCATAGCAACGCCACGAGCCGTTCCTGCCGCTGAAGTCCAGCATCAAAAAGGAGGTGTTCTCCATCCACTGGAAGTCCCACTCATCTTCTTCGAAGAATTCGATGATTGTATTGAACAAGAGCGCATTGCTCATTGTGGTTATCCTGATGGCATTGAGACTCTCAAACACCGCCAGGACTGTCGACGTCGCGCGGCGCGCCACCGTCGCCGTCTTCGCTGCTGAGGAGGATCGAACGCGGGATCATGCCAGTGGAGGCGACATCGCCAGGCAGGGCAGGCAGATCGGGCGTCAGAGCTGCTTCGCAGCGTATGGTTCGCAGAGCTTCTTCTGCTTCCGCGCGTGGAACTTCGCCCGTCTGCGAGTATGTGGGGGTTTTATCGGGCATAGGCTTAGCCTCTCGGTCTGAATGTGCAGTTACGCCATTATAGCAGACTTCGCTGCGTTTTGTCTGAGCAGGAGTCCTAGTAGGTCTCCCAGACTTCTTCGCCAGCCAGGATACGGCGCAGTTGACGTGGGAAGCGCATACGACTGATGGGCTTGCCCACATAGGCGTTGAAGCCGGCTTCGCGAGCTTTAGGAATTTCCGTGTCAGCGTCCTGAGCGGTGACGGCTACAACGATACAATTCTTGAACTTAGGGTCATTGCGGATGTCGCGCAGCACGTCGTAGCCCGTTGTACGCGGCAGATTAATGTCTACGAAGAAGATGTCTGGAGGCGGATTCATGGCGTGAGCCATGCTCAGGACGCCTTCGCCAGTGGAGTTGATGAAGGCTTCAATTCCTAGATAGCGCATCATCACGCCGATGATGGCCATGCCGCCGGCGTCGTCCTCGACAACTAGCGCCTTGAGCTGTGAGAATTCTTTATTGGCTAGTGAAGTCATGAGTTAAACTCCTCACCCTGTGTCTCAATGTCCCAAAATCGCTAAGCCTCTCCCAACATGGCGCGAATGTCCTCAGTGTGTACATCTTCGGCGTCTTCAGTGCGCTGGAGGGGCAGCACAAACCAGAAGCGACTGCCCTGGCCTACTTGCGATTCGACGTGCAGCTCACCACCGTGCGCGCGCACCATGAACTGCGAGATGGGCAGGCCGAGGCCTGTGCCTTCAATATCAGCCTCTTTGGCCTGCCGAGTACGCTCAAAGGCCTGAAATAGCTTGTGCATTTCTTCTTCAGGAATGCCCATGCCGCTGTCGCGCACTTCGAAGTAAATGCCGTCTTGGCGGCGCTTGACGATGAGAGCTACCGTGCCGCGCGCCGTGAATTTGATGGCGTTGCTCAATAGGTTGGTGATGACCTGGCGGATGCGACGCGCGTCCATCGGGATAGAGGGCAAGTCGTCATCGACGTCCATAATCAGTTCAACGGCGTCCAGCTTGCCTTCAATCTTCTCCATCAAGGCGACCGCGCTGTCGATGCAATCCTCTAGCATGGTCTGGACGTTGTGTGGCTGGATGAAGACCTGCATCTCGCCAGCTTCAATCTTGCTGATATCCAGCAGGTCGTTAATCAGCTCCAGCAGATGTTCAGCGCTGCGCGAAGTCTGGTTGAGGCGCGAGAGCTGCTCTGAGTTGACCTCGCCGAATGCGCCAATGCGCATGAATTCAGTATTGTTGATGATGAGATTGAGTGGCGTGCGCAGCTCGTGGGTGACGCTGGCCAGGAAGCGCGTCTTGACGGCGTTGGCGCGCTCGGCGGCGTCCTGGGCAGCCTGAGTCTGGACGAAGAGCTGAGCGTTGCGGATGGCTGGGGAGACCAAGTTGGCGAATAGCGACAGCAAGCGCTCATCGTTGGAGTCGAAGGGGTCTTCACCAGTGCCACGTCCTACCACTACCGCACCGATGGGTCGACCTGCGATCATCAGCGGCGCGCACAGTCCACGCACGAAAGGCGTCTCGTCGATGAAGTTGGGAACTCTGGCGCGAAATTCATAATTGGGGTAATCATCGACGATGATAGGCCTGCCCGACTGGACTACTTGGCCAGCCAAGCCTTGCGGCATTGGGATGATGGTATTAGCACTGTGGCGCGGTTCATTGGTGGCCAGCAAGCGCAAATTGGCGCGTTCGTCGTCTAGAAGCCATAGGCCCACGTAACTCACCTTGAGCAAGTTGGTCAGGCGCAGGATGAAAGCGTTGAGGATGGGTTGGAGTTTGGACTCGTTGACGACTTGTAGCGACTCGGCATAGACGCCGCGCAGTTCGCTAGCAGCTTGTTCGGCGGCGCGCTGGGCAGCGTGCAGCTCGCGGGTGCGTTCATTAACGCGCTGTTCTAGGGTGCGACTCCAAGCTGACAGTTCGTTATAGGAGTGAGCTAGGCTGCGTTTCATGTCCTCCATAGCAGATGCCAGGCGTCCAATCTCGTCGCGCTGATCGCGGTAGTCGATGGTGTAGCGCAGATCGCCCGTCCCAATCTCTTGGGCTGCGCGGCCCAGCTTTTGCAGCGGCACGACGATGGCTGAACGCACGAACAAGTTAATGATGAGCATGAGCAGCAGCGCCCCAACAGCAGCCACCAGGATGAGCGGCGTCAGGATGCTAGCAGGCAGAGTGGGAATCTCATCTATCGGGAAAGTGCTCACGAAGCGCCAGCTGGTAGCTGTCAGGGTGCCGGCGCTGGCATAAGAACGCTTGCGCGAGAAGGGGTCAATGATCTGGCGTAGGCCGTGAGCTTCGGGCTGGGCAGAGGTGATGCGCCCCAACAGGAGTTGGATGTTGCGCACCTGCTGCGCGTTCGTGCCTTGAAACGCCAAATTCGCCGTCGTCAGCGGTACGCTGATGTTGTCGACCAACAGAGCATAGCCTTCCCCTGTCTCTGAGACAATGCCGCGCTCATTGAGCGAGTCCAGAATGACAGTGCGCAGCACATTCATAGGAATATCGACCCAAATGACGCCGACGCGCACGCCCTCCTGGCTGTAAGGCAGACTGAGCGAGACGCTGGGTCGACGCTGCGGGTCGTAGAAGGCGGCAGATTGACGAAACCAGAAGGGCTGGCCATTCGACAGCGGACGCAAGAAGTCGCTGCTTCTGGGCACGCTCTCGTTGGCCCGATAGACGCGCCACGAATACTCGGTGGGCCGAGCAGGGTTGGGAATCTGCATCAGCGCTACGCTGCCGTCAGGCCTACGGATGGCGATGCGGTAGATGAGGCTGTTGTCGTTGTCTAGGCGGATGTAGTTGATCAACAGACGGCGCAGCCCGTCGGTCTCCATCACATCCTGGCGACTGATGGCCAGGCTCAGGCGGCGCACGTTGGCCACAATCGCCTGAAATTTGCTGTTGAGGGTGTCTACCACTTGAGTGTTTTTGGTGGCGAAACGGCTGACGGCCTGGTCGCGCAGCGCGTTAACGCTGGCGCTGTTGGCCAGGCCAATGATGAGCGCGAGAGTTAAGACGTTGATGACGATCACAATGACAATCAAGCGTGTGCCAATGCCCGTGTCGCGGAAGCCCATGCCATAACCTCATAAGCGCCTAGCTTTCAATGAACGATTGGCGGAGTTTAACACTTTAGCGACGAATTTTCACTCGATTGGCCCTAAACTTTACGAGACTATAACTAACAATGAATCAACACAAGCTCAAGAGCAATCAGAAGACGGTTCAGGCTTTGCCAAAACACCACTGACACTTTATGATTAGGACACGAACGTCGATTGACCTCTGCGAGCAAAGTGGAGCGCGGGCCGATGACAGCCAACATGCCAGACGACGAGCTGCTAGACAACCTCGACGACTTCCAAGCTGTCGATGGCCAGGACGAGGCTGTCCGACAGGCTCGTGAACGAGCTTTCCAGAAGAACGTCAAGAAGAACATCGCTATCCTGCTCTCGCCCAAAAGATTTGACGCCAAGCGTCGTGCCGAGGCGGCGCGCTGGCTGGGCGAGAGCGGCGAACCAGAGGCCATTGAGCCACTGCTGAAGGTCTATCAGCGCCCTAAGGAAGATGAAGCGGTGCGCGCTGCCGCTGAGGAGGCGCTGGGGTTGTTCAAGGCGCTGGGCCAAGCGCTGGAAGACCCCGACATGCACGACGATGCTCTCAGCCTACTGGAAGGGATCGTCTACAGAGGCAAGATGGGCAAGCCTCATCCGCTGAGAGGGCCGCGTATGCGCCAGCTCCAGATTGGTCTGATCGTCAGCGCCTTGCTGCTGTTCGTGTTGGGGGCGGCCTTCAGCGGGCCGAGTGGCAGTGCAGTCGAAGTCGTGCCGACAGAAGAAGCCACGCCTACGCCACAGCCTGTCGCACAGACGCCGCGCCAGATTGTGGAAGCCTTTCTGGACGCCTATGTCAGCCTGGATGCCACTAACCGCCAACTGGTGGCTCAGATGAGCCTGGCAGCTCAACGCGTCGTCACTGACTGCACACTGAGCCTGGCTCAGCCGACTCCTTTTGAAGCCGACCTGGCCCTCGTCAGCAGCGATGCCCAGTTCGCCCTTTTCGGCGATGCTCTGGCCAGCTACGACGCTGCTCAGCGCGTCATTGTCCTGGCTTATGACGCTTTCCGCGCTGCTTGTGACAGCGGCACACCGATTTCGCCAGAAGACGCTGCCCGCTACGGCGGTCAGCTCCTGGGCGCGCAAGCTAATCTGGATCGACTGCCGGTCTACATGAGCGCCTTCGGCTTGAGCGTGCCGCCCACGCCGACGCCTATCACCATCCCCACGGCTACGCCTTCGCCCACGCCCACCGCCAGCCCCACGCCGACCGTTGAGCCGCAGGAAGTGCGCCGCCAGATTTTGGGCATTCAACAAATCCTCAACGCCATGACTGGTCAGCGCGGCCTGAACACGCTGCTGCTAGGCTACTGGAACGACGCCATCAACAACGGCAGCGACGCTGGCTGCCGACAGTATCCTGGGATGCCCCTCTTCCCTGCGTCGGCGCAGATTCCTGTCAACGTGCGCAACCTGCTGCCTGATGAGTTGAACGCTGCTGCTGAAGCCGCCAATTTAGGCCTTAGCTTGTCGCAGCAGTCTTGGGCGGCTTTCATCAGCGCTTGCAACAGCCGCACCCTGCGCGATTCAGCGCCGAGCCAGATAGGCTTGGCCCGCCAGGCTGAAGAGGCCTTCAACAACGCAGCCGCCTTGCTGCAAGCTGCGCAGCAAAGGCTGCGCTAGGCCATGTGTGGCATCTGCGGCGCATGGGCGCTGGACGGCCAGCGCTCCAAACTGGCTGATTTGCGAGCGATGAACGACACTCTACGCCATCGTGGGCCAGATGGCGAGGGCTATTATCATCCCCAGGGCGATGAACCCTATCTGGCTATGCGCCGCCTGGCCGTGATTGACGTAGGCGGCAGCCGTCAGCCTCTCCACAACGAAGCTCACACCGTGAGCTTGGTCTTCAATGGCGAAATTTTCAACTACCGCGAGCTGCGCGCTCATCTGCTACGCAAGGGGCATCAGTTCCACACCGAAGGCGATGGCGAGACCATCGTCCACTTATACGAAGATGACGGCTTGGGCGTCTTCCAGCAGCTCCGAGGACAGTTCGCTATCGCCCTTTACGATCAGACACGCCACCGTCTGGTGCTGGCCCGCGATCCTATCGGCCAACTGCCCCTCTACTACTATCACGACGGCCGCTTGTTCGCCTTCGCCAGCGAAATCAAAGCTCTCTTAGCTCATCCGCTCATCCCGCGTCGCTCAGCTCTGACCGACCCGCACCTGCTGGCGCTCTATCTGGGATACGGGGCTGTGCCTGCCCCACTAACCGCTTACCAGGGCATTCGTATGCTGCCCGCTGGTCACTATCTGGTGCTAGAAGATGGACACCTGCGCGAATCGGTCTACTGGCGTCTGCCTGAACCCGCCCCGCCTGATCCGACTGCGCGCCTAGACGACTTTGCCTCTGCTGCCCTAGACGCGCTGCGCGAATCCGTCGCTCTACGCCTGATCGCTGACGTGCCGCTGGGTGCGTTTCTCAGCGGGGGGGTGGATAGCAGCCTGATTGTGGCTCTCATGCGCCAGCTCAGCAGCGCTCCCATCAAGACCTTCAGCATGGGTTTCGTGGGTGATCCCAGCTTTGATGAGACGGCTTATGCTGAGCAAGTAGCTCGATATCTAGGGACAGAACATCGTAGTTTCCAAGTACAGCCCCAAGCCATAAGCCTGATTGAGACGCTGGTACGGCACTACGACCAGCCTTTCGGCGACAGCAGTGCCATCCCCACTGCGCTGATGAGCCAAGCGACGCGCCAGCACGTCACAGTCGCCCTGACAGGGGATGGTGGTGATGAGTTGTTCGCAGGTTATGAGCGCTTTTGGGCGGCGCATTTGGCCCAGCAGGTGAGCTTCGTGCCGCGCAGCTTGTGGCGCGCTCTGGCTCGCCTGACCGACTCCTTGCCACAGGGGACGAGCTACTACGACCGCGCCAAGCGCCTTGGTCGCTTTGTGCGCGCCTTGGGTAGGCCTTCGCTAGCCTTGACCTATTTTGACTGGGTGCGCGTCTTCAGCGCTGAACAGCTTGAAACGCTGCTCAGCAGCCCTGATTACGCCGCCGATCACTTCTTGGCGCACTTTGGCGGCCAGCCCGCTACGCTGCCCAGCATTTTACGCGCCAATATGGCGACTTACCTCCACGATGACCTGCTCATCAAGACAGATCGCTGTTCTATGCTGGCCTCGCTTGAAGCGCGCATTCCCTTTCTGGATCACAAGTTCATCGAACATGTGGCGCGCGTGCCGTTCAATTTGAAGCTGCAGGGACGCACCACCAAAGCTCTGCTCAAGCAGATGGCGCGCGGTCTGCTGCCCGACTCGATCATTCAACGGCCCAAACACGGCTTCGGCGCGCCCGTTGGTGCTTGGCTGCGTCGCGACATGAGCCAGGTGCGCGACTTACTGCAAGGCCCGCACAGCTGCATCGCCCGTCTGTTCCACGCGCCTGCTCTGGCTCGCCTGCTGGATGAGCATGAGCGCGGCCAGCGCGATCACGCCAGCCGTCTGTGGGCCTTGCTCACTCTAGAGGCCTGGCAGAGACAGCAGGAGAGTGCAATCAAATCTTAACAGAACATCTGCATCACTTCTGCGCGTCTCTGCTCTACAATTGGAACGAGCAGACGCATGTTTGGAAGGCAATCATGACCGCTGAAACCAAGACCAGCAAACGCCTCTACGTGGCCCACGACAACGGCATCCACGAATTTATCTTCCCTGACGTTTCGAATGAGACGCTGGACTGGTGGTTCGCGCAGTTGGATCAAATTTACATCAAACATGCTAACGATGGTGTTGTGCGCTTCTTATATCTTTCAGCTGATCTTCTGCCTTCTATCTCTGCTGTGACAACACGAGTGCGCGCACAGAACAGGCGCTTGCCCAATCGGCCCGCGACGCGTGTGGCTGTCCTCTACAACAACGCCAGGACGATGGTGTATCTCAACGTCTTCTCTCAAATAGCCAACACAGTAGGTCGCGACACGACGCGCTTCTTCAACAAAGACCATCGCCAGGAAGCGATTGAGTGGCTGCTACAAAGCTGATTGCCGTTGAATCATACCATGAGGAAGTCATCAACAGACCTTAAACGAAGCTTTTCGCTTTTGTGAGTATTCTGTAGGCAGCAGCCTCGTCAGATTACTGCGGAGTGTGACCATGAGCGGCGAAGCTAGAACCGCCAAATGTATCTACATCCATCACGACAACGGCATCCACGAATTCATTCTGGCCGATGGCTCGGATGAAGCACTAGATGGATGGTTCATACACCTTGACCAAGTCTTTGGTGAGGCCGTACCTGTTGTCCGTCTTCTGTACGTCTCGCAGACCGACGCATTACCGTCGATCAACGCGCTGATGACGCGAGCGCGCTTACTGGATAGGCGTCACCCTGGCCGTCCCAAGTCACGCAGCGCCATCCTATACAACAGCGCGAGCAAAGTACGTTTCCTCAATGTCTTCGTCCAGATGAGCAGCGCTGTAGGCCGCGACCAGAGCCGCTTCTTCAGCAAAGATCAGCGGCAGGAAGCCATTGAGTGGCTGCTTCGAGACTCGTAAGACGCGCTTGGCCTGCGTTGGCGGGCCTGGCCTTCGTCGTCGTCCTATGCGCCCAGCTCATCTTCACGGATCGAATCTTCGGGCGCGGCGACACGCTGAACTACTTCTATCCGCTGTGGCAGGCGCGTGACGAAGCGCTGGCGGAAGGCCGCCTACCGTTGTGGACGCCGTACCTCTTCATGGGTGCGCCGTTGTTGGCCAATCCACAACTTGGCACGTTCTACCCACCCAACTGGCTCACGTTGGGCTTAGACCCGCCCAACGCGGTGCGCTGGAGCGCCGTGTTTCACCTGGTGTGGGGCGGATTAGGCGCAGCTTGGCTGTATGGCCGCTGGTTTGGATCGGCACGTTGGGGTGCGTTGGCGGCGGCCCTGCTGTGGATGGGCGGTGGCTACGCCATTGGGCGCATGGAGTCGATTAATCAACTCCAGGGCTTGGCTTGGCTTCCCTGGCTGATTGGTCTGTGGCACGAAGCGCTGAACACGACGGGCGCAGTCCGCCTGGCCTACGGCTTGCTGCTGAGCGCGGCTCTAGCTTGGCAAGTCTTCAGTGGCCACACCCAGACAACGTTCATCGGCGGAGCAGGACTGGGCCTGCTGGCTCTGGCCCATGCCCTGGCGCAACTAGAGGGCGAGAGTCGCGCGCGACTAGCCTTCTACGGCCTACTGATCCTGGTGCTAGCGGCGTTGCTGGCCTTGCTGCTGGCCACACCTCAGCTCTTGCCCACCCTGGAGCTGAGCGGCCTCTCGGCGCGCGGCGGTGGCTTGAACGCGCAGCAAGCGACAGCTTTCTCGCTGCCGCTGCGCTACGCTCCTTATGCCTTGCTGCCGCTAGGCGGCGGCTACCTGTTCACTGAATACAGCGCCTATCTAGGTGTGTTGGGCCTGGGCCTAGCTCTGCTGGGCGCGCTGTGCGGCGGGAGACGGGCTTGGCCCTGGGCAGCTTTGGCCTTGATCGGCCTAGCCTTCGCCTTTGGTCGCTATAATCCGCTGTATCTGCTAATCGCTGAGCTTCCGGGCTTCGACTTGTTCCGTGTGCCGTCGCGTTGGTTGGCGCTGTTGGCCCTAAGCGGCGCTATCTTGGGCGGTCGCGGCCTGCAAATCCTCGCCGAACGGACGGAAAGGCAGGTCGTGTGGCTCATCGGAGCAGGGCTGGCAGGCCTAATCCTGCTGGCTCGCTTCGCCATTGCGCCTGACTCTGCTGATGTGGTCGGCCAATCAACTCCTGACGTGCTAGCTTGGGGGATGGCCCTAGCGGCTTGGCTGAGCCTGGGCCTGCTCAGGCGCGGGCGCGCGACTCTAGTCGGTGCGGCCCTGGCGACAGAACTGCTGTTGGCCAGCCGCGCTATGCCCCTCAATCACCTCACCCCACCTGAAGCTTACGACGGACAGCGCTTCACCATCAGTCACCTGTTGGCAGAACAAGCTGATGCGCTCACCCCGCCACGCTTGCTGAGCATTTCGCCGCTGCTATTCGAGCTGGGCGATCAGGCTGCCCTGGAGGCCCGCTACGCTCGCTTGGGCCTAAACAGCCTGAGCGCGCGCTACAGCCTCGTCGCTGCCAAGCGTCAAGAACTGCTCTTCCCTAACTTGCCGCTGACCTGGAGCATTCCCTCGGTGGACGGTTTCGATGGTGGCGTGTTGCCTACCACCTATTACAGCCAGTTCACAGCGTTAGCCTTGCCGCCTGGCGTGCTGCGCCTCACCGATGGTCGTCTGGGCGAATGGTTGGCGCTAGAGTCGTGTCGAGGAGCGTGTTGGCCTGAACCGCGCATGCTAGACATGATGGGCGTAGGCCACCTGCTCATGGACAAGGTCTATGATGTGTGGCATGAGGACGTGGCTTACGATACAGGCCTGTGGCAGTTGGCGCGTGGCGCGTGGTCTGTCCCATACTCCTATGAGGCGACAGAAGTCCACCTACTACTCAGCAGCGGAGTCGCGCCGCCCCAAATTGTCGTCGAATGGCAGGACGCCTCGCAGGCGGTCGACCTTTCGGAACAGAAGCCGATCATCAACGGCGGCGAAACGCTCATGTTGGCGCGTTATGCCCTGCCAGAGCCGCGCGTTGTCCAGGGCGTGCAGGCTCAAGCAGGAGGTCTGCTGGCGGTCTCGCTGTTGGATGCGCGAGACTCGACCTTTGTGCAGCTCGTGCCACAGGGCTGGACGCGCAGCCTGTCTAGCGATGTCAAGCTCTACAGCCGCGATGTGCCGCGCGCCTGGTGGGTGAGTGACTCCATCTATATCAGCAGCGATACCTGGCTAGGCAGCGAGGACAGCCTGTCGCGCATGGCTTCGCCAGGTTTCGACCCGCTTAAACATGCCACCCTGCAAGCCCAGGGCGCGCCGACGGTGCTGCGCCAGGGCGCGTCGCCAGACTCAACGGGGCAAGCGTCCATTGCTTGGCAGGACTATCAGGCGGAGAGTCTGCGCTTGCGCGTAGAGGCCGACGCCCCTGGGCTGCTCGTCCTCAGCGAGTCGTACTTTCCTGGTTGGCAGGCAGAGGTGAACGGAGCAGCCTGGCCGATCCTGCGCGCCAACGTGGCCCTGCGCGCCCTGGCCCTGCCGCCTGGCGCGCACGACGTTAGCCTGCGCTACGATCCGCCGCTTTACCACCTGGCTTTTGGCTTGGGGGCGCTGGCCTGGTTGAGCTGGATTGCGGCATGTGCAACTCTGGCCCTGCGCCTGCGTACTACTGAGCATAGCCCAAAGACCTAAGCGAGGAGCGAGATGCCATGAGCGATGACAAGCGCAAGAACAGCGAGTTGGTCGAAGAACTGCGCGTGAGCGGTGAGCAAGTGGTGGAGAAGGTGCGCGAGCTGATTGAAAAAGGTAATGTGCGCCGCCTGATCGTGCGCAGGCACAACGACGAAGTCATCGTAGAGCTGCCCCTGACCCCGACGGTTATCGGCGCGGGGGCTATGCTGGTGTTTGCGCCCATCTTCACCATGCTGGCCGTTGTGGTGGCCTACCTAGCCGAGGTGAAGATTGAGGTCGTCCGCCAAGTTGAAGCTACGGACGACGACCGTGACACAGGCGACAAAAAGAAGCGCATTGAGATCGAATGAGGCCTTAACCAGAGGCAAAGGCTGACTCTAGAGCGGCTGATGAAGCGCTGAGCAGGGCTTCGTCGGTCAGGGCGCGCAGGCCAAAGTCGTAAAGCTTCTGCACCACCTGGCGTGAGATGACGCCCATGCGGATGGGCTGATCCAGGTAAACCGCCCCCACGCCGACCAACGGAATGGCCACCACAAAGCGCATTTCGCTGAGATGGGTGTTGGTAGTGGGGGCTTGATCCATGTCGCGGATCAGATTGTTGGTGAAGACGGGTTGCCCCTGCTGCAAAGCGCTGCGCAGGGTTTCCGTTATGAAATCGACGAAGTTGGAGGATTTGAGAGCCGCTTCGTCCAACCCGCTCACAGCGCAAATGTGCAGGTCGGCGGTGACTGCGCAAGCGCGTTCTGCGCCGCTTATGCGCTGCACCATCACCATCCATTCCTTTAGGAAAGCCTTGCTCATCCAAGCTCCTCATTCTTGTCGTGCGTACCACACACGCTATTATAGCAAGCCTCTCATCAGCCTGCTATGACTCACTTCATTGTACTCATAGTGTAAAAACGCGATATAATCCACCAGAGGCCCTATTCTCAGGTTGAAATGGTCAGCATCCTTTATATTGAGGACGACGCTCTTAACCAGCGCATCTTAACTCAGGTTGTGCGCGACTATCTACACTATCCAGCGCCTGTGATCTGGGAAGACACAGCGCACTTGGAGGAGCGCTTGAAAAACCTAGGAGAGACGCACTTCGACTTGATCCTGGTTGATCTTGGGATAGGCCCGCTGGACGGCGTGGAAGCTCTTCCATACCTGCGCAAGCATCCACCCTTCGCCACCAGCAAGATTGTGGCCTTCACGGCTACCCTGGATGATTGGCAGGTGTGGCGCATGCGCCAGGCGGGCTTCGATGGTTCGCTGGCTAAACCGCTAGACATCTCGACGCTTGAGGAAGTTTTGCAGACCATCCTGAAAGGCCAGGCTGTCTGGCAAGTTTGAGGGATAGAGCATGAGCCTCCATGCACTGATCGATGCTTTAAGTGCCAGCGATCCCCAGATGAGCGAAGCGGCGCGGAGGGCTTTGCTGGCCGAAGGCGAGAGCGTGCTGGACGAATTGATCGAAGTTATCCCGCGTCTTGCGCCTCGCTCGCTCATGAAGGTCATCAGCGTGCTGGGCGCTCAGCCGCTACCGCGCTGCGAAGCGGCATTGCTGAGCCTGCTCAGCCACGACCACAATCTGATTCGTCTGAGCGTCGTCCAGGCTCTCGGCAACTTCACCAGCGAGAATGCCTGTTTGGCCCTAATTGAACAGCTCAACTCGTCCGATGTGCTGATCCAGATCAGCGCCGCAACGTCGCTGGGCAAGCTGGGCAATCCGCTGGCTCTGGAGGCTATGGTTGCTCAGCTGCTGCGCACGCCAGAGCCGACGGTGCGCTACAGCATTATTCGCGCCCTGGGACAGTTGGGCGACCCGCGCGCGGTGGAAGTCATCCTGCGCTTCGCTGATGATCCCAATCATCACGTTCGCAACGATGTTCGCCGGGCGCTGGAACGTCTGGGGGCGTCACTACCCCCAGAGTCTTCGCCTAAGGATTGACGACCGGGACGTTGCTCAGACTACCCTGGCGTATCTCCAGATAGCCGCTAGCTACCCAGCCCACAGTGCCTTTCCAGACGATCTGATACCAGCCACCGTCAATGCTGCGGCCTACCAGCGGCACGAACGCTCCCCAGGTGACGCGGCCAATTTGGGCGCTGTTGACGGTGGGGGCAGCGCGCAGGCGTAGCCCAGAGCGCGTGACTGCCAGGACGCCAGTGTCAGAGACGCCGGGCGGCAGACCAAGGCCATCTAGGCTGCTGGTGACAGGCGCGTTGAATTCGTTGCCATCGATGAATAGGTAGTAGCCGAAGGCCCAGGCGCGCCGTTCGCTGAGCTGGAGCAAGAACCAAGTAGCGTTCTGATTGCGACCTACGACTTGATAGGTCTGACCGCGCAGGATACGACCTACGATGTCACCCCCTAGCGTGGGCGCAGAGCGCACATTGAGGACAGAAGCGCGAATGACTGTCGCGCGCAGCGCGCCAGGCGGGATGGGCGGCAGGCTGGTGTTCGTCGGTGTGAAGGTCGGCCCTGCGGTGGCGGATGGCGTCAGAGCGAGGTTAGCGGCGGTGTCCCAATAGAACTGCACAGCAGCGTTCCCCGTCGTCTGCACGAAATCCACCTGGATCGGCACGTTGCCACCCGCGATCACAACGTCAGCTTGGCGTGTCTGCAGCGTGCCGCTGTCTACTAGGTTATCAATGACCACCTGGCCGTTGACGGTGACGCGTACGCCACCATCGGCGACGGCGATGAAGCGATATGTCCCGGCGACCAGATTTTGTACCCCATTCCAGCGCACCGCAAAGGGCGAGGCGTTAATCAAGCCAGGAATGGGGCTAGCGTTGCCGAAGTTGAAGTTGATCTGAGGGTCTGCGCGGCTGACGACTGGCGCGCCGCTGAAATCCGTGACGTTGTAGTAAGAACCCACCCAGCCAGAGCCGAACTGCTGAGCGCTGCTCAGCAGGCCAAAAGCTAGCAAGCTGAGGGCCATGAAGCCAATGAGGATGAGGCGCTTGAGTTGAGTGTGGCGCATATGAGGCTACTCCAGGCAATCCGTGAGCTGTTTTCAGTATAACACAGGCTAGTTCCCCGCCAACGAATGCTAAAACTCTCTTACATGACGCTAGACCACCGCTCGTCAGGTTGTCTTTGCCTGCTGCCAGAATTCCGATACAATGAAAATCGTCACTTTCTGCCTGCTAAGGGACTTGCAGCTATGGCTTATGGACGCCTAGACATTTACTATGCGGATGGGCGCGCTGAGACGCACTATCTGGAGGCGTCACACCTGACGATTGGCAAGTCGCAAGATGCCAGCATTCGACTGGATGACGAGAGCATCTCTGGTCATCATCTGAGCATTCAGTGGGCTGATGGCGTGGTCAGCCTGTGTGACCTAGAGAGCGAGGGCGGCACGTTCATCGACGGTCAGCCCATCGGCCACCAGCCTGTCATCTTAGCAGAGACCGAAGAAATCCAGATCGGCACGCTACGCCTGATCTTCCAACCGCTCGATCTCCAAGCTACTGTCCCCAGCAGCGTCCAAGACACTGCTGTCGTCCCGAAGCTGGGCTTCAGCGCCAGCTTCGATCAGCGCGCGGTTGATGTCTGGCCGGCGGCCATGACCAGCGTCTTGCTCACGCTCAGCGCTCACGGCTTGCAGCCTCTCAGCCTAGAGATACGCGCGTCTGGCCTGCCAGAGGCTTACTGGCGTCTATCGCGCCGCCACATCAACCTCGATCCACGCGAGCCGAGCAACGTATTGCTCAATTTCAAGCCGCCGCGCCATCCGCAGACCAAGCCGGGACGCTACACCCTCGTTCTAGACATCATCCCTAACGAGCAACTCGATCAAGCTCAGCGCTACGAACTGCCGGTGACGGTGCATCCTTATGGTGGCTTTGGCGTGGCCTTGTCGCAGGCGTGCCTGAAATTAGACGAGGTCGTCACGCTCTACTTGCACAATCAGGGTAGCGAGGCAGTGAGCGTGACGCTGAGCGCGCGCAGCCGCGACGGCAGTCTGGGGGCGCGTTTCTCGCTCAATGGGACGACGCTGCTAGCTGGAGAACGCGGCCAAGTCATCGTCACGCCTCAAGCCCTCAAACGTCCGCTAATAGGACAACCACAAGTCCATGAGCTGTTCATCGAAGTACAGGCCCAGACCGCCGCGCGCTGGCTGCTGGCCCAAGTGGTGCGCGTGGAAGTACCGCCACGCCTGAAGCCCTGGGCAACGCTGTCGCTGCTGGGTGTGGGAGCCTCCCTCATCCTGCTGCTGCTTTTGGGACTGCTGGGTCTGTTTGCACCTCGGCCTGCGCGTATCGACTCGCTGCGTCTTTCGGCGTCCGAGGCGATCGAAGCGGGCCAGCCCCTCGTCTTAGAATGGCAGGCGGAGAACGTTGAGAGTTTCATCCTGCTAGTCAACGACTCGCCTCATGTCACGCTCCAGCCCGATCAGCGGCGCTACGAGTTAGACACCAGCCTCTACCCCAGCGGCACGCTGCGACTAGAAATCCGCGCCGGCCAGGTCAACGAGCTGATTGCAGCGCAAGCTAGCATTGAGTTGCGCCGCACTTTGCACGACGTGACCCTGAGCGTTCAACCCCTCACTGTGCCACGCAACGTGCAGACGAGCCTCAGCATTCAGTGGTCAGTTGTTAACGCCCTGGAAGTGCGCCTGGAGGGCCTAGAACTGTTCAGCGAACAACTCCTGCCCGATTTGAGCGGCATAGGCGGCGCGTTCGCCGTCTTCGGGCGCGCTTCTCAGCCCTTCGATATCATCCTGCGAGCCATTGGCGAGCGCGAGCAGCGCCTCGAAGCGCGCCAGCGCGTCACAGTGGCCGACGCCTTGTGCCAGAGCCGCACAGAACTGATGAGTCGCGCTGGCCCTGGCGACACCTATCCTCCCCTTCGCACTTTGCCTGCCAACCGTCTGTTCAACACCGTCGGGCGCGACGAAGCTAACGCCTGGGCGCAGCTGGAAGTTGAGGGCGAAGTGCTTTGGGTGCGCGCCGACGCGTTGGCCTGCCAGGGCTTCCGCACCGAGCAGTTGCCCATCCTGCGCGACGCGTTGCTGCCGTCTACAGTCAGCCCAATGGCTCAGCCCACGCCTGCAACGCAAGCCTCGCCCACACCCCGCTGAACTCGGCTCATAGCACAAGAAGAAGTTTCTTGGATGAAGGATGAACTTCTGCGCTTCATAATAAATGTTTAGTTGTATTTTTACGACGTTTCTTATGGTTTGTCGAGACATTGTAGGGCATAATAGAGACAAAATGCCCGACTATTTTGTTGTGTCTTCAATGTTTGCCATCTGTCCTCCGCGCCGGAAGAGATTGGCTAAGTCACGATGAAGACGGCCTTGATTGCTGACGACGACCCTGCAAACCTCAACCTCCTGCGCGATATTTTGGCCGCAGACGGCTACCGCGCCTTTTTGGCCGTTGATGGCCCTCAGGCCTTGCAAATAGCCCAGGCTGAATGCCCCGACCTGATCCTGCTGGACATCCTCATGCCAGGGATGGATGGCTTTGAGGTGTGCCGTCGCCTCAAAGACCATCCCCTCACCCTGGACATCCCTGTCATCTTCATCAGCGCTCTCAACGACGGAGAGAGCATCACCAGAGGTTTCGAAGTGGGTGCTGCGGACTACATTTGTGTGCCTTTCCGAGTCCTGGAGGTGCTGGCGCGGGTGCGTCATCAGACTCGCTTGTTAGAACAGCGCCGCCAGATCGAACGTCAGCACGAGCTCGTCAACGCCTTGCGCAGACAGTTCGTTCGATCCGCCACTCACGACCTCAAGAATCCGCTGTACGTCATCCAGAGCTATGCTCAGCTGCTGGAGGAGGATGAGAGTGTAGCGCGCAGCGGAGAAGCGCGCTACTACGTCCAGCGTATCCTATCCAGCGCCCAACGCATGCGGAATTTGGTGACCGATATGCTCGACCTGGCCCGCATAGAAGACGGCACGGCTCTGAGCATCCAGGAAGCCTCAGTCAACCAAATGCTCACGCGGGCCATCCATGAGTTTGATCTTGATGCTGCCAACCGCGGCGTTGTCTTGCTCAGTGAGTTGTTGGTCGAAGACCGTATTGTGCAGGTGGATGTAGACGCCATGCTGCGGGTGCTTGAAAATTTGCTCTCCAACGCTCTCAAGTACACGCCAGCGCACAAGCAAATCCTGCTGCGAGCCTGGGTGGAAGACTCGTGGCTGCATGTCAGCGTGAGTGATAAGGGCGTAGGCATTGAGCCACAAGAGCTAGAACGTATCTTTGAGCCATTCTACCGAGCCAATCAGCGCGAAATCCACGAAGTAGAAGGCTCTGGCCTGGGCCTGAGCATTGTCAAGCAGATTGTGGAGCAGCACGGAGGGCGCGTGAGCGTGGAGAGCGCCGTCGGACGAGGCACGACTTTCACGCTGCACCTACCGCTTAGGGCGGAGGAATGAATTTGCTCGCCGACCAAGTCTCCTGAGGCTGTGCGGTCGGCGTACCTGTCCCAGGGCTGATATCGATGGCCCAGGGAGTGTAGGCGCAACCTGAGGTGTCTAGATGGCGCGCCGTGTTGCGTACGAGGATGTAGCCCAGATCATAGAGGCGGGTATCCAGGACAGCCGCTTGACCCAGATCGTAGCTATAGGCTAGTCCACGTCCCCGATCCAGACCGACGAAGGTCATGCGCAAGTTAGGAGGGCCTTCTAGGCGTATATCGAGCAGCGCGCCGGTCTCCAGGGCTACATAGTCTACCGCCAGCTGCTGCACGCCTTCATCGCGCGAGGTAGTGCGACCTGGGACGCTGGCGCGCACTTCAACTTTGACCTGCCCGCCGAAGCTGTGGGCCAGCTCGTAATCCAACAACAAGTTGCGGATGGCCATGCGCTCCACAACACTTTCGATGGTCGTCCCAAGCTGGCGCAGAGCATCGTAGAAAGCCCACAGACCTTCGCCCAGGGCCAGCACTTCCCAGACGCGCTCATAGCCGTCCAGGCCCAAGTCACGGGTGAAGGAGTCGATCATCAGCCATTCGCCATAGATGCGCAGACCACGTTCGTCAGCGCGACTGCCCAGGCACAAATCGGGCTGGTTGAAGACATAGGGAACATAGACATGAGCGTCGGTGTACTGCGGAAAAATCTGCGTCTCCATCCAGACTGCCCCGGCTTCGTAAAAGCCAAAGTAGCTCTCGCTGAAGTCGTAGCCGAACTGTACGTTATGGTGCAGTTCGTGAGCGATGGTGGCGCGGATAAGCGCAGTCGCTTGCTCTGGAGTGGTGAATTCCATGTCGTTCTCGACGATCAAGTGGCTGTAAGCGGCATACTGCTCTACCTGAGGCGTGTTAGGGTTGTCGCCGACGACGTTCTCTTTGACTGCGTAACCAATGGCTTGTTCATCGGACAAATCCTTGACGTAAACGTCCAGACGCGGATCGCCGCCTTCGCCACAGTCGTTGGGGGGCAGGCGCCAGCCCAAGCGCTCATGCACGTCTAGAGCATAGTTGAGCGCCTCGGCTAACTGCTCGACGTAATAGGGGGTGGCGGCGTCGCGCCCATTGCGCGTGGTATGGACGATGAAGCGCGGATGCTCCACGCGAATCACCTCGCCACTGAGCTGAGGTCGCTCAGCTAGCGTGGTCTGCGCGCAGTGGGGCAGATCGATGGATACGCTTTGGGCCAGAGCAGGCAGGCCCAAACAAGCTAAGAGCGTGAAGACGAAGCAGAGAGACCTCATGAGGAAACGCTTATCTCAGCAACGATTACTCCCACAGACCAAGTGTAGCACATAACTGATGCACTGCTTGCTCGGTACATTATTTGTAGAGTATGATGAACATAAACAACGCGGAGACTCATTGTAAGAACCTGATAGCTCATGGCTGATCTTCTCAACAAAATCGACCTAGACCAGTTCTTGGCTCAGCTCCAAGCTCAAGACCAGGCCAGCCTCATCAGCAAAGAGCAGATCATCCTGCGGATAGATGCCATCAACCAAGCAGCGCGTTATGCCTGGTATCGTGATCTGGAACAAGCTCAGGCCTGGGCTGAAGAAGCCTACCAGCGCTCGCTGCAAGACCCTTTTGACGAGACAAACCCTTATTTGCGCGGGCTAGCTTACAGTCTGACCAATCTGGCTCACATTCAATATCGGCGCCACAGCACGCCCCTCAGCCGTGCGCGCGCCCTGGATGCCCTCAGTCTGCACGCTTTCAACGGAGACCAGGAGGGCCAGGTGTGGTCGTTGATCGTGCTGGCCATCCATGATTTGGGCAGCCACAACTGGGAGAGCATGGATCAGCTCATCGACGAAGCGCTGGCCCTCCAACCTATCCCTTTTCTGCTCAGTCGCCTGATGGAGCTGCGTGGCAAGGTGCGTCTGGGCCTGAACGACCCTGAAGGTGCGCTGCGCTTCTTCCGTGAAGCGCGCAGTCTGATAGCCAACTTGGATGATCGTCAGGGCCTGGGGAGCATCCACGACGACATCGCCACTTGCTACAACGCTCTAGGTCGCTTCGATGATGCCATCGTCGTCGCTGAACAGGGCCTGGATTATGCGCGGCAGATGGGCGATGCCTACAGCGAAGCCAAATTGGCCTACACTCTGGGCGTGAGCTACCTGAAGAAAGATGACCACTTCCGCGCTAATGAATACTTTGAGATGGGCGCAGCTTTGGCTCGAGAGAACCAAAATGTCGCCAATCATCTACAACTGCTGCTGCAAGTCGCCGAGGCGCGTCGCAGGCGAGGTCTATTCCAAACCGCCATCATGGCCCTAAACGAAGTTGTACAACGCGCCCAAAGCATTCAAGCGAGCGTGTTCATCAGCAAGGCTCATGAAGCTTTGGCGCGGGTTTACGCCGAGATGGGCGCTTATGACAAGGCATACCAGCATCACGTTCTGTTTCATGAGTGTGACATCACTCTCAACCAGGCCCTAGCTCAAGCGCGCCACGAAAATGCCCTGGCTATGCAAAGGCTGGAATTCAACCGCCGCGAGACCTTGTTGTATCAGCAGCGCAACCAGCAGCTGGCAGAGCGTGTGCGCCAAATGAAGATCGTGTTGCAAGTGACTGAAGAAGTCGCTCAACCCATTACCCTTTCGTCCGTCATGCTGCTGGCCCTCGACTCTGCTTTGCGCCTGTCTGGCGCGCGGGCTGGCTTTGTGGCCCTGTTGAATGAGACGCAACGCTGCTACGAGGTGGCTCAGATCGTCGGTGACTACAACGTCACTGCATCGCCATTGCTCCCCGACTTGCCGCCTTTGGCTCAACTCAGCGAGCGCTTGCTGCCCATTGTCCAGCACATCGAAGGCGACGACGGACTGCCGACGGCCAAAGGCTCGCAAATGCGTATCTTGCTGCCGCTGGTCTTTCGAGGTCATCTGCTGGGCTTCATCAACGTCGAGACGAACAAGCCAGATCGCTTCGATGAAGATGCTCTACAAATGCTCACCCTGATCGCCAGCGCCATTTCATCGGCCACTGACAACGCTCGTCTCTACGACCAGATTCAGACCCAACTCAGGGAGCTTCAGAAGGCGCACGAGCAAGTGAGCCAGCTTGAGCAGCTCAAGACCGACATGATCCGCATTGCGGCCCACGACCTGAAGAACCCACTGAGCATTATCATCGGCTACGGTCAGCTGCTGGAAGATGACTTTGCCAAGGCCGTGCCGCAGCGCTATGTGCAGTACAAGACCATCTTGCAAGCTGCGAACCGTATGCAACGTCTCGTCAACGACATCCTGTCGCTAGAGCGCATTGAGCAGATGGCTCAGGCGATGACGAGGACGCGGGTCGATCTGCTCAAGGTGGTAGAGCGCGTCCTCAAGTCTGATCTGGAGCAGCTGGCCAGCGGCAAAGCGCAGAGCCTGACCTGGAAGCATGACCAACTTGGCCAGGTGTTGGTGCTGGGTGACGAAGCGCAGCTCTACGAAGCTGTCTATAATCTCGTCAGCAACGCTATCAAATATACGCCCCAGGACGGCCAAATCCAGGTGAGCTTGCGCCGCGAGAGAGGCAAGTGGGCTTTTAGAGTGCAGGACAACGGCTATGGGATCGCTGATGAGTTGAAAGATCGCCTTTTCCAGCCTTTCTTCCGCGCTGTGAGCAATGAGACCAGGGGAATTGATGGCACTGGTCTGGGCCTGCACCTCGTCCACAACATCGTCAAGCGCCACAACGGCAGCATCATCTTCGCCAGCCAGCAAGGCAAGGGCAGCACCTTTGGCTTTTTCCTGCCCAGCTTGCCCGACGCCTGATGAGTGACCATGTCTCGAACCTCTAGCCGCTCTGACAAGCCTAAGCGCAGCCAGCCACCGCGTCGTTCCGACGATAGCTTTCAAGTCACAATCGAGAGCATGGCCCAGGGAGGCCAAGCGCTGGCCATGTACAAAGGGCAGCCTGTCTTCGTTGCCTATGCCATCCCAGGGGAACGCGTGGAGGTTCGCTTGACGCGCCAAGCTCAGGGCCACGCCTTTGCCGAGGGCTTGCGCTTGCTGGATGCCTCGGCGGATCGCGTTCTGCCGCGCTGCCCACACTTTGGCCCTAAACGCTGCTGGGCCTGCCAGTGGCAACATATCGCCTATCCTGCCCAGCTACTGCTCAAGTTCGACCTGCTGGTCGATGCCCTGTCGCGCTACGGAGGCTTCGACGATGAGCTGTTAGAGGGCGCTCTGCGGCCTGTTCTGCCTGCGCCGCGCCAATGGGCCTACAGCCACAGTGCCACGCTCCACCCGCTGGAAGATGGTCGTCTGGGCTTTCGACGCATGGCAGGTGGTCTAGAGGCCATCGACGCCTGCCCGCTGATGATTGACCTGTGGAACGATGCTTACATGGAATTGGACATTGCTCTGCCTGACCTGCGCGCCCTCAGCCTGACGGTGGACAGTCATGAGCAGACTAGCCTTACGCTGCACTTGGGCAGCGAAGACCTGCCCGAATTGTCCACCGATCTGCCTTTCAGCATCAACGCGCTCACGCCCGATCATGAGCCGCTCAACCTAGTAGGAGACAGCGCCAGCCTGTGGCAGCTTGGCCAGGACGAAGTGCGGATCACAGCTGGGTGCTTCCTGCGTCCCAACCCTACTCAGGTAGAAGCGCTGCGCAGCGCTCTGTTAGGGTTGGCAGCGCTGGGCAGCACGGAGCGCGTCTTAGAGCTGTACTGTGGCTCTGGCACGCTCACTCAAGCTCTGGCGCCGCACTGTGCCACCCTGGTGGCGGTAGACAGCTATCCGCCCGCCATCAACGACGCTGATTACAACTTGCACTATCTCCAACACCAGCCGCATGTGCGCTTGATCGAGTCAGCCTGCGCTGACTTCCTGGATGCCAACCGCGACGCCTTCGATTTGGTCGTTGCCGACGTGCCACCTAGCGGCCTAGACGAACGCACTCTGCGCGCTCTGCTGACTTTGCAAGCTCCGCGCTTGATCCTGATTGGCAGTCAACTCGTCAACCTAGCCCGCGATTTGGCCCGCCTGAGCCAGGGAGGCTACGCTCTGCTTTGCGTCCAGCCCATTGATCCTGCCCCACAAACGTATTATCTGGACGTTCTTGCCTTGCTGGGGCGCACCACAGCATGAGGGTCGTGTTGAATGAGCGTAAGCGAACGCTCAGTGAGACAGGGAGATGTGCGGATGACGCGCCGACGTAGAGCCTTTGGCTTGATGATGACTTCTTTCGTGATCTTTGTGACGCTGCTCTTCTTCTTCACCATGCTCAGCCTCAGGCTGCCGCCTCTCATGCTATTGGGCCTGACGGTCATCTACGCTGGCTTCACTGTCGGATTAGTGTGGATGGGAATGACCCTCCGCGAACGCTTGCAGCAGCGCGCTTTCCAGGGCAAGAAGCAGGCCAGCGACGACACCGACTCACACCAGCAGCGCGTCATCGAAGTCGATCTGCCGCTGGAAGAAGCTTACGACCTGGCCCTGGAAGGGCTACAAGCCCTGGACGGTCAACCCGCCCCTGTGCCAGATGACCCGCTTTTGCGCCTAGAGACGCTCGTGCCACGCACTCAAACGCTGCGCTTGTTGCGCACCAACCGCGAGATGGGCGACATTGAAGCGGCCCTGCGCCTGCGCACCCTGGGGATGAGCGATCTGGTAGACTTCTCGCGGATCAGCGTGCGCTTGCAGCGGCTGGACGCGCGTCTAGATTGAGAGCAGCCCAGCGACCATCTTCACTGAGTATGACCTGGGCAAGAACGCCCATTACGTCAGCTATCTGGCCCTGCACTTGCGCCGCGAGAGCGATCAGCGCCAGGCGGCGCACTGCCTGGGCCATGATGACCAATCGCGCGCATCTGCTCAGAGCGACGACGCCTATTCCTCCGACCAGGCCAGCACATAGCGTCCGCGGGTCTCTTGGGAAGTTGCGCTGTATAGGTACGTCACCCCGTCTAGCATAATCAGGTCGGCATGACCTATCCCCCAGTTCAGGCCGCTGTCTAGCAGGATGGGGTTGTGTGGGTAGACTTCCCACGAGCCATCGATGGCGTTCCCCAGGCTGCGCGCGAAACCCAGCCCGAATTGGGTATCCAGGCCGCGCTCTAGTTTATCTGGGCCGCGTATGCCCTCGTAGGCCATGTAGTAGCGCTCACCTACTTTCAGCACCTCAGCGCTGCTGACGTAGCGGAAGTCGAAATAGGGGTTGGCCTCTGCTCCGTAGGCATCCAGCGGGCCGTACTCGCGCGCGCCGCCGAACAGCGGGTCATGGTCGCACAAATGCAGCGCATCTAGCGGGCCGCGCCGATCCCCTTTGTAGCAGCGCATGTGGCTAGGCGCGCTGCCTGCCGCGACGAAGACGTAGAGCGTGTCACCTTCTATGTAGAGGCCAGGCGGCGCGCCCACCAGGCAATCATCGGCTTGGCCGCGTATAAAAGGATGCGAGCCAATCCGCTCTACCTCAGAACAGGGGGCAAACTCAATTGGCCACGTGCCGCCTGGTGTGGTCAAGAAGGCCCAGTCTGACCAGATCAGGCCGTCGCTAGAGCGGCGCAAGATGGTCTGAGCGTGCCATTCGTAGGCCAGATAAAATGTACCATCGTCGGCGCGGGCTAGGCGCGGATACTGCTGAGCCTGGACATGATCGCGCTCATCTTGGCATGGGCAAGCGCCACAAGGGATGAGACAGACGGGCCAGTTCAGGCCGAAGCTGAGGCCCGCGTCGCGGCTCTCCCACAAAGCTAGGCAACCAGGGAATGGCACGGGCTGGCCGCAAGAATCAAGCAAGCCATGTGAGCGGTTGCTGGCATGGGCATACGACCATAAGCGCCCATCGGGCAAGGCCAGCGTGTCGCTCTCGCCCATCGGCAGGCCCACATCGCGCCGTTCCAAGCGCCAGACGGCGCGTCCATCCCACCAGTCGTCCAGGGTGGGCGGGGTGGTCTGAGCAGCGCTCAGGCACAGGCTGGCCCACAAGCAGGCTACCAGCAGCAGGCGCGTCATCAGCTCAGCTTGCGGATGACGGTCAGCACGCGGCCCTTGATCTCTAGTTCCGAGGCTGGCACATAAATAGGTGGCAGGGTGGGGTGGGCAGGTTGCAGGCGCACGCGCCCGTCGTCCTCTGGGAAGTAGTATTTGAGAGTGGTCTCGCCTCGTCCCGGCAGCCATGCAGCGATCATATCGCCTCTGCGCGCTTCTGCCTGGCTGTGCAGGATGACAATATCGCCTTCGCGAATCATGGCGTCGATCATGCTGTCGCCCTTCACCGTCAGGGCGAACACTTGAGCGGGGTCGGCGTTGCCCAGCAGAGACGGAGGCAGCTCCATCAGAGCTTCTTCGTCGTAGTAGTGGCCGACGTCTTCTGGGATTGGCACGGGAGCGCTGGCGACGATGTGGCCTACTAGGGGTACACGTGTGAATTGGCTGACCTTGCGTGCTTTGTCGCTCTGTCCGAGCGGAGGGACGGCGACGAGGCGCAGGCCGCGCGATACCTTGTCGGAGCGCTGCAAGTAGCCAGCGCTGACCAGCTTGTTCAGGTTGTAGTTGACGACGGAGGTTGAGCGAATGTCAGTGGCGTCGCCAATCTCGCGAATAGTAGGGGGATAGCCAAAACGTTCGTGGTACTGCACCATGAAGCGCACAATCTTACGCTGGCGCTCAGAGAGTTGGTTGAAGTCTTTCATAAGCTCTTACACCATTCCATCAGCTGAATACTTGTTCTATCAGGCGAGTATAGCGAACATTCGTTCCTACGTCAAATTTTTTCTAGAAGTGCTGCCGCATAACATTCATCCTCTTGGGCCGTCAAGTTCGCCCAAAACCGTTGTGCCTAGCCCTGCTTCTCCAAAGCCTGAGGGCCGGGGGTTTGAGGTGAGGGCCGAAAGAAGCCACGTGATTCATGCGTCCCCTAATTTTTCTGGTGGAATGGAGTTCGCTGAGACTGCTCAAGTGCTATAATTTGTGCTTGCGAACAATGCCTAAAAGGCCTCGACTGAATAAACCATGAGCGAAAACCTCTCGTCTTACGAACTTGGCATACCCGTCATTGAAGATGCTGAGTACTATCAGCATCTCACCTTCGGCAGTTATGGCTATATGCTGGCCGAAGAACACGCTGTGCGCCTGGCAGCGTACCATCAGGGCCGGCCTATCGGCCTCGTCTTGGCCTTGTCGCATCCTCAGCGAGCCTACTCACGCCTAATGTCGCTGTTTGTCTTGCCTGAACACCGCTTACGCGGCCTAGGGACGGCTTTGGTGCTAGGTCTCGAGCAGTTGGCCCGCGCGCGTGGTGACGAGCGCCTGGAAACGTCCTACCTTCCGCCTAAGGCTGCTCTGGCTCGCGTGCTAGAGAAGTGCGGTTGGCAACCCCCTTTCGTTCACATGAACGTCGTCGAAGCGCCATTTGCGACGACAGGTGATGTTGTGGATCGCTACCCGCTGCCGCAGCTGCCATCTAACGTGACAATCTTCCCCTGGTCGGAGCGCACTCAGCAGGATTTGGCCATCGTCGAAGCGCGCCGAGGCGAATATGGTGGTGCTATGCACCCCGAAGAAGAACCCTACCCAATCGCCAGTGGCAGTATGGGAGTGCGCATGGACGGTCGTCTGATGGGCTGGATGATCTGGCACGAGGTAGCTCCTGATCTGCTACGGTGCAGCATTATGTACCTCTTTCCAGAAGCGCGTATGCACGGCCTTTGGCTGCATATGATAGCGCAAGGCTATCATCGGCAAATGGCTATCCGACCCTATCGCAATGCAGTGATCCCGGCTGTCCTGCCCCTCTCGCATTTTTTGCAGCGTCAGCTCAAGAAGCGTGCGCGCGTCCGCGATTACCACAAGGTCGTCAAAGTGTTGGACTAGTTCAGACGCGCTATCCCTGCCAAGCAAAAATGCCGCTTGCGCGGCATCAAGGAGGGAGACATGCGTCCGGGTACCAACAGGCAAACAGGGGGTAGTCACCTGTGGAACTTTCAGAATTTTCTGAAAGTTGTGAACTATTGGAAGTATAAAGCACGACTGAGCGCCTGTAAAGTCTGTTTCACAGTTCTCTCATGGTGTCGAATGTCACGAAGAATTCATGATGTTTTGAATTGACAGTGCCACTGAAAATCTGTAGGATGTGCGTGTCAAATCTATGCAAATCTACAAAAACAGGTGAAAAGCGCGATGGATGGGCAGAATTTATCGGTAGGGCGCAACCTAAAGATTGCCACCTTTCATCTAGGTAGTGGCATGTCGGATGTGCTGACGACGGGCGTTTGGAATCGCATCATGATTAGTGACTTGGGCTTCGCTGCGACGCCCATCAGTTTATTGTTGGCGTTGCGCTACTTCCTCGCCCCCGTCGGCGTCTGGGCGGGGCGCATGTCCGACGAGCGCACTTATTTCGGTTTTCGCCGCTTATTCTGGGTGTGGCTAGGGCGGCTGATGATGGTCATCACCATCTTCAGCCTGGGCTTGGCGACTGCGCAACTGGCGCGCCTGGGTGGGACGGGCCATGAGAGCGCCGCCTTCCTGTGGATTGTGATTGCGCTGTCCATGCTGCTGTTCAGCGTAGGCGGAGCCATCAGCGGCACAAACTTTCTAGCTCTCATCTACGATCGCGCGCCAGAACACCAGCGTGGGCGCGCCGTCGGCATTGTTTGGACGTTTCTACTTCTGGGCTTCACTGTCGGTGGGATCACCTTCGGAATCCTATTGCCTAGCAAGCCACTAGAACAGCAGGCTATCACTGGCCTAAGCTTCGCTCCGGACGCTTTGCAGACGATGTTCATCGTGGTCGGCTTGCTCTTCGCCACCTTGTGGCTGTTCTCTGTGTTGGGTGAGGAGCGCCGCTTGACGCCGGCTGAAGCTGCTCAGAATCAGCGCCAAGCCGAAGAAGGCCCGCGCCGTACTATCGCTCAAGAGTTGTCGTTGGTGTGGACGAGCCGTCCCATGCGCTATTTCTTCTTCTTCCTGGTCATCAGCATGTTCTTCGCCTTCTCGCAAGACAGCGTACTAGAGCCGTTCGCAGGCGATGTCTTCGGCGTCTCTGCTCAAGAGACTAACCGCTTCTCGGCGTATTGGGGTTTGACGGCCATTGTCTCGACGCTGGTTTTCATCTTTTGGTCGCGCAAGAACCCGCGCCTGAGCAACACCTTCATGTCGCAGGCTGGCGTGGCGGCCCTAATCGCGGCTTTCGCCATGTTCGGCGCAGCGGCTTTCCTCGATGCGCGCGCTCTGCTCAAGCCGGGCCTACTAGTGCTTGGGATCGGATTGGGCATTTGGAACGTGGGTGCATTGGGCCTGATGATGGTCATGAGTCCGCTGGGGCGAGCCGGTACGTTCCTCGGCTTCTGGACGATGGCAGTCACCTTCGCGCGTGGCGGCGGCGTGGCCGTCGGTGGCATGGTGCGTGACTTATGGCTGAACATCACAGGCGACATGGCGACAGCTTACGGGATGGTCTTCGTGGCTGGAGCGATTGGTTTGGCCATCAGCGCCTACTGCCTAGCCCAGGTCAACATCAAGCAGTTTAAGGCTGAAATGCAGGGTAGCACGGCTAGTATCTTCGCTGCTGCGATGGATTAGCCGCCTTCAACGCTTCTCAGAGGGGCTTCCTGAGCCTATAATGGCCTGCGTTTTCGACACAAGGAAGCCCCATGACCTTGCACAGCGACGATACTCAACCGCGCCGACCCGCTAACTGGATGTCTGCTGGGCAACCTGCAGACCCGCGCTACAGCGGTGCGCCTCACACTCCTGCCTCGTACCACTTTGACGGAGAAGAAGCTGGCGGCCCTGGATGTTTAGTCTGGGGGCTGGTGTTGGTCTTCTGCACAGCGTTGGCCTTCGGCATTGTAGGGGTGGCTGGCTTCGCTGGTTGGACGGATGGCCTGCGCGTGGGCCAGGCCAATGCCACTGCCACTCGCAGCGGCGACATCAGCGCTCAGTGCGAGCGTATCCCCGGCGATCTAGCCAGCGGCAGCCTGGGTCTGGCAGCGCTGCGCTTGAACGACCTGGCTCAAGCCACGCCTGGCGTCCCTTGCGTGGCGCTTTTTGCGCCGACGGCGACAGCGCTCCACCTACAAAACCTAGCGACGGCCACCTTCACACCCAGCCCCACGTCGCTTGAGCAGCCCAGCCCCACCCTTGTTTTGCCCAATGCGCCGACTGAGCTGCCCAGTCCCACCCTCACGCCGACTTCTACCAGCGGCTTCAACTTGGACGCGTTGCTGCAAGAGGCGCAGGCTCAGATCGCCAATGGCCAGCTTCGCGACGCCATCGATACCCTGTCTGCCATCAACGCTATCGACCCCAACTACCAGAAGGCCAGCGTCGACCTGCTCATGGCGCAGGCCCTCACCAGCGAAGCGCGCCGCTTGTACCGCAGCGGCCAAAACTTGGCAGAAGCCATCCTGCTCACCAACCGCGCAGAAGAGTACGGCAGCGTGGGAGACTTGAACTACGAGCGCTTCATCGCCAGCTTATACTTGGAAGCTCAGTCCTACCGCAAGACCAATGACCGCCTGGCTATACAATTGCTCAGCCGTATCGTCTATGAGCAGAACCTGCCGAACTATATGGGCGGCGCCGTCATGACTCAACTCTTCGAGAGCTACGTTGGCTACGGCGACTTGCTGAGCCTGGGCGACCCATGCAGTGCCGTCACCCAGTACGATCAAGCGTTGCGCATGCGCCGGGATGACAGCGTCCAGGCTAAGCGCAATCAGGCTTCGTTGGTTTGTAACGGCCTGAGCAGTACCCCGACTGCCCCTACGCTTGATCCGAACGCGCTGCCCCCGCCTACTCGCGATCCGAACGCACCCACACCAGCCTTCGCGCCTATTGGTCAGCCAGGGAGCTGAGCCTATGTGTCGTCGCCCTACGCTCGTGGGCCTCTTTGCACTACACTAGAGGCTCGTCATAAATGCTTCACAGCCAGCTAGGAATTCCATGAAGACGACTTACGTTGTCACAGGCGGGGCAGGGTTCATCGGCAGTCACCTGGCTGAGCGCTTGCTGCGCGAGGGCTACACCGTGCGCGTAGTCGATAATCTCGTCAGTGGCAAGCGCGCCAACCTGAAGGCGCTGCAAGCTTTGGGAGGCGACCTGAGCATTCATGAAGTGAGCGCAGCTGATGCAGAGGCGATGAAGCCTATCTTGTGCGGCGCTGAAGTCGTCTTTCACCAGGCCGCTCTGCCTTCCGTGCCGCGCAGCCTGAACGACCCGCTGGAGACGCACCTACACGGCGCGACGGCGACGCTGACGGTGTTGGATGTAGCCCGTCGCGTCGGGGTGCGCCGCGTCGTCTACGCCGCTTCGTCGTCGGCTTATGGCGAGCAAGAACCCGACCATCCCAAGCACGAAGACATGAAGCCCGCGCCCATCTCTCCGTACGGCGTGGCTAAGCTGGTAGGTGAATACTACGCTCAAGCTTTCACGGCCAGCTTTGGCCTAGAGACGGTCTGCCTGCGCTACTTCAACGTCTTCGGCCCGCGCCAAGACCCAACATCGCTGTACGCGGCGGTCATCCCCAAGTTCATTCAGGCTATGCTGCGCGGCGAAGCACCTGTCATCTATGGCGACGGTCAGCAATCGCGCGACTTCACCTACATCGACAACGTGGTGCATGGCAACCTCTTGGCGGCCGACGCGCCTCAGGCTAGCGGGCAGGTGGTGAACTTAGCCACCGGTGGGCGGATCAACCTGCTGAACCTGGTGGACAAGCTTAATGCCCTGTTGGGGACGAATATCTATCCGCAGTTTGCTCCGCCGCGCGCAGGAGATATCCTGCACAGCCAAGCCAGCATCGAGAAGGCGGGGCGTCTGCTGGGCTATGAGCCATTGGTCTCTTTTGACGAAGGCTTGGCCCGTACCCTGGCCTGGTACAGAGAACAGAGGTGACCTATGCGCATCGTCCACCTCATCAAAGCGACTCAAATTGGCGGCGCTGAGCGTCATCTGCTCTGGCTCTTGCCTGCCTTGCGCCGTGCTGACGTGGACGCACGTCTACTGGTGCTGATCGAAGCGGGCAAGCCAATGGACGACTTGGCTCGTCTGGCCGAAGCCGAAGGCATTCCGATGGAGCGCTTGGGCATTGCGCGCGGCTTCGACCTGACGTTGACAAGCCGCCTACGTGACCGCTTGCGCCTCATCCAGCCTGACCTGCTCCATACTCACCTCATCCACGCTGACCTGTATGGACGCTTGGCAGCGCTCCGCACGCCGATCGTCATCACGCGCCACAACGACGATGCCTTCCGCCACAAACCTGCCCTCCGTTTGCTCAACCGCTGGTTGTGGGCTGGCGCCAAGCGTGGTATCGTCATCAGCCAACATTTGCGGCGCTTCGCTGTGCAAGTGGAGGGCGCGCCCGCTGACAAGCTGCACGTCATCCCCTATGGAATCCGCCACACACCTCTCACTCAGGCCCAGATTGACCAACGCCGCCGCGCGCTGCGCCAAGAACTCAAACTAGACGACGAGGCCTTACTGGTGGGCATGGTAGGTCGCTTGACTGCTCAGAAGGGCTTCGGCGATGGGCTGCAAGCCTTCGCCCTGCTAGCCCGCGATTTCCCTCAAGCTCACGCAGTAATCGTCGGCGACGGTGAACTCTATCAAGACTTGCTGCGCCAATCGCGCGGCCTGGGCTTGGCTTTGAGGGCGCACTTCTTGGGCTGGCGCGCCAACGCCAGCGAACTGATGGCGGCTTTCGATGTCTTCCTCATGCCTTCGCGCTGGGAGGGCTTCGGCCTGGTGCTGCTAGAGGCGATGGCGGCGCGCTTGCCCATCGTCGCCACGCGCAGCGGCGCTATCCCAGAGGTTGTCATCGACCAATACAACGGTCTTCTGGTTGAGCCAAGCGATCACGAGGGCATGGCCCATGCTCTGAGCGTCCTGCTGGCGGATCGCAGCCTGCGCCTACATATGGGCCTAGTCGGCGAAGACCGCCTGGAGACGGGCTTCAGCCTAGAAGCGATGACCCAGGCCACGTTGGCTGTCTATCGGCAGGCCCTGGGCGGCTGAGGGCGGAGAAGGCGCCATGCGATTCCTGCGGCGCTATGGCCCGATTGTGCCGCTGCTAGCCCTGATCGTCGTTGGTACATACATCCTCACGCGTTGGGCAGGTGAACAGGCTGATGATCTGCCGCGCGTGCGGCCCCTACAGACGCTAGTCGTGTTGCGCGCTGCTCCCCCTGCCGATCAGCCCGCCGCTCGCTATCCCGCCCTTGATCCGCGTATCATCGGCGCTTTGGAACGCAGCAGCGGCTATGGGCCGCCTGCGCTGGAACTTGTGCCAGGCATTGCGCCCATTGGTGCGTATCTGCCGCGCAGCGGCGACGCCCTGCTGGAACTGCCCTTCCCGACGGCTACGCTGACGCCGCTGCCCTTCCCTACGCCAACGCCCATGCCCATCCCTGTCAGCGCACCGACAGCTTTGCCTCCACCCGTCATCGTCACGGCTGCGCCTTCTCTCGTGCCTGCGTCCGTCCAGCGCGAAGCTATCATCGCCCCAATGGTCTTTTCATATTACCCGACTACGATCCCCAACGCGGCGGCACAGCGGGTGGCAGAATGTGCGCCGCGCGGCTTCCCTGTGAGCGGAGTCCTGACTCAGCGCTTGCACGCCAGCCATCCTGGCATTGACTTGGGCGTGCCGAGAGGGACGCCGGTCGTGGCCACGCACAGCGGCATGGTCGTGTTCGCTGGTTGGAGCGAGGTGGGCTACGGCTACCTAGTGGTGATCCAGGCAGGACGCTTCATCACCTATTACGCTCACAACAGCGCTTTGAATGTGCAGGCAGGCAAGCCAGTTCAGGTAGGAGCAGTCATCGCTTTCAGCGGCAGCACGGGGAATAGCAGCGGGCCGCACGTCCACTACGAGACGCGCATTGACGACATTGCCGTCGATCCGCTGACTTTTGAGACGCGCGGCTATGCTGCCTGTTGAAGCGCGCTACTCTGCGCTCAACCAATCGCCTGTGGGCAGCTTTTCGCCGGCGCGGATGGCTACCTTGAGGTGATTCTCGGCAGGAGTGATGGGGCAAGAATAGTAAGGCGAGTAGGCGCAGTAGGGATTGTAAGCTTCGTTAAAATCGACCAGCAAGCGTGTCTCGTCTAGCTCGACAGGCTCTAAGTAGCGGCCTGCGGGATAAGTCTCCTGGCCGGCCAGAGCGTCCACGAAGGGCAGGAACAGGCCATGCGGCGTCTGATAGACGGTCAAGCGGGCGTCATGACCATCAACCGTGAAGGCAAACCAGCCATAACGCCGATACCAGCGCGTCTCACCAGTGCTGGTTTGGATTGGAACGTCAGATTGTTCCTCGTGGGGGATGAGCGTCACCTCATAGACCAAACGCGGCATAGGTGGGAAGTATTCCAAATGAGTGAAGCGAGTCTTCTGAGCGGAGCTGAGCGGGGACTGGGGGTGGGTCTTGAAGAAGTGATCTTTCTGAGCGCGCAGGTTGATGAGGCGTGGAACATCGAGCATGGTTCAAGCCTTCTCTTGAGCATACCACTGGGCCAGATAGTCCAGCATAGCGTCGATGTCTTGGACAAAATGGATCATGGCCGAGTCGGTCGGGCTGATGTAGGGTGACTGAGCCAGCAGGTCGAAGATAGGCCGCCAGAAATAACCATAGAACACGAAGGGACGTGGCGGTACGATATGGATACGCAAGGCTGTCCAAGCTTCTGTGATCTCTTGTAGCGTGCCGATGCCGCCGGGCATGACCACGTAACCGTCGGCGCGTTCTACCAGATGAGCTAGGCGGTCATCGAGTTTGTCGTAGTAAATTTCCTCTTTCACCCACGGGTTGACCTCTTTCTCGGCGGTCAGGCGCTGGCCCACTGTGACGCCGATCACATGGCCGCCGGCTTCTGCTGCTCCCTGACTGGCGGCGGCCATGACGCCGCCATAGCCGCCGGTCATGACGACATAACCAGTCTGAGCCAAAGCTCGCCCAACGGCGTAAGTCTGTTGGTAGACAGGATCGTCGGGTAACAGACGGGCGCTGCCGTAGACGGCGATTGTGCGAGTCATGGGGACAAGCCTCTCAAAACGATAGGTGCTGGAATGCAATCAGCCCGCTAGTTGCGGGCTGTCAGAGGCGGAGAAGGTGGGATTCGAACCCACGGTACCGGAAACCGATACACCTGTTTTCGAGACAGGCCCATTCAACCACTCTGGCACCTCTCCGTGTCTTTGCAATCCTAGCACAACGCGCGACCTGAGGAAAGGTAGAGTTGACGACGCAAAGACACCACGCGCTCTCAATCTCACGAAGAGAGGGGAGGAGTGAGGGCCGAAAGAAGCCACGAGTATTCACCTGTCTACGGCAACAGAAATTTCCCTTGACGCCAGGCTATCCCAGTACTATTATCAGCTGCATCCCAAACGTACCTGTAGCTCAGTGGATTAGAGCGAATGTCTACGGAACATTAGGTCGGGGGTTCGAATCCCTCCAGGTACGCTCAAGGCCTCAGCTCACTCGGCTGAGGCCTTGTAGGTTCTATAGGTTTAGCTGGCGCTCATTGTCCAGGACTTCGCCGAGAGATGAGCCACCAACAGCTCGTCTCTTCTTCAAGAGATGTTCAGCGCAGCGCAGCCACAATGATGTCGACGTTGGTGCGCATCATCGTCAGGTAGGTTTCTGCGCCAGAGCCTGCTGGCCCCAGGCCGTGCGTGTAGAGTGGGTCAGCCAGCGCCACGCCTGCTTCGCTGGCGATCTGCTGCATGAGAGCAGGATTGCCGACGTTCTCTACGAAGACGACAGGGACGCCAGCTTCACGGATTTCGCCGATCACCAGCGCAATTTGTCCAGCAGAGGCTTCGCTGGCGGTCGTCACGCTGCCCAGCGCCGAGTCCAGCAGCTTGAAGCCATAGTCGCGCGCGAAGTAGCCAAAGACTTCATGAGTGGTCACCAGCACACGTCGCTCTTCGGGGATAGTGACTACCTGCTCACGAATGTAGGCATCCAGGGCTTGCAGCTCTGCAATGTAAGCATCGGCAGCAGCGCGGTAAGCACGAGCATGACTGCGGTCAGCGGCGACGAGTGCGTCGCGCACGTTCTCGGCCATGACGATCATGTTCAGCGGCGAGAGCCAAGTGTGCGGATCGTATTCACCGTGCGCGTGATTGTGGTCTCCGTGGTCATGACCATGACTGTGATCCTCGTGGCTGTGGCCATGATCCTTGTCTTCGTGGTCGTGGTGCTGGTGACCAGCGAACTCTAGCAGGTCAACGCCCTCGCTGACAGCTACGCGCACCGCTTTTGAGCCAGAAGCTTGATAAAGATCGTCGATCCAGGGTTCAAGTTCCAGGCCATTCTCAAACAGGATGTCGGCTTCGGCCAGAGCGATCAAATCTTGCGGGGTGGGTTCATAAACGTGTGGGTCGCCATCGCCGCTCACCAGCACAGCGAGTTGGATGTTGTCGCCGCCGATGTTCTGCACTAAGTCGCCTAGAATGCTGTAAGTGGCGACGACTTTAAGCTTGCTGCCGTGCGCCCAAGTGCTGGAGACTCCTAGCGTCAACAAAACGATCACGAGCCAGAGGCTCAAACGACGCAAAGCCATAGACCTTCTCCTCAGATAGCTCCGTTGAAGTGAAGACGACGATGTAGCATGTGCCACATGCACCATCGCGTTCCCGTCAATTGATACCACGTATCATTCAAGCTGGCAAGAGCGACTGCGAGTCGATGGACTGAGGAGATGACTCAGGCACTTTCGCCCTGTGTCTGGCCCTTTTTTCCTGAGCTTAGCCCTGCTACAATGCGACTAATTGATTCTCATCAAGAGCGAGCGAGAGAACGGCTCTTCGACCTCGCGGCAACCCCCGAAGCCTCGGAACGGTGCCAATTCCGTCAGCCTAGCCTGGCAGATGAGACGAACGCTTCACGCAACCTGTGTCGCTTCACGCCCTTCTGCCTTGCAGAGGGCGTTCTTCATTCTAGTAACTAGTAAGCGGCACGGCTACCAAGACCAAAGGATCACGATCACCATGTCCAACACCTTCATGACCTCCCCGCGCTTCCTGTTCACCTCGGAGTCCGTGTCGGAGGGCCACCCCGATAAGATGTGCGACCAGATCAGCGATGCCATCCTGGACGCCATCCTCAAGCAAGACCCGATGGCTCGTGTGGCTTGCGAGACGGCCACCACGACTGGCCTCGTCGTCGTCATCGGCGAAATCACCACCAGCGCCTACGTCGACATCGAAGCCATCGTCCGCGAGACGGTGCGCGGCATCGGCTACACCCGCGCCAAGTACGGCTTCGACAGCGAGACCTGCGGCGTGATCGTCTCGATCAAAGAGCAGTCCAAAGACATTGCGCAAGGCGTCGACCAGGCGCTGGAAGTGCGCACAGAAGCGCAGATGACCGACAAGGAGCTAGACGCCATCGGCGCCGGCGACCAGGGGATGATGATTGGCTTCGCCTGCGATGAGACGCCAGAACTTATGCCGTTGACCATCTCGCTGGCTCACCGTCTGACCGCTGAGCTGGCGCGCGCGCGCAAGGCGCACGAAATTGAATGGCTGCGTCCAGATGCTAAGAGCCAAGTGACAGTAGAGTATGCCTACGGCAAGCCCAAGCGCCTCGACACGGTTGTTGTCTCTACTCAGCATGCGCCAGAGGTAAGCCAGGAGGAAATTCGTCATACGATCATTGAGCAGGTGGTGCGCAAAATCGTCCCTGCGGAGATGATCGACGAGAGGACGCGCTTCTTCATCAATCCGACGGGTCGTTTTGTAGTGGGCGGGCCTTTGGGTGACGCTGGCCTGACTGGCCGCAAGATCATCGTCGATACCTATGGTGGTGTGGCTCGTCACGGTGGTGGCGCGTTCAGCGGCAAGGACGCCACCAAAGTGGATCGCAGCGCGGCTTACATGGCCCGCTACGTGGCTAAGAACATCGTGGCTGCTGGCATTGCTAGCCGCTTTGAGCTACAGGTGAGTTACGCTATCGGCGTCGCTCACCCTACTTCGTTAGCAGTAGAGACCTTCGGCACAGGCAAGATCAGCGATGAAGAGATTGAGCGTCTGATCCGCAGGCACTTCGACATGCGTCCGGCAGCCATCATTCGCGACCTCGACCTACGTCGCCCTATCTTCCAGCAGACCGCTGCCTATGGTCATTTTGGCCGCGATGGTTTCCCCTGGGAGCGCACCGACAAGGCCGAGATTTTGCGCCAAGAAGCTGGGCTATAGCCTAATCAACCCTTGAATTGGAGTGCAGGCGGCGTGAGCGTCAGCCTGTTCTCCTCTGCCTATCTCAGCCCCAGGAGAGAACGTACCTTGAAAAACGTGGAACGTTGGCTGACCTTCTTCAAATGCTCTGAGTGCGGTGGCTCATTGCATCTATCGGAGGTCAAAGAGCGTGCAGCGGATCAGCACATTATGGAGGGGACGCTGGCTTGTGTGAGTTGTGCCGCGACCTATCCTATTAAGGTTGGCATTCCGCGCTTCGTCAAAGCTCCCGAATCGCGAGCTGTCGTAGAGACTGTCCAAGCTTTTGGGGTGCAGTGGGCCAAAGCTAATCAACTTGTCCAAACGACGGGCTTCAGTTCTCCCGATTTGTTTCTAGACTTCGTCGCGCCAGTGGATGAAGTTTTCATCCGAGGCAAGAGCGTCCTAGACGGTGGCTACGGACAAGGACGCTTCACGCTAGCTGCGCAGCGCTTGGGTGCAAGCCTGGTCGTCGGCGTCGATCTGAGCGACGCAGTTGAGCAGGCGTTTGCAAACACGCGCCACCTGGACAATGTTTTGATCGTACAAGGCGATTTGATGGCGCTGCCTTTTGCGCCTACGTTTGACTATGCTTTCAGCGTAGGTGTGCTACACCACACTGCCGATCCGCGCGCTGGCTTCGCTCAGTTAGTCTCAGCGGTCAGACATGGAGGGCATGTGAGCGCTTGGGTCTATGGCCGCGAAGGCAACGACTGGGTAGTGAACATCCTTAACCCTATCCGCCAGCGCATCACGAGCCGACTGCCCAGCGCTGTGCTGTGGTGGATTGCCCTGGTCTTAGCTGTGCCGCTGTTCTTAGCGATTCGCTTGGTGTATCAGCCTGTTGAGCGCCCCGAGCGCCTGTCCTTTTTGCGCAGACGCCTCTTTTACTTCGACTATTTGGTGTGGCTAGGCAAATATTGCGGTTACCTTCAGCAGGCCCTCGTCATCCATGACCATCTCACCCCCAGCATTGCTGAGTACATTCCCCACGGGGAATTTGCTGATTGGTTCAAAGAGCAGGGCTTGCAAGATGTAATCATCACGTCGCGCGCCAACAACAGCTGGCGCGGGTTTGCGCGGAAGCCTTGAGGGAGCTTTCGTTCATACCATCTCAGCTTGCAGCAAGCCGTGACGCTGCAAGAAACGCTCAATGCGCGCCAGGGCTTCTGAGATATTCGCTTCGCTGGTGGCGTAGGCGGCGCGCACATAGCCCGCGCCCGACGCTCCGAAGGCGCTGCCAGGGATGAGCGCGACGCGGTCTTCCAGCAACAGGCGCTCGCAGAACGTCTCCTCGTCCATGCCTGTGCTGGCAATGCTGGGGAAGGCGTAGAACGCGCCGCGCGGCTCAAAGCAACTCAGCCCCAGGCGGTTGAAACCTTCGACGATTAGACGACGACGACGGTCGTAGGCCTGGCGCATAGCCGCTACGTCGTCTTCGCCGTGCAGCAGCGCTTCAGTAGCAGCCATCTGGCCCATCGTCGGCGCAGACATGATGAGATACTGGTGAAACTTTTTCATAGCAGCAATCAGGTCAGCAGGGGCAGTAGCGTAGCCTACGCGCCAGCCAGTCATGGCAAAGGTCTTGCTCATGCCGCTGAGGACGATGGTGCGTTCGCGCATACCAGGCAGGCTGGCGAAATTGGTGTGCTGGTGGCCACTGTAGACCAAGCGCTCGTAAATCTCATCGCTGATGACCACTAGGTCATACTTTTCTGCGAAGGCCGCCACTTGCCGCAGGTTCTCGTCAGAGAGGACAGCGCCGGTGGGGTTGGAGGGATAGCTGATGAGCAGGGCTTTGGTGCGCGGCGTGATGTGGGCTTCCAGATCGTTGCCCGTCACCTGGAATTCGTTCTCCGGCTTGGTGGCGACCATGACAGGCACGCCGCCCGCCATCTCTACTGCGGCAGGGTTGGCGACAAAGCACGGCTCAACCACCAGCACTTCATCACCTGGATCAAGGACGGCCTTCATAGCTAGGAACAACGCTTCGCTGACGCCCACCGTCACCAGAATTTCGTCTTCTGGGTGGTATTCGACGCCGTACAGGCGGCCCACATAGTTGCTGATAGCTTGGCGTAGGCACGGATCGCCGCTGTTGGAGGTGTAGCCCGTTTGGCCCTTCAGCGCCGACTGCACGCCAGCTTGAAGGATGTGATCGGGTGTGACGAAGTTCGGCTCACCAATGCCCAGCGTCACCACGTCTTCCATCGTCGCAGCGATGTCGAAGTACTTGCGGATGCCGGAGGGACGCAGGCGGTCAGCGGTCTGAGAGACGAAACGGCGCATGATAGCGGAGACTCCTGGATGTGATCGATACGCGCCTCATTGTGCCATAGGCTGCATGGAGGATGTTAGGCGTAGCAGTGGAAAAAAGCCGTGCTTTATCAAGCAGAATGTATGAAGTTCTTCTCATGCCTTACACATAGCAGAGGAGTAGAATGCGCCAAAGGATGAGGTAAAAGTGTACTCATGTCCACGTATCAAGACCTGTTGACGTATAACGTAGATGCGGTGCTGGTGGTCGATCAAGCAGGCCGCGTCCTCTACGCCAACCCTGCTGCTTGCAACCTGTTTGATCGTCCTGCTCGTCGTCTCATTGGCGGCCAGTTTGGTTATCCTGTCGTGGTAGGTGACGCCAGCGAAATCACTATCCTGCGCAGCGAAGGCTATCGCTACGCGGAAATGCGCGCGGCTTTCATTCAATGGGAAGGTCAGCGCACTGCCCTGGTGTCCTTGCGCGACATCAGCGAGCGCAAGCGCATGGAAGCTGCTCTGCGTCGTGCCGACCTGCTCAACACGGCCATCCTCAACTCGCTCTACGCCAGCATTGCCGTGTTGGATGAGCATGGCGTCATCCTGCGCGTCAACGAAGCCTGGAGGCGCTTTGCCCAGGAGAACGGCAGCGGAGATGACGAGAGTATTCAGGAAGGTGCCAACTATTTTGAGACGGTACGTCGTGCCGCCCTGACCGATCCGGACGCGCAGCGGGCCTTGGAAGGCATGATGAACGTCCTCGAAGGTCGCACAAGCCAGTTTGAGATGGAATATCCCTGCGACACACCCCAGCGCTCCATGTGGTTCGTGCTGCGCGTGCGCCCCCTGCAGGCTGAGGAGCTGCGCGGTTTGGTCGTCAGTCATATTGACATCACCGACTATCGCGCTGAGATACTGGCTAACAACGAAGCCGAAGCCGCTATCAAGCGTCAAGAGATTGAGTTGGCCCACTTGGAGTTGCTCAACGGCCCATTGCTCGGCGAGCCGCGCTCTAGCCAGTTCAACGCATCTGTGTGGCTCAGCGAGTACGAGCGCCTACTTGATCTTTGTGTGGATCGACGGCTCTACCGCGTCGATCACAACATCAGCGAGGGCGCGCTGGCTCTGGCAGAGACGATGGGCAGCCAGTTTGCTCAACCTCGCGACCTCATCAGCCTGCACACGCGGGCGCTGACGCGCAAGCGCGACGCCAATCTACCGCCATCGCGCTTGCAACTCTATTTGGACGAGGGCCGAATCTTGCTGTTGGAGGTGATGGGTTATATGGTATCTTATTACAGGAAGCGGGTGAGTCGATCCGATGTGAATATTTGACTGATCCATTCTTGCCAACCTGCTGGCAGATTGCGAAACAGGTAATGAGTGCTTACATCTTAAGTTTGTACGTAGCCGGCGCCACCCCCAAGAGCGAACTCATCATTGCGCGAGTGCGCGCGTTGTGCGCGCAAGCCTTTGGCTCAGACTTCCAACTAAACGTGATCGACGTGATTCAGCAGCCCGATGTCGCCGAAGAACAGCGTATCTTGGCCACTCCCACCCTCGTCCGCGAACATCCGGCGCCGCGCCGCTACATCATTGGCGACTTGTCTCATGTCGAAAAAGTGGTGCAAGCGCTGGAAATGCCAACTTCACTTTCTTCTAATAATAACCAAGGATCAACGCTGACTACGGAAGAAGAACAGCCCTATGACGGAGAATAAGCGTCAGGTTGAAAAGCTGCCTACAGGCATACCAGGCTTTGATCATATCTGCAACGGCGGATTGCCCAAAGGCCGTACCACCCTCGTGACAGGCACGGCCGGCACAGCCAAGACTGTCTTGGCCTGTCAGTTCTTGGTGGAAGGCATTCGTCAGGGTGAGGCTGGCGTCTTCGTGACCTTCGAAGAGTCGGTCGAAGATATTCGGCGCAACATGCTCAGCTTTGGCTGGGACATCGCTCAGATGGAAGCCGAGGGACGCTGGCTGTTCGTCGATGCCGCGCGCCAGACCGACGAGAGCGTGGTCATCGGCAGCTACGATTTAACTGCCCTCATCGCGCGTATTCAGTACGCCGTGAGCAAGATCGGCGCGCAGCGCGTCTCGCTGGACTCACTAGGAGCGATCCTGACGCGCTACACCGACATGGGCATCCTGCGCCGCGAGATGTTCCGCATTGCCCACACCCTCAAAATCATCGGCGTGACCACCATCATGACTGCTGAGCGGGTGGAGGAGTACGGCCCAATTGCTCGATACGGCGTCGAAGAGTTCGTGGCTGATAACGTCATCATCCTGCGCAACGTGCTGGAAGAAGAGAAGCGTCGTCGCACCATCGAAATCCTCAAGTTTCGCGGCACGTCGCACCGCAAGGGCGAATTCCCCTTCACGATCATCCCTGGGCAAGGGATCGTCGCCATTCCGCTGAGCGCCATTCAACTGCGTCAACGCTCCTCTGATCTGCGCATTACGTCGGGCAGCCCAGAGCTGGACCGCATGTGCGGCGGCGGCTTCTTCCGCGACTCGGTGCTGCTGGTGAGCGGCGCTACCGGCACGGGCAAGACGCTGATGGCCACCGGCTTCATGGCTGGCGGCGCTATGAACGGCGAACGCTGCCTGCTCTTCGCCTTCGAAGAGAGCCGCGACCAGCTCTTCCGTAACGCCATCGGCTGGGGCTACGACTTCGAAGAGATGGAGCGCCAGGGCTTGCTGAAAGTCCACTGCGAGTATCCAGAAGTAGCTGGCCTGGAAGATCATTATGTTGAGATGAAGCGGATCATCGAGGAATTCCGTCCGAATCGCGTGGCCATCGACAGCCTATCCGCATTAGAACGTATCTCTACTAACAAGGGCTTCCGCGAATTCGTCATTGCCCTGACCAGCTTCATCAAACATCAGGAAGTGGCCGGCCTGTTCACCTCTACCACCCCCACCTTGCTCGGCGGCACGTCCATCACGGAAGCTCATATCTCCACCATCACCGACAGTATCATCTTGCTGCGCTACGTCGAAGTGTACGGTGAGATGCGCCGAGGTTTGACAGTCCTCAAAATGCGTGGTTCTATGCACGACAAAGAAATTCGCGAGTTCACGATTGACAAGCGCGGCATGCACATTGGCAAGCCCTTCCGCGATATTAGCGGTATCCTGAGCGGCAACTTCACACGCCTCGTCCCAGATGAGCTGTCGCGCCTGAGCAACCTGTTCAAAGATGAGGAGTCTTCCTAAAAAGGCGGAGGCAGAACGGGGAAGGTCATGGCGCGGCATATCTTCAGGAAGAAATACCGTCGTCTACGCACCTCACAATTCAAGACGTCAATCCGAGCTATTGCCGACATTGTGCTGGACAGCCCATTTGGTGTGCTGATAGTGAACCTGAGAGGCATAGTGCTGTTCGCCAACCCCGCTGCTCACGCCATCTTCCAGCAGGGTGAGCTGGAAGGCAGAGCCTTTGGCATTCCTATCACGCGCATCGACAGCGTCGAAATTCAGGCCTTGCGACAAAAAGACGGCTGGCGCGCCCTCGAAATGCGCGTGAGCGAAATCGACTGGCAGGGTCAGCAGGCCTACCTCGTTCACCTGAGCGACCTAGCTGCGAGTCGGCGCGCAGAGCTGGAGCGCGAAGAGCGCGCTAGCTTGCTGAATTCTGTCATTCAAACGAGCCTAGAGGGTATCTTCGTCACCATTCCGCAGACCGGCCAGATCGTCAGTGCGAATCCGGCCGCTTGTGCCATCTTGGGCATGGACGAAGCCACCATCGTCCAGCTACGCCGCGAAGACATCATCGATACCTCGGACGAGCGCTGGCAGACCATTCTAGAGGCGCGCCGTCATAGCGGCTTTGCCCAGGGTGAGGCTCGGATGCGACGTGGGGATGGAACGCTGGTGGAGGTTGAGCTGTCAACGACCATCTTCCGCGATCATCGCGACAACGAGCGAGGGACGGTCATCTTTCGCGACATTAGTCAGCGCAAGGCCGCTGAGCAGGCCCTGCATGAGCGCGAACGCGCATTTCGCGCTTTGGTGGAGAACAACCCTGACGTTATCGTCCGTCTGGATGAAGACCTGCGCTATATCTACGCTAATCCTGCTCTGCTGCGCGAGAGTGGCGTACCGCTGGAAGCTGTCTTGGGACGGACGCTCTATGACATTATCGGCCAACATCATCCTCTAGAAGACATAGCGCGCCAGGTGCTTGAGACGGGCCAAGAGCAGCGCGCTGAGTTCGATTATTTCGGCCCAGTCGATCACCGCTACTACGAAGCTCGCCTAGCTCCAGAGCTGGACGAAGCAGGCAAGGTACGCAGCGTGCTGATGATTAGCCGCGACATTACCCCGCTGCGACGCGCGCAGGAGAGCCTGCGCTTGTTTGCGCGCGCAGTGGATGCCAGCAGTACCGGCGTCACGATTGCTGACATGACCTTGCCCGATCAGCCACTGATCTACGTCAACCCCACTTTCTGTGATATAAGCGGTTACGATCCTGGTGAGGTCATCGGCAGGAACTGCCGCCTCCTGCAAGCCAATGACCGCGATCAAGAGGCCGTCTGTGTCATGCGCGAGGCCATACGAGCTGGACGCGAGGTGCGTGTGCGCTTGCGCAATTATCGCAAGGACGGCACGCTGTTCTGGAACGAGCTGCGCTTGTCGCCCATCTTTGACTTGGGAGGCCAGCTCACTCACTACGTTGGCATTCAGATGGACGTGACAGCCCAGGTTGAAGCAGAGCAAGAACTCACCAGGCTCTACCAGCAGGTTAATAACTATACTCAGGTGTTGGAAGAGCGCGTTGAAGAACGCACTGCAGCACTACGACATGCCAAAGACCAAGTGGAAGCCATCCTTAATAGCATTAGCGATTTAGTAATTCTGCTCAATCCGCGCGGATTGATCGAACAAGTCAACCCGTCTTTTTGTCGTTGGTTCAGTGTGGACTCGGATCAGATCTTTTATCGTCCGTTGGTGGAAGTCATCAACGCAAAGCAACCTCACTTGCTGATGGACGTCCTCCTTTACGCCCTGGAGACTAGCGAGCCACAGCGCATTGAAGTTCATGGCCATACGCCTGATGGCAAGAGCTATACCTTTGACGGCGCGTTGGCTTCGGTTGGGGCAGGGGATGATCTGCGTGTGGTGTGTAGCCTGCGCGATATTTCTACTCAGAAGCAGTTGGAAGAACACCTGCGCGCTTCGCTGGCCCGCGAGCGCGAGCTTAGCGAGATGAAGTCGCGCTTCACCTCGATGATCTCCCATGAATTCCGCACCCCTCTGGCGGTCATCATGTCCTCAGCGGCGCTGCTACGCGAATACCACGAGCGCCTAACTTCGGAGAAGCGTCTCAATCATCTCGACAAGATTGAAACGCACAGCCGTCTGCTCGCGGAGATGATGAACGATGCCCTGTTCATCACGCGCAGTGAAGCTACCGGCATTCAAGTGCATCGCAGTACCCAGCACCTGCCCACGCTCCTCCAGCACATCATCGACGACGCGCGCACGCTGAACCCACATGGAAACTGGGTCAACTACCAGCACGAAGGCTCAGAGCAGGCTTCCGTCGACCCAACTTTGTTGCGGCAGATTCTGCAAAACTTGCTGTCGAACGCTGTCAAATACTCGCCTGACAAGACGCCGATTGAGCTGCATTCGCGTCTGGAAGGCCAGTGGTTGACGCTGACAGTGCGCGATTATGGTATTGGCATTCCGCCCGAAGCTATGCCGCACCTGTTTGAGGCGTTCTACCGCGCGCCCAATGTGAACAACATCAGCGGCACAGGGCTGGGCTTGGTGATCGTCAAGCGCGCTGTCGACGCTCTGGGTGGCGACGTTTACGCCGAGAGTCAGCTCGGTAGTGGCACGACCTTCACGGTGCGCCTGCCCTGCCCGTGACAACGTTCACTCGTTGACTCCAAGGACGAGGACGGGGATGTCGATGTCGGCTATCCCACGCGCCTCCAAGTCCCAGACGAACTGCTCAAAGTATGAGACACCGCTAGACATCTGGGCCGCAAACGCCTTCACAGGTACGATCTCTATCCCCACATCGATCACGCCCTGCTTGTGAAAGATCGTCATCTTGGCACAGACGTTGTAGACCATGAAAGAGTATTTGCCGAACTGTACTTCAACACCGACGCGAGCTTTGATGAAATCAATCTCGCGATAAGCCCCTATCCCCACACGAGGCGGGTCGTAATCTGTGGTGTAGAACTGTCTTGGATAATCACAGTCCACGCGGTAGGACTGCCAACTGAGTGCGCCAAATCTGGCTTTGAAAGCTTTGTTGAGCGCTCTAGGGCTGTATAAAGTTTGCCCCACTGCGCTGCGCTCTTTGGAAATTTTAGTCTTGCAGGCTGAGCTGTCAGTGCCTGCGATGACGTCGTAGACCTCATCCAAAAGCGGCTTGTGTTGGGCTTCAATGACCTCGCGGCCACCCTTGAAAGAATACAGTCCGACGACCTTCATGTGTCGTCCTTTTGCACCTGCCACTCCAATGGCCTTTGGGCCACCTTCTCGCGGCCTGTGGGCTGGTGGATGGGCTGGCCTATGGCGCGAGTCTTGAGCGTACCATTGGCCCAACGCTGCAAGCGATCGTGTGCAATCGCTACATACGCAGGCTCTTTCTCACAGCCCATTGCGCGGCGCTGGTGACGCCGCGCTCCAATCAGCGTCGATCCCACGCCAGCATAGGGATCAAACACGAGGTCGTCTTCATGAGTCAGAGCGAGGACGCAGCGCTCCACGAGTTCTACAGGGAACTGGCAAGGGTGGGATGTCTTCTCTGGGTGATTAGATTTGACGTTGGGAATATCCCACAAACAGCTCTCCCAATCCTCTAAAAGCACCTCCCAAACGTCCGATGGATTTTTGCCGTTGGGATTGCCAGAGGGTTGACCTTTTTTGTTGCCTTTGTAGTGGCGCTTACCAGGATATTTCGAAGGCACGCGCACAGCATCCAGGTTGAAGACATACGACCCACCTTTTGTAAACCACAGCAAGGTTTCGTAGCGACCAGAGAAGCGCTTGGAAGCGTGAAGACCATGCCCAAAATGCCATATGATTCGGTTGCGCAGGCGCAACCCTTCAGCTTTGAAGATGGGGTAGTAGTAAATATCCAGTGGGAAGACTTCACCGTCTTGCACGAAGTTTCCTACTTGCCAGCACAGGCTGCCACCAGGCCGCAGGGTGCGCACGAGCTGTTGAATCAGGCTGGCTTGCGCTTGCAGATAATGCTCGATGCTCACCTGGGTTTCGTAGGATTTGCCCAGATTGTAAGGAGGGGACGTGAGGATAAGCTGCACGCTGTCGCTGGGCAGTGTGGTCACAAAATCGCGAGCATCGCCTATGTGCAGGACGAGTTCTGCCGCGTCGTTATAAGTGTCGTGAATTGTTAGGGAGTCGCCGAACAACGATTTCATGGACGTTTTTCCCTGTTTCTCATCATCCTCTGCTATCCTAAAGTGTATCGTATCTCATCACACGTCATCAGCCGAGGGCCTGCTGCGCTCTTGGCAGATGTTTTCCCTCTGCTCAAGATTCCCTCATGCGCAAGCCTGTTCCTCGTTTCACTTTTGGCGCGTTTTGCGCTAGGATTGTTTTCAGAGTCCTCGCTCGTTTCGATTGGCGCTTCGCACCCATGACCACTATCCTGCTCATCCGCCACGCCACCAACGATTATGTGAAGAGCGGTCGATTGGCGGGCTGGACGCCAGGCGTCCATCTCAACGAAGAAGGCCAGGCTCAGGCTCGCGCTCTTGGACTACGCCTAGCCTCCATGCCGCTGCGCGCCATCTACAGCAGCCCACTGGAACGCACTCAAGAGACGGCCCAAGCCATCGCAGAACATCACCCTGCGCTCAGCGTCATCGTGCGCGAAGACATTGGCGAGGTGCAGTATGGCGACTGGACGGGCCTCAGAATCAGCGAATTAACCATGCGCAAAATGTGGAAAGTCATCCAGGAATACCCCTCACGGGCTTACTTTCCCAATGGGGAGGCCATGCGCGATGCGCAAAACCGCATGGTGAACGCCATCGAAGCCATCGTGCAAGCTCATCCCGGCCAGATGGTGGCTTTGGTCTCCCACGCTGATCTGATTAAGATGGCCACCGCTCACTACATGGGCCTGCACCTAGATAACTTCCAGCGGATCATCATCTCACCAGCCTCCATCACCACCCTGGAGTTGGGCCACAGTCGTCCCTTCGTAGCCAGCGTCAACGACCTGGCCCACCTTTACGACGCCGAAAAGCAAGCCAAGAAGGAGTCATCACATGGCACGCCTTGATTTGGAACTGCGTCAACTGGATTTCATCACCATCGGTACGATCGGCCCGAAGGGCCAACGCGTCTTCCACCTGCAAGCTGGCCAGGGAGGCAAGCTCTACACCTTCGTCATCGAAAAAGAACAGGCTTGGGCTTTAGGCGAAGCCCTGCGCGAATTTCTAGATGAGCTAGATCAGCGCCTGGGCAGCGAAACGCGCGTCGAAATGGCTGCTTTGGACATGGAACTGCGCGAACCTATCTTGCCCCTGTTCCGCGTAGCCCAAATGGGCCTGGGCTACGACGCTGAAGATGGCCTGGCTGTGCTGGTAGTACAGGAACTCTCGTCCCCAAGCCAGCAGTCGGCTCAGGCTGATGAGAATTACGAGAGGGACGACGAGGAGGATGAAGCTGCCAGCGAAGCCGGCATCGTGCGCATGTGGACGACGCGCCAGCAGTTGCGCGCCCTCAGCCTGCAAGCGATGGACACGGTGGAACAGGGTCGCCCCAACCCGCGCATGAACGGACGGATCACCTACTACTGGACATGACCGATGACTCCACTGATCCACAGCGCCCGCACTCTGGAAGACCCCATTACCCTGAGCTATGCGCAGGCCCTAAACCTGGTGCAGCGCGGCGCTTTTGCGGCTACGCATGGTATCATGGGCTATGGGACGAACTACACCTTCCTTGTAACGCTCTGCCTGGATAACATCGAGGCCCTGGCCATTTACAAGCCACGCCGAGGCGAGCGGCCCTTGTGGGACTTCCCTGATGGCACGCTCTATCAGCGCGAAGTGGCGGCCTTCATCGTCAGCGAAGCTCTGGGCTGGTATATTGTGCCGCCCAGCACCGTTCGCGACGGGGAGCATGGCCCAGGCTCGGTGCAAATCTTCATCCATCATGATCCAGAACGGCATTACTACAACTTCGAAGAGCAGCACCAAGAACAACTCAGGCGCGTATGCTTGTTCGACATCCTCATCAATAACGCCGACCGCAAAGGCGGCCACCTGCTGCTAGACAGTGCCGAACGCATTTGGGGGATCGATCATGGCCTGTGCTTCAACCTCGAGCCAAAACTGCGCACCGTAATTTGGGATTTCGTTGGTCAACCGATTGAAGCTGATTACCTGGCCTGTATCGAACGCTTCGTGCAAATTCTGGACGCAGACGAGTCGTCGCTACGCCAGCAGCTCGACGAACTACTCGACGTGAACGAAGTCCTCATGCTCAGCAAGCGCACGCATCGTCTGCTCAAGAGCGGCTACTATCCTCTGCCAGGGCGCGGCCCTAACCGACCCTGGCCTGCTATCTGACGCTCCTCCGAAAGGCGCACCTACTCATGGAAGGCTATCCCCATCAGGCTCTCATCCAGATTCGTTACAACGACATGGATACGCTGGGCCACGTCAACAACGCTGTCTACTTCACTTACTTTGAGCTGGCACGGGTGCGTTTCTTCCGCGACGTAGGCATTTGGGATGGTGATCGCGCGGCCTATGGCGTCATCATGGCCAAAGCTACAGTTGAATACAAGCTGCCCATCACCCTGGACGATGAGTCGGTGATGATCTGGACGCGCTGTTCGCGCTTGGGAAACAAGAGCTTCGACCTAGACCAAGTCTTAGTACGACGCGATGGCGCAGTAGCAACTACTGCGCTCACCGTCGGCGTGGCTTATGACTACCGCATAAACGCTTCTGTCGTCCTGCCCGATGCATGGCGCGCGAGGCTGGTGCCTCAGAGTCGATGAAGGCGCACGACGGCGGCTTTTTTTTACCCCTTCGATTAAGAGGAGCAGGGGCTACTGCGGCAGGTTAGAGGGCTTAGGGGGCATTTCACCCTCAAACCATTCGTGCATGCGCCGCACGTCATCGCGTTTGGGGAACAGACCAGCGAGCTGATAGAGGTAGAAGCGCGGGCTGAAGACCTTGTTGGGCTGCGGATTGTTCTCCAGGACTTTGCCGTACAAGCGTCGCGAGGCTTCCTCATCACCTTTGACGATTAAGTACCAGACGGCCAAGATGCGATTGCGCTGGTCTTCGTCCTCGATGGTGTCTGCCTGAGTGCGCGACAGCTCGAACTCGCGGTTGGCCTGATCCTCATCGCCTAGCAGGCGATGAGCTACACCACGCCAGAAGGCGCTGTAGGCTAACGTCAAGCTGTCGGTGGCGTCTAGAGCTTGGCTCTGATTCATGTCGTCGATGGATTCTTTGTATTGGCCGACGCGCAGGCGGGCTACCGAGCGCCAGTAGTGCGTCAGGCTGTTCTTTGGCTCAAGTTCCACGCAGCGGTTGAAGTCGTCCATCATGGCGTCATAATCGCCTAAATGCAAATGAGCGAAGCCGCGCACCTCATAGTAGTTCTTGTGACTGGGGGCGTGGCTGATGGCGGCGCTGTAATCTTGGACAGCGCGCTGGTAATCCTGGATGTCGTAGTAGACTTGGCCGCGCAGATAGTAGTTGCCGGCGTTGTCAGGAGCCAGTTCAATGGCCCGTTTGAAGTCTGCCAGGGCTTCAGCGTAGCGGTAGAGCAGATGGTAGTTGACGGCGCGCGATTGGTAGTTGAAAGTGTCGCTGGGGTTGAGCCTGATGGCTTCGCTCAGGTCGCGCACAGCTTCTTCGTAGTCGCCGATGTCTTGCGCTATGCGACCCCGCCAGAAGTAGAAAGTGTCGTTGTCGGGCTGCAGACGGATAGCTTCTGTCAGGTCTTGCAAGGCGTCCCCGTAGCGCTCTAGACTGCGGTTGGCCAGCGCACGGCCCAGGTAAGCGTCGGCGTTCTGCGGCTGGAACTGGATAGCGCGGTTGTAGTCCTCCAGGGCTTCTTCGAACTGGCCCAGATTGCGGCGGATGACGCCGCGTGAGTTATAGACGCTGCCATCTTCGGGCTGAAGTTCGACTACTTTGTTGATGGCCTCTAGGGCTAAATGGAATTGGCCCAGAGCGTTGTAGACCAGAGTTTGGCCGACGTAGGCATCGGCATAGTTGGGGTCTAGCTCGGTGGCGCGCCGATAGTCGGCTAGGGCGGCCTGCCAGTTGCCCATGTTGCGGTGGATAATGCCGCGCAGGTTGTAGTTGAAAGCATCTTCTGGCTGCAAGAGGATGGCCTGGTTGAGGTCGGGTAGGGCGCTGTGGAAGTCGCCGAGCGTGACATAGACCTGGCCGCGCGTGTAATAGTGATTGCCGTTGCTGGGCTGGAGTTCAATTGCGCGGCTGTAATCGGCCAGAGCTTCGGCGTATTCGCCCAGGCGGCGGTTGATGAGGCCGCGCATGGAGTAATTGGCAGCATCCTGGGGCTGGATCTCCAGGGCGCGGTTCAGATCGGCCAGGGCAGCATCGTAGCGCTCTAGGTTGGTGTAGACGCGGCCACGTAGGTAATACATGTCGCCATCGGTGGGACGGATGGCAATGGCCGTGTCCAAGTCAGCTAGGGCGGAGGCGTAATCATTGCGATCCATGTGCGTTTGAGCGCGGGCATGGTAGAGGTTGGGGTTTTGTGGCTGAATGTCGATGGCTCGTGTCAGCTCTCTGAGGGCTTCGTCATGGCGTTGCAAGGCACGGTAACATAGCGCTCGGCCCACAAATGGCTCAGTGTACTGTGGATCAAGCTGGCTGGCCTTGTCATAATCGACGATGGCTTCCTCGTAGCGTTGGAGGTTGCGCAGGATGATGGCGCGCGCGTTATAGCTGACTGGGTTGTTGGGCTGGATTTCGATGGCTTTGTCGATGGTTTGTAGGGCCATCTCCGGCAGGTTGAGGCCGATAAAGGCCAGCGATTGGCCGACATAGTAATCGACTTCGTTGGGTCGCAATTGAATCGCTTTGCGGTAGTTATCCAATGCTTCGCCGAAGCGGCCCACTTTGCGGCACAAGATGCCACGAAAGTTATAGTTGGCCGGGTCTTGGGGCTGATAACGGATGGCCAAGCTCATGTCGTCGATGGCCGCCTCTACGTCCCCTAGGTCGCTGTGGATTTGTGCGCGGGTATAATAGTTGTTGCCGTTGTGTGGATCGAGACGGATGGCTTCTTCGATGGCCTTGAGGGCGTTTTCGTTCTCGCCCAAGCCAATCCAGGCCAGCGACAGGCCCACGTGAAAATCGGCTTCGTTAGGATTGCGAGCGATGGCCCGCTTGTAGTCTTCTAGGGCTTCTTCAAAGCGGCCCATCTTGCGCAGGACGATCCCGCGCGAGTTGTAAGTGTTGGGATTGTCTGGATTGAGTTCGATGGCGATGGTCAGTTCTTCCACCGCGTCCAGCGGACGGCCCAGGCCGCTGTAGGCCAGTCCCTTGCCCACGTGGTAATCAGCGTCGTGTGGATTGAGTTCGATGGCGCGGTCGTAATCGACCAGGGCGTCTTCGTAGCGCTCCATGCGCCGCAAGATGACGCCCCGTGCGTTGTAGTAGGCGGCGGCGCGACTCTGGAGTTCAATCGCCTTGTTGATCGCTTCGAGCGCCTCGTCTAGCTCGTTAAGGGCCATGTGGGCGGCAGCGCGGCCCACGTAGAAGTCGGCTTCGTCGCCCTTGATGTCGATGGCGCGGTTGTAATCCATCAATGCGTCGCGGAACAGGCCCTTGAAGCGCTTGGTCATGGCGCGCAGATTGTAGTGGTAAGGGTCTTCCGGCTGCATACTGATAGCACGGTCGATCTCGCCCAGAGCGTCATCGAATTTGCCCAAGCCGTTGTAGGCCAGCGCGCGACCAATCCAGTAGTCGGCTTCTTCTGGGCGTAGGCGGATGGCGTTGTTGTAGTCGGTCAAGGCGTCAGCGTACTTGCCCAGACCGCGACGGATGATGCCACGCAGGTTGTGGTTGGCTGGATCATCAGGCTGCAGAGCAATGGCCTGCGTCAGGTCTTCTTCGGCTTCTGCTAGGCGACCCATGCTGCGGTGGGCCTGAGCGCGCAGATAATAGGCGTCGCCGAGGTTGGGATCAATCCTCAGAGCTTGATCTAGGTCTCGCAAGGCTGCTTCGCCGTGTCCGCTGGTGTTGTAGGCATGGGCGCGCCACAGATAGTAATTGGGGTTATTCGGCTCGCCGCGGATGGCATAGCTCAGATCATCCAGCGCCGCCTGGACGTTTTGCAGGCTCAGATAGACGCGACCGCGCCAGTAATGGTAGCCGACATGCTCATGATCCAGGGCTAAAGCATGTTCAATGCTTTGGAGTGCTGCGTCGTATTTGCGCACCGAGTGCTGAACAACCGAGAGCCAGTACCAGGCTTCAGCGTGATCTGCCACTTGCTGAATGGCCTGCTGGAGCATGTTCTGGGCCTGAGGATGCTGACCCATGCTGTAATGGGCGCGTCCACACCAGACGAGCGCCTCCACCGACTGCGGCTCAAGCTGCAAGGCCAATTGGAAGGCTTTCAGGGCAGCTTCGTATTCTTTAGCATCGTAGAGTCCCTTGCCGCTTGCTAGGTGTTGAGCAGCCGATAGGGGCGAGTCGAGAGGATTGGGATTTGAGTCACTCAAAGCGCGTTCTCCATAGACAAGTGATTCAGGCGACAGGCACGACCGACGAGACGCTTCCAGCTTTACGCTTTTACACTACACTATAGCACATTTTATCCTGTGCAGAATGTGAATTCGACTAGGCTGTGCTGTCCTTCCACGCTGAGTCTAGACAGTCTGTGAGGACGTAGCGCACAGCGTTGACGTAGCGCAGGGCGGTCTGCGATTGCTCGGCTTATGTCCTCTCTGGCAGCGCGCTTCGTCCTGATAGCACTTATGCCGTCACGCTCCCCTGGGAGGCACAAGCCCTGCTTGTGCGTGATATTCTACCTGCGCGGTGCTTGGAACGACGTTACTGTCTTGCAAACGTTGATAGCAGAGCAGCGACTTTACAGCTTGCCCGATGAACGCGGTGCGATCACACCTCGACGTAAGTATTCTCGGCCAGCACAAAGCGGAAGCTATCGGGCATACGATTGTGGTGGATCACCTGAGCATTATGAGCTAGCAGGCTGCGATCAATGCGGTTAGGAATATGGCGGATGACGCAGCCATCCATGACAATGCTGGCCTCAATTTGGCTGTTTTCGATGGTGCAGTTGTCGCCGATGGCGGTATATGGGCCAACGTAGCTGCTGCGAATAGTCGTGTTATCGCCAATGATGACTGGGCCGCGCACCACGCTGTCGACAATGCGGCTGTTCTGGCCCAGGATGACGCGGTGCGAGACCTGGCAGTCGCCTTCAATGCCCTGCTCTGGCGCGGGGCTGTAAGGCAATTCTTCCAGCACCAGTTGGTTGGCTAGGATGATCGGATCGGGCTTGCCGGCGTCGATCCACCAGCCCTTCAGGTTGTAGGGCGTCACCTTCTGGCCGCTGCTGATGAGTTCCTGAATGGCGTCAGTGATCTCTAATTCGTTACGCCACGATGGCTTAATGCGCCCGATCGCGTCGAATATGCTGGCGCGGAACAGATAGACGCCGGCGATGGCTAGATTGCTAGGCGGGTCTTTGGGCTTCTCTACTACGCGCTGGATCGTGCCGTCTTGCACCACTGCAATGCCGAAGCGCGTCGGGTCTGGCACTTCGCCGACGACGATGGCTGCCTCACTGTCGGAGCTGGGGAAGCTGGTCAACAGGTCGCGCATTTTGTCTTGGAAGATGTTGTCGCCCAGAAAGACGCTGAACGGTTCATCACCCACGAAAGGCCGCGTCAGGCCGATAGCGTGGGCCAAGCCAAGCTGCTCTTCCTGGACGATATAATCAATGCGCACGCCCAGCTTGGCGCCATCGCCCAGGGTGGCCACGATGGGCGAGTCGAGGTTGTTGACGACAATGCCGATGTCGTGTAAGCCCGCGCCCTTGAGCGTCTCTATGGCGTAGGCGATGAGCCATTTGTTGGCCACTGGAACGAGTGGCTTGGGCATGGTGAGGGTGACGGGGCGCAGGCGCGTCCCCTGGCCTGCCGCTAGGATGACAGCTTTCACGCGCTTCTCTCCTTGACGGGGATGATGGTAACGGTACTGTTTACCATCATCATACACCGCTCAGGCTTGTATTAGAAGTTTGACGGCTCATCTTGCTCAGGCTTCAGTCCAATGATGCCAGGTGACGTCACACAACTTGCGACACTGCTTGCTCTGAACAAACGCTCCCTGGCCTGCTACAATGCGCCCCCATGAACGCTCACTCTTGCCTCCCGAAACTGCTCATCGTCGTCTCTTCCCTGGATCTGACCCAGCCCTTCAGCGCCACGCCGGCTTGGTGGCAGCTCCTCAAAGGCCTGTACGAGATTGGCACAGACGTGATCGTCACGCCGTATCAGGGCGCGGGGATCGAGTCGCTATGGTGGCGCGCCGAGTCTAATCCGGCTTACTGGCAGGGCGAAGTCTTTCGTTTGGGGCGCGCCTTGTTGCGCCGCCTGCGTCCTCCTGCACCCCCGCCTGATCCCTCTCAACAATCCGCCAACGCTCAGGGTGGCGGCCGCGAGGGCCTGGCGGATCGCCTGACACGCCAAGTTGCGCAGACGCTCATCGCTCCTTTGTGGGAGCGCCACCTGGACTCCATCTTGCGCCGCCACTCCGATACAGACGCGGTGATCTTCCTGACTGTACCGCTCAACCACCTGCGCGGCGTTGCCGCTGAAATTCGGCGCAAGCACAACAAGCCCATCCTGTATTACGATGGCGACGTGCCGGCTAGCCTGCCCAACCTCCGTGGCTTTGCCAGTGGCTTCCGCATGTACCAGGGCGCTGATCTGGACGAGTACGACGGCTTCATCAGCAACAGCCTGGGCGGCCTTGACATGCTGCGCAGCCTGGGGGCGCGTCGGGCGCACGTCTTGTACTACGGCGCTGATCCCGATGTGTTCAACCCGCTCGATGTAGAACAGGACATTGACGCCTTCTTCTACGGGCATGGCCAGGAGTATCGCGCTGAATGGATTCGGGCCATGATCACTGAACCTTCGCTGGCTCTGGAGAGGGAAGGTCGACGCTTTGCCGTGCGTGGGACGTACTTGGGCGGCTTGGGGCGCGCCGAGCTGCTGCCTTACCTGAGCTTCAGCAAGCTACGCATCTATGCTTGCCGCAGCAAGCTGAACTTGTGTATCACGCGCGGCGCTCATGCCAGCGTCTACGGCTCGTCGTCCTCGCGCCCTTTTGAGCTGGCAGCGCTGGGCTGCTGCATAGTCTCTAACCCTTACGCGGGGCTAGAGCTGTGGTTCGAACCCGACCGAGAGATCATCGTCGTCCATAGCGCGGAAGAAGCGCTGGAGCGTTATCGCCATCTGCTAGCGCACGACGCTGAGCGGCAGGCTGTTGGCCAGGCAGCGCGCCGCCGCTTGCTGGCTGAACATACCTATCGCCACCGCGCTCGGCAGCTTCTGGATATTGTGCGAGAGTATCTCTAGGTGAGGACATGCACTCTCGCTGTCCAGTCTTCATCCAGCGAACGACGTGGTATTCACCGCGTTGGTTCGGGCAGATCATCAACAAAAGCAGAACTATCATCGTTGCTGTTCTGCTGGCTTTGACTGCTGCCCCACTGCTGGGAACGCTGATCGGGCAGGGGCTTGTCCTCAGCGGGGATGGCGAAGTTCACCTCATGCGTCTGCTGACCATGCATATCCATCTGGAGAACAGCGTCCTGTGGCCACGTTGGACGCCCTTCATCCACTTTGGCTTCGGCTCGCCCCTGTTCAACTACTACCCGCCGCTGTGGTACATGCTGGGCGCGTTGCTGAGCAGCACGGGGCTAGGTGCGGTAGGCGCAATGAAAACGCTCCTGGGTCTGAGCGCTGTCGGACTAGTCGTCGGAGCTTACCTGTGGGGACGCACCATGTTCAGCCGAGCAGGAGCGCTGGCGCTCGCGACTGTATATGTCTTAGCTCCCATGCGTCCTTATGAGCTGCTGTTGCAGGTCAATGCGCCGCAGTGGGCCGCGCAAGCACTCATCCCCTGGCTTCTCTGGGCTATGTCGCGGGCATCAAGTGGCACACGACGCTGGACAATGCTCGCAGCCTTGTTGTGGGCAGGCCTCATCTGTATGCACCACATCAGTGCTTTTCTCGCTGCCCCCTTGATCTTCATCTGGGCTACGTGGCTCGTCTTCCGCAGCAACGCGCGCCAACGAGATGCGCTTCGGTTGCTCATGGTGCTGATTTTGGGCGCAGGTGTTGCCGCTATCTTCTGGTTACCTGCCTTAGCTGAGATGCCGCTGGTGCGCCTGGGCCAAGCCGACGCCATGTTTCAGCCGCAGAATAATTTGCTTGCTCTGGAAGTGCTGTTGGGTGGTAGCGACACAAGTGGCAAATCATGGCAGCAGAGTGCAGCCTTTCAACCACGCATAGGTCACATACAGCTTGTCGCTCTGATGCTTGGGACCGTATTGGCCTGGCGGCAAAGATGGCGCGGATTGGCTCTGGGAATGCTGATGGGAGCAGGGTGGCTGATCTTCCTCATGATGCCGCTGAGTGCTGAGCTGTGGATGGATTTGCCCTTCGTGGGCTTGATTCAGTTTCCCTGGCGATTGCTCAACGTTGTCGTTGTTTTGTGTGCTTTGGGGGCAGGTTTGGCAGTTGAGTCGCTTCCAAGTCGCGCTAGGATGGGCGCGCTGCTCGTTTTGTGGTTGTTTGCGCATTTGCTGCTCGCTCCTATGTGGCATGTACCCGTTGAGCGACGCGAGCCACCTGCTCTGACTCCAGCTGACATCTTGGCTTACGAACTCAACACAGGTCATCTGGGCCTCACACCGGCTGACGATTACCTGCCGCGCACAGCTCAAGTGCGTCCCCAGTTTGGGCTGTACACAGAGCGTCGCCTGAGCTACGTGGCGCGTAGTTGGCGGGTCGATGTGGATCAGGAGACTTTGCCTGAGGGCCTGTACTTCAGTCCCGCAGGCGCGCACGGTGCGCGTCTGGATTATGACATGACTGTACCCAAAGAAACTGATCTGCGCTTGCTCCAACTTGCCTTCCCTGGGTGGCGCGTTTGGGCAGACGGGGTGGAAGTCCCTGTTAAGCCTGATAAACCGCACGGCTTAATGACGATTGCATTGCCGTCTGGCGCTCAGAAACTCACCGTCGCCTACGAAGGCACTTGCACTCAGCATTTAGCGGCTCTACTCAGCCTTGCGAGTCTAGCTGCTTTGCTACTCGTCGCGAGGGCTAATCCCAGCGCTCGTTGGTGACGGCGCCCTTGTCGGCCTGGGCCATCAGCCGCCCATACTTGGCCATGACCCCCGTCCGATAGCGCGGCGTCGGACGCTGCCAGGCAGCGTGTCGCGCTGCTAGCTCCTCATCGCTCAGCTCTACGCTCAGCGACTTGGTGGCGATGTCGATCACGATCATGTCGCCCTCGCGCAGCAGGCCAATTGGCCCACCTACCATCGCCTCTGGCGCGACGTGGCCGATCATCAGGCCGCGCGTGCCACCGCTGAAGCGCCCATCGGTGATGAGGGCGACTTCGCGGCCCAACCCCTGACCAACTAGCGCCGCCGTCACTAGCAGCATTTCACGCATGCCAGGGCCGCCCGTCGGGCCTTCGTAGCGGATGACGACCACGTCACCCGCCTTGATCTCTTGGCGCTGCACTGCTTCGAAGGCGTCCTCTTCGCGTTCAAAGATGCGAGCAGGCCCGCGATGGTACTGCGGCTCATCGCCCTTGAGCTTGACCACCGCACCCCGAGGTGCAAGGTTACCTTTGAGAATCTCTAGGCCGCCCGTTGGCTTGATAGGGTTGCTCACGGGGTAAATGACCTTCTGACCCTCTGTCTCTTGAGCATGAGCAACAGCTTCTGCTAGCGTCACGCCCATGACGGTCATAGCGTCGCCGTGCAGATGACCGCCTTCTAGCAGACGCTTGGCGAACAGAGCAATGCCGCCGGCCTTGTACATGTCTTCGGCCACATAGCGGCCCGTCGGGCGCATATCGGCGATGAGGGGAGTGCGTTCGCTAACGGCGCGGATGTCGTCTAGGGTGAACTCAATGCCTGCTTCGTGAGCGAAGGCCAGCGTGTGTAGGACGGCGTTGGTGCTGCCACCGCTGCCAGCCGCGGCAGCAATGGCGTTCTCCAGCGACTTGCGCGTCACAATGTCTAGCGGCTTAAGGTCTTGGGCTACCAGGCGCATGACGTGTTCACCCACGCGCAAGCCGACTTCCATCTTGAGAGGATGCTCCGCCGGCACGTCGTTTGCGCCGATGAGCGACAGGCCCATCACCTCACCGATCATGCTCATGGTGTTGGCTGTGTACTGGCCGCCGCACGCGCCGGGGCCAGGACAGGCGCGATCCTCCACTAGCTTCAGCTGCTCGTAGCTGATGAGGCCCTTCTGATATTGGCCGATAGCTTCAAACACGCTCACGATGTCCAGCGGCGTGCCATCGTCTAGGTGTCCAGGGGCGATTGTGCCGCCATAGACCATCAGCGCAGGGATGTTCAGGCGCAGCATGGCCATGATCGTGCCAGGGATGGTCTTGTCACAGGAAGAGATCGTCACTAGGCCATCGAAGTAGTTAGCGCGCGTCACCAACTCAATGCTGTCGGCGATGACTTCGCGACTGATGAGCGACGCCTTCATGCCTTCCGTCCCCATCGTGATTCCATCGCTGATGGAGACAGTGTTGAATTCAAAGGGCGTGCCGCCGGCGCGCCGAATGCCCTCTTTAATCTTGGTGGAGAGGATGCGCAGATGGTTGTGGTTGCACGGCCCGACCTCCGTCCAAGTGTTGGCGACGGCAATGAGTGGCTTCTCCAGGTCTTCGTCGGTCAGGCCGACGGCCTTAAGCATAGCGCGGGCAGCGGCGCGATCCACTCCTTCAACCAGTGTGCGGCTGCGGCGGTTCAATACAGTTTGGCTGGACATGAGCTTTTTCCCTGGCAAAAACGAATCGCAGACGCCTATTATAACGCGGTTCATGTTTCTCAGAGAAAGACCTTTCATGCGCGTCCTCTTCGTCGCTAGTCTGCACCATCCCCAAGAACTCCTCAACGAGGTAGCCCAAGCCCAAGCTATCGGCCAGCCTGCTCCGCTGTTTCCATCCAGCATGGCTTGGCGCTTCTGGGACGAAGCCATGCAGCGGCGCGGTTGGCAGACAGCAGTCTTTTGGCGCAACTTGCCCGCCTACGGCTCGCGCAGCATCCGCCGCCTGAAGGCGCTCAAATTCAGTGACAGGCTTAGCCTGGGCAAGATGGCACGCGCCATCAGCAACCGCATACCACCGCAGATTCATCCAGACATCCTGCGCCGCAACGTCTTCCTAGCTGAAGAAGCGGCGCGTTTTCAGCCCGACATCCTGTGGCTAGTGGGAGACAATCGCGTCATCTTGCCGCACACTCTGGCTGAACTCAAAGAGCGACTGGGCTTGCGCGTGGTCTACGCCAGCGGCGTAAGTCCGATTGTCTTCTCGCACTCTATTGAACGTCAGGCGGCTCGCCTCTACGATCAGGTCTACGTCAACGACTACTATCACGGTATTCAGTGGCTGGAACTGGGCGCGCCTCGTATGGAATGCCTGCCTATCGTAGCGATTGACCCTATCTACCATGTTCCTGCCCAGCTCAGCGAAGATGAACAGCGCGCCTATGCTTGTGATGTGACTTTTGTAGGTACGCTACTACCTCTAAGTTTGTATCATGAGCGGGTAGCTGCGCTGGAGAAGCTGGCGCGTAGCTTCCGCGTAGGCATTTGGAGCATTCACGACCTCCCCGACAGCCTCAAGCCCCATTCGCGCGGCGCTGCTCTGGGCCGACAGATGTTCCGCGTCCTCAGTGGCGCAACGATCAGTTTGAACACACATGGCGACTTTATGCGTTGGGGCGGCAACATGCGCTTGTTCGAGTCGGCGGCTCTGGGCGCGTTTCAGCTTGTGGACAATAGGCCTGGGGTCGCCACTTGGTTCACCATCGGCGAACACCTGGATACCTTCATCAACTTGGATGATCTGCACGACAAAGTCGCTCACTATCTGGCCCATCCTGAACAACGCCAGCACATGGTAGAAGCAGCGCGCAATCACGTCCTAGCATGCCACACCTACGATCATCGCATGGCCCAAGTCGCCGCTTGGGCAGAAGGCAACAACTTATGAATGAAACGCCTCCTGTGTCACCCTCGCACCTGACTTGGTTGGCAGTCCGCTGGCCTGACCTGCTGGCACTGGCTTTTCTACTGTTGGCGGCGCTGGGCATGATGGGATATGTTGCCGAAAATGCTCCGCTCTACCCGTCAGGCAGCGACGTCTTCCGTCCGCGCGATCATGTGGCCATCGCCATCCAAGCGGCGCGCGGTGAATTTCCTCTAGCGGACATCTTCCACCCCGTCAACGGCACATATGGCGTCTCGACGCGCTTGTTCATTACGCTCTCTACTTGGTTGACGCGCTGGTATCCCAATTTGGAAGCCTACCTGGCGGTGCTTTTGGCTGCCGCTGCTTGCCTGCTCATTTACCTTACGTTGTGCCGCACTTTGCCCTGGTTGGCAGCCCCCATGTTGCTGGCCTCGGCGCTGCTGTGGCTTCAGCCCGATGCGCCTAATTGGATCGGCGTCACCAACACCCTCTGGCAGCACAACCTCTTCTTCAGCGTGGCCGCGCTGAGCGCTCTGTTCCTGTGGCCTAAACGACCGCTCGCCTCGACGGCTGCCGCTATCGCTCTGGCTTATGCTGCCAGTTTTAACTATGGGGTAGGCCTAGCGGTGTGGCCCGCCTTGCTGTTGATCCATTTGCTGCGGCGACGCTGGATCTTGCTGACAGCTACGCTGGTGGCGGGTCTGGCTTGCCTGGCTCTGTACGTTGCTGGTGGCGCGTTAGAGAGCGAGAGCGGCGTGCTGGATGCTCGCAGCGGTACACTAGTCGATCAAGCCCTGTTAATTATGCGCCTGAGCTTTGCTAGCATCGCTCGCAGCCTGTTTTACGGCATCGAAAACTTCTGGCCCTGGAGCGCGGCAGCGCTATTGAGCCTGGTCGTGTATGCCTGGGCCTTGTGGCGTGGTAAGGATGAGCAGGCACAGCGGGGGCAGACCATGAGTTTGTACTTTCTGAGCTTCTTGGTCTATTTTGCTGGCGTCAGCCTCATTCTAGGCCTGACGCGCGTCAGCTTCTACCAGGACTTATTCCCATCCACTCGCTACCTCACACCACTTCGCTTCTTTTGGGTGGGTTGGGCGGGCCTCATCCTGCTGAGCGCTGCTCATGCTCCACAATGGCGCGGCAGACCCTGGGCCTTCGCACCTGTGCTGGTTGCTCTTGGAGTTTTCTTACCTTCAACTGTCGTTCTCTACACAGACACACGACAGCTTCTTGATCGCAGCGTTCGCTTCAGTCTCAAGGCCACTTGTGAAGATGCTATCCTCTACGATATGCACGACTGCACCGACACTTCGGGCTGGCGCGACGGCATGTGGGTCACCGAGCGCGACTTCTTGCTCTCGGCCTACCGCCTGTCGGGTTATGGGCTGCGCCAAGCGAAGATGGTCTTACCGTATATCGACAACGATTGGGTCGTGGTGGATGATCCCAATCCTTTCCGCAGCCTTATCTTTGCTCAGTGGTATCTAGCAGATGTCCCAGAGGACTGGATCGTCGTCATCTTTCCTAACTATCGTGAAGCTGAGTTAAGAAGAGCTATCGAGGGCTTCGATTTGCCTTATGTCTTACTGCCTGCATCAGAACGCGAGGCCTTCTTGGACGGCTACAGCTTTTGGCACATCAGCCCCGACCTTGAACCGTTGACTTGGGCTGCACCTCCTCTTGAAGACCTGGCCTTGCCTGGAGGTTATCTGCACGCTCGACGCTACGCCGCCAACTGAACAGAGTTATCCCGACGCCAGGTGCCATGATCGACAGTTGGGGACAAGACAGGTTGTGTAGCTCGCTCTACTTGCGTGCGCGAAAGACAAGTGCCAGAGACAAGCGCTTCCAGAGCGGGACACGAGTTGACAAGCGGTCGAACAGAATGAGTGAGTTGATTAGCCAGCGGTTGCGCAAATTGCGGAAGACAGGAAGCACGTCAGTGTTGCCAATTAAAGTGTAGCCCAAGTGGCCAAAGTTGAAGAAAGCCTCGTCGACGAAGCCGCTGGTGCGCAATCCTCGGCTTAGCTCATCACGGCTGAAGCCGCGTTCCTGCGGCTCATATTTGTCCGATACGCGGTGAACGATCTGACGTGCCAAGCGCGTCAATGGGTTGTGGTCGTTGGGTTCAGCACAGATGAGCCAAGCACCGGGCTTCATAACTCGACCTATTTCGCTAAGAGCCAGCTCAAAAGTCTGAGCTACATGATGCAGTCCACCACGAATGAAGACGAGGTCGAAAGTCGCATCGGCATAGGGAAGGTGGTGAACATCTGCGCAAACACGTACGTCAGGCCGAACTTCATCTTGTACTGGGTAACCTAGCAGCTTTTGAGAAATGTCAACGCAGTGGAGCTGAGCTACCTGCGGTCGCAAAACACGCGCCACCTCCGATGATCCTCCCATGCAGTCTAGGGCAATCATGGAAGGCTTAATCGGCACAAGACTCAACATCCAAGCCGACCAGAAGTCGTAGTAGAGGCGATTAGCATAGCTGTTGCGAGCTTCAGCATAGATGTCGCCAATTTCTTCGTCAAAATGCTTCTGGTTGGAACGGTAGAGGGCATCTTTAGACATAAGTGTAGCCTGGTGAAGGAGAGTTTTTCATTAAGGCGTTTTCACTCTACCAAAAAAAGTCCTCTTATCCTAGAGTATCCGTGCTGACACAAGGTTGCTCAGCAGAGCTTTTCTGCTAATGAAAAGGCCAATGAACTTGAGACCCAAAGCCGAACCATTGCTGTCCTGGCTGCTGAGCCTGGCAATCGTTGTGCTGGCAAGCCTGACCTTCTCGCTTGAGCGCTGGCAAGCGTTCGCTAATGTGCCTCTCATAATTGCAAGCAGCGATCACAGCACCTTGAGCAGCATGTATCTGAAGGATAATGATCCTGAGCTTTTTGCCAATGATTATATTTTTAGCAAAAAAGAGTATCTGGATTTTTACACGCCATCTTTCCACAGTCTGGCAAGCTTGGCCAGCACTGAACCTGACGAACAGACTGCTTGCAGCGCTTTAACGGCATGTTCGCTTGGGGGTTGTGGGACAGCGTTCGGCGCTGCCTGTGGTTGGTGCGCGACCGTCTGGGGGTGAAGCCGCTCTTCTATGCACTCACGGAGAAGGCCATCTTCTTCGGCTCGGAGATCAAGGCTATCTTGGCACATCCCGACTTTACCCAGCGGGAGGTAGATTACGAAGCCCTGGGCTACTATCTCAACACCAATTGGATGCCTGCTCCGTACACACTTCTTCGCGACGTGCGCCAGCTCCTGCCAGGCCATCATCTTGTGTTGGAGGCCGACGGCCAATGTCAGATACAGTCCTACTGGGATGTTCACTACCAAGAAGGTCCATATCAGCCATCGTCTCACTATGTAGAAGAGTTTCTGAGCCTCATCAGTGACTCTGTCAAGATACGCCTCGTGAGTGATGTGCCGTTTGGTGCATTTCTCAGCGGCGGGCTGGATTCAAGCACAGTCGCTTATTGGATGGCTCAGCATCAGCAGCAACCCATCCGCACCTTCAGCGTGGGTTTTGAAGTAGAGGCCTTCGATGAAACAACCTATGCGCGAGCTGTGGCTGCCCACATTGGTTCGCAGCATTACGAACGACGCCTGAGCGCAACGGACGCTACCCTGCTGGAGCGTTTGGTATGGCATGCCGAAGAACCCACCGCTGACTCGTCGATGGTGGCTATGTACGCTGTCTCGCAGTTGGCTCGCGAGCATGTGACGATGGTTCATAGTGGTGATGGCGGCGATGAGTTGTTTGCCGGCTATACCACTTATACCGCTCATTACCTTCATAAGCTCTACAGCCTGCTGCCTGGTGTGCTGCGCCAAAGCATTTTGCCAGCTCTGGCCCAGCGCATTCCGCCGTCTTGGGGCAAAGTTGGTTTGGATGAGCAGGTGCGACGCTTCGTTTACGGTGGACGTCATGACAGCGACTCGGCACATGCTTTGTGGCGTGTTGTCTTCACCCAAGAAGCTAAAGCTCAGCTGTTGAGTCCTGCTGTGCCGCAGATAGCGTGCCAAGCTCACATCACCACGCTGTATCAGCAGGCTTTCCAACACACCGACGCACGCCATCCGATTAACCGCATGGGCTATGTGGATACGCGCCTGTACTTGCCCAACGATATGTTGGTCAAGGTAGATCGCATGACGATGGCGCATGGGCTAGAAGCGCGCACGCCCTTCCTAGATTATCGCCTGGTGGAGTTTGCGGCCCGTGTGCCGCCTCACCTTAAGCTCAGAGGTCTGCGCCACAAGAAACATCTGGTCAAGGTAGCTATGCGTGACAAGCTGCCACCTCAGATTACTCAGCGCAAAAAGGCCGGCTTTAACGTCCCCAATGCTCATTGGTTGCGCGGTGATCTGCGCGATCTGGCCTACGAGGCGCTGTTAAATTCTTCAGGCTTTGCCGCGCTGGTGCGCCGTCCTGTGGTAGAGCGCTTGCTGAGGGAGCATGAGCAGGGCAAGGCCGACCACAGTCATCAGCTCTGGGGCTTGCTGAGCTTGGCGTTGTGGTGGCGGCGTTTCCAAGACAAGGCTAGTCTTTAAGACAGCAGCTTCGCCAGAAAAAAAGCGTGCAGCCAGCAGCCTACAGCAGGGTGCTGGCGCCTCCGAGTTGTTGTGTCGCGTTTTCCGCGACCATTGGCTTTGGAGTACTAAGTCAGACGGTTGTAGAATTCGACGACCTGCTGCACGTTGATAGGCACTTGCACTTCGCCTTCTTCCGGAATGCGCAGCAGGGTGGCGCTGCGATTGGCCTTGTCCACGCTCAAGTATGGGGGGTAGGCGCTGATCTGCTCTACCCATTCGGTGATGTGGACGTTGTTCTTCATGGATGGTGCAATCTCTAGCTTGTCACCGGCATTGGCCAGGTAGGAGGGCAGATCGATGCGCTTACCATTGACCAGGACGTGGCCATGCACCACTAGTTGACGCGCTGCCCAGATCGTGGCTGCGAAGCCTGCTTTGTAAATGAGATTGTCTAGGCGACGTTCTAACAGGCTCATCAGCTTGCCACCGGTCGTGCCAGGGGCATTGGATTTGACAGCTGCCTTATAATAGTTGCGCAGTTGACGATCACGAATGTTGTAGATGAAAGCTAGCTTCTGCTTCTCATCAAGCTGCATGGCGTAGTTGCTGCGTCGCCCACCGCGAAACGACTTCTCGCGCCCATGATCGCCGGGCGGAAAGGCGCGGTTGCTGAGAATCTTGGTATATTTGGGACGCGGGATCAGCAGTTCGCCGAAGCGGCGCTGAACTTTGGCTTTGGGGCCGTGATAGGATGCCATTGGTCTCCTCTCGGGTGACTTTCACTAATGCTCTTGACGAAGCCTCGGGCAGAGCGCCCTGGTCGTCTTCGGTCGCTTGCAGAACAACATTGTATTGTAGGTCAGCGTAGGATGATTTTCTAGGGTAATTGAGGCCAGCGCCGAGATACTCAGGAGGAGTTGTTGCTGAAGAGTAGACCTAAATCGACCCAGCAGACTGAAGAAGCGATCCGAGGGCTAGGATTGACAAGGACAACGGGGTGGGCTAGAATGACCTGCGTTGCCCTGAGGCGCGCCTGTGTCTTGCGCAAGCGTACCCGTGCCTGCTATAATGGCTACGCATAGAGGCCTTTGTAGCTCAGGGGCAGAGCAACCGCCTTGTAAGCGGTCGGTCGTGGGTTCAAATCCCACCAAAGGCTTGCCGCGAGGCGTATTAACAATCAAAACGGGTCGATGTCCCGAGCGGCAAAGGGGGCGGACTGTAAATCCGCTGGCGGAAGCCTTCGCAAGTTCGAGTCTTGCTCGGCCCACTGTATGACCTGCCTATGTAGCTCAGAGGCAGAGCATTCCCTTGGTAAGGGAAAGGTCATGGGTTCAAATCCCATCATAGGCTTGTGTAACGAGGAGAGAGTGTTCGATGGCTAAGAAAGAGAACCGCGTGCTGGTCAAGCTGCGCAGCAGCGAGAGTGGTCATATGTACTACACCACCAAAAACCGCCGCACCACCACCACCCGCCTAGAACTGCGCAAGTATGACCCGCTGGTGCGCCGTCACGTCATCTACAAAGAGACGAAGTAAGGCGCTGCTCAACCAAGTTCATGTTTAGGGGTGTAGCTCAGTTGGCAGAGTAGTGGTCTCCAAAACCATTGGTCGTGGGTTCGAGTCCTACCACCCCTGTTGCACAAACACCGCCTTCGAGGCGGTGTTTCTCATCAGATGACTAGCCCGTACCGCCTGCCCGCGAGTTTTGGAGAGAGGCACAAGCCATGACACAGAGGACACTGGAGAGAAGCCGCCGCAAGCGCGCCGAGGAACTAGACGACGAAGTTCCAGATGCTCAAACCGCCGATGACGGCGACGATGAAGACAACAGCTCAGCTATTAGTGCCAAGAAGGGCCGCGCTACTCCTGGCCGCCGCAATCAGGAAGTTGAGGAGAAGCGAGGCAACTTCTTCGTGCGCGCCTGGCGCGGCATTCGTGAATATTTCAGTGAAGTGCGCGACGAACTGACCAAAGTCACCTGGCCCACCCGCGAAGACGTAGTGAAGCTGACACGTATTGTCCTCAGTGCGCTGGTCGTCAGCTCGCTCGTCATGGGCCTCATCAGCCTGGGCATGGGCGAGACGATCCGCATCGGCTTGGCTAATCCCATCATCCTAGTGGCCATCCTGGCGGCGGCGATAGGCGTGGCTGTCTGGTCGCAGCGCCGTTCCGCCGGCGTCAAGTGACAGCGGGAGGCCTGACGATGGCCGATCATCGCAAGAAGCGCTCCAAACAGCAAGCCGACTACGATCCTGAACCGATTTATCTCGACGGTGAAGCCGAAGCAAAGGCAGAAGACGAAGGCCCACGCGTCGTCTTGGAAGATGCGCCCAGCAACCTGTCTCAGGAGCGCCACTGGTACGTCATCCACTGCTACAGCGGCTACGAAAACAAGGTGCGCCACGCCATCGAACAACGCATCGAGACGATGGGCATGCGCGACCGCATCTTTGACGTGATCATCCCGACAGAAGAAGAAATTGAGGTCAAAGACGGCAAGCGCCGCACAATTGAAAGGCGCGTCTTCCCTGGCTACATCCTGGTAGAGATGAAGCTAGACGAGGACTCGTGGTATGTGGTGCGCAATACTCCCGGCGTGACCGGCTTTGTGGGCATGGGCAACGATCCTACGCCTCTGAGCGAAGAAGAAGTCAAGCAGATTATGGCCCGCATGGACGATGATAAGCCCATCTTCAAGGTCAACTTCAAGGTGGGGCAAAAGGTGCGGATCAGCAGTGGCCCCTTCAACGATTTCATCGGCACGGTGGCTGCTATCGACGCCGACAAAGCCAAAGTGCGCGTGATTGTCGAGTTCTTCGGACGCGAAACTCCAGTGGAATTGGACTTCATGGAAGTAGAAAAAATCTAGCGAGCGAGAGGAAAGACACGCTATGGCAAAGAAAGTCAAGGCTATCGTCAAGCTGGCCATCCAGGCCGGCAAAGCCAATCCGGCTCCGCCCATTGGTCCGGCCCTGGCTCAGCACGGCATCAACCTGATGGGCTTCTGCAAGGAATACAACGCCCGCACCTCCAACCGCATAGGCGAGATTGTGCCAGCAGAGATCACCATCTTCCAAGATGGTTCGTTTAAGTTCATCCTGAAATCGCCACCGACTTCATTTTTGCTGATGAAAGCTGCTGGCATTCAGAAAGGCGCTTCACGTGCGCCCCTAGAGACCGTCGGCAAGATCACCCGCAAGCAAATCCGTGAAATTGCTGAGGTCAAGAAAGACGACATGAACGCCATCGATATTGAAGGCGCTATGCGTCAGATTGAAGGCACAGCCCGCCAGATGGGCCTGGAAATCGTCGAAAACTAGTCGTTCAACGGTGGCAGGGCAGCACAGGCCCGCTACGACCACAGGAGAAAAACCTATGCCCCACCGCAGCAAACGCTATCTAGAAGCCCTCAAGCAAGTTGACCGCACGAGGGAATACACCCTAGAAGAAGCCGTCCCACTAGCGCAGTCCCTGGCGAAAGCCAAGTTTGACGAGACAGTGGAACTGCACTTCCGCCTGGGTATTGACCCGCGCCAGAGCGACCAACAAGTGCGCAGCACTGTGCTGTTGCCGCATGGCTTGGGCAAAAAGGTGCGCGTCCTGGTCTTTGCTGAGGGCGAAGATGCCAAATATGCCCAAGACGCCAACGCCGATTACGTCGGTGGCGAAGAACTCATCAATCGCATCCAGAAGGACGGTTGGCTGGAATTCGACGCGGCTATTGCCACCCAGAGCATGATGTCCAAAGTCAGCCGCGTGGCCCGCGTCCTCGGCCCGCGCGGCCTCATGCCCAACGTCAAAGCTGGCACGGTCGTGCCAGGGGAGCAGCTACCGCGCGTGATTGATGAACTGCGTGCAGGCCGCGTAGAGTTCCGCAATGACAAGACTGGCAACGTCCACATGCCGATTGGCAAGGTCAGCTTTGAAACGCCGCGCCTGATCGAAAATGCGCGCGTGGCCATCAGCGCCGTGCAGGCCCAGAAGCCCAGCGCCGCTAAAGGCGTCTACATCAAACGCATGACCTTGACGACCACTATGGGGCCAGGCCTGAAAGTGATCGTCTGACGACTCCGCTCGCACCAAGTCGCTCAAGCAAGACAGGAAGCCCTCCACATGACGCGGAGGGCTTCCTCTGTGATTTAGTTGGCTCAGTTTCCACGCTTTGCCTGCTGGTCTCGCTGCGCTATGCTGATGGCAACTACGGGTGATTGGAAACGGAGGACGGTTGATGATGCGCCAACGTATCGTCTTGACGGTGGTTATGCTGTTGGTTGCCCTGGGTGCGCTGCTGGTGTGGCTCGTTGGAGAAGGCATTCGCAGCGCTCCGCTCAGCGTGGGCCAGGGTGGCGCAGCGGAGGACGCCGCTCAGCCTCAGGCCCTAGGCCATGACTTGGCCTTCACTAGCAACGCCGACGGCGATTGGGACGTTTACCTGCTGCGCGCCGAGGACGGAACGCTGCTCAACTTGAGCGACGGCCCAGAGGGCGCACATGATTACTTCCCTTCTTGGTCGCTAGACGGCGCGCAAATCAACTTCCTGGGCAGCCGAGGCGCAGGCGGAGAACTTGTGCCGACGCAGGTCAACGCCGACGGCACCGGCCTGCGTACCCTGAGCATTGTTGAAGCCATCTTCACGCTAGTGCGCGAGTCGCGCTTCGACTGGGATGGCAATTGGTCGCCTGGGGGCGAGCGCTTGCTGTGGTCGTCGCTGCGCGATTTGAACTTAGAGCTGTACATCATCTCCAGCAGCGCCGAGTTCCGCATAGCTAATGCGACTCGTCTGACGAATCACGGCAGTCGTGATTGGTTTGGGCGCTGGTCACCACAAGGTGAGCGGATTGCCTTCGCCAGCGACAGGAACGGCAACGAGGACGTCTTCCTTTGGGCAGAAGCCGATGGCACAATCCGCCAGCTCACCACCAGCCCCTGGGACGAGGTGCGGCCTGTCTTCAGTGCGGACGGTAGACGCCTGGTCTACGTCTATGATGAGGAAGATTCGCAGCTTAAAACGGGACAGCTAAACTTATATGTACTAGACACAGACAGCGCTCAGGCAGAACCTTCGCCCTTTGATGGTCAGGTGGTGGTGATGGATGAGGTCTGGTCGCCTGATGGGCGCGTAGTGGTCTTCAGCCGCCACGAAAATGGACGCTGGCGCTTGTATGCGCGGTCTGTCGCAGGCGGGGAGGCTTGGCCCTTGACCGATGGCCAGGGCGACGCGCTGTTCCCCGTCTGGAGACCCTGATCCTCAGCCCGTGCTGTCGGCATGAGGTTGTTGATCGTCGATCATCTCTAGGCGGCGCATGAGGTTGATGAAGGCCATCAGCAAATCGCTGCGCGTGACAATGCCCACCAGCGTCTCGCCGCGCATGACGGGCAAACAGCCAATGCGATGCGTCAGCATAAGGCGCGCCGCTTCTGAGGCTGGCGCGTCTGGCTCGACGACGATAGGCGCAGGCGACATGACGGCGCGCACGTCAATCTGATTGCTAAGGGAAACATTAAGCTGGCGTGGGTCTTGTGAAGCGAAGGGCGAATTCAGAGCGTGGCGACAATCGCGGTCGCTGATGACGCCGACGACGTGGCCCGCCTTGCTGATGACGGGCAGATGTTTGATCCCATGCTCAGCCATCAGTTCCAGGGCGACGCGCAACGGCTTGTTGAGCATGACAGTGACGGGCGAAGTGGTCATGATATCTGCGATGTTCATGCACATTCGGCGGCGTACCGCCATGCTCCTTTTCATTGTTTCTCAGAATGTACTTTCAGGCTGTAAGCCTCGGCGAGCGGCTTACTTGCTTGGCACGCGCGAACGCACCAGCATACGGAAAATGTCGGATTCGGTGATGATCCCCACCAGTTGGTCGCCCTGTACGACGGGCAAGCCGCTGATCTTCTTCTCCAGCATGATCTGGGCGGCATCCAGGATGGACTGATCGGGGCTGACAGAGATGACGTTCTTAGTCATCACCTTCTCGACAGTGAGTTGCGCCCACAGGTAGTTCAGCTCCCAGATGCTCAGGGTCGTGGCGTCGGAGGGGCTGGCCTCGCGCACGTCGCCAATGGTGATGATGCCGACCAGCTTTCCGTCGTGCAGCACCGGCAGACGGCGTACGGATTTGGACTTCATGGCCTGATGAGCTTCGCTAATCTTGGCGCTGGAATCAATGGTCACGGGGTTGGGTGTCATCCACTCTTTGACAGTGACATTTTCAAACATGGTTAGGGTACTCCTTTTGGTGAACAAGCCCATAAAGTGGTCTTTTGCCTATGATAGGTGCTAACCGCAAAACGTTGGTACTAGATTGTGGATGATTTATGTCACTATATTTGGCCCTCCTGAAGTGAACAATACGACGATCGTGAAGCGAGTAATGAAGCGCAGGCCATCTCAGTAGGCGCGCAGGGGAACGCGAATGGTGAGGCGTGTGCCGCCGAAAGGGCGTGAGTCGATCAGGACTTCGCCGCCGTACAGGCGAGCGCGACGTTGCATGTTGCGCAGGCCCAGGCCACCTTGAAGATGGGCCTCTTCTACGCTGAAGCCTTTGCCATCGTCGCTGATCTGGATGAGCAGATGACCGCCTTCGCTGCGTGCCGACAGATGCAGACGAGTGGCATCGGCGTGGCGCGCAGCGTTGCTCACGGCTTCGTTGATGATGAGGTAGATAGACTCCATGACCGCTGGCGTGAAAGGCAGCTTCATCTCCTCTGTGTCGATAGTCACCTCCAATTGGTCTGACAGGTTGAGGCGTTCGACGACGCGCAGGAAGCAGTCACGTAGCGTCAGCGTCTGGTTGCTGCGGTGGCGCAACTGGCCGATATAGGAGCGAATGTCTTCGATGACTTCGTTCAGGCTGTCCACCAGCGGCTGCATATCCTCCGCACGAATGTTGCCGCTCATGCGCAATAGCTCGACGTGCATACCAATGCCGTAGAGCGACTGGATCACGCCATCGTGTAGTTCCATGCCAATGCGCTCGCGTTCTTCCAACAAGCGCAGGCGGCTGTGCTGCTCGTTGAGAGAAGCGCTAGAGATGGCAAGGGCGGCGTAGCTGGCCAGCGTCTCGATCAACATCTGGTCAACGTCGGTGAAGGACGTGTTGTCTACCTTGTCGCACAAATATAAGACGCCGAACAGCTGCGAGCCGAGCTTGATCGGCACACCCAGCAGGCTAGTCATGTGGGGGTGATTGTCGGGGAAGCCCACCGAGCGTGAGTCAAGACTCATGTCTTTCAAGCACAGCGTCTCGCGTTCCCGCATAATCGCGCCAATCAAGCCGTGGCCTTTGGGCAGATGATCGATGAGGGCAATTTGTTCATCCGTCATGCCCGCAGTCTTGAAGTAGCGCAGTCCGCCCACACCATTGGGAATGCCCAGAGCGGCGTACTTGGTGGACGCCATCTCCTTAGCGACCTCAGCGATGCGCTCTAGCACGGCTTCTAGGTTAGAGCCTTCAGTGGCGTACAAGACAGCACTGGCAATCTCTTTGAGACGATCAAGGACGATGTTTATCATGGTTTTAGGATGACATTCCTCACTATGGCTCTAGTGCTGCAAATTATAGTATAGTGTATGAAGCGCACCAAATCGCACAATGAATCCTACATGTCTCTTCCGACGGTTAACTGCCTGGATGATGGCTTACTATGAGCAAAACAGTTCGCATCCTGATTGCTGACGACCACTCGGTGGTGCGTGCAGGCTTGCGCGCCCTGCTAGAGCGCCACGCTCATTTTCGCGTAGTGGCCGAATGCCCCAACGGTGAAGAAGCCATTGCGAAGGCTGCCGAGTTGCAGCCCGACGTTGCTGTGCTGGACGTGCGTATGCCAGGTATTAGCGGCATTGAAGCTTGTCGTCAAATCGTCGCTAAAGTCCCTGGTTGCCGCGTGATTATGCTCACGTCGTATGCTGAAGATGAGTTGCTCATGGCGGCAATTCAAGCTGGCGCGACGGGCTACGTCCTCAAGCGCATTGGCGACAACGAGCTGGTGCAGGCAGTGGAACGCGTGAGTCGCGGTGAAGGGATGCTTGATCCAGCGATGACGGCTAGCGTCTTCGCGGAGATGCGCAAAGCCAGCCAGGCCCAGCAGGCTGCCGCTTTCTCTGATTTAACGCCGCAAGAGCTGGCGGTGCTGGCGCGCGTGGCTGAGGGCCTCACCAATCGCCAGATTGCTGTCAAGCTGTTCTTGGGTGAAGGCACGGTGCGCAACTACGTAAGCAGCGTCTTAGCCAAGATCGGTGCGTCCAACCGCGCTGAAGCGGCGGCCTACGCCGTCAAACATAACATCCAGCAGTTTGTTCCACCAGAAGACGACGCAGCGTCCAACATCTCTCGCGCTTCGCAGATCAGTGACTAGGGCAGCCTTGAAGCTGCCCCGACCGCTTTCAGTAGTACTTCTCTGGCTGGGCCTGAGCTTGGCGCTCCTGCTCCAGCGCGCGCTTGCCTGGGATGACGAAGATTGGGCAAGGCATAGCGTTGATGATCTTCTGCGTCACGCTGCCGAACAACCAGCGGCTGAAGCCACTGCGCCCATGTGTGGAGATGACGATAGCGCTGATGTCCAGAATCTTGGCCTGTTCGATGATGATGTCCTCTGGCACGCCGCTGAAGATCAGTGTGTCAACGTTCAGGCCTTCTCCGCGTAGGGCGTCGGCGCGCGCTCTGAGGTATTTCTCAGTCTGCGCGCGCAGACGATCAAAAGCTTCTTCATCGCGCTTTTCTTCGCTGGGCAGCGCCATGATCGGGATGTCGTAGAGCATGTAGGCCTGCGTGGTAGGCACGTCGATCACGCTCAGCAGGGTAATCTTACCACCTGGAGCCACAATACCGCGCGCGTAAGCCAGGGCAACTTCGGATAGTTCTGAGCCATCAAGGGGAACGAGAATATGGCTTAACATGGGCATCACTCCTGAGCGCTGCGAGCGCTCCCCAAAAAATATTCTTATCCCCAGCATAAGCTCAATTTGTCATGAAGCCCTAGTGTCAGATGACAGGTTTTTTGTGGAAACCTGACACTTCCACACGGAATGAAGCTCAACTCAGTCTGAGCCATGCTCGCCAGTCTTCAGCGCGATAGCGTGGGCTGTGGCCGTCAACCAGCGCCTGAGTCGAATCGTCCAATAACGCGGCCACGCGCTGTGGGTCAAGGCTTCCGTCGGCGTTCAGGGTGTAATCGCCACAGAAAGCAATCCCATGCTGTGGCAGGCGCACCAGCGAGCTGTCGCTGGCATGAGAGCCACCGAGGTGGATGAGTTCCAGACGCACTCCATCCAGCAGCAGGCTGAGCGTCTTGCCGAAGGTGAGGGTGGGCAAGCAAAGCTGAAAATCGCGCCAGTCGCCGACGGCGCTCTGCATGGCGCTGACGTCGCTCTCGCCATGCAGCAGGCGCAGACCGTCGGCGCTGTGAGTAGGCTTGCCGACTAGGGGGTAGAGCTGCGCGTAGCAGTCTTCATGGGCGATGATCGATGGGGCGTGATAGACCTGTGCGCCGAAGATGTGATCCCAGTGATGATGGGTATAGATGAGAGTGCGGACAGGAGGCAGACCAGCCGCTGCTAGTTCTACAGCCACCTGACGAGCGCGGCGTGGGCTATTGCCGGCGTCGATCAGGATTGTCTGATCCTCAGTCGTGATTGCACCGATGTTGGGCTGATAGTTGCGCGAGGAGTGGTCTCCCCAGATCAGATACACTCGGTCGTTGAGGGGTTCTATCGAGGGCATAGGCTCTCAAATCAACAAGGAACGCTTCATCTGCTACAAGCCACTGGGGGCGCGCAAGGCTGTCAGGCGTGGTGCGTAGGCGGGCAGGGCGCTCAGGACTTCCAACAGGCGTGTGCGCCAAGTGGCAGGCACAGCTCGCAGTTCAACGGCAGTCCGACTGACATCGACATCATCCCCAAGCCGCTGAGCTAGGCACTCGCGCTGGACTTCGGTCAACCAGGAAAGTTTGATGAGGATTCGATCGCGCGGTTGCTGGACGGCGCTGGCATGGATGGCCATTGCCAGCAGCTTGACGCGCATGAGGTAGAGCAGTCCCTCCACAGGGCTAGGCAGCTCCCCAAAGCGATCGCGCAATTCCTCAGCCAGCGCCTCTACCTCGCTCAGGCTTTGTAGATTGCCAATGCGTCGATAGAGCTGCAGGCGCAGAGCCATCTCCGCAATCCAGGCTTCTGGCAGATAGGCGGCGACGGGCAGGTCGATCAGGATGCGTTCGCTCTGGCTGATGGGCGGCGCTGGCGGGGTCTCGCCGCGCTGCTGGGCCTTCAGGCGAGCAACGGCCTGCTGCAAGAGGCGGGTGTAGAGTTGCAAGCCTACGTTAGCGACGTGGCCGCTTTGGCGTGTAGACAGGATGTCGCCGGCGCCGCGCAGTTCTAGATCGCGGGTGGCCACCTGGAAGCCCATTCCCAGGCTGGCGTGTTCGGCCAGCGTCTCTAAGCGGGCGCGCGCTTCTTCTGTCAGGCTGGCGCGCGGATGGAAGAAGTAGGCATAGGCCTGAGTGCTGCTACGCCCCACTCTGCCGCGCAGCTGGTACAGTTCGCTCAGGCCAAACCAATCAGCGCGATCCACCAAGATCGTGTTCACGTTGGGCATGTCGATACCGTTCTCGATAATGCTGGTAGACAGCAAGATGTCGGCTTCGCCAGCGCTGAACTGAGTGATGATCGACTCAAGCTGCTTGCCGCTCATCTGCCCGTGCGCCACCATGACGCGCGCTTCTGGCACGATCTCCAGCAGGCGTTCGCGCAGCATGTCGATGGTCTTCACGCGGTTGTGGATGACGAAGACTTGGCCACCTCGATCTAACTCGCGCAGGATGGCGTGGCGCGCTAGCCTGGGATCGAACACGCCAACATGGGTGATGACGGGCAGGCGGTCTTCAGGCGGCGTCTGAATCATGCTGATATCGCGCACGCCGCTAAGGCTCAGATAGAGGGTGCGCGGGATGGGCGTCGCAGTCAGCGTCAACACATCTACTTGGGAGCGCAGCTTCTTGAAATGCTCTTTGTGTTTAACGCCGAATTTCTGCTCTTCGTCGATGATGAGCAAGCCTAAGTCGCGGAAGACTACGTCATCAGACAGCAGGCGATGCGTGCCAATGAGGATGTCTACTTCGCCCTTGAGCAGACGGCGCAGCACAGCCTCTTGTTCAGCCTTGCTGCGGAAGCGCGAGATAGCCTCAATCTGGAAGGGAAACGCAGCTATGCGCCGCTTGAAGGTGTGATAATGCTGTTCCGCGAGGACAGTGGTCGGCACGAGGACGGCCACCTGCTTGCCGTCCATGACCGCCTTGAAGGCGGCGCGGATGGCGACTTCGGTCTTGCCAAAGCCCACATCGCCACAGACCAAGCGATCCATCGGCCGAGGCGACTCCATGTCCGCTTTGATCTCGCGGATAACGCGCAGTTGGTCGACGGTCTCCACGAAGGGGAAGCTGGCTTCCAATTCGTGTTGCCACTCGCTGTCAGGCGAATAGGCATAGCCTGGGCTGGCGGCGCGTCGGGCATAAATGCTCAGGAGTTCCTGAGCTTCCTCTTCCGCAGCACGAGCAGCGCGGTTTTTGGCGCGCTGCCATTCGGCGGGGCGTCCTAGGCTGTTCAGGCGCGGCGGCGCGTCGTCTGCGCCCACAAAGCGCGTCAGGCGATCAGCCTGATGGATAGGGACGTAGAGCTTGTCTGTGCCTTCGTAGTCGATAGCCAGGTATTCACGCAGTTCACCATTGTCGGCGGGATAGCGTTGCAAGCCTCGGTAGCAGCCTACGCCAAAATCGACGTGGACGACGAACTGACCAGGCTGCCAATCGGCGTAATCGGCTTCAGGCGGAGGTGGGCTGGGGCGAGCCTGACGGCGACGCGGCTCGTGGCGCGTCCAGGAGAAGATTTCGCTGTCTCCGATCAGGCTGAGCGTGCCGCCTTCATGCGTGGCTACCCACCCCTCACTGATCTGGCCTACGACGAAAGCTAAACTGGCGCGGGTGGGCGCTTCGGGCAGCGCTTCCAGGCGTGGGGTGAACGGCTCGCCACTTTGCTCCTGCCACAAGCTGATGACGCGCTCTGCGTGGTCTGTGACGATGACCTGGGCTTGGCCCTGGGCGCGCCCCTCAGCTAAGTGAGCCACCAGCGCCTTGAGTTGGCCGCCCAAGCGCGGCGCAGGGCTGAAGACGACGGGCGCGTCCCGCTGAGGCTGATTGCTCAATAGGACGACGCGGCGCGCGTTCAGTTCTTGGGCTAGGCGCTCCCAATCCACGTAGGGGGCGGGCATGTCGTCAGGCAATTGGTGCGTGAGGATGTTGTTGGCGCGGTTAGCGACGGCGGCGTCCAGCAGGCGGACTGCTTCGTCTTGTAATTCGCTCAGGTCGTCCACCAGGATCAGCGCGTCGTCGGGCAGATAATCTAGCAGACAGGCGACTTGAGGCAGGGCGTAAGGCCAATAGAATTCTAGCACAGGAAAGGGCGCAGCGTTGCGCAGGCCGTCTAGGTCGGGTAGTAGGGCGCTCATCTCGCCGTGCTGCGCCCCAAGCCGAGCAAAGAAGCCTTCTAGGTGGTGCGCGACGGGCGGCATGAGGGCGGGCAGTGCCTCGCGTGCAGGTGGAATGACAATCTGGTCGATCTGACCCTGGGTGCGCTGGGTGGCGGGATCGAACAGCTTGATGAAGTCGATCTCGTCGTCGAAGAAGTCGATCTTGACGGGCTTGACGGCGTGCATGGGGAAGACATCCAGCAGACCACCGCGTCGGCTGAACGTCCCCATCGCGCTCACCAGGGCTGCAGGCTCATAGCCCAGGCCTAGTAAGTTGGATGCCAGCTTGTCCAGTGGCAGGCGTTGTCGGACGCGCAAGCGCAGAGTGTGCTGGCGATACAGACTGGGCGGCAGAGTGCGCTGCATGAGGGCGCGCAGCGAGGCGACGACGATGGGCGCGCGCGGCGCATCGTCGCGCAGGAGGGCGTCCAAGGCTTCCAGCCGTTCATGGATGACAGCGCTATCCCAGGCGATACGATCGTAGAAGCCCGCCCCAGGATCAGCATAGCGCAGGATGGGTCGTTCGTCCCTCAGCCAGACGGAGAGCTGTTCTACTAGATGATGAACGCGACGATTGCTGGAGCTGACCACCACGATAGGGCCAGCCCAGGCGCGTGCTAGCGCAGCTGCCAGAAAAGGGCGCGCAGCGCGGATAGCTTGCAACGATTGGGGCGTCTGAGCCTGGGCCAAGCCCCCTGCCCAAGTGCGCCAAGCGCTGCTGGCCGATAGCCAGTCGAGGATACCAGAGAGGTGCATAGAGGTCACTCACCGTCGCGGACGGCCCAGAAGTATACGTCCTCGGACGCTAAAACGCCAGTTTGGCCCTAATCGCTGCTTATACCGGCCGCCAGAGCATCGGCCTGGGCGGCTGTGGCCAATTGGTCGATGAATTCGTCCAGATCACCGTCCATGACGGCGGGCAAATTGTAGGAACTGTAGTTGATGCGGTGATCGGTGACGCGATTCTGCGGGAAGTTATAGGTGCGAATCTTCTCGGAGCGTTCGCCGCTGCCCACCTGATCGCGCCGCTCTTGCTCTTGGGCGCTGCGCTGGCGCTCCATCTCCATCTCGTACAGGCGAGCTAGCAGCACAGCTTTGGCACGGATGCGATTCTGCAACTGGCTGCGCTCGTCCTGCATTTCGACGACAATCCCGGTGGGGATGTGGGTCATGCGCACCGCCGAGTCGGTGGTGTTGACCGATTGGCCGCCAGCACCCTGGCTGCGGAACACGTCCACGCGCACATCGTTCATGTCCAGGTCAACTTCGACCTCATCCATCTCTGCAAGGACGGCGACGGTGGCAGTGCTGGTGTGGATACGCCCTGCACTTTCTGTGACGGGGACGCGCTGCACACGATGGACGCCACTCTCGTATTTTAAACGGCTGAAAGCGCCGTCGCCCTTGATCATAACAGTGGCCATCTTGAGGACGCCGCCACCCGCTTCGTTCAGTCCCATCACCTCCACTTTCCAGCCACGATTTTCGGCGTAGCGTGTGTACATGCGCAGCAATTCACTGGCGAACAGGCCAGCTTCGTCGCCACCAGCGCCAGCGCGAATTTCCATGATGACGTTCTTGCCGTCGCGCGGGTCTTTGGGCAGCAGCATGACCTTCAGGCGCTCTAGTAGGGCAGGAATGCGTTCTTGCAGATCGTCAATCTCAGCCTGAGCCATCTCGCGCATGTCAGGGTCGCCCTCATCGCGCAGGGCTTCAGCGCTCTCCAAGTCCGAAGCCAGCTTCTTATATTCGCGGTAGGTCTGCACCACATCTTCGATGGCGGCGCGCTCTTTGGCGATTTCAGCAACGCGGCTGTAGTCCTGTGTGACTTGGGGGTCTGCCAGAAGCGCTTCTAGCTCTATGTAGCGCGCTTCTACTGCTGCCAACTTGTCTAACAGCATACACCTGCTCTCTCATCTCTTGGGGATTGTTCAATCATCGGCAGCATTATAGCGTCCTCAGGTCGAAAGGGGCATAGGCGCTAACTTCCGCATGAGTTTTCTGCTATGCTTGAAAAGAAGCTATCTACACTTGGAGAATGTCTCATGGCCAAGCAGTATCCGAGCTATCCCGCCGTTGTCATCGATCCCAACAAGCGTTATCAGGCTGTCATCACCACTAGCAAAGGCACAATTCGTTTGAACCTTTTCGCCAAAGAAGCGCCAAAGACGGTCAACAACTTCGTTTTTTTGGCCCGCGAAGGTTTCTACAATGGCCTGAATTTTCATCGTGTGATCGCAGACTTCATGATCCAGGGGGGCTGCCCACTGGGGACTGGCACAGGCGGCCCTGGCTACAGGTGGGATGATGAGCCGTCTGCCCTGGCCATCAAGCACGAAAAGGGCGTCATCAGCATGGCCAACGCCGGCAAGAACACCAACGGCTCGCAGTTCTTCATCACGCACATCGTCACTGATTGGTTGAATGGCAAGCACGCTGTCTTCGGGCGCGTTGTCAGCGAAGCCGATCAGAAGGTAGTCGATGCTATCCGCCAGGGCGACAAGATCGAAAAGATCGAAATCATCGAGTCATAGGCTTCAAGCCAGCAGAGCCGTGCCTCGCTGCTGCTGTCCTTGTGATACCGTCTAGCTTGCCTCATCGGGCTAAATGGTTACAATAAAGACAGATGTTCACCAAGCGAGGCACAATGCCCCCACAACCCAACTACGACGCGGCACGGGCTAAGTATCCTCTCATCGCCCAAGCGCTAGAAGCCCGCTATGGCCGCAAGACCTTCAAACCTCATGACGGCATGGATGAGCTGGTGAGCTGTATCCTCAGCCAAAGCACGACCGACGCCAACCGCGACCGAGGTTTCACGGCCCTCAAGGCGCGCTATGCCACTTGGGCTGAAGTCCATCATGCGCCCCCTGAGGAATTGATCGACACGATTAGGCCAGCTGGCCTAGCTAACAGCAAAGGCCCGCGCATCCAGGGGGCGCTGGCCCAAATTTATGCTGAACGTGGGGAGTACTCCATCGACTTTTTGCGTGATTTGCCGCCTGATGAGGCCAAGGCCTGGCTGATGCGCCTGCCCGGCGTCGGCCCGAAGACGGCCGCCATCGTCTTGTGCTTCGGCTACGGCGTGCCTGCCTTCCCAGTCGACACGCACGTCCACCGCGTTGGTATGCGCATCGGCTTTTTGCCCGCCAAGATCAGCGCCGATGACGCTCATCCCGTCATGGAAGCCATCGTCCCTCCAGAAGACTACTACGCCTTCCATTTGCAGATGATCTATCATGGCCGCGACCTGTGTCGCGCACGTGGGCCGCTGTGCCAGGCTTGCCCCATCCAGCAGTGGTGCGATTTTTACCTCAGCGGCGCCAGCGCCGCCGACAAATAGAGGCTCTTCATGTCCATCCGTTTCCTAAGCGAACAAGACTTTCTCAATGCCCGACAGACCCTCGCCCTCGTCCGCGGCCAGATGAGCAGCGGTCGCATCGAAACGGATTATATTCTGCGCCAGCTCGACAAGATCGGCGCCTTGCTAGAGAACGCCGAGAATCTGCAGAAGGCCCACAAGAGCGCAGAGCGCTTTGAAGCTCTGTACAACGTGAGCCGCTTGCTGGGTTCGTCGCTGGACGAGACGACGGTGCTGAACCAGGTGATGGACGCCGTGATCCAGCTCACAGGGGCAGAACGCGGCTTCCTTATGCTGCGCGATGACGACGGCAATTTGCGCGTGCGCGTAGCTCGCAACTTCGATCAGCAGTCTATCTCTGAGGATGAACTCCACTTCAGCCGCACGATTGCCTATGGCGTGATGGATGGTGACAAAGCCATCCTGACGACCAACGCTGTCGAAGACCCGCGCTTCGCCAACCAGGCCAGCATCGTCAGCCAGGCCCTCAAGAGCATTATGTGCGTCCCTCTGCGCGCCAGAGGTCAGGTGATCGGCGTGGCTTACGTGGAAAATCGCGTTATTGCTGGCCTGTTCGCGGATGACGATCTGGCCACCTTGGAAGCTCTGGCGGGTCAGGCTTCAATGGCCATCGACAACGCTCGCCTGTTCAGCGCCACCGATGAACAGCTCAACCAGCGCCTGAATGAACTGCGCGAACTGCGTCGCATTGACCTCAAGCTGAGCGCCAAGCTGGATTTTGACGAAGCACTGCGCACGACTCTTGAGTCGGCCTGCGAGATTGTCAAGGCGCGCAGCGGCCTAATTGTTCGTCAAGAGGATGGCACACCGCCGCGCTCGAGCCTCATCTGCAGCTATGGGCAAGCTTTGGATTTGGCTTTTTACCAGGATGTTGTCCTGCAAGCTCTTCAGCAGGGGCGCACAGTACGCAGCGCCGATCAGCAGGTGATGGCTGTGCTGCTGCAGCGCGATGGCCAAGATCGCACCGTCCTCGTTCTGGCCGACCAGGAACACGAGCGCTTCAACGATGAACATCAGGATTTGGTAGAGCGCGTAGCCGTGCGCGCCTTAGTGACGCTGGAGAACGCTCGGCTATATCGCGCCGTCAAAGCTGCTGACCAGGCCAAAAGTGAGTTTGTAGGTATCGTCGCTCATGATCTGAAGACGCCTATGACCAGCATTCGCGGCTATGCCGACCTGGTGCTGATGGAGTCCGAGGGCAAGAACCTCTCGCCTCAGCAGAGCAAGTTCCTCAACCACATCATCAGTACGGTAGAACGTATGCGCGTGCTGGTGAGCGACCTGGCTGACGTCAGCCGCATAGAGAGCGGACACTTCTCTATGGATAACCGTCCTGTCTCAGCCCGTGCGGTGATCGAAGCAGTGCGCGACACCACCATGCCGGAGATTGTGGCTCGTCAGCACCACTACGAGGAAGACGTCCCTGAAGTTCTGCCAGAGCTGTTCACCGACTATTATCGCTTGGTGCAAGTGATGACCAACCTGGTCAGTAATGCCTACAAGTACACCCCTCCTGGCGGCACGATCACTCTGCGCGTCCGTCCCCAGGGCGACCGCGTGCGCTTTGAAATCAGCGATACAGGTATCGGCCTTTCACCAGAGCAGATCGCCAAATTGGGTACGAAGTTCTGGCGCGCTGACGATGATTACACTCGCTCGCAGAGCGGCACAGGTCTGGGTTTCGCCATCACCTCTAGCCTTGTCCGGCTCATGGGCAGCACGATAGAGATTGATAGTCAGAAAGGACGCGGCAGCACCTTCGCCTTCAGCGTCCCCACCTATCGGCCTGAATAGGGCGCGACTATGCACCTCTTCCTCTCGCCTCACTTCGATGACGCCGCTTACAGCTGCGGCGCGACCATCTACCGCCTGGCTTCACAGGGTGTGCGCGTCGCCGTGCTGACGATTATGGCCGGCGGCGTCCCCAAGCCGTTGCCCGACACGCCTCTGCTGCGCGAGCTGCACAAGCGCTGGCAGGTCGATGGCTGCCAAGCGGTAAAGGTACGTCTGCGGGAGGACAAGCGCGCTCTCAAGCACCTCAAGGCTCAGGCCCTCTACTTTGATCTGCCCGACTGCGTGTACCGCGTCGTCGATGGCCATCCCCTCTACCCGACAGAAGCCCATCTGTGGGGCGAAATTCATCCGCACGACTACGCGCCGCGCCTGTTGACCCAAAGCACCCAGCTGACCAGCGAATTGATCGGTCACCGCGTCGAAGTGATCTATGCCCCTCTGGCGGTGGGTCGGCACGTCGATCATCGCATTGTGCGTGATTGGGCCAGGATGCTCAGCAGAATTCGCACCGAATGGCGTCTGAAGTTCTACACGGACTTCCCCTACATGCGCGACGAAACAGCCATCCACCGCGCTCTGGATGATGTTGATGAAGCCCTGTGTCACGAAGACGCTTGTTTCACCACTCTTGACCTAGAGGCTCGCCTGAAAGCGATGGCCGAGTACAAGAGTCAGGTCAGCACTTTCTGGGAGGATGAGGAGGCGATGGCCGAGGATACGCGCAGGGCCTTCAGCCGCCTGAGCGGAGATTACGCAGAACGCTTCTGGATACGAGAGGTGAGCCAATGACGGCCCTGGAAAACGCCCATCTGAAGGTCGATGAACTATTAGAAGCCGCTAAGCGCGGCATGATCGTGCCTGTGCGCTTGCCTGGCCAGATTGAGGAAATTGCTCAGCTGATTCAGTTGGCAGCGCAAGAGCAAAGCCAAGTCACCGCTGCTCCTGCCCCTGACATGGAGGCTTTCCTGAAGGAAGAAGCTTACTTTGTGGGCCATGCTGTCCATGAGCTGCGCACTCCCATGACCAGCATCCGTGGCTATGTGGACATGTTGGGCGCGATGGGTGAACTCAACGACATGCAGAAGCAGTTCCTGGGGGTCATCAAGACCAACATTCGGCGCATGGAAGCCCTGCTGATGGACGTGAGCTTCATCAACAAGATCCGCAAAGGCACGCTCAAAGTCGCTCCCAAGATGGACATGTTCAAGAACATCGCCATGAAGGTAGAGAAAGAGATGCTGCCCGTCGCGCAAGAGTTGGGGCGCACCCTCGGCTTCGATGTGCCACAGGGCCTGCCGTTGCTCAACTTGGATGGGGATCATCTTGCCCTGGCCCTGAACAAGTTGGTGGAGAACGGCCTGCGCTATTCCCCTGCTGGCGCGGGACAAGTGTGGGTGCGCGCTTCGGGGGATGGCTCTTGGTTGGTCATCTTGGTCGAAGACAACGGCATCGGCATGACCGAAGAAGAGATGAGCAAGCTAGGGACGCTCTACTTCCGCTCGGACAATGACGTGGTGCGCGAACACAAAGGTAGTGGACTAGGCATTCCTATCGCTTTTGGTCTGATTGCTGCGCTGGGGGGGCGCGTCAACGTCGAGAGCGCCCCTGGGCAAGGGACGCGCTTCACTATCTATTTGCCTGCCCTGAGCTGATGGCGCGAATAGGTCAGCCTGCCTACAGAGTCAGCGGCTCACGAAGCGGTAGCCTACCCCGCGCGAGGTGACGATGTAATCCGGTTGTTCGGGGTTGGCCTCTACTTTTTGGCGCAAATAGTGGACGTACAACTTGAGGCTATCGATGGCGTCGCTGTATTCCTCGCCCCAAGCCTGGGTGACGAGTTCTGTGCGGCTGACGACGCGCCCAGCGTTACGCACCAGCACGGCCAGCAAGTTGAATTCTTTGGGAGTGAGGTGCTTGAGTTCGCCACGCACCCAAACTTCGCGATTCATGAAGTTAATGCGGAAGTCGCCGTCGTTGAAGACCAGTTCTTCGCTGACACTAGGACGTGGTGAGCGGCGCAGATGAGCGCGCACGCGCGCCACCAGCTCATCGTTGTCGTAGGGTTTGACGATGTAATCATCTGAACCCATCTCCAGGCCGCGCACGATGTCCTTCACGTCGCTGCGCGCTGTCAAGAAGATGATCGGCACATCGCTCATCTCGCGCAGACGCTTGCACACCTCCCAGCCGTCCATGTCGGGCATCATCACGTCCAGCAGCACCAGGTCGGGCTGATGACGATAGGCTTTGCGCAGGCCTTCTTCGGCGCGGTAAGCCTTGATCGTCTCAAAACCGCGCCGCTCTAGCAGCACGCTGATGAGTTGGACGGTGGCTTCTTCGTCGTCAACAATCAGTATCTTCTCCGGCATGGCCAGCCACTCCTACAAGGTACTTGTAACAAACAACTAACTCACTTTAGCATGAAATGACAAACAAATGCAAGCAATCTTTAACCTTTTACGTTATAAAAACGTTTACTTCACGATCTAAGTTTGTAGAAAAAGACGGAGAAGCAACTCTTTAAGTCGCCTAGACGCTGTTCGTTTGTTTTACGCAGAAGATTCGTTAGTTTGTGGCTGAACCGCGTGCGTTGACTTGCAAGCTGGCCTGTTTCGGCTTGCCAACAGAAGCTCAGCCAGCGCGTGCAGCTAGAGCTTGGCGCTTGACTTCCTGCATTTGTTCGTAATGTTGAGTTTCATGCCACAAACCGAACAAAAAGGAGGCGGTCGCGTTCAGCTTGCCGAAGCGTGCTTCGAAGCGCTCCGAGGCCTTGCGGTATACGTCCAGAAATGGCACGTCAGGCCAGGTCATCAGGTAGCCTCGACGCATACGCCGACTCTCCTCCAAGCGCTGCACACACTGTGCTTTGGTGCGAATATCTCGCCAGGGCGTCTCGTAGCGCGGACGTTCTTCCAGTGGATAGCCGCGAGCCAGAATGCTGCTGAAGGCTGCACCCTCTTCTGTGCTGGCGGTCACGTGGGCGATCAGATGAGCCAAGCTCCAGCCGATGTTCTCTTCGCCTGGCTTGGCGAAAGGATCATGGGCGTGTTCGTCAATCGGATCGAAAGTCACATCAGCGTCGTCCAGGTCGTCTAGCAAATGGAGCATGAAGTCAATGCTGGCATCGCTGGCGGCGGCCAAGTCATCCTTGCTGAACCTGACCGAAAATTCCAGCATAGTCATCTCACCGCGCTCCACAGGGCCGAAGTCGATCTTCATTAGACAAGCTCTTCCTCAATTCATCGCGAGTCATCCTCACCTTTGATGAGCAGGCCCGATGCTTCCTTACGGGAGGAGAGGACGATCTTGTGTCTGGCTTTAGCGAATGCTCGATCAGCTCGGGCGCGCAACGACCCAGTTTGAAACTGCTGCTCGGTGGTGCTGTTGAGCTGACGAAAGCGCGTATAAAGCTGCCTGCTGCGTCGTACAGTCCCAAGTGCAGATGAGTTGCTCTGGATGGAACGGTCAGGCGATAGACGTCGCGGATCGTTCGGCCGATAGGCAGGGATGGGATGGGGAGGCGACCACCTTGAGGCATGGTGTCGTGCTGAGCCAGGATGTGGGCTGTGTCGCCAGGTGTGCAACTCAAGCGAGTATCGTCAATCGCATGGAAGAAGACGCTCCAATAGCCGCTGATCGGACAATCGGCGCGCCAATGCAGGACAATTTCAAGCTCAAGCTCATCCAGCCAGCTCGGCGCTTCTAACCAAAGGGTCAGGCAAGCCTCAGCCTGCCAGGGTTCGCGTAATTGGAAAGCAATGGCATTTTCAGGAGGTTGATGAGGCGTCCAATCGGGAGCGTAACTTGGAGCAAGGCGCGTGATAGGCAGCAACAAGCAGGCCAGGCCTAATCCACCCAGACTCAGCGCGCGCGCCCAAGCAGGCCAATGCGCCAAGCCCAGAGCCAGCAACAAGGCTGCGATCCCTAATAAGGGGAAGAAAAGACGCCCCTGTGCAGCATAGGTGAGCTGGTTGAACTGCCACCAAGCCGCTCCTATGACCAGGACGTAAAATGTGAATACACCCATGAGCAGCAGACTAGTGCGGCTGAGCTTCGTGCGCCGCAGCCTGAGCAGCAGGCCAAGCCCAGCAACGCAACATAGGACTAACACGCCGTGATAAAACGCCATCGGAGACAAGATGTTGAACCAGCCAAACAACCCCCAGAATGAGTACAGCAGGCCCATGAACTCCCCTGGTGCGAGCGGTGGATCGCTGCGCAGCCCAGTTGCTTGAGCGACTAGCCTTGCAGCTGTCAAGTCACCCAGGGTCTGCCAGTTGTTGGCATACCAGGGAGCGGCAATCAGCAACACGATTAGGCTGTACAGCAGCAAAGCCAGCAAACTGCGCCGCCAGGGCCAAGCGCCGCGCCAAGCCATTAGCGGCAGCGCTGAGCCGCACAGCACGACCACTGCTAGTCCGCTGGCCTTGGACAGGGCTGCTGCGCCGGCTAGCGCTCCACCTAGTCCTACCCACCACAGTCGCCAGCGGGGTTGACGCAGACTCCAAGCCGTCCATGCTAGCCCCCAAGTGCTGCAAGCTACTAACAAGCTATCGTTGCTGGCGATGCCGTTTATGAAGACAAACTGCGGGATGAAGCCCATCAGCGCTGCTGCCAAGACGGCCAAGTCAGGTCGATGAAGTAGGCAAGCGCGCGTGAGCGCATAGCAGCCTATTAGGCTCAGCGCGCCTAAGCTCAGGCTGAAGACACGGATGAGGCGCACTGCCAAACCCGTGTCGCTCAGCGGATCGCGTTGGGCTACTCCCAGCAACTGCTCATAGCCCACATGAGCGATGAAGTTGACGTTGTCTTGGGCTTGCCCTATGCCTATCTGAGCATGAGGGTTGAAGCGGTAGCTGGCGAAGTCGTGGGTGCTGATCGTTGACAGGCGCAACAATCCAGCCGCTATCTGATAGTAGAGCGGGGCGTGAAAGGCCATCTGTCGCCAGGGGTAGCTGGAGAATTGAAAATTAACCTGTGGCGGCGGTAGCTCGCGCGGTGGCAAGTGATTCGTGCGCGTCAGGTGTTCGATGACCGCAAAATGGTAGTACTCGTCTGGTGCTTCGAAGAGTGGGACGTGCAAGCTCATCCAAGTTGCGAGAGCTAGGTGGGCTACCACCACTAGTCCTAGCGCAATCCGAGAGCGGCTAAAGATAGCCTCACTCAACGAGCGATAACTCAGCAATGCTTCTGGTCTCCGCGTACTGAGCAGCGTTTCACTGTTTGCGAAGCTTTTTGAGTCGCAAGACGTAGTCCACGCTGGCGGCCACATCGTCAGCCATCAGGTGCGGCTCATTCTGATAGTGTGGTGGCACGTTGACGTACTCTTTGAAATAGCTTTGCACGCTGCCGCCCGCCGCCAGCAGGGCCTGGCGGCGCTCTGGGGGCAGCTTGAGGGACAGAGTTGTGCCACCCAGCCAAGCGGCGAAGATTTTGCCATCGACCCAAAAGCCCGCGCCGCCGAACATCGGCTTGTAGGTCAAGTCCACGTCAGGGCGAGCCAGAGCCAGGGCTACGCGCAGCGCTTGGGCCATAACTTCGATCTGCTGGCGGCTTTCATCCTTCATGGTTGGGTCTTTCACTTCAAAAAGCTGGGGGGGTAAGGGGCGAAGTCCTGGTAAGTTGCTAGGCGTTCGGGCAGCATGTCGGTCGTCACTACGCCATCGGGCCATGTGCCGCTCTTGGGTTTGCTCCAGATGACGGGAATGCCGTAGCGATAATAGGCCAGCGTGAGCGGGGTTACGGCGGGCAAGTGCTGAATGCCGCGCGCGCGCAGCATGTCAAGCGTGGGATATTCTGGATATTTGCCCAGAAAGCCGACGGTCTGACCCTGGTGTAGGCTGTAAGCGATGGCGCGCGGGCTGTAGAACAGCAGCGGATTCCAAGGTGTGTTGTTGTCTAGCGGCTGGGGGCGGTCGTATTCTTTGAGCAGTTTGCGTGGTGGCCTGGGATTGGGCAGCCTGTCATCGCCTTGTAGCAAGTGAACTTCGTAATGCAGGTGGTCGTTGGTGTTAGTGCCGGCTGGCGTGCCACTCAGGCCGATTACGTCGCCAGCCTTGACCACCTCCAGGTGTTGGCGCATGGTATTGTTGCTCATGTGGCCGTAAGCGACGAGGACATTGCTCATCATGCGCTGTCCCTGCGCGTCGCGATACTCAGGTCGATCAGGCAAGAAACACCACAAGACGAGCGTTTTCTCAGCGCGGTTGGCCATGAACGTCCAGCCTTTGATGATGACGCCATCGCTGACGGCCAGCAGAGGCGTTCCCGTCTTGACGATGAAATCATAGCCATTGTGCATACCACCGACGCGGCTGTACCACTTGGCCCAATTCCAGAAGGCGAAGGTATTTGGGCCGAAGCCGTTCACCTGCATATTGACCAGCTCATCTTGAGTGTAGATGGCTACCGGTAACACATCGAACGGATCGGGCAGGCCCAGACGTGTCTGCTGTGACCAAAGGGCGTGGTATCCCTCAGGGAGTTGAGGCCTGGGCAAGCTGTCCAGGTAGCTGAGGACTGATGGCGGCGTGATCCGCCTGACAGGCGCTGTCAACCAGGCGGCGACGTAGGCTGCTTGGCCATTGTGCGCCTGCACCTGGATGAATTGGCCGTCTTGCTCGCGCGTGCGCATCTTGGCCAGCGCCTGTTCCAGTGGCTCAAGGATTTTGAAGGTAGCGCCGCGCGGCACAGTCATCAGGATGGTCGATTTGGCCGAAGGCTCGGCGCGCACGTTGAGCTGCTGCATAGCTTGGGCCAACGTCTCCGCCTGGGGTGGAGGGATGGGCGTGCTTGGTGGCGGAGTCACGGTGGGAGCGCTGTCAGGCAAGGGGGCGGCCAGCGCTTCGAACAACTCTACCTCGCGGCGATTCTTGGCAGCTTCTTCGCTGGGGCCGCGCTGGGTGCTGACGCGCGGGACTTCGATAGCCTGCAGGATCAGCCCGTTGAAGATGGCCACGTAGTCTTCCATAATAGCTTCATAGGTGAGGGCGTTGCCAGGCCCGTTGTAGATGGTGGCGAAGCCCAGTAGATCGCCGCTTTGCAGGGCCTGAATAGCTGGCGAAGTCTCGTTCGTGCCGGTCACGAAGTCGAAAATGCCCAGGATTTGTGCATGGACGCTGCGCGACATGGTTTCGAACATCTCTTGTACGCTCTCATAGCCCAGCTGACGGAAGTTGAAGCCCATCACCTGGCCCAAGCCCATGCTGATGCTCAGCAAGGCGCTGGTGTCGTCTAGTCCGCGCGCGAAGCTCAGAACCTCGTGTTCACGCTCTTGATTGACGTGGACGGGCATCCAGGGCGTGTTGGGATCAGGACGCCATTTGTGATTGCGGAAGCCATCGGCCTGGAAGTGACGATCAAACATAGCGGGGTTTTTCGATCCCCAATAGCGCTGAAAGATATGGACTTCGAAGCGAATCGTCAGGCGGTTGTCGGGGCCGAAAGGCTTGCCACTGCTCTCAGCAGCGATGACCGCGACCATCGTGGCCAGGGGAATGCGCAGCGTGTCTGCCAGTAGACTAATCAGACCACCGTACTGATTCCAGATGTTGGCCGCGACGAAGGGGCGTTTGCCGCGCTCTAGGCCCTCGGTGGGGATTTGGCGCAGGGGCGCGAGGTCAGCGCTCATCAGATCGGGGCGTTCGATGAGGTAACCACGCACTGCGTCTGGCCTGTTCAGGCGATTGCTGGTGAGCTGAGCGGCGATGAAGGCGTTGGCTTTTGGGCCATTGCGTACCTCTAGCCATTCACCAATTTGGCCGACGACTTCGAAGGCTTGGCCCATTGTGGCTCTGCCGATGATGGGGAACTGCGTGCCAGGGCCGCCGCGCAGTCGCGCGTCAGTGGCGACGACTTCCACTGTGTAAGGAGCGAAGGCGGGCGCTGGGGTGGGCTGAGCCTGGCGCGCCACGTGTTGGCTCATGATGAAGCCCTCGTGCTTGGCCGCGCTGCGCACGCGCAGCCAACCATCCCCTTCGTCGCTCAGAATCTCCACCTGTGCGCCGCGATTCAGAATCTCGTAGATGGTGGAGAACGTCGTCTTGCCGCTGGTCAGCGTGACGCTGGCAGGCAAAATCGTGCCGAAACTGCTCATAGCTACCCCCTTCTCCGTGCTGTGTCGCACCCGTCATATACTCTGATTATACGGGCAAACGAAAAGAGCAGGAGCGAGCGACGTCTGTCGACGCAGAAAGATGCGACCTAGAGCAGCTTGTCTGTCTCAGTTGCCAGCCTGCGTGCTGAGCATGATGACGGCGAAGAAGACGAACGTGACCGCTAAAAACACAGCCACTAACAAACCCGTCGACCGACCTAGACCAATCAGGCCTTCCAGGCCTTTGACGACCGATATCTCTGGATTGGCAGTGTTGTAGCGTACTTCGACCTCCATGCCGACGGGATACTTGGCGACGAGCTGCTTAGCGCGGTAGTAGCCCATCTCAGGCATCTCGCCTCGATAGTTCACGCCATTGACGCGGTAGGCCCAGTGGATAATGGGCTGATCCATGTTGTCGCCTTCGCTGCTCACGTACACACCAACTTCTGACTTGACGATCTTGCCAGTGGTCGTCTCCCACTTCGCCATAGCTATCCCTTTCGGTCAACACGACGATGCCATAAGTCAAGTATAGAGCGCTCTCTAGGCCCTCGCAACCTGGACAAGCACGCCTACCTAGACAGCGACTTGAACGCCCGTCGTTCAAACCGTCTTGGTCACTTCGCCGCCCATCGTCATCATCCCCACTCTGCCGCCGATCATATCCACACAGCCCGCGCCGCCCACGCCAAGTGGTGATTATGGCCGTCAATCCACCCTTGCCGACGGCTCAACCCGCGCCGACTCAGCTCACACCTTTCTATGGTTGGCAGCACCATCAGATTATCCATTTTATGGTTTATTGCGGTGGTGGGCGGGTGGCCGATTCGTGGCGGCGTTCGCGCCTCTGCCGAGCAGTTTCGCAGTGGAGGCTCACCGAGCCATACTTTTTGAGTCAGGGTTACCACGTGTTCGGTCTGCGCTCACTCTCGACGAGTGACGATACCCGTTCTCTCGCTTTTGACTTTGTGGAGGCGTTCCTCAATCAGCCCACGCCTGAGAGTATCGAGGCAGGATTCAGCCCCGCTGTCCTGCCGCCCACCAGCACGCCGCAGAACGTGAAGCGCGTCGTCGTCCTGAATGCGCCGCCCACCAGCGCGCCCATACTGACGCCTCTTCCGCCTTCTGTATTGGAACTCACGCTGGAGATTGCCTACGATGCGAACGCCAACTAACGGTGGTCGAAGGCGTGCGCAACGTGTCGATGCGGGTGGTGAATGCACTCATCCGTGAACTGCCGGGCAATGGGCAAACGGACGAGCGCGGCATTGTGACTTTTTAACTGCTGATCGAGGACGAAGTGCAGGTGTTGATTCCGTTTTTGGGTCGCAGCTTTGCCCTGCGCCCGACGGCAGGACGGCGCGCCGTGCAGCGCTGGGAAGTGATCCTAGCCGCAGCCAATCAGCTGGCGGTGATCCCATGAGAGCGCTCATCATCGTTATTGACCTGGCAGCGCCTATCCCAGCCTGCGATGGCGCTGTCAAGTCGGGAGTGACAGAACTCAACGTACGCATCACGGGTGTGGCTCAGTTCGTCTGCCCCACCAGCACGCCGCGCCCCACGCACATCCCGCAGCCCATATCGACGCATGTAACCACTAGCGCACCGCCGCTCATCCCTACGCCCATGATTTATATAGCTATCCGCCCCACCGCAACACGACAAGGCTGAGCGTCTATCAGTTCGTCTGCCCGCCTAACCCTTGCATGGCTCTGGAAGCGAGCTGCGATATGCAGTGGGTGAAGCCGACGACATACCCGAATCCGCTAGGCTACTGGGCAGAGGTGGATCGGGCATCGGGCCAAGCAGCACCCCGCGCTCTACCCACACGCCGCAACCGACCTACACGCCCTGGCTATTGCCGACGCCCTATATCTTGAGCGAGAACTATCCGCTGGGTGCAGATGTTTATGTCGGCGCAGAGAGTAGCCTGAAATTGCGTCTGCGCATCGGCGATGTTGCAGGTTCGCGCGCTAAGCAGGCAGCAGGTTGTGAGCTGGCGTGTCGAAATCGGCAATGTCGGCACGCTTCTCTAACAATGTGCTGCCTGGCGCGCAGAGTTTCGTGAGCGACCTGAAAATCGCGGGCGCGGCGCAATCGGGCCAATGGTGTGCCAGTCGAGAGGCGGTGGGCAGGCCGGCGTGCTGATTGATTCTCAGAGCCAAGACATTGTGATGGTGGACGCGGGCCGGAGTGTAGGCTTCAGGTTGGCTGCGTTTACTCCTGTGAAAGAAGTTTACAAGCTGGGTACATCCCGCAGAGACAATAAGCGAGAAATAAGATACGAGAATACTACCATCCCCAAATCTCAAGGCTTTTGGGCTTAGCTTTATAGCCAGTATGGATAAACGGTGGTATAGTCAAAGTTGTGTGGTAGTTTCCCTTCAGCGAAGGTATGATCCGACCTGCCGACTTACTCAAGCGCGCCGATGACCAAACGCTCAGCGACCTCATCGGGCCAACCGCCATGCGGCTCATGATGAGCCTCGACCCCAAGCTGGCCACCCCTACTCACCTGCGCCAGATGGTTATCGACCTGCACGGCGAAGCCAGTCTCATCCTCGACCCTCGTACGCGCGCCCTGCTGACCGATCTGCTCAAGCCCGATCAGGCACTTGCACTGGCCAATGAATTGGGTCTGAGCGGCAGTGATCCCTATCAGGCCTTGCGCGAGGCGCGCATCCCCAAGAACAGCGACAAAGAAGATCACCTGCTGCGCTTCTTTGAGGTCACTCAACCTGTAGAAGAAGCTTCAGACGAGACGCCCAGCAACGCAGCCGCACGCTATCCCTTGTTCGATTATCAGCGCCATGCCGTACGCGAGGTGCAGGGCCATCTCGCCCGCAGTCCGTATCGCGTTGTGCTGCACATGCCCACCGGCGCAGGCAAGACGCGCACCGCGATGAACATCATCGCCGAGCACATGCGCCAGCACGAGCCAACGGTGGTCGTCTGGTTGGCCTACAGCGAGGAGCTGTGCGAGCAAGCCGCTAGCGAATTTAGGCGGGCCTGGGAGGCGCTGGGCAACCGCGAGGTGAGGCTGTGGCGCTTCTGGGGAGGGTATGATGAACTGAGCAGCGCTGAACTACGCGATGGCCTGGTGGTGGCGGGCCTATCCAAGACCTACAGCGCTACCATGAGCCGTATACAGTTCATCGTGCAACTGGCGCGTGCCAGCTCGCTGGTTATCATCGACGAGGCCCATTCGGCCATTGCCGAGACCTATCGCCGCGTGCTGGATGCCCTGGTCGTGCAGCGCCAGCACACCGGCCTGCTAGGTCTGACTGCGACGCCGGGGCGCACCTGGGCCGACATCGCCGTCGACGAGGAGCTGGCCACCTTCTTCAACCGCCAAAAGGTGACACTGCACATCCCCGGCTATGCCAATCCGGTTGATTATCTCACCCGCGAGGGCTACCTGGCCCATGTGACCTATAAGCCGCTGCTTTATCAGCCCGGCTTTGAACTCTCGGAAGGTGATAAGACACTGGTTAGACAAAATCTGGATGTGCCAGACAAAATTCTGCGCCTGCTGGCCAACGATGAGATGCGCAACCTGTCGATTATCGCCCATACCGAGCAGATGATCCGCAACCATCAGCGCATCCTGCTCTTTGCTGCAACTGTCGAACACGCTGAGATGATCGCAGCGATCCTGCGCCTGCGCGGAGTGCGTGCGGCAGCGGTGACGGGCAAGACGCCCTCAAGGCGCCGTGCGCAGCTCATCAGAGATTTCAAATCAGACGACGAGACGCCGCAGGTGCTGTGCAATTTTGGCGTGCTGACCACCGGCTTTGATGCACCACGCACCAGCGCCGCCCTGATTGCTCGCCCCACCAAGTCACTCGTCCTTTACAGCCAAATGGTCGGGCGGGCCATTCGCGGCCCCAAAGCTGGCGGCAACGCTCATGCAGAGGTCGCTACCGTCGTTGATTACCAACTGCCCGGCTTTGGCAGCGTGGCAGAAGCATTCACCAATTGGGAAGACATCTGGGAGTAAAGATGAACAACCACGATATCATACCCCCTCATTTAGCCGTCAAGGCCATGCGCGACAACGGATACAAGAATGCAGCCTATGCTATCGCGGAATTGATGGATAACTCTATACAGGCAGGTGCAACCCAAGTTGAGCTGCTGTGTGCCGAGAGAAGTGAAGTCGTCACTCAACGCCGACGGACGAGCATTCACCAGCTTGCCGTGCTGGATAATGGCTCTGGGATGGATGCCACCACGCTGCGCATCGCCTTACAGTTTGGCAATGGCACACACCTCACTCCAGAGACACAAAAGGGCATTGGTCGCTTTGGCATGGGCTTGCCCAGCTCATCCATCTCACAGGCACGTCGTGTCGATGTCTGGTCTTGGCAGAATGACCCCGATCAGGCCCTGCATACTTATCTGGATATTGACGAAGTTGAGCGGGGTAAGCGCGAAGTTCCTGAGCCAAAGTCCAGTCCTATTCCCGATATATGGCGCAGAGCCGGACGAGCCTTTGGTCGTTCTGGAACGCTGGTCGTCTGGTCTAATCTAGATCGTTGCCAGTGGCGCACCGCCAAGACGATTATAGACAATTCGGAGCTGCTCATTGGACGCATGTATCGCTTCTTCCTGAGCGATAGCCGCGTCAAAATCCGCTATTACTCGTTCGATATCGACAAGCCAGGATCATCTTACGACGAAAATGAGCGTTACGCCTTGCCAAACGACCCGATCTACATGATGTCCCGTACTTCTTGCCCTCGGCCTTTTGATGACCAGCCCATGTTTCAGAAATGGGGTGATGATTTTGAATATCGCGTCCGTTATAAGGATGAAGTCCACTCTGTACGGTTGCGCTTTGCCTATGCACGTGAAGATGCTCGTAAGGAAGACAATGCGGGAGCCTTACCGCACGGTCGTCATGCAGCCAAAAACTTAGGGGTCTCCATTGTGCGCGCCGAGCGTGAGCTTGATCTCGATGTGGGTTGGACGAATAGCTATGATCCGACGGAGCGTTGGTGGGGTGTTGAGGTGCATTTTCCACCAGCACTTGATGAGATTTTTGGGGTGACCAACAACAAACAGGCGGCACGCTACTTTTCTGAGATGGCCAAAGCCGACCTCGGAGCGCTGATCGATGAATATGAGTCCTACTCAGATATGGTAAGAGAGATGAATGCTGACCAAGACCCTCGCATCCCGCTGATCGAAATCGCCAAGAAGATCACAGACAATATCAGGAGTATTCGAGAGTTGTTGAAGGCTCAGAACAAAGGCTTACGTACCCAAAAGCGCTACCGAGAAGAACGCCCCACCGAACAGCGCGCGACGGAAATTACGCGTCAGCGCATCGAAGAAGGCTACAAGGGCGAGAGTGATCGTCAGGAAGAGACGATGACGCCCCAACAGCGCGAGAAGGAGATCAAGGCTGAACTGATTGAACAGGGGACAATGGTAGAAGTCGCTGAGAAGCTGGCGGCTCAAACAGTGGGGCGCGGTTTGAAATATCAGTTTAATGAAGCAGCGATTAGCAGCCCATCATTCTTCGATGTTAAATCGCGGGGCGGGACAGTGATTGTGACGCTGAATACGCGCCATCCGGCCCATGCGCACCTGCTGGAAGTCCTAGAGAACGATGATTCGCAGGCGGACGAAGCCGAGCTGCGCAGTCGTCTGGCGCGCGCTCGCGATGGGATTGAGCTGCTGCTGATGGCCTGGGCGCGCTACGAGGATGAAGAGCCTGAAGGTAAACGCCGCGATGCAGTGCAAAAAGCGCGCTGGGAATGGGGCGAATATGCCCGTCAGTTCCTTAGCGACGATGACAGAGCATGAATCTGGGCGATAAGCTCCTGCGGTTGTGCCGCATGGCCAGAGATGATGTCTTTGTTGTTGCACCGTTTGTCAAGGCCAACAGCCTGGAGCGTCTGCTTGCTGTGTTGAGTGCGGAGGTAAGCCTGACCCTAGTCACGCGCTGGCGACCTGAAGAAATCGTCGTCGGCGTGAGTGATCTAGCGGTGTGGACGCTGCTAAGGCAGCGCCCACGCTCGCGCTTAGTGCTACGCGACGATTTACATGCCAAGTACTATCGTGCCGATGATCGCTGCTTGGTTGGTTCAGCGAATCTGACGGCGGCAGCTCTGGGATGGGCCGCCCGACCCAACCTGGAACTGTTGGTTGAAACGCCGATAGACCATACAGATGTGGCTTCCTTTGAGGCCCGCCTGTTGAGCGATGTGGTCGTGGTAGACGAGGCTTTGGCGCAGCACATGGCGGAATTGGTCGCTCAGCTTGCTCCGCTGTTGCCGCCTATGCTCACTGCTGAAGTGAGCGATGTTGCGCCTGAGGTGGATTTAACGCGCTGGGTTCCGTCCCTGCGTTCGCCGGAGAATCTGTATACGGCCTATTGCGGACGAGCTGAGGACCTGCCCACCACCATCCGCGAGGCCGCACTGTACGACCTACACGCCTTTCGTCTACCAGCCGGCTTGACAAGACCTGCCTTCGAGCAGTACGTTAACTATCAGCTTGGCTTTATGCCTATTATTCGTCGAGTGGACGATTTTGTTGCCAACCCGCAGCGCTTTGGGGCGGTTCGTGACTTGCTCAAGACTTTGCCCTGCGCCGAGCAAGAAGATTTCCATGCAGATTATGTCTGGCAAACCATGATGCGCTGGCTACTGTACTTCAATCCACAGCGGTATGCCCTTGCAGTCCCCCACCACTCTGAGATTTTTTGCCGTCGATGACATTCAAACAGGTTGTACCTTCTTTGCTTAGTTTGTTATCCTAGCTTGTACCGCGCGTAATACGATCCACGATCATGGCTAGCAGGATAATGATGCCCGTCGCTAGCAGTTGATAGAAAGCCTGCACATTCATGAGTGTCAGACCATTAATCATCGCACCCAGAATAATTGCGCCCATCAGTGTCCCGATGATGCTGCCTTTGCCGCCCATCAGCGACGTGCCTCCAATGGCTGAAGCCGCGATGGCATTCAGCTCCCATTGGTTGCCCAGAATTGGTTCGGCGGCGCCCAAACGCCCCACTAGAATCAGTGCCGCCAGCGCCGCCAGAAAACCGCTAACAGCATAAGTCGAAACTTTGGTGAGGATAACGGGGACACCATTCACGCGCGCGGCTTCTTCATTACCACCTACTGCTAGCAGATATTCCCCTAGCGGCGTCTTGCGCAGGATGACCCATGCCACCAGCGAGGCCAGAGCTACCAGAATCACTGGCATTGGAATGCCGCCTATGTTGCCGTTGAAGAAATCACGGAAGGGTTTCGGGACGCTGAGGATAGGGTTGCCGCCAGTATAGATTAAGGCCAACGCACGGTACAGGCTCAGCGTCCCCAGCGTTACAATGAAAGGCTGCAAACCCACCCGCGCAATCAGCAGACCGTTGACGATACCGCAGGTGATCCCAATTCCAAGGCCCACAGGTACTGCTAACAGCGGTGCCGTGCCATTAAACATCAGAGTCGCGGATACAACCGCTGCCAGCGCTGCTATTGGCCCTACCGACAGATCAATCCCACCAGAGATGATGACCAGCGTCATGCCAATAGCGATACAAGCATTGATAGCTGAACTTTGCAGGATATTGATGATGTTAGGACCAGTCAGAAAGATGGGTGACTGCGAGGAAAAAACCAGCACAATCAGCACCAGGCCAATCAGCGTACCGGCGCCGCGCAGGTTGTCACGCCAGTCGAAGCGCTCTGCTGTGTTGCTAGTTTTAGGCTTCTCTTGGTCTTTGGTTGTACGGCCTAGAAGGCTCATGATGTGTGCTATCCTCAAAAAATCGTTAAATCAGACGGTGGCCATGATGGCATGCTGCATGATCGTTGCTTCATTTAGTTCATGGCGTTCCAGCAGAGCCACCGCACGGCCTGCACGCATGACCAAAACGCGATCACTCAGGCGTAAAATTTCTGGCAGTTCAGAAGAAACCATTAGGATTGCCTTGCCGCGCTCAGCGAGGGCTTCCATCAGGGCATAAATCTCTTGTTTAGCGCCGACATCAATACCGCGTGTGGGTTCATCAAAGATCAGAATAGCGCTCTCAGCATTCAGCCAGCGCGCCAGGATAGCCTTTTGCTGGTTGCCACCGCTGAAGTTGCGAATTTCACGGTCAACGTTCAAGGGACGCAGATTGACTTCCTGGGCAACCTTATGGACAGCCTGACGGCGCTGTCCGCTGCGTACTAGGCCTAGCGGCGCATAGCGCCCAATGGTGGGCAGAGTGACGTTGGTCGCTACCGAGCACATTGGCACAATCCCCTGGCCTTTGCGGTCTTCTGGCAGCATGCCGATTCCCTGGCGAATGGCCTGGCGCGGGCTACTGAATTGTGTTATCTGGCCACCGAGGAGAATTTGGCCACTCGTAGGGCGTCTCAGGCCGGCAATGAGGTGCATAAGTTCGGTTCGGCCTGAGCCTACCAGACCAGCAATCCCTAGAATTTCGCCTCGGTGTAGGTCAAAGCTAACCTCATGGACGCGCTTTCCCCAGGAGACGTTCTCCACGCGCAGCAGGCAGTCTGTGCTGCGGTGGCTCTTGTGCTGCTGCTGATGCAGGTCGCGGCCCACCATCAGGGCTACAATGTCACGTTCGCTCACGTCGGTCAGGGCCACGTCGGCCACTTTTTCGCCATCGCGCAGCACAGTGGCCACATCGGCTACTTGAAAGACTTCGTTCAGCCGATGCGAGACGTAGATGATGCCGACGCCTTTGGCGCGTAGGTCACCAATGACGCGCAGCAGCACCTCAAATTCGCGCGGGGTCAGGCTGGAGGTGGGTTCATCCATTGCAATAATACGCGCCTGGCCCAACAAAGCGCGGGCAATTTCAATCAATTGGCGATGAGCCACGCTCAAACGCTTGACGGGGCTATCCATATCTAGCGTCACGTTGAGCGTAGCTAGGATGTCACGGGCCTGCTGGCGCATGGCGTTCTCACGCTTGAACACGCCGCCCACGCTAAGGGGCTGACCCAGGAAGATGTTCTGGGTGGCGTTCAGCTCCGGAATGAGCTGCAATTCTTGATGGATCATGGCGATTCCGGCGCGGACTGCGCTTTTAGGTCCGTTGAAGCTGATGGGTGTGCCATTGATGAAGATACTGCCGCTGTCTGGTTGGTAGACGCCACAGAGAATTCTCAGAAGGGTGGATTTTCCCGCGCCGTTTTCCCCCACTAGGGCATGCACCTGGCCCGCTTGGATCGCCATGCTCACCTCGTGTAGGGCGCGTACGCCAGGGAAGGCTTTGGAGATGGACTTTAGTTCTAAGAAGGGTGTAGAGCTGGACATGGCGGGTAGCCTCATTGAACAGGCGAGCGGGTGAAGAGACTCGGAAGCCGAAGCTTGAGCCACAGGCTCAGGCTTCGGCTAGCAGTTACGGGTGTTACTGGTCGGCTTCGGCTTCGGCCAGCGCGTCTTCAATCAAGGCTGCGCGAGTGTCAGCATTTTCACCGTAGTAACGTTCGTAGTTGGCTAAGGTGATGAGGGCCTGGGGCGTGCTGACGACACGGGGCAACTCCTGGCCACCCAGCAGGCGCAGCGCGACTTCCAGGGCCACTTCACCGGTCAGGACAGGGAAGGAGTCAATCGTGCCGCGCAGTTCACCCGCCAGAATGCTGGCGTAGGCATCACTGATGCCATCCGTGCCGATGACGGCGACTTGTTCCAGCTTGCCAGCGGCCTTGACTGCTTCCACGACGCCTAGAGCCATCGTGTCGTTGTTGCAGTAAAAGCCCACTAGATCAGGATATTGCTGGAGGATGGTGGCAGCGGCATCAAAAGCCTGCTGGCGATCCCAGTTGGCCGGGACACTAGCGACGACTTCAAAGCCCTCGGATTCAGTGGTGATGGTGGTCACAAAGCCATCAGTACGCTGGCCAGCAGCATAGACGCCGGGTTGACCTTCGATAACAGCCACCTGGCCACCATCTGGGAATTCATTGATGAACCAGCGGGCGGCGCGCACACCATTATCGCGCTAGACATTACCAACGTAGTTACGCGCAGTGGCAATGACGGCATCATTGACGTTAACCACCGGCACGCCCAGCTCGGCGGCCTTTTCCACTGCTGGGATCAGGTTAGCATCGGACTGTGGGGAGATTAGTAGAATATCGAAGCCCAGTGTGAGCATGGCTTCGGCAATAGCCAACTGACCCAGTTGATCAGCCTCATTCTGGGCAGCTTGCAGAATAACATCGACGCCGAAGCGCTCAGCGGCGTTTTCATAGCCATCCCCTAGCAGTCGCCAGTATTCGTTGATGAGGGTCTTGGCGACGGCTCCGACGCGCACTGTCGTTTCAAAGGTCGGGACAGCGCCGAAGGCTTCTTCCATACGCCACCACTCGATACGGTCAGGTTCAGTATCAGGATCCAGAGGGGGCAGTTCTTCTTGGGCGAACATACCACCGACGACGAGGAGAGCCAGAGCCAGCAGGGCAAGTAGACGGGTACGGAAAATCATGAGAATACTCCTGTGGGTTGTTTTTGAAGAAAGTTTGAACGACTTTTATCGAAAGATAGGGGACGAATTCAAGTGATTTTGGCCGATAGTACCTCCTCTATATGCCGATAAACCTCAACAGGGCCAAACAAGCTGCGCTGCCTCAAATGCAGCAGCAGGTCTGGTCTATAAACCGAGCAGCAGGCCGTAAATGTAGCGCTGGCCTGCGATAGCATCCTGCTCATCCAGGATGGCTTGCATGGTGGCCTCGTCGAGGCCGTCCAGTAGTTGAATCATACGCTGAACGATGCGGATGTTGTTCGCACACTCGGCGACGGGGTCAAGGCCGATGGCATTCGGGAAGGTATCGAAGTAGATGGCCTGGCTGTAGCCCAGCTTGCGCAGAGCGTAAAGCAACTCTAGCGTTGCCAGGGTATGGACGCTGCCCACCATCAGACCATCGTCTCGCTTGCCATAGGCGTCGTTGAGGTGGACGCCATACAGTTGGCTGTAACGTGCCACCAGGTACGCGGCAGCGGCGGGTTGTTCATCAGCATACAGGACGTGGGCCATGTCTAGTGTCACGCCCAGATTAGGCAGGCCCAGGGTTTGTATTGCCAGCAGAGTTGTACTAACATTAGGCAGTAAGCTGTAAGCGCGTGGTTCTTTGGGCTTATATTCAATACTGATGCGCACATGAGGGGCATATTCCGCCACCTGTCGTATGCCTTCCAGCTCCCAGGCCCACAGCTTGCTGTAATCCACCTGAAAAGCATAGTCGAAGCCATCCTGACCCAGCCACAAGGTCATCAGATCACCATCCAGAGCTTGCAAGGCATCTAGTCCTTGCTTGGTCAGGTCGATAGCTCGGGCGCGAACCGCAGCGTCGGGGTGAGTAAAAGCCCCCGAGCGATAGGCAGGGTCGCTGTAGTAGCGCATCGCCAAGCCGTTGAGCTGCAAGCCGTGATCAGCCAGAACGACCTTAAGCTGCTGCGGGCTAGATGACTCTAGGTGATCAGGATAGTTGAGGTCTACCTGGGTGAGGCCCTGCACACGAGCCGCTCGCTCAATCAGGGCCTCCGTTGTGAGGGGGGTCTCCCAGGAGGCCTCAGCACGCGCGGGGCGCGTCTTAAAAGAGTTCAGGCGCGTGGCAAAGACAGGGCTGAAAGTCATAGAAATCACCTCATACCTTACCGAAAAGCTTTTTTTTGTGAAGCTATAGTTAGAATAACTCTATTTTTATCGTCTGTAAAGCCCTCAGATGCCTTTTTTATGAAAAATTGATGAGTTTAACTTTACAACTTGTACTGTTTTCGTGAAGATAAAAAGTGGAGCGTAAAATCATGAACAATGATATTTATCAAGTCGGCCCAAAAATTCGCATGGCCCTGCCTACCTTGACCAGCAAGGAACAAAGCGTTGTGCGCTACCTACTGGATAAGGGCAGTGCCATAGGCCAGCTCACCATCGCCAAAGCTGCCCAGGACAACAGCGTCTCAGACGCCATGATCGTTAAGATCGCTAAGAAGCTGGGCTATGACGGCTACCGAGACTTGCGCGATAGTTTGTACGGTTACAGCCAACTAGCCGTGAGTAACTTGTTTGAAGAATTTTCCCCCACTGACAGCGCCTCTGAGATCGTCGATAAAGTCTTCCGAACCGCTATACAGGCTTTGGAGGAGACGCGCGCTATCCTGCGCATAGACGATTTTAACGCGGCAGTGACAGCCCTCTATACTGCTCAGCAGCGCGATTTTTATGGCGTTGGTGGATCGTCAACCATTGCCCGCGATGCAGCCCACAAGTTCCTGCGCATTGGCATACGCAGCACTGCCTACGACGATCCACACATGATGATGATGTCGGCGGCATTGCTCAGCGCACAAGACGTTGTGCTGGCCATCTCGCACAGTGGTCAGACAAGCGCCATCTTGGACGCTGTGCGACAGGCCAAGCGCAGCGGCGCACGTCTGATTGCCCTCACTAACTACAACACCTCTGCGCTGGCCCGTGAAGCCGATATAGTGCTGTGTTCAACGGGACGCGGTTCACCGCTCATGGGGGAGAATGCTGCTGCACGCATCGCCCAGCTCAACATCCTAGACGCATTGTTCGTGTGTGTAGCACGCCAGAGCAGCGAAGACGCCGAACGCGCTCTGGAAAAGACTATGCACAGCGTCCAGAAAAAGCGCGAAACCTAGGCCGTTCATCATGTCGAGGAGAGAAAAAGATGGCTCGCATCGTAGTAGCAGGCAGCTTGCATATGGATATCGTCGTTCATGCGCCGCGCTTACCAGTACAAGGGGAGACACTGGCAGGCCGACACTGGAGTCTGAGAGTGGGTGGCAAGGGCGGTAACCAAGCTATACAGGCAGCTTATCAGGGGGCCGAGAGCATAATGATCGGACGGGTGGGCCAGGATGATTTCGGTCAGCGTCTGCGGGCTGCGCTGACCGTCGCCGGCGTGGATATACGCCATGTGCGCACAGATCCAAGCACTGGCAGTGGTATGAGCGCCGCCATTATCGACGAGCGCGGCGATTACGGGGCGGTGATTGTACCTGGTGCCAATTTGAACCTCTGCCGTGACGATGTGGCCGAGTCAGGGGCTTTGGATGGAGCGGACTGCCTGCTGCTCCAGTATGAAATCCGCCTGGATCATGTGGCCTCTATCGCACAGCTTGCCCATGAACGCGGAGTGCGCGTCATCCTCAACGCCGCCCCCGCCTATCCCGCACCTGCTGGCCTGCTAGATGCAGTGGATGTGCTGGTCGTGAATGAAGTTGAGGCGGCTATGCTGCTGAGTCAGACCGTCGCTTCGGTTGATGAGGGCTTGCAGGCAGCGCAGGCGCTCAGCCAGAGCAGCAAGGCGGCGGTTGTGACGCTGGGTGGGCGCGGGGTGGCTTTCTGTGCTGCAGGAGAAACGCCCCAGCTTGTGGTGGCGCATCAAGTGGCGGTGGTGGATATGCACGGGGCTGGTGATGCCTTCATTGGTGCGCTGGCGGTGCGCCTAGCGGAAGGTGACGATCTCGCGCTGGCGGTGCGCTACGCTAACGCCACCGGAGCTTTGGCGGTCAGTCGCCAGGCCAGCAGCGAGGGCCTAAAGCCCATCCTGCCCGATGAAGTGCGCGCTTTGCTGCAAGCCTAGCTGTCGTGGCAAGGCCTGTGTCCGATGACGGGGTAAAGACTACTTGCACGATCTCAAACGACTGCTTTCAGCGAGTCAAATAAGTGTGCAGCTTCTTTCTCGGAACTAAACCAACCTCCACTTACCCGCACTGTTCCCCCTTGCTCGAGCGTGCCTGCCCATTCATGCGACCAGGGAGCGCAGTGCAGGCCCGCGCGGACGGCGATATTCTTCGCCCCCAGCGCGGTTTCGATGGCCTGGGGGCTGATTCCCTCTAGGGTAAACGAAACGATGCCACTCTGCTGTTGAGGGGTATAGACCGTCGCTTGCGGGATTGATTGCAGCGCTGAGACTAGGGCGTGTGTCAGTGAATTCAGGTGCGATTGCAGATGTTCGCGGCCTTGCTCGTGCAGCCATAACAGCGCTGCATGCAGGCCTGCCACGGCTACGATGTTCTGACTGCCGGCCTCGTAGCGTCCCATCCCCTGCGCGGGCATGTCCAAGCTATCGGACTGCGTACCCGTGCCGCCAAAGAAGATGGGTTGAGGACGCCAGCGCGTCCCGAAGGCCAGGCCGGCGATGCCAAATGGCCCATAGAGCGATTTGTGACCAGAGAAGATCAGCGCATCGATGCGCTCCATCGTCGGGAGCAGCAAACCAGCAGCTTGCGCACCATCGACCAGCACTATCGCCCTAGCATTAGCCTGCTTGGCCAGCAAGGACAGCTCATCCACTGGCAGCACCGCACCAAAGACGTTGCTCACCTGTGAGATGCAGAGCATGGCCGGCGGGTCTATGCGGAACTGCTTGCGCACATCGTCTAGCGCACAGGCGAAGGTCTGCTTGTCGAAAGGCAGGACGCGCACCTCAATCCCCACTGCCTTGCGCAGATGAGCTAGCGGACGCAGCACCGAATTATGCTCAAAAGGGCTGACATACACTACATCGCCCATGCCCAGGTCTGCGCCCAGGATGGCCGTGTTGAGCGCTAGGGTGGCTGAGGGACTGAAAGCCACTTCCGGCGCACTCAACCAGAGCTTGAGCAGTTCACGGGTTTCATGCACCAGACTAGCGGCTTTGCGCGCCAGCGGATTACCACCACGCCCTGCATTGCCACCGTAGCTACGATAGAATTGATCCATCGCCTGGTAGACGCTCTCCGGCTTGGGGAAGGTCGTTGCAGCGTTGTCCAGATAGATCAGCTCAGCGTTGCTCAAGGTCTTCTCCCATCACATAAGCCAGGAAGGCAACCGCGATCTGACGCCGCTCATCGGCTGACAGCGGACGCCCGGCAATCTCCAGGGTGGAGCGGAAGTTTTGCAGCAGGCGCTTGCCCTGAGCCGATAGATCCGAAGAGCGGAAGCGATATTCGCGAGGTTGTGCATCGGGCAACGCAAGCGTGATAGCCACCACCCGTTCTTCTTCGATGAGCTGCTGCGATTCGCGCTCAACTTCCTGGCGTCCACGACTCAGGGTATCGTAAAGCCGCGCCTCGCTCTGGTCTGTCCAATCGCGCAGCGGAACGCCAAGCACAGCCCGCGAAAGTGTATCCCAGAACGTTCCCTCCTGGTCGCTGCTGCGGATGACTTCGACGAAGGCCTGCGTAGGTAGCGAGCCAAAGCGCAGCGCCTCCAAGCGTTCAGGAGGTACAACCTGGTCAAGCCAGATTTTCAAGGCCAGATGGCCCGCCACATTCGCTCCGACCACGCCAAATTCCTGCACGGTAAAATTGTCCAGGCGGCGCTGAAGATCAAGATAGGCGCTGCTGATAGCAGATGCCAGGCTGCTCAAGCGCGCAAACAATTCATCCTCTGAAGTGTCGGACTGCACCTGCAGCAGCTGCGGGAGATCATGAAAGAAGACGCGCGCTGGCTCAGTTTGAGCCTGGCGGATGAGATCACGGAAAGCCAGCGCCTCAGCGGGCAGTGTGTGCGTCTGACGGCAGTAATGCGACTGGTTCTGCAACCAACGCACCAGCATGATCGGCAGCAGCGCAAGCGGCTGATAGTGAACCTCTGAGGGCAGGATGTGTGAGCCAAAGCACCGAGTCAAAGCCTGCCATAGACGTTCGTCCTGCTCACGCCAATCACCGATTTCCAGGCTGTAAGCGTCTGGCCGAGCAATGATCTGCGTAAACAATTCGCCATTCATGGGCGAAACGACGCGCTTGTTGTGTCGAATAGTGGTGGTGCGCAGATGTTCACGCAGGACTGCTGCCAACAGCACGGGCAGCACGCCCAGGCGCAGCCCATAGGGAGGCCGGATGAGTGTATCGACGATGGCGCGGAAAGATCGTGGGCCACTACGGCAGTTCTCAAAGAAACATTGTATCTCCTCCCAGACATCCAGCAGGCAGGCAGGATCACTTGAGCTGGGCTTGCCGAAGACCCAAGCCTCACCCTGCTTGCGGATGATCTGGGTCGTCGCGAGCAGGGAGTTAAGCGCCAGCACCTCTGGCCCATGTCCTTGCAGGCCTAGCCTAGGCAGATCGCTGGAGGTTAGGATGGCATCAATGAGCTTCTCGGCAGCGCGCACTTGCTGACCTGTGGGAGACTGTTTGTTGAGGCCCTCGCTGTTCAGGCGCGGTGTGCTAGGAAAAACTGCTTTGCAAATGTCGCTGACGATAGACGATGGATGGTTGCTGTGGCTCACCTCATAAATCTCAATCAGCGTCCCTTTGACAGTGATCCAACGGGTTTTGCCCTGGCGTGGGTTGAGCAGGCGACTCACCTCGCGCTCTAGGCGCTGACTAGCGTCTTCTAGCAGCCACTCCAGCTCACGGCGTATGCGCTCGCGGTCTTCATGCTGCTTTAGTTCGGGTGCATTCCCCAGCTCTTGCCAGGCAAAGACTTCGCGCAGCAGCTCATGGAGCTGGCTGAGTGGTTCGGCAGGATAGGCGAAGATGACGCGCTCTTCACTGCTGACGGCCTGACGAATGGTCTGTTCTTCGTGGGCTTCCGTCATCAGGACATAAACGACTAGCCCATCACCACCTTTCTGCTGAATCAGCTCCTGCCAGGGCATGCCGTCCAGCTCGTCGGGCCAGGCATACAGGCCGTTGAAGTAGCGGGTGATGGCGTATTCCTGGTTGTAGCGGCGCGCCAGGGTTGGTGGGGGTGGAATGACTTTCTCCAGCAGGCGGCGCAGTTGCAGCGGGCTTGGGTTAGCACGATCCAGCAGCTCGGACTGCTTGCGCTCAAAGTCGATGTCGCTGCCGCTGGTAAACGTCCAGTAGCCGTCGATTTTGCGCTCAATGATGGCTTTGCGGCGGCGCAGATTGCTGAGGATGTCGCGCGCATCATTGAGGTCCTGACCACTGCCCCAGGCCAGAAGCTCGGTCTGTGGGCGGACGCGAGTAGCGTCGTTGCAGATCAGTAGGACACCGATGGCCTTGATGATGGCCCGCGCTTGCAGGTCATCAGGCGTCACCTTGTCCAAGGCGTGGGCCACACCCAGCCAGATGCGGTGTGCGCCGCCTAGTCCGTTATCGGCGCGGATGGCGTCCTCAAAGTAGTCCCACAGTGCGTCCAGCCCCACCCAGGCAGATTGTTCTGCGTTCAGATTGCGCACCAGACTTTGCAGGGCCAGCGGCTCATCCGCCGTCAGGAAGGTGAACATAGTACGTTCGTTTTGCGAGACCTTGCTAGACAGGCGCACCAGCGCAAAGACACTCAACGGATGGAGTGGATACGTCCGTTGTATGAGCCGCCTTATAGCTTGATACTCCATCCCTGGAAACAGACCATAATCTAAAGCCTGTTGGCTGAGTGTCTCCAGCGAATCGCTAATGAGCTGCTCAATAGTCTGAGGTTGTGGGTAACTCAGGCTGCTCTGCATCAGACAATAGGCCACATGAGGATCGCTGTTCAGATCGTGCTTCTGAAAACGTCCTTCAATGCGCGACCATTCTTGCTGATAGTTCTTGGACAGATTGTGCGCGTAGCTTTGCAGCTCTTTGTGGGTGAGCAGAATGAGGTGCAAAGGCAGATCGCCACTGTAATTGCAGGTTTCGGCAAACTCTTGCAGCAGGGCGGCCTCAGTGCCAAACGCCTGCGCGACGCGGTTTTCCAGATAGCGCCCAAATTCATCCCAGATCACCACGATGCCCTGGTATCCCTCAGCCTTCAATTGGACCACGATGTCGCTATAGATCCGATGGGCAGCATCGCTGCTCATGACATTAAACTGTGCGCCAGCGGTCAGGCGTGGGTAGACCTTTAGGAAAAGATTGAAAGCCTGTTCGTCCTGCTCATCCAGTAGAGCCATAAGCTGTTCCGCAGGCTGGTTATGTTCACGAGAGACGATGTCATCAAAGCTCATGAAGGCGTTCGGATACAACGTCTTCCAGCTCTCCAGGGTTTGCCGTGCCGTTGCGAAGCGCGTTGTGGGTTGCAGATGAGCGAGCTTGGCTTCATGCAGGCTGCGCCCTAAGGCACGCAGCATCGCCTGATTGAAGCTGCCCTCGTCGCCAGACAAGACGACGGGCAACAAGCGTTGGTTTTCATGCTGGTAGTGCTGAACGGCCTGGGCCAGCTCTCCAGAGATTTCGCTCAGTCGTTGTAGCAGCCGCTCATTGTGCTTTGTATCTCCCAGGCGGTTCTCTAGCAGCGCCGCCAAATAGATAGCGAAGAGTGACTTGCCGGAACCATAAGCCGCGTAAAGGACATGCGCGCGTTGTGTGGCGCGTGGCGACGTTCCCTTGAGGATGGCATGCAGAGCATGTGCAGCGTTAGGCGTAGGGATGTAGCGTTCGATCGTCTCGCGGTTGCCCAGATCGTAACGCACATGGACAGCACGCTGGAAGCGCGGAGAAAACTCGATTAACTCGATGAGAGAGACCATTTTTCGATCACTTGGGGCTGGTATGAATTGCTGTAATAGTAGCTTTTCAGCACGTCTTGCGGAGCAATGCGAGGCAGATTGACTAGGTTCAGGCCCGCCGTGCGCGTGATGGTGACGCTGTATTCTGGCACAATATCAGCAACAGCCATAATCAGCTCTTCAAAGGCGCTAGTGGTGATGTTGAAGGTGCGGCCTGGCCCACCAGGCTGGCGCATGATATCGCTCAAGTTGAGCTGATCGACTTGCGCAGCGCGTGTCTCGCGGAAATCCAGTAGAACGTAGAGCAGGATCAGCGGTGGGATGCTCGATGTTGTTGGCACATTGAGGCGATAGTAACGCAAGCGGCGATCCTGTTCGTCTTTGTCATGGATGGCGCTCAGCAGGTTCAAAGCCGACAGCGGTGATTCCATCAGGTCTTCTGGCGAATATTCGCGCGAGTTGGGCGCGTAGGTGTGGAGAATGCAGTCAAAATCCTTGGCGAGCGAACTGGGGGCAATTGGCTTGCTGTCGCTGCCCATGTTGGCATTGATCCACAGATTAAGGTTGTCGAGGAATTCCTGGCGCGTGAAGATGCGCGGCACATACAAGTTGAAGAACCAGTACCAGGCGGTAGCCTGCGCACTGTTCTTCACCAGTTGATGGTGCAGCAGCCACAGCGTGCCGTCGCGCTCCTGGTAAGGGTCATTTTCAAGGAGGATATGGCCGAGTTGAGTGAGCCTGAGGCCCTGCTGCCGACCGATGGTCTCGACCAGACCTAGGGCCATCATCCAGTAGCGCAGCGAACGCACCATGTTCTTACCCAGGCCGAGCCGCTGGGGGGCTTCGTCGTCGCGGAAGATGTGGGCATCCTCGGCGATAGCGTGCAGGCCTTTATTCAGCCAGCCATCGCGGATGTGGAAGGTCTCGTGCTGGGCAAAGCGCATGAGTTCGCCTCGGCCTAGAATAGCGAATCAAGCGGGATGAAGCCGGCGCTGCTGGTCTCCAACTTGGCGGGGGCAGAATTGCCGGAGACACCCAGGCTCTTGGCCACCAAGCAGCCCGTCGTGCCGAAGTGAGTGACGCATTCCATACACCCGATGCAAACATTTTGGTCAATCTCATAGATGCGGGCATCAGGCTTGATAGTGATGGCCCCATATGGGCAGACGGCGGAGCAGGCGGTACACTGAATGCAGGTCTGGAACTTGCTAGCCTGGTACTTCAGATAAGCGCTGATGTGATTAAAATCGCCTTCTGGGTTGATGACCGTGAAGCGCAGCGTGGTGCTGCCTTCCGGGGCTTGGACGATAATGGCACTCCACTTCTGACCCTGCCTGCCCTCCAGGTAAATTTCACCCAGGGCGGGGCGGCTTTTGTCGCGGTTGATCGTGCCGAGCGGCTTGAGGAACTCCTCAAGCTCGACGTTAACCGGGCGATTCACGTCAATCTGTACGGTGTTGTCCATGTCACCGCAAGGCTTGACTTCCAGGCCGCTGAAGCCGTTGGGCATCCCTGCTCCACCAAAGCGCTTCACCCAGGCGCGGTCATCGACGTATTCTTCTGGGTCCGGCTTGCCAATCTTGGTGGCAAATTCGATGAGCTGCTTGCGCCAGCGGGCCGTATCTTCCGAGAAAAAGATGCTGCCGATGAGTTCCGACCAATCGGAATTGAGCGGACAGAGCCAGCAGCCTACGCGAGTATAGCCCAGGCGGTACGACTTGTTGAACATGACCTGGTTGAGGATTATGTACAGCCAGACATCAAACTCCGTCCAGTCGATGATGGGTGAGCCAGTAATCTGCTGACCGATCTTGGCCCCGACCGTAACGCCGTTCAGCTCGTCGTTTTGATCGACCTTGACGACCACGCCTAAGCGGTCTTCTTCATTAGAGGCGATGCGGTGATAGCGGCTGCGGGCGGTGGATTCGTCGCGCCGAATGCCGTAGAAAGTCAGCACCTTCTGATCGCCCATGGATTGCAGCAGGTTGTTGATGGGGCCAGCTTTGAAGATGGTGCAGCACCAGCGCATGACGCGGCTGGGTGGACCTATCTCATCCACCAGCTGATGAAAGTCATGTTCGGCGCGCGCCTCGAAGAAGGGGACGAGCGGGTTCTGCTCGCGGAAGTCGCGCACATATTGATAAGTGTTGGGGTCTTCCAGGGTCGTATCTCCGAAGACGTGCAGGATGTCGGAGCGGCCCAGAGCGCGGCGCACGATGTCCGAGACGACGGTGGAGTCTTTGCCGCCACTGAACGAGACCATGATGGTACGGCGTGGGAAGCGCTTCACGCAGCTCTGTACGAAACGGAAGGATTCGTCTTCCAGACTATTCAGGTAGGGGCGGTTGATCTCTAGCGCCTGGCGATAATCTTCAAGCAGGCGCTGATCGACAGCATCATAATGATCGCTGTCGGCGATGTAGTCGCCAATGGCGGCGAGGTCATCCTTGAGCTGAGCGCTGGAGGGCAGGTGGACGGAGCGCCCGTCGATGAAATAATTGGGCGATTTGCTGCTGCGCCACACCTGCTCGGTGAGCAGCGGGCCGTGACCATAGAACTGCAAGATACGTCGTTCGCGGGCGAAGACTGGACGAACGTCGGTGGAGAGGTAGTACGACTCGGTGCCGCAGTGGATGCAGGGGTGAGATTTTCTCTCGCTGGGGGTGCTAGCCTTGAAGACAGTGTGACAATAGTCACACCAATAAATCGCATCGATCATCGGCACACCTCAAAGGGGTTTGCGTAAGTTTCTGGAAAGCTGTATCGGGCGGATATCTTTGAAGGCCCGTTTTTCTCCAGATCAGTCTTATTGTAGCACGCGTTTTCGCTTTGCCAACTTGAAACAAATCGCGCTTATTCTCACCCTGTCAGTAACCTCTAGAGCGTCAATCTGAAGACTCACGGTGTGGGGGCAAGCAATTGGTATAGAGACCGTGAGATTATCCCACACAACATGAATATCCTGGAACATCTCACCATCACGGTAACTATAGTCGATGACAGAGAGCGAGAGTGTCTCCAAGGGCAGATCATAGGGTATGCTGCTGATGACTTCACCATCGATATGGGCAGAGAGAGTTCGTCCATCGCTGATGACACCGAAGCGATGAACTTGGCCGTCAGTTGCATCGATTCCAGAGCAAACCGTGCGGTTTATGCTTCGTTCTGTGTTGTGCAGGCTCACAATACCTTGATTGCAGAATTCAACGCGGCGCAGTTTGCTTGTATCAGAAGTCTGATTGTTGTAATTCGACACAAGCGCCGGACAGTGCTGGTGCGGATCATTAGAAAGGCTTACAAAGTCCACTGATACAGCGTAAACGCTAAGTGGGTCGAGGCCGAACTCCGAAATTGAGTGTGTATCGGCTACTTGCTGAGCGCCCTGAAAAGCGTTCATCACATAAGAGCCTCTCTAATAGAGGCCACTCTCGTGGATTTGAAATCAGTTGTGACGTTCACTAGCGCCGCACGAGCCCCCAAGATCATACTCACCAAGCGCACCCTGACCAAAATGAGCTGCGGCAAACAGCCTGTCGTCTGACGGCGGCTCGGCATTCCGCAGTGGCCAAGACGTGGCCCACATGTTGGACGGCGAGGAGACGCTGCTGGGCCGAATAGAAGAGACGCTGGATGAGGTCGCATCGGCATACGGCTTGGGTGGGCTACCAGCATGACCGCAAGAAGAAGTTGAGGTCTGGTGGCAATCACAGCCGATGACGACCTTCAGCCGCTTCGATGAGCTGGCGTCTGTCGGGTTGCGCACCATGCCCGACGAACGCCTGAAGGGCATCTCAGATAGACTGATCGGTCTGCGTGCCGCTCTGCTGTCCTCGCCCGGCTGCGCCACGTCTGGCCAACGCGACCACCTGGCCTGGCTCAACGCCCATGCCGCGCGCATCATCAGTTGCATTGTTGATCGGGACGTTACCTTGATTCGTGGCGCTAGCACCTGGCAGGTGGTGATTGACAGTTCGCCTCAGGCGACACTCTGCTGCACCGATGGCAGCTTAAAGTACGATCCCCTGATTCATACTCCCGCTATCCACCTCGACCTGACCAACAAGAGCCAGACCTGCCAGGTGGTCAAGTTGTCTGTTTATGCCTGCAACCAACACCAACTCTGTGAACAAAGCTGTCCTGGCCATCCCGCTCATCTCAATGAAGCAGCCCAGGCGCGCAGCATCACGCCGCATCAGCATTTTACCAAGCCACCCAGCCTGCGCAGCGAGGCGCTGCTCGTGAAAGCGCTGGAACACAAAACGGGGTAGGGCGGCCTTCCACCTATGCCCAGACCATCGCTACGCTGAAGGCACGCGGCTATGTCGAATCAAACGCCAGCTCAAGACAACGCCATTGGTCCAACAGGTTTTGCGCGTGTTGCTGGGCAAGCTGCCCGACCTGTTCGACGTGGACTTCACGGCGCAGATGTAGACGGCACTCGACGACATCGCGGCAGGCAAGCGCGAGGAGCTGGCCGACCTGAAAGGCTTCTGGCGGCAGGTCGCGCCGCTGTTCGGCGAGAGGATCGTGCAGGCCAGCATCGCGCCCCAAACGACAAAACCTGCCGAGCCGTCCTCATCGCCGAAGAAGCCAAGCGTGCCGCGTGAACCTGATCAAGTCGATCCTGCACTCGGCGTCTGTCCCCAGTGTGGCAAGCCATTGGCCCAGCGCAGTGGTAAGTACGGGCTATTCGTGGGATGCAGCGGCTATCCTGAGTGCAAGTACATTAGTTAGAAAGTAACCCGTCATTGACATGATGGCAGTTGTGCCATCAAAAAATTCCCACGCTTGACAGCTTTTCTTTATACATTGAGGATAGGCTTATAAACAAGGGAATTTGTCCATGCAAGATCAGCACGTTACCAGCTGCTTTAGCCGCAGACTGCGCTAGGCCCGTGAAGCCAAGCGCGCTGCCATCCCGCGTCTATGCACGAATCGAGCAAGTGTACCCCGCGCCTGGGGACGCTCTACCGTCTAGCGCTGGCTCTGGATGTCGATGCCAACTACTTTCTCACGACTCCACCCATCGCTGACGCCAAAATCGGCGATGCGGTGGCGCTTTTGAGCGCTCTTTCGCCCGATGTGCACATTACCTGATTCAAGTCATTCGCCGCGTGAGCGACTCGCAGCACCAGCAAAAATTCTTTAGGGCGACGCTTGGTGAAAGTGGTCACCTGGCACGTTGCGGGGCGGCGCATAGTGGAAATATAAGAGCATTCTTGCTAATAATTTTGCCGCTTTCGGCTGCCTCTGTGCCGGCCAAGACGGAGACTCCGACTGAGACGCTCACGCCGACGGCCACCCGGACAGCAGTTTTATCTGGACTCTAAGCCCTCGCAACCTTCCACAACGAGAGGCGCGAAGGCGATTGTAGCTCAGCGCACGCTGTCTGGCTTGAAGCCAATTAGCGCCTTCATGTACTGAGCGCGCTCAAAGGCGCTGGGATCGTGGGCGTTGAGCTGACTGACGGCGCCGCGCATTTGATCGATCGTCTCATATTCGTGAAAGTGCATCCAGTGGCGCAGGCCTTCCTCGATGCTGCGCAGATAGCCAATGCCGTTGCGCAGGATGGCTGAGGCGACCATCGTCACCTGCGCGCCGACCAGCAGCAGTTTGACTACATCATCGCCGGTGTGGACGCCGCTGGTGGCCGCCATCTGCGCGCGAATCTTGCCGTACAGCAGGCCAATCCACGTCAGAGGCAGGCGCAGAGCCTGAGGCGTGCTGAGCAGCACGCTGGGCTTGACTTCCAGCGCTTCAATGTCGATGTCAGGCTGATAGAAGCGGTTGAACAGCACCAGGGCGTCGGCGCCGGCGTCATCTAGACGCTTGGCCATGTTGGCCATGTTGCTGAAGAAGGGGCTGAGCTTGATGGCCACAGGAATGCTCACGACTTCTTTCACCATGCGCAGGATGTCGATGTAGGTCATCTCCACTTCTATGCCGCTCATCTCTAGGCTGGTCGGGATGTAGTAGATGTTCAGCTCCAGAGCGTCGGCGCCGGCCTCCTCCATCTTCCGAGCGAAGCTCGTCCAACCTCCAGGAGTGACGCCGTTCAGACTAGCGATGATGGGGATATTGACGACTTCTTTGGCCTTGCGGATCAGCTCCAGATAGCCTTCTGTGCCAGCGCGGTACTCGTCTGGCTCTGGGAAGTAGGTCAAGGCTTCGGCGAAGCTCTCTGTGCCGTGTGTCAGATGGTGGAAGAGGGCTTGGCGCTCCTGGCGAATCTGCTCTTCGTAGAGCGAGTGCAGCACGACTGCTCCGGCGCCAGCCTCCTCCATGGCACAGATGTTGTTCACTTTCTCCGTCAAGGGATTGGCCGATACGATGATGGGCGAACGCAGTTCCAGCCCCATGTACTGTGTCGTCAAGTTCATGATCTCATCCTCGAAAAATAGGTGATGGCATTCAAACGAGATGAGCCTGCCATCTCATCGGATGGCAGGCCCAAGACTCTCAGTGCGACTCACTGCCGTTAGACTTGCCATAGGGGCGTGAAGCCAGGTATTCGTAGTAGGCGTAGCGCAGGGTGGCGTCGTGCTGGGCTTCTTCGAAGAGCTGGGCCGCCGCTTCGGGGTTGCTCAGTTCCAGCATCTTGAAGCGGTTCTCCATGCGCATGTAGTCCTTAACGCTGACCTTGCCGATCTTGGAGTCCAACGTGAGCGGGTTTTCGCCCCGGTCGACGCGCAGCGGATTGAAGCGGTAGAGAGGCCACTGGCCGCTGTCTACAGCCGCCTTCTGGTTCTTCATGGCCGTCGTCATGTTGATGCCATGCGCGATACAGTGGCTGTAGGCGATGATGAGCGATGTGCCGGGGTAGGCTTGCGCCTCCAGGAAGGCGCGCAGAGTTTGCTCGTCTTTGCCGCCCATGGCCACGCGCGCCACGTAGACGTTGCCATAGGTCATGGCGATCAGGCCCAAGTCTTTCTTGCCAGCGCGTTTGCCGCCTGCTGCGAATTTGGCGACAGCGCCGCGCGGCGTGGCTTTGGACATTTGTCCGCCGGTGTTGGAGTAGACTTCCGTATCCAACACCAGGATGTTGACGTCGCGCCCGCTGGCTAGCACATGATCCAAACCGCCAAAGTCGATGTCGTAGGCCCAGCCGTCACCGCCGATGATCCAAACATCCTTCTTGACCAGGTAATCAGCCAGGGGCAGCAGCAGGGTCGCTTCGGGCGAGCTGAGCGTTGCTAGCTTGTCTTTCAGGATGGCCACGCGCTCGCGCTGTTCGTAAATGCCAGCTTCATCGTGTTGATCGGCGTGCAGCAGCGCGTCCACTAACTCGCTGCCCAGCTCCGCGCTCAGGCGTTGTAGCAGTTCGCTGGCGAATTGAGCGTGCTGGTCAATGGCTGCGCGCATACCCAGGCCAAATTCGGCGTTATCTTCGAACAGCGAGTTAGCCCAGGCTGGCCCGCGCCCGCTAGCGTCTTTGGCCCAGGGGGTGGTGGGCAGATTGCCACCGTAGATAGACGAGCAGCCCGTCGCGTTGGCGATGATAGCGCGATCTCCGAATAACTGGGAGACCAGCTTGAGGTAAGGCGTCTCGCCGCAGCCAGCGCATGCGCCGCTGAACTCGAACAAGGGGCGCTGTACCTGCTGCTGACGGATTGTGCCGACCTTGATCTGCCGTCTGTCCATGTCAGGAATGCTGAGGAAGAAGTCCCAGCGACTCACTTCGCGCTCACGGATGTCGCCAATCGGCCGCATGTTGATGGCTTTCTGGTTGACCGCCGATTTGTTCTTGGCCGGGCAGACATCGACACAAATGCCGCAGCCGGTGCAATCCAGCGGCGAAACCTGGATGGTGTACTGCAGGCCTTGCCATTCCGTGTCTTTGGCCGCGACAGCCTGGAAGCCTTCAGGCGCGCCTTGTAGGGCAGCAGGCTCATAGGCCTTAATGCGGATGACGGCATGAGGGCAGACCATCGCACATTTGCCGCACTGAATGCAGACGTTGGGATCCCAGACGGGAATTTCGCTGGCCAGGTCGCGCTTCTCGTACTGCGTCGTGCCGCTGGGGTATGTGCCATCGTTGGGCAAGGCGCTGACGGGGATGAGGTCGCCACGCCGCGCGCTCATCTCGCCCAAGACGTTGCGAACGAAGTCTGGAGCGTCAGGCGTCATCAGCGGACGCAAACCTCTCGCGCTAGTGACCGTCTGTGGGACGGCGACCTCGTACAGGTTTTGCAACGTCTCGTCGACGGCGCGCAGGTTGAAGGCGACGATCTCTTCGCCTTTCTTGCCGTAAGTCTTGATAATAGACTTCTTGATAGCTTCGATGGCTTCTTCTTGGGGCAGCACGCCACTGATGGCGAAGAAGCACACTTGCATGATCGTGTTGATACGGTTGCCCATGCCCACTTGGCGAGCAATCTTGTAGGCGTCGATCACGAAGAAGCGCAGGCCCTTGTTGATGATGTGTTCCTGAGCTTGGCGCGGCAGCGTATCCCAGACGCGGTCGGCGGAGCTGGTGGTGTTCAGCAGGAAGACGCCGCCAGGCATAGCATCGCGCAGCATGTCGTATTGTTCGATGAAGATGGGCTGGTGGCAAGCGATGAAATTGGCCTGGCTGATGAGGTAGGGCGCGCGGATGTGCTGCGGGCCAAAGCGCAAATGCGAGATAGTCATGCTGCCCGACTTCTTCGAGTCGTAGACGAAGTAGCCCTGCGCATAGTTGGGCGTGTCTTCGCCGATGATCTTGATGCTGTTCTTGTTCGCGCTCACTGTGCCATCGGCGCCCAGGCCATAGAACAGGGCGCGCACCGTATTGGGCGACTCAATGCTGAAGCTGGGGTCGTAATCCAATGAGGTGAAGCTCAGGTCGTCGTTAATGCCGACAGTGAAGTGATTCTTGGGCCGATCCTGAGCCAGGTTGTCGTAGACGGCCTTGACCATCGCTGGGGTGAATTCTTTGGACGACAAGCCGTAGCGACCACCCACGACCTGAGGCAGCGGGCCTTGCACCCATTCTTCCACGAGCGCAGTCACGACATCTTGGTACATAGGTTCGCCGGCGCCGCCTGGCTCTTTGGTGCGATCCAAAACGGCGATCTTCTTCACGCTGGTGGGCAGGCTGGCCACGAAGCCGCGCAAATCGAAGGGGCGGAACATGCGCACCTTGACGACGCCGACCCTCTCGCCCTGAGCGTTCAAGAATTTGGCGGTCTCGTCCGCCGTCTCGGCGCCGCTGCCCATGATGACGATGACGCGCTCCGCGTCGGGCGCGCCTTCGTATTGATAAGGCAGGTAGCGCCGCCCCGTGAGTCGCTCAAAGGCGGCCATTGTCTCGGCCAGCACGCGCGGCGCGTTGGCATAGAAGGGATTGACTGTCTCGCGCGCTTGGAAGTAAACATCGGGGTTCTGGGCTGTGCCACGAATGACGGGATGATCGGGCGAGAGAGCGCGGGCGCGGTGCTGAGCGATCAGCGCATTGTCGATGAGGCTAGCGATATCTTCATCAGTCAGCAGCTCAATCTTGTTGACCTCGTGCGAGGTGCGGAAGCCATCGAAGAAATGTAGGATGGGCAGGCGCGCCCTGAGCGTGGCGCTGTGAGCAATGAGGGCCATGTCCTGAGCTTCCTGGACGGAAGCCGAGGACAGCATGATCCAACCCGTGCTGCGCGCGGCCATCACATCGCTGTGATCGCCAAAGATACTCAACCCCTGAGCAGCCAGCGAGCGGGCAGCAATGTGAAAGACGGTGGGCGTCAGTTCGCCAGCGATTTTGTACATGTTGGGGATCATCAGCAGCAGGCCCTGCGAAGCAGTGAAGGTCGTCGCCAACGCGCCGGCTTGCAGCGCCCCATGAATGGCGCCGGCGGCGCCGCCCTCGCTCTGCATTTCAATGACCTGGGGTGTCGTCCCCCAGATGTTAGTTTCGGCTTTGCTAGCCCATTCATCCGCCCATTCGCCCATCGGCGACGATGGCGTGATGGGGTAAATAGCGATGACCTCGCTCACTTTGTAGGCGACGCGCGCGACGACTTCGTTCGCGTCTATAGTAATCATCTCTCGCTGAGTCATGTGGCGGATGCTCCCGATATGAACGGTTCACACTTGCTTTCATTGTCCCTCCATCGGAGCAATCTAAGTAGTGATGAGTGTAACCTGAGATAGGTCACACTCATCGCTATTTTCCCTCCTGCGCTTTGGCGCAAAATTGCTCGCCTGCTCCCAGAGCAGCATTCTAGCTATTCATCGTAGGTCAGACGGCGGGCCTGTCGTCGAATCTTCTGGGCTTGTTGCTGATGGCCCAACTGGCTGTAGAGCTGCGCCGCGCTGCGCATAAGCTGCGCTGCCTCCGATTGGCCCAGGGCCAGGGCGCACAGAGCTAGGTGATAGGTACGTGCAGCCTGCTGAGGCAGGTCATGGAGCTGTTCGGCGATCTTGAGGGCTTGCTGGTGCATATCGTAAGCCAGGGCGTGCTGACCTAACTCATCGTAGAGCAAGCCCAAGTTGCTCAGCCACAAGCCGCGTCCGCGCGCGTCGCCCAGCATTTGTGCCAGCAGCAGCGCCCCATTCAGCGCCTTGAGGGCCTCGTCGTAACGCTTGACCTCGCGCAAGACGTTGCCCAGATTGCCCAACAGGCCATTTTCGGTGTGAGGGTCTTGGGCTTGCCGCGCTCGCTCTAGGCCATGCTCAAAAGCCCAGATGGCCTGTTCAGGCTGACCCGTGCGGTAATGCAGCAGCGCCAGATTGCCCAGATGACGTGCAGCGGCGCTCCAGTCTTCGCGCGCTTCGGCTTGAGCGATGAGCGCGCGCAAGCAGTCCAGGGCAGTGGACAGGTCGTCGGCTTGCAAGGCCAGGCGGAGTTGGCGCAAGAGTTCATGAGGCGGGGTCATAGGTGGCTCACGGTGCTGAAGATGTCGTCTACCATGCATTGTACGCCATTTTTATCCACGTCTCAGGTACAATGAGCGCAATCTAAGCCATGCTCTGTCGCAAGGGAATTGCTCTGCTCGTGGAATGGCTCGTCGTCCTGATTGTTACCTTCGCCACGTTCACCCAAAGCCTAGTGGGCTTCGGCTTTGCGCTGGTGGCTATGCCGCTGCTCTCAGTGGCTCAAGTGCCGCCGACGATCTCAACGCCGCTGGTGGCGCTGCTGGCTTTGTCGCTGCGCCCGCTGCTGGTGGCCCACAGTTGGCGTTTCTTCCGCTGGCGCGATATTGCCCCTCTGACCCTCTCGGCGGCGCTGGCTGTGCCTGTGGGTATTTTCTTCGTGCAGCGCCTGGATCAGCGCTTGCTGGTGCGCGTTCTGGGCTTGTTGATCGTGGGTTATGTGCTGTACGAAACCCTGCTTCGCGCGCGCCTGCAAGCCGAAGATTTGCCCTGGGGCAAGCGCTGGGCTGTGCCGCTGGGGCTATTGGCGGGCTTGTTTGGCGGGGCATACAACATCTTTGGCCCGCCAGCCGTCGTCTACGGCGCAGGCAGACATTGGCCGTCTCGTACCTTCCGCGCCAATTTGCAGGTCTTCGCCACGATGATGAGCCTGCTCACCTCAGTCGCTCACTTCATCGATGGCAACCTGACGCCGCAGGTCATCAGCCTAGCTTTGGTCTGTGTGCCGCTGGCTCTGCTGAGCATGGCCCTGGGCCTGCGCCTAATCCGCCACCTGAACGAGCGTGTCTACCGCAAACTGGTGCTAGGCCTGCTGTTGCTGAGCGGCCTGCGTCTACTGGTCTGAGTCTGCTACAATAGCCCTCTATTAACCGCACAGAAAGGACGAATCTATGCGCCTGCTGGTCACAGGTGGAGCAGGGTACATCGGCAGTCACGTCACGCGCTTGCTGGTCGAGCAGGGCCACGAAGTGGCAGTTTTCGATAGCCTGACGGCAGGTCATCGGGCAGCTGTGGACGTGCGCGCTCAGCTCATCGTCGGTGATCTGCTGGACAAAGAAGCTGTTCAGCGGGCCTTCGCAGGTGCGCCCTACGACGGTATTCTGCACTTTGCTTCCCATATCATGGTGGGAGAGAGCATGGAGCGCCCTTTCAAATATTTGCACGACAACGTGCTGGCCACGATGAACCTATTGGAAGTCGCCACAGCTCACAAGGTTGAACGCTTCATCCTATCGTCCACTGCTAATCTGTTCGACGCGCCTCAGCGTATCCCTATCAACGAAGATGAACCGCTCATCCCTGGCAGCGTCTACGGCGAGACCAAGTTCTGGGGTGAGCGTATGCTGCATTGGATGGAGCGACTCTATGGCCTGCGCTACGCTTGTCTGCGCTATTTCAACGCCTGCGGCGCGCACCCCGACGGCACAATCGGCGAAGACCATCACCCTGAGACGCACCTCATCCCACTAGTGCTGCAAGTGGCCCTGGGCCAGCGCGATCACATCACCATCTACGGCGACGACTACGACACCCCCGACGGCACGTGTATCCGCGACTACGTCCACGTCATGGACTTGGCCAGCGCACATTTGCTGGCCCTGCAAGCGCTGGAGGATGGACGCAGCCGCGTCTACAACCTGGGCAGTGGCAGCGGCTACAGCGTGCGGCAGGTCATCGAAGCGGCGCGCAAGGTGACAGGTCATCCTATTCCAGCTGTCGTTGGCCCGCGTCGTGCCGGCGATCTGCCAGTGCTAGTGGCCGATAGCCAACGCATTCAGCGCGAGCTGGGCTGGGAAGCGGAATTTGACGACCTGGAGAAGATCATCGCGAGCGCCTGGAGGTGGCACAAGACGCACCCCAACGGCTACGCCGATAGGGTATAATGAGCCGCAGATTGTGCGCCCATAGAGAGGAACGCACCTGATGTTGCCCTTCTTCCGACGTCTAACCCCTTTGGCGCTGACCCTGACTCTGCTCAGCAGTGGAGCGCTGGCTCAATTCGCCACCAACACGCCATCGCCTAATCCGTTCGCAAGCCCACAACCCAGCCCTGCGCCCGTCCTCGGCACGCCTGCTCAACGTCCGACGGCTGATCCTGCGCTGTTCGTTACAGCTACACCTTTCAGCTATCAGCCGCCAACGCCCGTTCCTCCGCTGCCAGGCGCGCCACAGGGCAATTTTGCTCTGCGCCAGTGGTTCGAGCCTGAACTTTTGGAGGTCGTCGCAGAGCGCGTGCGCGACCTAAGCGAGCCGACTTATTCCGCCTCGCGTCCAGAGGCACGCCTAGCCCTGGAACTCATGCTGCACGAACTGTCCGTGCGCTTCCCTGATGCCCCACGAGACTTGAACCGCGCCCAGGCCATCTTCGACCTCATGCGCGCTGCCCCGCTCGGAACAGTCCAAATGCGCCCCTTCCTGTATCCGTTGGTTCAGGCAGCCCTGGTAAGCCTGCCCGATGGCGCGACCAGCCTGGAGCAAGGCGCGTTACAAGCTTCCATCTTCAGCGCCAATTTCAATGGCGACGCGCGACCCGACGCTCTGCTGGTCTTGCGGGCTTACGACGACGATGGGATCAACGTCCTCTACGAGGAAGTTGCTCTGGCCCTGGGGACGCCTAGTGGCCTGCGCTTGCTGACTCCGCCGCGCGATTGGCCCGCTGTGCCGTTCAACGCTACGCGCCAGGAAATTGTGCGCTTGCAAGACCTAAGCGGCGATAGTTCGGATGAAGTGGCGTTGCTGGTGGATGAAGATGATCCGCTGGGCCAGCGCTTGTTCATCGTGGGGGTGCGCAACAACCAGCTCATCGATCTCGTCCTGCCTGGCAATCAAATTCGCACAGCGCGCATTGAATGGCTGAGCGATGAGGTCGCCCTGCGCGCCATCGAAGTGCGTCCAGAGAGCGAAGCGCCGTCCTGGCAGTGCAACGCTGAACGCGCTGTGCGCTGGTCTTTTCGCGCTAATTTTTACCGTCAAACCGTTGTCGAAGGCGACTTCCAGCGCGCCGACAGCTTGGGTTGTCTGTTGCTGAGCCGCGAGCCGCTGTTTGCCATGTCGCCTGCTAATGCGGTGGGCGTCGTCGAGTCGGCGCTGCTAGCTTTCCCGAATGAACCATATAACAGCTCACGCGCTCGCTTGACTCTGGCCATGCTCCACGTGCTGGATGGCCAGCTCGGCTTAGCTCGCCGTCTGCTGGATGAGTTGCGCGATTTACCACCTGTCCTGGAAGTCCAACGTCAAGCTATCGTGGATGCTCTGAGCAGCGGCGCAAGCACGGCACTAGATGTATGCGAAGCAGTCATTGTGGCGCACGGCGATCCACAGACGGCCATCTGCGACGTGGACGGTGTGCTGGCGCGCTATTTCAACCTCCTGGAGCTGCGCACGGACGGCGACCTGGCAGAGCAGCTCAACGAGGTCTTCCTGACGGTGAGCAGTGTGCGCTCTGTCCGCGAAGTAGGCCGTGCGGAACGCTTGGCGGTACGCTTTGACATCATTGGCGCGAGCGAATGGCTGTTCGTGCCGACGCGCGAGGGCTTCTACCGCGCCGAGGCGCCACTCAGACCCGCTGAGCCAATGCTAGGCTCAGCCAGCGTGCCGCCCGTCATCCCACTCAGCGTGCGCCGCGCTCTATTGGTGGAAAATGATGCGGTGCGCGCGCGCAATCTGTTGGATAACCTAGCTAATCGCAGCAGCGAAGCGGCCTACCCGCTGGCCGATGCTTACTTGCGCGCCTATTTGTGGGACATCTCTGGCAATCGTCCGCTGGCTATAGGCGGCTACTATGTCCTGTGGAGCGAACATCCCGCCACGCTCTGGGGGCAACTCGCCCGTCAACACCTGGAAAGACGTTGAATCTATGCGCGTTATCATCACCGGAGGCACGGGCCAGATTGGCCGCCGCCTCGCCCCCGTCCTGCTGAAAGCTGGCCATGAAGTCATCGTCCTCTCGCGCGATCCATCGAAGCACGAGGGCCGCTTGCCACCTGCTGTGCGCCTACACCCCTGGGATGGCCGCAGCGCGACAGGCTGGCATGACCTGATTGAGGCTGACACAGCCATCATCAATCTGGCCGGCGAAAATCCTGCCGCTAGTCTGTGGACGCAGAACCACAAGCGCCGCGTCTTACAAAGCCGCCTGGACGCCGCTTCTGCCGTTGTCCAGGCAGTGCAGCAGGCTAAAGCGCGCCCTAAAGTGCTGCTACAAGCTTCTGCCGTTGGCTACTACGGCGAAGGAGGTGGCGCTGAGCTGACAGAGTTCAGTCCCTGCGGCTTCGATTGGCGCGCTGAAGTATGTCGCCGCTGGGAAGCCGCCGTCGGGCCAGTCTCGGCGATGGGCGTGCGCGTCTGCACGCTGCGCATTGGGATTGTGCTGGACGCCGAAGGCGGAGCGCTGCCCACGCTGCGCTTGGCGGCGCAGCTCGGTGTGCGTCACTTGGGTGATGGTCGGCAGTGGATACCCTGGATTCATCACGAGGACATGAGCTACAGCACCCTGGCCTTGCTCACGGCTCAGATGGCCTATGGGCCGCTCAACATCGTCGGCCTAGAGCCAGCCACCAACGCTGAGCTGATGACTTTGCTGCGCCAGCATTTGGGTCGCCCTGCAACGCTGCCCGTGCCGCGCTGGGCTATGCGCCTCGTGGTGGGCGAGCTGGCCGACGCGGTGCTGTTCAGCCAGCGCGTGCGTCCGTCCATGCTGGCGATGGACGTAGGCTATGAGTGGCGCTTCCCCAAGCTGGCCGACGCTGTACGCGATTTGCTGAGGTGAACCACGTGCGCCGCGTCTTGCCCTGGCTGATGGTGACGCTCGCTCCTCTGGGCTTCTTCGTCGTGCTGCAAAGCGTGGTGCTGGGTTGGATGGGCCTGCCGCTGCAAGCTGCGTTGCAAGCTGCGCCCCACTGGAGCGATGAAGTCCTCTACTGGCATCAGGCGGCCACCTTCGCTCAAGTTGGCCTGGAGGGAGGCTACTACACTTTCAATGAGCAGCCTGCTGCTGCCGCCTGGTCGCGCTTTTACTCATGGGGAGCGTTTGTCCCTATCACTTACGGGCTGATAGCGCGCCTGCTGGGCTGGCCGCTGGCGGGGATAGTTCTGGTCAACTTAGCCTTTTACGGGCTGGCGATGGCCCTTTATGCTGCTTGGGTGCGCCCGAAGCCTGCCCAAATCCTGCCTGCGATGATCCTGCTGACGCTCTTCCTGCCCTTGCAGCTGTCGTGGGGGGCATCCATGCAAGAGACAGCTCACTTCGCCCTAGCAATCGCCCTGGCGGGAGGCTTCGTTGTACTGCTGCGCCGCACCCGAGCCAGCGACGCTCTGCCGCTGCCCAGAGGGCTGTTTCTGCTCATGCTGGGCCTGATCGTGCTTGGGTCGCTGTGGCGTCCCACTTGGGGAATCTTCAGCCTCCCGCTGTTCTGGCTGGCTTGGCGTCCCTGGCGTTGGGACAAGGCAGTGCTGACTGCGGTACTGGCTATTGCGCTCACGATAGGCCTGGCCTTACTCCAAGATAGCAGCGCCGCCCCCTACCCATCGTATCGCGCCTTGTACCTGGAGACTAACCAACTCGGCGGCCTTGCGGGGGTTCTAGCCTACGTCGTCCACAGCTTGGGCTTGCTGGTCGATGTCCGTTATGGCCAGGCCGTCGCTCAGCGTTTGCAAATCGGAGGCATCCTGATGGTCATGGCCTGGGCTTGGCTGAGTGGCGCGCGCCACCGTTGCTGGAACGACGAGGCTTTGTTCCACCTGTTCAACTTGGGCGGCGTGAGCCTGCTCATCCTGGCGCTGCACCAGGTGACCAGCGGGCATGATTATCGCGTGCTGGCGCCGCACTTGCTGCTCTCAGCTATGATATGGGTGGGCTTACAGCACCGCGCCCTGATTTACGCCCTCAGCCTGAGCATGATCCTAGCGCTGCCCGTGACTATCGAACAGTTCCAGCTCTTCGCTTCTAACGCCAGCGGGCAGGCGCAGCGGGCTGTGGCGCGCTGGCGCGAGCCGCTGGCTCAGGTGATGGCCTATCAGCCCGAAGCTAATCCCTGGTGTAACACTTTAAGCGTCTCCGGCTTTTACCTACGCGACTTCGACGGGCAGACGGGCCTGCTGCTGTCTGTGCCGCCTGGTCTGGGGATTAGCCTGCTGCAAGGGCTAGACAAACCTGCTGTGCCGCGCGCGGCCCACCTGCTGTTGACGGAAGCTGACGCGCAGCACTACAACCTGGCTGACGTGCCGCCGCTGCTGACCGTCCCTGATGGCGCAATTTACGCCAATCCGCTAGCTGACTGTCAAGCCCCCAGCAATTAGGGCTGGTGTATGCATTCTGGAGCGGCTATCCTCTTTGGCCCGATGGTGTCCTCGGTCGTAGTTGTTTCAGAAAGGCTCATCATCATGTCCTACACTCTCAAAGCTGATGAATGGCTGGACGACGGCCTGCGCCGTATCGTCCAAGCGCAGTCACAAATCATCTTGGAAGGCCTGGCTCGCACCGACGAACCGCATAAAGGCCTGTACGAAGCGCGTAAGGCCTTCAAGCGCTTGCGCGCCTTGTTGCGGCTGGTGCGCACCAGCATAGGTGAGGTGGCCTACCACCGAGCCAATGAACGTCTGCGCCGCTGCGCCAACGATCTGGCCCCAGCTCGCGACGGTTACGTGGTGGCTCAGAGCTTGGCGGCGCACTTGGCCAAGTTAGACAATCCAGCGCCGTACCAAGCTGTCCATCAGCGCTGGCTCGCCGAAGCTGACGCTCAGCTCGCCGCTGTGCTGAGCGACCCTGACTTGCGTCAGCGCCTGAGCGATGACTTGGAAGTCTTGGGCCACGAAGCTGACGAGTGGCGTTTGTGGCCGCGCGATGGCTTCGCGCTGGTAGCAGCAGACCTGCGGGCCACCTATCGTGCGGGACGGCGCACCATGAAAGCGCTGCAAGCTCGGCCCGACTCTAGCCCTGAGGCCTTCCACGAATGGCGCAAGCGCGTCAAGCGCTTGTGGTATCACCTGACCCTGTTCCGCGAGTTGGAAGGCCTAGAAGCGCTCATCCAGCAAGCCGACGATCTGGGCGAGCAGTTGGGGCTGGCCCACGATCAGGTGGTGCTAGAAGCCAAGCTACGCCAGCAGCCCGAAGACCTGCGCGCGCTCATCGCGATGGCCCAGGTCGAAGCGCGTCGCCTGGAACAGGAGGCCCTGAGCCTGGGCGCTGCGCTCTACGCTCAGCGGCCTAACGAATTTTTAGCTCGCATGTGGATGCGCTTTGCGGTGTGGCGGGCGCGCCGCGCCGCCTAGCACCTCATGGTCGATATCTTTCGCAACAAGGGGTTAGTGGCCGAAGTGATGGTGACTTTGGCCATCCTAGCCGTCTTCTTTGCGCTGTGCTGGCAGCAAATTGAGCTGCCAGGCCTGCACCCCGACGAAGCTCAGGAAGTTGTGCCGCTGGTGCAGATCATGCGCGGCTTGCCTTACGAGACGCTGCGCGATCATGGCCTGTGGATCGGTGGCCAGCGCTTCCCGCTGATGATCCAAGACTACATCGGCGCGGTGAATACTTACCTGTATGCGCCGTTTGCTCTGCTGCTCGGCGTCAACGTGGCGTCGTTGCGACTGATGAGCGTCCTCACGTCTATTGTGACGTTGCTGCTGGTGCAGCAGTTGGGGCGGGCCTGGGGCGGTCGATGGGTGGGATTGCTGGCTACGCTGCTGCTGGCCATGCAGCCCTCGTTCATCTTCTGGAGCAGACAGGGGGTTTATGTAACCTTCGTCACAGTGCCGCTGACGTTGGGGGCGCTGCTGTGCGGCTGGCACTGGTGGCGCAGCGGCGGTCGACCTGGCTCGCTGTATTTGGGGATGTTCTTGCTAGGCCTGGGCATTTCGGCCAAGCTGCTGGCGGGTTGGGCGGTCTTCGGCGTGGGAGGGGCGTTTGCCTTGTTGTATGGCTTGCCACGCTTGCGCGATGTCCTGCGCGCTCGTTCGCTCGCGCCTTTGGGAATAGCCATTGGCTGGCGACAGGTGCTCATCGCAGGGGCTTGCTTGGCGGCAGGTCTATTCATGCTCATCGTCTATAACCTGCAAACGGGAGGCACTTTCGCCATCCTGCGCGATTTCGGCGGCACATCGTACTACGGCGTGGATAACCGTTCGCTGATCGAAAATTTTGCGGGGCGAGTGGATAACCTGCGCGTAACGCTAACAGGTGAGCAGTTCTGGTACTTGACCAGTGGGCCTCAGTATCATAATCCGCTCTGGTGGTGGATACTGCCGCTGCTGGGCGTGTTGACAGGCCTAGCCAGCGCGTGGCGCGCGCGCGAGCGCTGGCGCGCCTTCGCCTTCGCGCCGCTAGCGGTGACGCTCATGTTGGCCTCGTCAGTCTTCACTGTGTCGGCGTTATGGGCTACGCATATGGCCATCGTCATGCCCTTTCCTGCTCTGGGTGTAGCGCTGTGGCTGGGCTTGTTGTGGTGCGCTATGGCGGGCCGTCTCGCCTGGCTGCGTCTGAGTCTGGTGGTTGTGGTGGTGCTGCTGATTGCTCATGATTTAGCAGTCGTGCGCGCCTATCATGCCGATCTGAGCCGATTGGGAGGCTTCTTGGGCCACAGTGCTGCGGTCTATCGTCTGATGGACGCGCTGGACGCTGAGCCTGACGCGCCGCTCTACGCTGTTGATTGGGGGATACAGAACCAAGTGCGCTTCCTTTCAGCAGGTCTGCGCCAGCCCATCGACATCGCCGGCACAGACTTTGCGCCCGACCCAGGCTTTGCAGATCGGGTGCGGGCCAGCCTGGCCACTGAAGATGCTTTGTACATCTTCCACGCTCCGGGCGATACTGTCTTTCAGCGTCGCGCAGCCTTTCTGGAGGTGCTGAAAGCGGCAGGGCGCGACATCCAAGAACCACAACTCATCTACGACGTGACAGGCAGGCCTGTGTTTGAGATTGTGCGCCTGAAGCCCTGATTGCTCAGCTCAAGGCCAGGCCAACGTCCACAAGGGCGCGTCTGTCGTGTATTATGCTCGGCGTTCATCCAGCGCACTCACAGAGAGACTCAGACCATGCACGAACTGCTCGTCGCCACTCACAACCGAGGCAAACTACGCGAATATCGCGATTTGCTGCCCGATTGGCATATCCTCAGTCTGCGCGATGTAGGCCTGGGCGGCTTTGAAGTCGTAGAGACGGCTAGTACTTTTCATGAGAACGCGCTGCTGAAGGCGCGCGGCTATGGACGGGCTAGCGGCCTGCTCACCCTGGCTGATGACAGCGGCTTGGTCGTTGATGTCTTGGATGGAGCGCCTGGCGTCTACAGCGCGCGCTACGGCGGCGCAGGCCTAGACGACGGTGGACGCCGGCGTTATCTGTTAGAACAACTTCGCGGCGTGCCGCTGGAGCAGCGCCGAGCGCGCTTTGTGTGTGTGACTGTCCTCTATGATCCTGCGCGTGACGTCTGGGCGCAGGCTGAAGGAGTCTGTGAAGGACTGGTGTTGCCAGAAGAACGCGACGAAGGCCAGGGCTTCGGCTATGATCCGCTCTTCCAGCCTGATGGCTACGCCTTGTCGTTCGGACAACTGCCCGCTGAGGTCAAGCACGCCATCAGCCATCGTGGCAGGGCTGCCGCTCAAATTCCTGCGCTGCTCAAGCAGTTGGGTTTTTGAAGGACTGTCTCAACCTTCTCTTGTTGCGGCCTGGCAGTGTTATAATTTGCACGTGGCCTGCGAGCCTTGTGCGTCTTCAGCTCAGATGTGTTCCGCCAGAAAGCGAAGTGCGATGTCTGAACTGCCACCAATCGAACGCTATCAGACCAATCACGGCCTGACGATCTATCGTCTGCCGATGATCGTCTTCCCCAACGGCTTCGTCGGCTATGCCTATCTGGTATTGGGGGGTGACGTACCGACGCTGATCGACGCTGGCTCTGGCTACGGACGCAGCAGCCAAGACCTGCTGGATGGCCTGCGCGCCGTCCGCGAGGATTTTGGCGAAGCCTTCGATGTCGGCGATATACGCCGCGTGCTGATTACGCACGGCCACGTCGATCATTTTGGTGGTCTGAGCGATGCTATCAGAGCTATCGGCGCGCCCCAAGTGGCCATCCATCCGCTGGACAAGCGCGTCTTGACCAACTACGAAGAGCGCGTCGTCGTCGCTACCAAGAATTTGGAGATTTACCTAGTACGGGCTGGTGTGCGTCAAGAGCGCCTGACCGAACTCATGGAGATGTACGGCTTCAGCAAGAAGCACGTCCGTTCGCTCAAGGTCGATTTCGTCATCGACGAGGATCATCCGCTGCCAGGCATGGAGTTCTACCACGTCCCTGGCCATTGCAGCGGCCAAGTGGCCATTCGTCTGGGCGACGTCCTGCTCAGCGCCGACCATATCCTGCCGCGCACTTCGCCGCACCTGGCTGCCGAGAGCATTACGCACTACACTGGTGTCGGCCATTACCGCGAATCGTTGCGCAAGATGGCCACCCTGGATGGCATTCGACTGACGCTAGGTGGCCACGAATCGCCCATCGATGATCTGCACGCCCGCATTCATGAGCTACAAAGCCGCCTAGATTTGAAGGCTGAACGCGTCCTAGACATCATCCGCAGCGCCGACCATCCCCTGACGATCAGCGAAATCAGCAAGCAGCTCTACACAGACAAACATGGCTTCGATGTGCTGCTGGCCCTGCAAGAGGCTGGCGCGCACGTTGAATACTTGTACGATCGCGGCTACTTGGCAGTCGCCAACCTCCACGAATTCGAACACGACGACAACCCTAGCTTGATGTACAGCGTCCTGTGAAGCCTGATATGGACGACTACGCCTTGAAAGCTGCTCTTGTCATCCTGCGCGCGGCTCAGCGAATCGCCATCCTGAGCGGGGCTGGCGCTAGCAAAGAGAGCGGCGTCCCTACCTTCCGCGATGCGATGGACGGCTTGTGGGCTAAATACGACCCCACTCAGCTCGCCACGCCTCAGGCCTTCCGTGCTAACCCGCGCTTGGTCTGGGAGTGGTATGCCTATCGACGCGACTTGGTACGCCAGGCCCGGCCGAATCCGGGCCACTATGCCCTGGCACAGCTTCAGCATTTGCGTCCACAGACCGTCCTCGTCACTCAAAACGTGGATGAGCTGCACGAACAGGCTGGCAGCCACCAGGTGATCCACCTGCACGGACGAATCTTCCAGACCAAATGTTTCGCCGACTGTCGAGGCAGCCCAACTCTGGTCGACGAAGACGCTTTGCCACCGACGGAAGTCGTGCCACCGCCCTGCCCGCACTGCGGCGCGCCGCTCCGTCCCAACGTGGTCTGGTTTAATGAGGCTCTGCCCATTGAAGCGCTCCAGCGCGCCTACGACGCTTTCGCGACCTGCGATTTGGCCCTGGTCGTCGGCACGTCTGGCCTAGTACACCCTGCCGCTGGCCTACCCTACCTGGCCAAACAGCGCGGTGTGCCGCTGATTGAAGTCAATCCTCATGAGAGCGCTATCACTCATCAGAGTGATATTTGGCTAGACGCGCCTGCTGGGGAGGTCTTGCCGCGCCTGCTGGAGGGCCTGCGTGCCTGAACGCTTGCTGTTGGCGTTGCTGGCCCTAAGTCTGAGCCTGCCTCTTGCCCAAGGTCAGCAGCCCACTGTCACGCCGACGCTCCCGCCGCAAATTGTCTGGCAAGTCTTCGTCAATCGCAATCTGGATGGGGCAGGCACAGCGCGGCTAATCTTCTTGAACAGCCTAACAGGCGCGCAGATCAGTCAAGAAGTGCGCGGTGAACGCTTCACCCCTTTCGGCGCTGGGGTATTGTACTTCGACCCATTGACGCGCCGTGTCATGTGGCTTGAGCCGGAGCGCCAACCTGTCCCACATGCTTTCGTCAGCCTGCCAGACGACGCGCTGCGCGTCGATTGGATCGTCGATGAAGTGCAGACTCGCATAGCCTGGACAGTCACGCGCCCTAACGCCGAGGGCTTGGTGACGACGACAGAGATTGCTCGGCGTGACGGCACAGAGCGCGGCGTCGTGCTGCGCGATGGCCCGCGCCAGGGGATTCGCGCCCTGCCGATAGCCTTCAGCGCCGACTATGGCCAGCTCTTCATGGACGCGCAGCCCGACGGGCTAGCGCCCTTCGTAGCCTATGAACAATTTGCCGGTCTATTCCGCGTCTTCTTGGACGATGGCCGCGTGGAAGCGCTGCCCAACGAGCCGTCTTGTTATTGTGGCGCCGGCTTTCGTGGTGATTTGTATCTGCGCCTGGCCCTGACCACCGATCAACGCGGCTTCGACTTGCGCTTCTATGATCTTCAACGCGGCACTGAGGGTCGCGTCCTGGCCAACCGTCTGCTCAACTACACCCAGGCCGGCGAAATCCTCATCAGCCCCGATGGCCGCTTCGCGGTCTACGCCCTGACCCGCGTAGAGAACTTCGGCACAGCGCGGCAAGAGGTGGAGACGGTCTTCATGCTAGCAGATTTGGTCAACAGCAGTCAGCGCCCCTTGAGCAATCCTATCACCACCTATGTCCATCCCATCGCTTGGACGGATGATAACAGTGCTATCCTGCTCACTAGTCCCCAGCAGGATGGTACATGGAAACTACAATTGGCCGATGGTCACTTGCGCCGCGTCGCTTCTGCCACGCTGATAGGCTGGCTCAGGCCCTGACAGACCACCGATAGCTCAGGGCCATCCTGCTCTTCTGGCACTATTTGGACTGCTTGAAGTAGGTGCGCGCTTTGATCTATGATGAGAGTACGCTCAACTTTACACATGGATCAATCTTGATGAAGCCATCAACTCGTCAATCCCCTGACAAGTGGCGCTCGACCCTCGCCATCGTCTGCTTTGCCCAACTGTTCACCTCGACGGGCTTCTCGCTCATCTTCCCTTTTTTGCCGCTATACGTGAAGAGCCTCGGCTCAACTTTCAACGTGGGCGTGGAACTAGCCAGCGGCCTAGTCTTCTCGGTGACGGGGATCACGATGATGATCGCCTCGCCGCTGTGGGGGGCGGTGGCCGACCGCGTGGGCCGCAAACCAATGGTGCTGCGCGCCACTATCGGCGGCACGGTGCTGTTATTCTTGATGGGTTGTGTGCAGTCAGTCGAGCAGCTGCTCGTTCTGCGCGCGCTACAAGGAGCGGTCACTGGCACAATTGCCGCCAACAATGCTCTGGTTGCTGCCGTCGCCCCGCGCGAGCGCATGGGCTTCGCGATGGGGACGTTGCAAGTGTCCCTGTGGGCCGGAGTGGCGCTCGGCCCGCTGTTGGGCGGCGTCCTGGCCGATGCCTTCGGCTTCGCCATGCCCTTCTCCATCACGGCTGCCATGCTGGCCCTGTCTAGTGTCATGATCGGCTTCGGAGTACATGAGAACTTCCATGCACCCGTCCCCAGCAACGCCAAAAAGCTAGGTTTGTTGGAGCAGTGGTCTCACGTCCTACACGCGCGTGGCGTGCCGACTGCGCTGGCCATGCGCTTCATGGCTGGCCTGGGGCGCACGACGCTAGTGCCAGTTGCGCCGCTGTTCGTGCTGGCGCTGCTGCCTCCCAATGCTGATCACACTAGCACCTACACTGGCCTGGCGACTTCGCTGACTTCCGCCTCAGCCACCATCAGCGGCGTGATGCTTGGCCGCTACGGCGACAGGGTGGGCCACGCTGGCGTCTTAGTCTTGAGCGCTTTGTTCGCGGCCTCGTGCTACCTGCCTCAGGTGATTGTTCAAGACTACGGCCACTTCCTGCTGCTGCAAGTGTTGGCCGGAGTTGGCATAGGCGGAGTGCTGTCGTCGCTGAGCGCTCTGTTGGCTCAATATACGCAACCTGGCGAAGAAGGCGCGGTCTATGGCTTGGACAACGCGATGGTGAGCGGTTCGCAGGCCATTGCGCCACTAGTGGGTTCTTTGGTAGCGGTAGGCTTTGGACTGCGCGGCACATTCGCCCTCACGGCCTTGCTGTTCTTCTGTGCGGCGTTTTTTGCTTACAAGCGCCTGCTCAGGCTGCCGACGCTGGCTCAGCTCAACGTCGCTCCTGCCGTTGGCGACTAATCCTCGTCTTGGCCTTGCGACTCAGTCATCGAGGCGTTCGGCTTGTCTTGGCCCTCTGTGATGCGGGCGATGAATTTGCTGGTGATGAGGGTGTTGCGGTGGCGCAGCGCTTTGCTCAAGTCTTCTAGACTCATCCCCTGAGCCAGCCACAAAGCAGCAACCGAGCGCCGCAGATCGTCCGGGGTGACGTGACCCAGGCCAGCTACTAGGGCGCAGTCGCGCACGATCATCCAAATGCCGTCTGGCGAGACGCCACCTTTAGCCACTCGTCCCCCTTTCCAGATGCGCCGTATCAGCGGAGATGCAGGCAGCGGTTCGCTGTCGCTCTCGGCGATGGCGGCGCGCCAGCGATCTAACAGGCTGACCACTGCGCGCGGTACGTCGACCTGGCCATCGGCCAGGCGCAGGACGACCCGCTTGTTGTCAGCGACGCCCAAGTCGCCCCAACGGGCCATCGCTAGTTCCTCGCGGCGCAATAGCATGGTGCAGAGGATAGTCATCACCACTTGGTTGCGGATGCGCTGCGCGTCGTTGCTGGCCGAGTCGCGCGCGGCCTTCTGCAAGAGGAGCAGCTCATCAGCGCTTAGGATACGCTCTGGCTCGGTCTTGTGCTTGATTTTGGGGACAGGCGTCTTCTTGAGTTGACGCAGCATGTCCGCTTCGATCACCCCAGCTTCATGGGCCAACTCGGCTAGGGTGACGATGGCGGCACGCGCTTGATCTAGACTTTGGCGGCTGTGGCCCTGGGCGAGTAGGTTGTCTAGCCATTCGCGCAGCTTGTTGGGGCGTACATGGCGCTGGATGGATGAGATTTTGAGGGCCTTCATGCGCTTGCGACGCGCAGAGCCAGTCTGTGACTTCCAATCGGCGTAGACGACAAAATAGCGTTCAACCCAGCGGAAGTAGGCACGCTGAGTGTTGCTGCTGCGAGTATGTTCGGCGATGGCGCGGCTGAAGTCGAAGGTGTCTCGTTTGTGATCCATCGGCCCTCGTTGGCTATCCTCAGAACCAAACACGGAGCAAGCGTAGGAAGATCAGGCGAGCGCTACGGCCCGGCGTGCCAACGTAGGCACGCCAGAACGGCTCGCGAGCTTCGGGCTGACCAAAGATATATGTTTGCTGGCCGCAGGCGTATTCAGCGTTTAGGCCGCCCACGCTGAAAGGGGCAGGGCTAGTGCGCGTGCAGATGAGGCCGTTGCTCAGTTCTACCGCCCAGGGTTGAGCTGTGCCTGAGCGCGGCTGCTGCACCAGCGCCTCACCTGTCTCGATCAGGATGACATCAGTCAAGACGGGGTTGGGCAAGCAGGCGGCGCGCCCATCCAGAGGGTTAAATGTGTTCCGGAAGCAGGGATCGAAACTGCGGCCATCGGCGCTTTGGCAGCGCCAAGCATCGGGGCGGACAGACCGCTCTGAGGGTGCGTCGCAGCGCCCTGTCAGCGTCTCTGACAGCGTCAAGTCGGCGCTGAGGCCTTGTGGGCCAAAGGGCGCGACCAAGTAGACGTTAGTCTCTTGTGGATTCTCGCCTAGCTGAGGCGGCAGCGCTTGGGCCAGGGACAGGCCCGCAACGCATAGCAGCACACAAAAGAAGAGGGAAGCGCGCATAGCAGACGTTCCTCAAGTGCAAATTCGGCTGTATTGTGACTCAGGCAGGCGCAGAACGCCATGAAAGCCGTGTTAAGGCTTGCGTATGATGGTTTCACCGCCCAGGTAGGGTCGCAGCACCGATGGAATGACCACGCTGCCATCGGCTTGCTGGTAATTCTCTAGGATGGCGATGATGACGCGCGGCAGGGCCAAGCCAGAGCCGTTCAGCGTGTGGACGTACTGAGCCTTCTTGCTATCTTTCGGATAGTAGCGGATCATAGCGCGGCGCGCCTGGAACGCCTCGGTGTTGCTGCAAGAGCTGACTTCCAACCATTCTTGAGAGCCGGCGGCCCACATCTCTACGTCGTATTTTTTGCTGGCGCTGAAGCCCAGGTCTCCCGTCACGATCTCTAGGCGGCGGTGAGGAATCTCTAGGGCGCGGGCGATGTCGCAGGCTGCCTCCACCAGCGACTCTAGCTCGGCGTAGCTGGTCTCCGGCGTGGTGAACTTGTACATCTCCACCTTTTCAAACTGGTGGACGCGCTTGATCCCGCGCACGTCACGTCCGGCGCTGGTCTTCTCGCGGCGGAAGCAGGGCGTCTGAGCGACATAGTAGAGGGGCAGTTGGGCCTCATCCAGGATTTCATCGCGGTGGAGGTTGGTGATGGCGACTTCAGCGGTGGGCAGCAGGTAGAGGTCGGCGTCGGGGTCGCTGTAGACGACATCCGTGAACTTGGGGAATTGACCTGCGCCTTCTAGCATGTCGTCATAGACGAGGAAGGGCAAGTAAAGCTCTACGAAGCCCTTCTGACGAGCCATATCTAGGAAGAAGGTGGCCAATGCTCGCTGGAGGCGCGCGCCCCAGCCCTTGAGGACGTAGAAGCGCGAGCCAGCCAGGCGCACGCCGCGCTCAAAGTCAATGATGTCCAGATCGACGCCTAGCTCCCAGTGCGGCTTGGGTGTGAAGTCGAAAGAAGGCATGGCGCCTTCTACAGGCCAGGGGACGTTGTGGCTGTCGTCTGGGCCAACGGGGACGCTCTCGTGGGGTAGGTTGGGAATCCACAGCATTTCGCGCCGCAGATCGTCATCGGCGGCGTCGGCTTGGGCGCTGAGCTGAGCATGGCGTTCGCTGAGGACGCGCATGGCGTCGTTCATGCGGGCCAGAGCAGCTTCGGGGTTAGCGTCCTGGGCGTCGTCCACGGCTTGCGCTCCGCTGAGGATGGCTTCAGCGCGGACGTAGTCGGCTACTTCTAGGGCTTCAGCGGCGCCGACGGCGCGCGCAGCCACCTGGGCAGACGATAGCGTCCTGCTGCCGCGCAGTTGGCCGAAAGCTTTGTTGAGGCGATTGCGCGTGGCCTGCAAGGCTTCCGCTTCTTGGATCATGGCGCGCCGCCGCTTGTCAATATCCACAACGGCGTCTACGCGGGCCAGAGCAGTGGGGTCGTTGAGCTTGGCTAGTTGCTCGCGCACCCAATCGGGCTTCTCGCGGAACAGGGCAATATCTAGCATGAGTCATTTCTCCTGAGGAGGCTGATGATGAGGTGGCGTAGGAGGCAAAGGGCGGCGCATATCGCGCATGAAGCGCCACACGGCTAAGCATCCGCCTAGCACCATGACAGCGATTACGAGCAGATCAAAGGCCTGAGGGGTCATGGTGTACGTCTTTTCATTTGGTTGGTGAAGAGTGTGTCTTGAGGCCAAAGGTTGATCTCACGACGGCGATTCACCTTCGCGCCACATAGGCAGCATAATGCTGAAGGTCGTGCCGACGTTCTCCTGCGAGGTGAACCAAACGCGGCCATTCATAGCTTCAACCTCGTGCTTGCACAGGTGCAAGGCTAGGCCGTAGCCGAATTCGCTGATGATCTGGGGCTGGCTGCCGCGCGCAAAAGCCTGGAAGACGCGCTCCCAGTCGCTCTCGCGAATGCCATAGCCCTCATCGCTCAGGTCGATTTGGATGGCGTTGTTGCGGGCCACTGCGCGCAGCGTGATCGGCGTGCCGCGCAAGCTGTACATCATAGCATTGCGCACTAGCTCACGTAAGATGTTCAACAGGTAGCGGCGCACGACGTAGGCGCGCAAACCAACAGGCACAGAGACAGTCAAACGCGCGCGCGCGTCCTGCTTCTCGGATTCTGGATCGAGCAGGTTGTTGTCGTCCAACGATTCGACAAAATCTTCGACGAAGTCGCTCAGCTCGATGATGCGCCGCTCGGCCTGCACGATGGCCCGCGTGCGTCCAATTCGCAGAGCTTCCAACCGCTCTAATAGGCTCATGAGGCGTTCGGCGCGGCTCATGTGGACGGCAATCAAGCGGGCGAAGCCGCCCATGCGCCGCGCAAGGCGCTGGGTGGGTTCGTCATCGTCTGGACGAAACAAGGCCTTGTTGATGAGGGCGATGTGGCCAACTGTGCTCTCCACCGCGTCGCGCATTTCGCGGCGGAAGCGCTCCAGCACATCGGTGACGACGCGCCAATCGGTCGGCTCGAGCGAGACCAGGGTGTAAAGCTGACCGTCCTCCGCGTTGATGACGGATGCTGCGCAGGGGACGTATTCGCCGCTGCGGTAGACGTGGAAGCGCACTGGTTTTTCGCTGCTGAGGGCGCGGCGGCGCACTGCGTCCAGCCGTTGGTCGGCTTCGTAGAGATCGCTGTCGAAGAGTTCCGTCAGAGCTGGCCAGCCGCGATCACGGATGAGCGCAAGGTCTGTGCCGAGCAGGGCGGCAGCCTGAAGGTTGCTGCGCAGCAAGCGGTTGTCCGCACCGAAGATCAGCACACCCTGGCCAAGTGCATCGAGTATACCCTGGGTCGTCAGCGGATCGCTCACGGCTCACCTCATTTCTGGTCGCGCAGATGGGGGAAGAGCAGGACGTCGCGTATGCTGTGCTGATCGGTGAGGAGCATGACCAAGCGATCAATGCCCATCCCAAAGCCACCGTTGGGTGGCATACCATAGCGCATGGCGCGCAGATAGTCCTCGTCAATCGGGGTTTCGTCGTTGTCACCCTTCTTGTAGAGGCGCGCCATCTCTTCAAAACGTTGGGCTTGGTCGAGCGGATCGTTGAGTTCTGTGAAAGCGTTGCCCATCTCCATCTTGGCGATGTAGAATTCGAAGCGCTCTACGTGAAAATCGTCGCCTTCAACGCGCTTGGCGAAGGGCGAGACTTCGCGCGGGTAGTCCATGATGAAGATTGGCTGGATCAGGTGCGGCTCAACGCCTTCGCCGAACAAGAATTCCACCACCAAGCGTCCCCAGGACTCATCAGGCTTGGGCTTCTCTGATAGATGAGGCATATGATTGATGATGGCTTGGCGCAGGCTGGCAGCGTCTAAGTAGTCCATGTAATCAATGCCTGTGTGTTCGCAGATGGCCTGGCGCATGGTGACGCGCCGCCAGGGCGGGGATAGGTCGATGAGGTGTTCGCCATAACGAATCTGCGTCGTGCCGTTGACTTGCTGGCAGACCTGAGACACCATGCGCTCAGTAATGTCCATCACACCATAATAATCAGTATAAGCTTTGTAGAATTCCAGCATGGTGAATTCTGGGTTGTGCTTCCAGCTCACACCTTCGTTGCGGAAGTCGCGGCCAATCTCGTAGACAGCGTCCAAGCCGCCCACCAGCAGGCGCTTCAGGTACAGCTCAAAGCTGATGCGCAGGTACAAATCTTGCTTGAGTTGGTTGTGATAGGTGGTGAAGGGACGAGCCGCTGCGCCGCCGTAGAGCGGCTGCAGAATGGGCGTCTCCACTTCCAGCATGCCCTCGCCATCCAAAAAATCGCGGATAGCTCGCAGGATGCGAGCGCGCTTGATGAAGACCTCGCGCACGCCGCGATTGACCGCCAGATCGGCGTAGCGTTGGCGATAGCGCGTCTCAGTATCGCTGAATTCGCCGTACTCGATCACCGTGCCATCGTCGCGCACCTGCTGCTTGATGACGGGCAGTGGGCTGAGCGACTTGGCCAGCAGGCGGAAGTCGCGCACGGCTACGCTGATCTCACCAGCCTTAGTGCGCATGAGCTGGCCGCTGGCCTGGACGAAATCGTCGTTGTCGATGAGGCGATCTTTCACCAACTCGTAAGTAGCTTCATCCATGTCGTTCACGCGCAAAAAGAGCTGGATTCGCCCGCTCTCGTCTTCGATGTGCATGAACGACAGCTTGCCTTTGAGGTTGGTGCGCCGTATGCGCCCGGCGACGGTGACGCTGGGGGCTGGCTGGCCCTGAGCTTCGGCCTGTTCCAGGGCGCTGAGGGCCTGAGCGCAGGTGTGGGTGCGCTGAACGCGCGGCGGATAGAGGGTGACACCCTGTGCTTGCAGGCGGCGCGCCTTCTCTAGGCGTTCTTGTTCGATGTTGGTGGGCTGCCAGCTCATGCCAGACTCCGCGCCGATCAGGCGATGTTCTTGATGATGAAGACCAGGTCACCATCAGGGGCTTTGATGCGCACCTTGTCGCCCACCTTGGCGCCTAAGAGCGCCTTGCCCAGCGGGCTTTCATCTGAGATTTTGTGTTCGCGCGGGTCAGCTTCTGCTGAACCCACCAAGATGTAGACTTCCTCTTCTTTGGATTCTTGGTCGATAATCCGCACGCGCGAGCCGAGCCGAACGCAGTCAGTGCTGTGGTTGCTCTCTTCGATCAGGCGTGCGTTGCGCAAAATCTGCGAGATGCGCGCAATCTCGGCTTCGACGAAAGCCTGTTCGTTCTTGGCGTCCTCGTATTCGCTGTTTTCGGTCAGTTCCCCACCGTCTTCGAGAGCCTGTTTCAGACGTTCGGCCACTTCGGCGCGCTTAACGCTGGTCAGAAATTCGAGCTGCTTCTCCAGTTTGTGCAGGCCTTCAGCGGTCAGGTAATGGGGTTTTTCGGTCATCGGGACTCACTCCTCCTAGATCAGGGTAGAAGCGTTATAAATACAAAAACACAGCCGCGTGCTGTGTAGGGAACGAGCGTGAATTAGGCGTCCAGTCGGCGCAATGCACAGCCAGACCTACCAGACATTTTAGCACAAGATTGCCGTTTTGTGGCGCGCTGATTACACCAGTAAACGAGCCGAGCGAGCAGGTAAGGTAAATCTTAACGCACTTTCAATCGACGAGCAGGGTAGAATACAAGAGTTAGGCCTGTTTGGACTGTATCTTGACTAGATGAGACGCTTCATGCTCAGGCTCGCCTAGAAGCACACTGTCGAGAGAAGGTGACACCATGTTGAATCATGTACGCCACGCTGTCCTGCTGGTCTTTTTGATCCTCGGTTCACAAGATTTCATCGTCACAGCGCAGGCAAATAGCAGCAGGCTCATCATTCCCAGCATTGAACTAGACGCGCCCATCCGTACTTCGCCAGCCCCGTTCGTCCGCCGATTGCGCACCTGGGACTTCTCCAAAATTAAGGATGAAGTGGCGCTGCTGCAATGGATGCCGCGCTTTGGTGAGCCAGGCAATAGCATTTTGGCAGGCCATCACCGAGACAGAGAAGGCCAGCCCAGCACTTTGTATCGCCTGAGCGAGGTGCAGGTTGGTGATCTGATCCTCATTCAGGCGGGTGAACAGCTCCTGATTTACACTGTGACCGAGGCCTTCAGCACTGATGACCGCGACCTGAGCATTTTACGCAGCAGCGAGGATGAGAAGTTGACGCTCTTCACGTGTCATGGTGATTACGACCTTGAGTCGAAGATGTATCGCCAGCGCTTCGTCGTGGTGGCTCAGCGCAGCGGCTGAGGTTAATCTTCGATCAGCGCGGCGCCATGCGAATAGCGCCGTCTAGCCTGATGACCTCGCCGTTGAGCATGGGATTTTCCACGATGGCTTGGGCCAGGTGAGCGTATTCGTCAGGCTGGCCCAAGCGCGATGGGAACGGCACCTGCTGACCCAACGACAGACGTGCGGGTTCTGGCAGGCCCGCCAGCAGCGGGGTATCGAACAAGCCAGGGGCAATCGTCACAACGCGAATGCCGTCGCGAGCCAAGTCGCGAGCAATGGGCAGGGTCATGCCGACGACGCCGCCTTTGCTGGCGCTATAAGCCGCTTGGCCAATCTGGCCATCGAAGGCAGCCACGCTGGCCGTGTTGATGATGACGCCGCGCTCGCCGCCGCTGTTGGGTTCATTCTGGCTCATGATCGCCGCTGCTAGGCGAATTGTGTTGAATGTGCCGACCAAGTTGACCTTAATCACCAGCTCAAACAAGTCGAGCGGATGTGGGCCTTCCTTGCCGACGGTCTTCATGGCCAGGCCAATGCCGGCGCAGTTGACCGCAACTCGCAGCACACCCAGCTCACGCGCTGCCGCGATAGCTGCCTGCATGTCCTCTTCGCTGCTCACGTCGGCTTTGACGAAGCGCACGCTTGCGCCTAGCTCTGACGCCAGCGCTGCGCCGCGTTCATCGTTGCGATCTACGATGACGACCTGCGCGCCCTGGGTTATGAAGCGCCGCACGACGCCCTCGCCCAGACCGCTCGCTCCACCTGTCACCAAAGCCACACTGCCTTGTAGTTCCATAAGCTGCGCTGCCTCAAGGCAGCCTCATCCTTTCTTGTGAAGATTCGCTAAAGAAATCCGGCCAGAGTATAGCAAAAAGACGGCCTGCTGTCGTCCAGCGAGCCGTCTTTCTGAGCATTGATTAGGCGCGCAGCGGTTTAGCCGAAGCGGCCAGCGATGTAGTCTGCTGTCTCCTGCATTTGCGGATTGTTGAAGATTTGGTACGTCTCGTTGAATTCGACCAGGTAGCCCCAGCGACGCTCGCGGCCCTCATGCTCCTCTTTGCGGATGTAGAACAGAGCGGTGTAGTCGCTAGCACGCTGGGCCTGCTGCATGTTGTGAGTGACGATCACGATGGTGTATTGTTCTTCTAGCTCGCGCATGAGTTCCTCAATGCGCTGAGTGGCAATCGGATCGAGCGAAGCGCACGGCTCGTCCATCAGGATCACGTCGGGATCGATGGCGATGGTGCGGGCGATGCACAGGCGCTGCTGCTGACCACCAGACAGGGCCAGGCCGCTCTTCTTGAGATTGGTCTTGACCTCGTCCCATAGAGCTGCGCCGCGCAGGCTACGCTCTACGATGTCGTCGAGCTGAGCTTTGTCGCGGATACCCAGCAGTCGCGGGCCATAGGCCACGTTGTCGTAGATACTCTTGGGGAAAGGATTGGGCTTTTGGAAGACCATGCCAATACGGCGTCGCACTTCCACTGCGTCCACTTCGGGAGCGTACAAATTTTCCCCGCGATAGATGATCTCGCCCTCCACGCGCGCCCCCGGCACAAGATCGTTCATGCGGTTGAAGACGCGCAGGACGGTGCTTTTGCCGCAGCCGGAGGGCCCGATGAATGCGGTGATCTTGTTGCGCGCAATGCCCAAAGAGACATCCTGGACGGCCATGTATGAACCGTAGAAGACGCTGATGTTGCGTGCTTCGATGGCATATTCAATGTTGGGGTTAAGTGCATTCCCGACGGTCGCTGGTGCGGTGCTGCTCATCGTGGTGTGTTCTCCTCATGGTTGTATGTGCGAACGAGCGCCCTTTGGACGTGAGCTGGATCAGAAGCGGCGGCTGAAGCGCTGGCGAATGAAGATGGCCAAGCCATTCAGCAGGAGCATGACGGCCAACAAGACGATGATAGCCGCAGCCGCTACCGCGCGGAAGTCCTCGCCGGGCCGCGCCGTCCACTGGTAAATTTGGATGGGGACGACGGTGAACTTGGAGAAAGGCCCGTTAGGATCGATACCGATGAAGGTTGAAGCGCCTACCACGAGCAGTGGCGCCGTCTCGCCGATGGCGCGCGACACAGCCAGGATGACGCCAGTCATAATGCCAGGCAGAGCCGCTGGCAGCACCTGTCGCGACACCGTCTGCCACTTGGTCGCTCCCAAGCCGTAGCTAGCTTCGCGGATAGAGGACGGCACGGCGAGGATGGCTTCTTGCGCGTTGACGATCACGATAGGCAGGATCAGCAGAGCCAGAGTGAAGCCGGCGCTCAGCACCGTGCGTCCGTTGATGTTGAACGTGCCGTAGACGCGCAAGTTTTCAGCCAAGCCGGCCATATGCGACTCGTCCAGCAAGTCTTTGCCAATGACTCGCTCGATGTCGGCCCTGGCCTGCTCAATGCTTGGCGTGCTGAAGGTCGTGAAAGTGCTGAGCGAGGGGACACGATAAGTTAGAAAGAGGCGCGCCAGAGCTTCTTTCTGACCTTCGCTGATTTTGTCGGTCGTGATGTGATCGACGATAATCTGGACGAAGATGTCAGGGTTGCCACGTGCCTGGGCTGCTGCTTCGCGAACAGCTTCGCGCTCGGCGCTGTTCAGGGCAGGTTGATCGAAAGCTGTCTGGACGTAAGAGACGATCTGATCGGCGGCTTGGGTGGGCAAATTAACGCCGAACAGATAGCCACCCGTGAACACAGCCAAAGCTTGTGCGAAGACGGCTAGGCCCAGCATACCGTAGATAATCGACGGGATAGCGGCCAAGTTGCGGATGTTGATCTCGATTAGACGGTTGAACCAGTTGTCTTTGGCGTATTCCTGCAAGTAAATGGCCGCCGATACGCCGACGATGAGCGCAGTCGTCGCAGTGATGGAGATGATGAGGAAGCTTCCTAGGAGAGCTGTACGCAGGCCAGCGGTCGTGGCCGAGCTGGAGACTGAGCTGCTGATGAAATCCCAGCTGATCCACGAGCGAAACTGCAAGCGATCACCTGGGTATTTTTCGGCAGCTTCAGCTTCGATCTGGTCGCGACGAAGAATTGAGTCGAGAAAATTCCAGGTCTTGGCGACGACAGGGCGGATGATCTCCGTCTCCAGAGCATCTAGCAGGTCGCCCTGACTCATGTTCAACAGCAGGAGTTGCTGGAATTGTTCGCGACTCAGCTCGTTGATGAGGAAGCCCTCCGTGTCTTCTGGGATGGGTGTGTCGCCAAGTGCATCGCCAATTGGCGTGATGGGGAATTGATCGTTAGGGACGACGCTGTAGCGATCACGGATGAGGACCCGTATGCGGTTGCCCATCTGCTCTACGAGGATTCGGGCGAGTTCCTCAGCGCTCAGCTCTTGCAAAGGACGCTCGCTGAGGGAGCTAGGTTCAACCGTGTTGCGCACTACCACCAGGCCGATAGACGAGTTGGCGACGTGCAGAATGAGGATAATCAGCACCGTCAGGCCGATGAAGTTGGAGATGTAGAAGAAAGCGCCCCAGCTCCTGCCAATTCGGTTGCGGCGCGCCAAATGTTCTTTGAAGTCGTACTTGGATTTCTGCTGAGACACGCTCATGTGTACACCTCGCGGAAACGGCGCGTGATGAAGCTGCTGGCTAGGTTGAGCAGTAGGGTGACGGTGAAGAGAGTCATACCAATGGCGAAGACGCTGTTGTAGTCGATTGAGCCGCGCGCGATATCGCCAGTACTGATGCGCGCGATGTGGCCTGCCATCGTCTCAGCGTTGTCGAAGGGATTGAGAGTGAAGTTAGGACCAGCGCCGGCCGCAATGAGGACGATCATAGTCTCACCGACCGCGCGCGAAACGCCTAGAATGATGGCAGCTGAAATGCCAGAGAGCGCGGCGGGCAGCAGGACTTTAGAGACAGTCTCTAGGCGCGTTGCTCCTAGGCCGTAGCTGGCTTCGCGCAGCGAGCGCGGTACAGCGCTCAGGGCATCTTCGCTGACGGAAGCAATCGTTGGGATGATGAGGATGCCGACGACTAAGCCAGCAGAGGCCATGTTGTAAATCTGCACCACATCTGTGCCGAAGATACTGCGCAGCAGTGGCGTGACGAAAGTCAGGGCGAAGTAGCCGTAGACCACTGTTGGGACGCCGGCCAGAATTTCGACCACAGGCTTGATAACAGCGCGAGCTTTGGCCGAAGCATATTCGCTCATGTAGATGGCAGCGCCCAGACCAATAGGGATGGCGACGGTCATCGCGATGAGGCTAGTCATGAAGGTGGCTGTGATGAGGGGTAGCGCGCCGAAGTTACCGACTTGTGGAGCCCAGCGCGTCGTAGTGAAGAATTCGACCAAGTCAGGTATGGCAGCGGTGAAGAGCGTCGTCCGCTCGTTGTGAGCGGCTATCTCGGTGTTGCGCTCGCCGCGCTTGACGATCAGCGTCTCGTCGTCCACGACTTGTTCTACGAGGACGACTTCGGCATCTTGAGCGATACCCAGCCGTACAAAGTCTCCGACATTGATACGCGAGCCACCGCTGGTAACTTTGAGGGTCGTGTCTTCGCTGCTGATGTTGGCTGTCAGCGTCTTCGTGGTGTTCAGCCACTCCACCGAAGCGAAGAAGTTGAGAGACTCGGTGCCCAAGACAATTGTGAAGCCGAGTGTGATGAAGATGGAGAGCGCACCGCAGACGAATAGGAAGCCACCGACGAAGCGCTCGAAGGGCCTGGTACGCTTGTTCAGGCGCTTGTCCAGGCGCCCCTGCTGAGCAGCGAAGCGGTCTGCGAGCGACGACGAGGTCGCAGGCGGCGGCGTGTTCGTAGTCATAGATGTTCCCTCAATGGCTGTTGGATGGCATGTCTCTATGGATTATGATGCAAGACGTCGTGTTCGACCTAAGAAAAGCGAAAAGGAGACGAGGGTCTCCCTTTCGCTCTTTCTAGAGTGTCAACGCGGCTTATTCGCTGGTGCTTGCCAGGAACAGCACCGTGTTCAGGCGCTGCACGTACTTGTTGGTGGGGATGTAGCCGATCTGGTTGGGATCAGCGCCAAGCTGCTCATTGGCGTTGGTCAGGTAGTAGTTGACGAAGGCCGCCACCTGAGGCTTGGCAGCGAGAATGCTGGGGGCGGTGTAGATCAGCAGCGGACGAGCCAGCGGGTACTCGCCAGAAGCACCGGTCTGTTCGTTCGGCTCGACGCCGTTGATCGGGATAGCGCGCATACGATCGATATCGGCCTGATAGTAGGCGTAGCCGAAGTAACCAATGGCGAAGGGGCTGCCTTCGACGCCGGCCACCAGCACGTTGTCATCTTCGCTGAACTGAATACCAGGGGCGTTCTGGATGGGAGCAGCATCGCGGTTGAAGATAGCTTCGACGAAGTAATCGTAGGTGCCGCTGTCACTGCCAGGGCTGAACAGACGGATGTTCTCGGCCGGCCAGGAGGGGTTGACATCGCTCCACTTGGCAGCCTTGCCGCTGAAGATGTCGGCCAGCTGCTCCTTGGTCAGGTTGTCCACGAAGGTGTTCTCGCGGCTGACAGCAATCGCCAGAGCGTCGATGGCCACGAAGAAACCGACGGGTTCGATACCATTAGCGCGGCAGGCGTCTACTTCGCTGGCACGAATGGGGCGGCTGGCGTTGCTGATGTCAGTCTCAGCGTTGACGCAGAAGCGTTCGAAGCCAGCACCGGTGCCGATGCTATCGACGGTGATCGTGCCGCCGAAACCGTCCTGCTTGAACAGGTCGGCCATGCGCTCGGTCAGAGGGAAGACGGTGGAGCTACCAGCGGCGATGATGTTGTCGCTCACGGCCAGCGGGTCAACCTCCGGTAGATCGAAGGCAGGCAGGATCACAGTGTCGATGACATGGATCACGCCGTTGCTGGCTTCGATGTCAGCGGTGACGACCATCGCGTCGTTGATCTTGGCGCCCATGCTCAGGGAGACGTCCACCGTCTGGCCCTGGAGAGTGGTAACTTCGCCTTCCGCCAGGTCACTGCTCATGACCTTGCCAGGGACGACGTGATAGGTCAGCACTTGGGTCAGAACGTCGGGGTTGGCCAGCAGAAAGTCGACGGCCACCTGCGGCAGCTTGGCGAAAGCATCGTTGGTGGGGGCGAAAACAGTGAAGGGGCCTTCACCAGCCAGGGCATCCACTAGGCCGGCAGCCTGCACTAGCGAGACCAGCGTAGTGAAGTCCTCGTTGCCGACGGCAATTTCGACGATGTTTTGGGTCTGCGCCATTGGGGCGCTCACCGCAATCGCCAGGGCGGCGATAGCACCAAACAGACGAATCTTCATGCGTTTTTCTCCTTATGTTGGTCACGATGAAGTGGTCGGGCCTTTTTGACCCGAAGCAGAGTTTAGAGACTCGTGCTTAACAATTGGCCTTTGAAAGGTTAAGAAAATTTTTTAATTATGTTAAAACTCGCTGCTCAGCTCGTTTGCGCCATCTCTGAGTATCTCTAAAATTTAGAGTAGCTTAATCTGTAGGTGTAAAGTGGCTTGAAGCTGCGCTAACGAGGCCCGAGAAGAAGCTGCTCCTGTGGCTGCTGAACAGCCCGATCCTGTGGCGACTGGAAGCTCACAGCTTAGCTCACGTTCCGCTCAGCCTGAGCAGGTAAAGTGATGAGGTCTTTATCGTCCACAGTGATACACCAACGGAGGCAGCAAAATGGCTACTACCCCACTCAGTGACTCAGATATTCAAGAAGGATTGGCGCGTCTGCGCGGCTGGGAGCGTGAGGGAGATACGCTGGTGAAGACTTTCAAGCTGGACAGCTACATGGCTGGCTTGGCTCTGGCATCGGCCATCGGCACGATTGCCGAGGGCCTCAATCATCATCCAGATTTGACAATTGGCTACAAAAAGGTGCGCGTGGTCTTCACTACTCACGACGCAGGTAACAGGATCAGCCAGAAAGACTTGGATGCCGCGCTGGCTATCGATGCCCTGAATTACCCGCGCGCCTGATGGACGAGAGATGAGCAACAGTCCTATTGACGGCAACTACCATGATCGATTGCGTCAGGAAGGAGAAATCTGGGGGAAAGTTGCCGAGGCAATGGCGGCCCAGGACGCGCCGGATTGGCAGGTACAGCGCCAGGCGCTTCATAACCTGATCGTCCATGCTCGCCATGTTGATGCCATGCTGGAAGCTGTTCAACCTGGTATGCAGGCGCTTGACTTGGGCTGTGGTGCGGGTGAACTGACAGTCGCGCTGGCACGACGCGGGGCGCACGTCCTGGGGATTGACATCAGCGCGCGCGCCCTAGAGGTGGCTCGCGGCTACTACGCTAGCGTTCAAAGTCAACTCGTCGGTACAGCCAGCTATGAACAAGCTGACCTGAACACTCTGAGCCTGCCGACAGCGCGCTACGACCGAATTGTCATCAAGGGAGCGCTGCACCACTTGGTAGACTTGCCACACCTGGTAGGACAAATGCGCCAAGCGCTCAGGCCTGATGGCCTGCTGTGGGTGCAGGATTCCCATGGTGACGAATCGCGCGCGGGAGTACTAATGGCCAGCGTTCTGATGTTCGTGCTGCCAACACATGTCTCTTACGGTGACAAGGTGCGCGGTTTACTGCGCTTTGGTCTGCGCGCTCCCAGCCGCATCAAGCTCAGCATGGAAGCTGAAGGTTTGTCTCCGTTTGAAGGCGCGGGGCGCGATCAGGACTGGTTGGCGCTCATCCAACAAGCTTTTGACGTGATCGACCTGGAACGCGGCGGCACAGTGACGGGCTATCTGGCCCATCAACTGCGCCTGCCGCGTAGCCTGGCTCTACCGCTGCTGCGCCTGATCTACGGCTTGGAGCGATTGCTGCTGCGCTTGGGTCTGCTTCGTAGCTCCGGCGTTGTCCTGTTGGCCCGATCACGTCCTCGTGAGCTTGTAGAGGCACAGTCGGTCACTAGCTGAGTCGCTTGACAGCAACTCAGGCGTTGTCCGACGTCATGACTTGAGCCTGGCGCGCTGTCACTTCCAGAGCGGCGCACCAGGCCCACAGCAAGCCGAACATGAAACTGTAGCGATCCCACAGCGAGATGGCGTCCCCCAGGCTGTAAAGAGCATGGGCCAGCAGAGCAGCTCCGACAGCCAGCGCCTGACCGCGCAACCAGGGACTTCCATGCCTCCAGGTGCGCCACAAGCACCAGCCGCAAGCAGCATACAGCCCAATGAACAGGCTCAGACCTCCCAGGCCCATCTCTGCGCCGATCTGGATGAATTCATTGTGAGCATGAGGCACGATTTGATTGGTCTGCTGGAAGTACGGGATGACATAACGTGGCTGGGCGACAGCGCTGCGAAACATGGCCATGCCAATGCCTGTCAGCGGCTGGTCGGTCATCATGCGCAGTCCACGATCCCAGATTTGCAGGCGCGTGACAAGGCTGTGTTCGTCTCGGCTCGTCAGGCCCAGGCTAGTGCTGTTGGCGTCTCTGCTGTTGGATGGGTCGAACCAGTTGAGCAGCAGCGCCAGTTGGGCCAGCGCCAACAAGCTTAATGCGCCTAGCGTCAACCAGCGCGCCTTGCCGCTCAGGCCAAGCCAACTCAGAAGCACCAGCGACACGCCCACCCCTGCCAGTGCGAAGCGGCTCTGACCCAGGCCTAACGCTAGTAAACCCAGCAATCCGCCAATTAAGCACACCGCGCGCAGTACGCGCCAGCGCTGCACCTCGTCAGTTGTCGGTAGATGCTGCGGACGAACGAGCGCCAGACCCAGCAGCAGGGGAGCAGCCCAGGCCAGCGCTCCACCAATTTCGTTAGGATTGAAGCTGAGGTTGAAAGTGGGCAGAAATTGCCTGCTCAAACGCGGCAAGAGGTCTGTTACAGGCCACAAGAAGCCTGATTTAGTGTTCCATTGCGTCGCCACCAAAGCCAATGCTACTATTAGAATGCTGGGCCCGATGAAGCTCATCAACAAAACTGTTGGTATTCTCTTTGTTGATCTAACCCATTCAACTAAGATAGTGACCATTGCTATGCACAGTAGCAGACGCACCACAACTACGAAATAATCAGCGCGTTTGAGGGGTGCAAACTGATAGTTGAAGACAGTTAAGAGCAGCAAAGCCAGTAAAAGTGGCCCGAAGGGCGTCAACGTAAGCCAGCGTCTTTGCGACCCAATTCGCAAGGCGGCTAGAGGAAGGCCCAGCAGTACGAGCCATGTCCACTGATCGCGGATGGGCGGCGAATGATGCCAGAAAGCGACGACCATTGCCAGCAGCCACAAACCCTCCAGCCAGGGCAAGACAACCTGCAAAGGCTCTACAAAAGCGTAGCAACTCGTCCTCGTGATCCTCTGGCTTGAGATGCTCTTGCTCATCACTCGTTCTCTCACTATGGCGTGGCGGTTGGCCGCTGCTGGAAAGGATGACCCATTACTATGATGACGACTTATCTTGTGCCTGCAAACGCTCAGGAATTGCAAGAGCGCATTCAAGGCAAACGTCTAATTTTGTTCTATCCTACCATTCGTTGTCGCAATTTGATCCTGGCTCAGCTCATGAGTCTGTTTGGAGATCGTCTCATTTATCATCGTGCCAGAGGGGACGATCTCAGCACTTTGGCATGGGCCGAGGCTCTACTCAGTGAGATCGCCCCAACTGTCGGCCTAAATTGGCAGGATGCAGAAGACACATCCGAAATTGGCGAGTTGTTGGCTGAAGCGCTCAACCAACACGACACACAGCCCATCATGCTGTACTTGGATGAGGTGGAGCGGGTACGAGATGAAGCTGATTTTCATGCCTTCATTCACGCTCTGCTGCGCGGCTTGGCAGAGCATGTCCAGCTGCTCATCAGCGCTCGCACCCTCCATCGCAAGCCCTGGATCAGCTATCTGCAAGCGAGAGAAGCGGTTGTGTTAAGCACAGAAGCACGTTCAACTGCCCTCACCTTCACGACTGAACCGCAAGAGCGTCCTCAGGTGGATGTATATGGCTTCGGACGTGGGCGTGTTTTCGTCAACGGCCATGAAATTACGACTTGGGATGGTCTGCTGCCACGCTACATTTTTTTCTTCCTGATGGATAACGAATTGGTGACGCGCGATCAAATCTTCGCCACGTTCTGGCCAGATTTGCCCGTCAAAGAAGCGACGAACGTCTTCCACGTCACCAAGCGCAAAATTTCTGAGCGCATTTCGACGGCGGCTAGCGATGGGCAGAACTACGAATTCACTACCTACTGTGGAGGATTCTATATGCCTTCCGACAAGGTGTGTCGTCACTACGACGTGGCCGACTTTGAGAAGCTGATGGAACACGGCTACTACTGCGACAGCGATGACGAACGCCTCGATTTGTTCCTTAAGGCAGTGGGACTCTACCGTGCGCCTTTCCTGGAGACGATCAACATGCCCTGGGTGATCCAGCACCGCGAGAAGCTACGCATGATGTTCGTTGATGCGCTGGTGAGCATTGGACGGATCATGCGCGCACGCAACCAATCCCAGCCAGCCGTCGGCTACTTTCAGCGGGCGCTGCGCGAAGTGCCGCAGCGTGAGGACATTCATCGCGAAGTGATGGAGCTATATGTTTTGCTCAACCGCGATCAGGACGCTGTGCGGCAGTATCGCTTCTTGGAACGTCATTTGCAGCAGACGATGGGACTTATGCCCTCTAAAGAGACCCGCCAGCTCTTTGATCGGATTAAGTAGTGGCTGAGTCCTTGCCCGCGCGAGCCTCGCAGCTCAAAGAGCAGGTTGTTATAATGAGGACAGCGCTAGGCTGTAGCTGGTTGACTTTTTATTGCTTGGTGGCCTGTGATCTCTCTGCGGAGGAAAAGAAGAAGTGGATTTATTGTTGCTGAACGCGCTTCCTCTGTTGGCGGCGCTGTTCCTAGCGTCGCCCTGGGTGAGGCAGCACGTCTCTCTAATGGCGCGCACCTGGGCCAGCGTTGGCGTCATGGCTCTCATCTTTGCGTCTTTGCTGGGTTATCATCCGCTCGTAGCCGAAGCAGCGCTCTCCAAAAGCGCCATCGTGCAAACCTGGGATTGGATACCTCAGCTCGGCGTGAGCCTATCGTTTTATCTGGATGGCCTATCCCTGCTGTTCGGTCTGGTCATCAGCGGAGTTGGCGTGGCGGTCTTCCTCTACGCTGGCTACTACTTCGACGATCCCGAAGAAGGCCTGCGCTTCGTGGTCTGGTTGATGGCTTTCGCAGCATCTATGCTGGGGTTGGTGCTAGCGGGCAACCTCATCACCCTGTTCATCCTTTGGGAAGGCACGAGTATCACGTCCTTCATGCTGATTGGCTTCAAGGGAGCGAAAGACCCTGCGGCTCGCTGGGGCGCGCTGCAAGCCTTCCTCATCACCGGTGGCGGCGCGTTGGCTATGATCTTGGGCTTGGTCATGTTAGGGGTGGTGGCAGGTGAGAGCCTGGGTTCGCCTGGCCCTGTCCTAGATTTGGCGCTTTTGCTCAAAGCCGATCCGCAAGTGGTCGCGCAGCATCCCTGGTTTGGCGTC
>JANWYT010000008.1 GCA_025055175.1 Anaerolineae bacterium | reverse complement strand
GGCGTATTGCGTCTTGGGATCGGTGCGGGCGCTCTCCCCTAGCAGGGCGCGCGCCACTTCGCGCTGCACGGCGTCCAGGTAGGTGGAGGCGCTGAGCGGGTCGCCGTTGGGCAGCTCCACCCGTTCGTAGCGGGTGTAGGGGGCCAGGCCCGCCCCCACCGCCGCGATGTTCAGGTCGGCCCCGCTGATCCCCATCTCCAGGAAGAACCTGACCCGCTCGGCCACGATGCGCTGCATGGCCGGCAGCACGTCCTGGACGTAATCGCCGATGGCAGCCGCCGCTTCCGCAGGCCGCTTGCGCGCCACCAGGAAGAGCGACGAGGCTAAAAATGCCGACTGTTTGAGATGGCCTGTCAGCTCTGTGTCCAGTGGCCAAGCCTCAGTGATTTGAAAGCCGGCCTGGCGCATAGAATCGACCAGGGTAGACCAGCCCGCCGTCGTCTTGTGGGCATAGACGGTCACCATCATGCCGCCGTCCTTCAGCACGCGGTTGGCCTCGCGGAAGGCCTGGCGCATGGCGTCTTCGTAGAAGGTGCGGGCGGCCTGCTCATCCTCGTGGCGGTAGCTGGCGGCGATGGCTTCGTTACGCTTAGGTGTTAATTCAATACCAAAGTGTTCGCAATAAATGTGAGAAAGTGAACGTTTGAGCCATACATAAAAGTAATCTGACAAGTCCGCGTAGCTGATGTTGTCATAGTAGGGTGGATCAGTTATTACCGCTTCCATTTTGGCGTCTTCCAGAGGAACTCTTGTTGCAGAGCCACGATAAACATTAGCACGGTTGGCGAACGAAATAGCAGAGATCAAGTTAGGTAAAGCTTTGATTGCACTACTCCAACCAGTTCCAGAATCGGCAATAGGGTTAGACTCTGGAAAATCCCATGTCATAGGCAGGGCTTGACGGCCAAAGGTATGCACAACACCTCTATCATTGTTACTGTTCCAGACACATAATGTGGAGTTGTAGTTAGATACACGGTTGATTGTCAGCCCCAAATACGTCGTGACGGCTTTGGCGTAGTCAGCGTCTAGGCCGCTGGCCAGCATGGCGGCGTGGGCCTGGCGCACCTCCTTGACGAAGGTCAGCAGGGTGAGCAGCTGGCGCGGGGTGAAAAGCTTGTAAAACTGGTCTAGGCCGTAAATTGTACACATACCGCCGGTAAGCTTTTCAGGTAACGGCTCATCAGGCGGGGTGATGCCGGTTTGGGCGGTGAGGGCGGCGATGCGGGCGCGGATGGCGGCGTCGTCGGGCAGCCAGCAGACCTGGTGCTGGCCCAGGTGAGGGAAGTCGTCGGGCGAGAGGTAGTGCTTGCCGCGCTGGCCTGGCAGGACGCCGACGACGGCCATGAGCTGCGCGCCCAGGCGGCCCGCTCGGCCCTCGGCCTTGATAGTGGCGTTGGTGGCGGTGCTGCCGCACAGGACGCACTGGCTGTTGCCGCGCTTGCTGTAGCCGGCGGGGTCGAAGCCCAGGCCCTGAGGCGTGGCGGCGCGGCGCACATGGAAGGCGGCGCGCGGCTCGGTCGGGTGGGGCAGGACTTCCAGGGCCACGTAGTCGCCCGCCTTCTTCTTCAGCCAGGTTTGGCGCACCAGCGGCACGATCGCGCCGCAGGCGGGGTTGGAGCAGCGCACGGTGCGCGTCCACAGGTAGGCGATGGGCTGGAGCTGAGGCGCGGCGGGCGGCTCTGCGCCCAGTTTGGGCCTGTACGGCTCAGGGCTGAACTCTTCGTCCTCATCGTTCGGCTCCTCATCGTCCTGCGCCTCATCGCCTCCGTCATCCCACAAGGCGCTCTGGCGCAGGGCGGCGGGCGCGCCCAAGCCGACCAGGTGGGCGGGCAAGGGCGGGTACAGGTCGCCGACTTCGGCCCGCACTCGCTCCAGCACCCATTCGCCCCAATGGCGCACGTCCTGGGCCAGGCGCGCCCCGTACTGCTGCGGATAGACCAGCGTCGCCAGCTCGATGATGTGGGCCACCGGGTTCAAGTCCAGGGCGTAGGCTCGCGCTCCCAGGCGCAGGGCCTCCAGCGGGATGCTGCCGCCGCCGGCGAACATGTCCAGCACGTTGGGCGGGCCGTCGGGGTGCGCTTCGGCGATCAGACGGCGCGCCTCAGCCAGGATGGCCTCGTCCAGTTCCCACTTGCACAGCTCGATCATCAGCTTGTTGAGGCTGTAGGGCTGGCCGTCCGCGTCCAGCAGCTGGGGTTGGGCATCGGCGGGGACGAGGGCCGCGAAGACGGCGGCGCGGCTGGCCACCAGCGGGCGGCGCGCCCACCACAAATGCAGCGTGCTGATGTGGCCGTGCCGAATCGACTTCTCGCGTTTGGCTTCGGCGCTGATGGCCTTGATGGGGATGTAGTGTTCGATGAGGCGTGGTTTGGTCATGGAGCGTGTCGTGCTTTCGTTGGGCCGATGAGGTCTAGGGCTGGCTCTGGTCGATCAGCGCTTCGGCGTCGATCAGGTAATGGCGGATGACGGCCTGAGCGACGCGGGCCAGGCGGCGGGACGGGTTCTGAATGCGCAGCAGCTGTGGCGTCTGCTCTGCCCCACAGCCCCAGACCACGTACAGCCAGTAAGTGTCGGCGTGGCGCTGGGCTTGCAGCCACTCATTGACGCTGAGCGCTACGGGCTGATGATAACCGCTGCGGCCCTTGACTTCAATACGCTGCACAGGGCGCTGGCCGTGTGCATCGGCAGGCCCCAAGCTGTAAACGTCGAAGCCGCTGCCATCGGCGCGTCGACTAATGTCTTCGGGCGTCCAACCTCGCCGGCGCTCATATTCCATGACAAAGGCCATCGCTCGCGCTTCGACAGCGTCATCGCGGCGCATGGCCGCCAGCGCTGCCGCGGCTTCGCCTTCGGCCAGCGCGGGCAAGACGTAGGCGCTGCCCAGGTAGCGCAGCGGGCCGTCGCGCAGCACCCGCTGATAGCGCAGGGCATCTAGCTTCTGCTGGTAGCGGCCTTCCAGCTCGTCGATGCGGCGCAGGGCCTCGTCGCGGGCGATGCGGTACTGCTCCTGACCGCTGTTCACCTTGTCGCACAGGTCAACGTACTTGCGCTGCAAAGCGAGCAATAGGCCGTCGCGGGTGTGCTGCAAATAGGCGCGCCGTATCTCTAGCTGGCGCTCGCGCTCGGCCAGCTGCTCCTTGCGCAACTGATGGACGATGCGGCGGGCGAAGGCCTCCAGGCGCGCCCGATCCAGGGTGGGCAGAGGGAAGCCGGGGCTGGGCGGGCCGTCCAGCGGCAATAGATCGTGGAAGGTGTCGGGGGGCGCTTGCTCCAGCTGGCCCTGCTCATCTTCTAGGATCAGGCCCAGAGCAGCGTACTGGACGACGCCCTGGTAGCCGCCGTCCCTGGGTTCATCGCTCTCTAACTCCAGGGCATAGGCGTGCAGGCGGTAGGGGGCGTCGGCGCGTCCATCGCGGAAGAAGGCCCAGGCGCCGCGCGCGGCGGCCAGCTTGTCCTCCAGCACTTCGCTCACGGCGGCGAACAGCGGGTGACCAGGCGAGAGCAGCACAGCATCGGCGTGCTTTGGCTGGCGCAGGATGTGCGTCTTATCGAAGGTGAGCTTGTTGTAGCTCCTATCGGGCGGGCCGAAGCGACGCACGCTGGTCAGGTGGTTGTCGGCGAAGCGCTGCGGCACGTGATCGACGCGGAACAGGCCATCGGCGCGCTGCTCCACCCGCAAGCCGACCATCTCAGCCGCCTCTAGGAAGAAGCGCTGGACATATTCGGGCATGAGACGGCGCTCGGCGCTGCGCTGATCGCGAGCGCGCACGCGCTCCAAATCGACTTGGCGCGTGGCCAGGGCGACGCCAGTGGCCTGCTCCAATTGGGTCAAGCGCTGTGGGTCGAGGCGGCGAATCTGCTGGAGGTAGAAGTCGTCGTCTAGGCTGCGCGGGTTGTGGGCGGCCTGGCGCAGGATGTCTTCTAAGTCCACGTCGTTCAGGCGCAACATCATGCCAATCACGTCGAAGACGCGATCCCCTAGCGCCGCGCGAATCTCGTTGAGCTTGTGCAGCAGGGTCTGAAGCACGCGGCCTTCGACCGTGTTGCTGGCCACGAAGTTGAAGATGTACACGTCCAGCTTCTGGCCAATGCGATGAATGCGGCCCATGCGCTGCTCTAGGCGCGTGGGATTCCAGGGCAGGTCGTAGTTAATCATCAGGTGGCAGAACTGCAAGTTGATGCCTTCGCCGGCGGCATCGGTGGCGATGCAGACCTGGGCGCTGGTGCGGAAGGTCTCTTGGGCCTGCTTGCGACTGATTGCGTTCATGCCGCCGTGAATTTGCACGCAGGTGTAGCGCGGGCTGAGGGCCTCCGTCAGGTAATCCAGCGTGTCTTTGTGTTCGGTGAAGATGAGCAGCTTGCCGCGTCCGTCGGCCAACTCGGCGAATTCGGCGCGCTCCAGGCAGTCCAGGAGGGCGCGCAACTTGCGCTCGTCGCGGCTGGCTTCCAGGGCTTGGGCTTGGCGCACCAGCTGGCCCAGCGCCTGCGTCTCGGCCCGCAGATCGGCTAGCCGCTCAGCGATGCTCAGGCTTTCAGCGGCTTCGGCCAGGGCGTCGTCGGCGTCTTCGATGTCTTGCTCGTCGTCGTAGGCCTCTAGCAAGCTAAGGGAGCGCAGGTAATCCTCCTGTTTGTGGGACGGCAAGCGCTCTGAATCTTGCAAAATGGCGCTGAAGCGGGCGTGGCGACGCTCTAGCGAGCGAGCGATGGCGCGCACGCTGGAGGCCAAGCGGCGCTGGAGGACGGTGCGGGCCAGGGCGACGGGGGCTTGCTTGCGACCCGTCTGACGCGGCAGGTAGCGGTTGATGTAGTCGGTCACAGCCTGGTACAGGGCCAATTCAGCTTCTGACAGCTCAAACGACACGGTGATGGCAGTGCGCTGAGTGAACAGCCTGGCGCCATCGAAGCTGCGCAGGTCTTCTTTGCTGCGCCGCAAGAACCAGGGGCTGGCGACTTGCTCGTCCAGCATCAGGGCCTGCTGATTGAGTTGAGCGTAGTTGTCCACGCGGTCCGGCCCGACGAATTGATCCTGATCCAGCAAGCGCAGGAGGTAAGCGAACTGCTCGGCGCTGCCGGAGTGCGGCGTAGCTGTCAGCAGCAGCAGGCGTTCGGCCCGGTCGCTGAGCGCTTCTGCCAGGACGTAGCGACGGGTGCGCCTGACCTCGTCGCCAAACCAACGAGCGGCGCATTTGTGGGCTTCGTCAATCACGACCAAATCCCAGGAAGCGCGCAGCAGCTCTGGGGCGACGTCGTCGCGCTTGGCGAAGTCGATGGAGGCGATACACTGAGAGAAGCGCTGCCAGACGCTGCCGCCGAGCTGGTCTTTGGCGTTCTCCGCGCGAATGACTTCGAAGATTTCGTCGAAGCGGGTGCGCATTTCGTCCTGCCATTGTAGCGTCAACGGGGCAGGACACAGCACCAGGATGCGCTCGATCGTCTGGCGCATCTTCAGCTCTTTGATGAGCAGGCCAGCCATGATGGTCTTGCCGGCGCCAGGATCGTCAGCCAAGATGAAGCGCATACGGGCCTGGGGCAGCATACGCTCATAGACTGCTTCTAGTTGGTGAGGTAGCGGCTCGACGCCGCACAAGCTGACGGCGAAGTAGGGGTCGTAGGCATAGGCGCGGCGAATGCGCTCGGCTTCGATCATCAGAGCCAGGTGCGTTCCCGAGACGATGGCGGGGCGTTGCGCTGGCAGCTCAGCTAGGGCTTCGCGCAACTCCTGGGCCGTCAGGGTGATTTCGATAAGCCTGCCGCCTGCGGTGCGCAGCCGCAGGTGGTAGAAGTCGCCGTCTGCTTCCTGCGCTTCGATGTGCAGCGGATCAGCGTGATGGGAGGGCAACAGGATGGTGCGTCCCAACAGGTCTGATTCGAAGGTCATGGTCTTCGCCTAAGCACTGATTGGTGCGCTTGATTGTAAACTTCGATGCGCACTCATGTCAAGCAGAGCAGGTTTCGGAGAGGCTAAAAGCCAGGCATGGCAAGCCGCCCGGCTCTCAGGCGCACCACAGCCGCGCAAAGGTAGATCGCTTGGACAAAGATGTTCTGGCTCGTGTGTGCGAATACTTTGAGTGCGGCATTGAGGAACTGCTAGTCTTGATGATGAACGCACCATCGCTCATCTGCTGGTGGATCAAATCGAGTTCGCCAATGCGATCGTGGTCAACAAGAGTGCATGTTCCAGAGGCAGGAATACGGCATATCTAGCTTCGTCTATCGGGCGCGTCGCCCCTTCCACCCTGTGCGCCTGTATCGCGCCATCACCGAAGGCGGCTGCCTGGACGGCGTACTGCGCAGCAAAGGCCTTGCTTGGCTGGCCAGCCATGACGATTGGGCGACAGAATGGGCGCAGGCCGGGCAGGTTTTCACCCTGTCACCAGCAGGCACATGGTGAGTGTCAGTCGACGAGGTCGACTGGCCTGATGACGACGCTGAACGAGCCGCTATCTGTCAGACTATGCTGCCCGAGATTGGGGATCGGCGGCAGGAAATCGTCCCGATCGGCGTTGATCTGAATGTAGACAGTATCGTGGCGGCGGATGGTGCGTCCGGGGGATGACGTGGGCGGGGGTTAGAGCGTCCAGGTGCAGGTGGGGGGTGCTAGTGCGGGATAAAATGTTTTCTTATACTTTAATTTCTAAGAAGCCATTTTCCTCGGCATCAGCGCCTTGCGCCCACGCCTGGGCGCTCCAGACCTGCCCACATCAGACCACAGGCGCGCTATCCGCCGCCACACCTGCTCAGCAGCACCCCGTGTCCGCTCACAGTTCTCCAAGCCAGGATCGATGCGCCGACCCATGCCGAGCGGTCGAGCGCCAGCTGAGCCAGGACGCCCCGCTCCTCCCCTGCCCTACTCCTGCGCGCCGCCAATAGGGACAGCATAGAGCCATTCCCACGAAGCAATATTAGTCATGATAAAATTAGACTGGCTTGTGCAGCCTTAGCAGCTTCTCTCGCCACGCGCTCTGTACAACAGTGGGCGCGACGGCGCACGCACAATCCGAAGCACTGATCGCAACAGCGGCGCCAGTTCTGATGGATTGTCTGAACAAGCGCAAGCGCCACTCCTCAACCAGATGGGCCATTGGGACGACGCTGCGCGTAGGGATCGAGCGCTCGCAGCGCCTCCCAGGTTCGATGGTTGTCCACGCCCAGGCTATACTGGAGGTTGACCAAGCTAGCCAAGCGATCCGTATTCCAGGGAGTGAGTTGGACGGCAGCCTCAAGCGCCAGCAATCGAACATGAACAGCGCTGGGGAATAGGCGCAGCGCTTGGTCAACATGCTGCAATGCGCTGCTGCTGTGGTTGAAAGAGTAGGTCAAGCCAGTCGCTGTCAGCAGGCTGATGACCACTAATTTTTGCCCGCGCGTCCAACTTCTCCAAGAGATGGGCCAACCTAGCAGACAAACCATGACTAAGCCGTAGCCCAGCAGTCGCCACCCGGAGAGGCTCAAAGCTGCTAGCGTCAGGTCAGTCAGCGTCGTCTCAGGCGCGCGCAGCAGTGCTTCGTTCATCCTCAGCAGAGGATCGGTGCGCAGCAGTTCTGTGAGCAGAGCATAGGCCGCGATCAGCGCGCCGTAGATTGCCAAGCGTCTCCAGGGCAGTCGCGCGCCCATATGCCAGACCAGAGAGCATAGCACAAGTGCTGAACCTCCCACCCAACTCAACAACAACGCATTTGAGAGGGCTTGCTGACCACTCATCAAGGCTAAAAAAAGGGCAGATGAGCCTAAGCCAAAGGGCAGCCAATCGTCTGACGCGCCTTGTGCGTCGTCTTCAGCGGCCATAGTAAGGCGTGCTACGAGGCCCAGCGTGACCCACCAAGCCGCCCAGCTCGCCAGTGTGGGGAAGCCAAACAGATTGTTGACGAGGTTATGCACCACCAGCGCCAGCAACATGAGCGGCCAGCGAGCCGTCCGCCAGTCCACCAGGCCGCGCTCGCCGCGCAGAGCCTGCACCAAAAGCCACGCTCCTGCGCCTGCCAGAGCAGCCAGCGGAGCGAGCGCCCAGCGCAGCCCCAGACCCAAGTCTATCAACCCACCCAGCCCCATCCACAAAATAACAGTCCCAACTTCCCACGACAACAGCAAGCCCAGGCGGCGCAGTGGCAGGTTGATGATTGGACGTAGGCAAAGCCACAGCGCTGTTTGGAAGAGGATCATGTGCAGGACTAGGCCTATCCAGCCAGTCATGAGCAAGCTATCGAAAGTGAGGTTGTGCAGCCGATCCGCATATAAATCAACGTTGATGCGCTCCTGAATGGGATAGAGACGATCGTCCAGCGCGTCTAGATTGTCTAGACCATAGCCAATCCAGGGTCGCAAATGAGCCAGTGAGTCGGGCTGCTGCGCAGCGTTGAGCAGAGGCTCAGACATGCGCTTGACCAGTGCTACGCCCTCTTCGTAATAGGCCAAGCGCACCTCATCTGAGCTGCTCAGGCTGTTGACCAGGCGCTGTCCACCACCAAAGACGGTCAGCAAACCCACGATCGACCCGATCACGACTAGACTCAGGCCTGCTTGGTGCTTAGTCAGTCGTGGCCTGAACACGAGCGGCAGCACACAGGCCACCAGTCCCAAACCTGCTCCCACGCTCAGCAGGCCAGCCCGTGAACCGCTCAGATTGAGCGCCAGGAAGAGCGCACCCAGACCCATGAGCCAGACGATCCAGCGTCTACGTTGAAGGCCTTCGGGTGGGCTGAAAGCGAGGCTGAGCAGGGCAAAGCCTAGCCAGGCAGCCAGGAAGTTGGGGTTGCCCATAGTAGCCACAGGCCGACTATTGACCAGCGTTCCACTTGCCACCTGGAGCAAGGTCAAGACAACAATTGGCACGCTGAGGATCGTCCAAATCACAGGCCAGAGGCGACGCAAATGCTCTCCCAATGAGGAAGCGCTCATCAGCAAGATAATGCCCACGAGCCACGCCGTCCAGCCTAGAGATCGCTCGTCAGAGCCAAACAAAGCGCGCGTCGGGCTGAGCGCCAACAGGCTGCTGATTCCCATCCAGATTAGCAGCCCCAGGCTCAGCCAAACCAAAGGCTGTCTTTGCAAACGCTTGGCCGCGCGAAGGATCGATGGCAGTAAGAAAACGCAGGCTAGGCTCAGCAAGTCAAGTTTCTCGGCTTCAAAAGCGTTAATCCGCAGGCCATCCCAAGCGAGAGCGCTCAGCAGGGCCAGCGCAAGGCTCGGCAAGGCAAATGTTTTCAGTGGCTCGCTGCCTGACTGAGTCGTCATTTCGATCCTGTCTTGACTCTGTTCGCCGCTCGCTTGTTGTTCGTCTTCAACAAATACTCTCTGCTTCATTTTTCACTCACTTGATTGTAGCGCAAGCGAGTAGTCTAGCCATCTCACGAGTCATGACAACGTCAACAAAAACTTCACTCACCTAAGCTGCTCTGATTCGACTCTCTGGCGAGGGCGTGCCGAAGTCGCTCAGCGCTCAGGGTTGGTTCATACTCTGCAAAATTGTCCGAGTTCTGCAAGGTGTTGCAATGCTGGTTGCTGATGGAACTTGCAGGTGCGGTCTGCGCCTCCCCGCTGGTGCGATCGTCTCGTCTGACTTGGTTTCTGCTCCAAACCACCAGGATTAGAGCAGAGAGACGAGAAAGAGCCCCTACTGGACGGGCTTCAGACGCAGGCGGTACACGGAAGTTGCAGCAGTGATGTAGAGTGTGCGCAGATCATCATCGCCCCAGGTGAAGTTAGTCGTCTGCTCTGGGATGAGAATGCGCCCCAGACAGACCGCATTTTGATCGAAGACGTGGATGCCACCTGGCCCGCAACACAGCAGGAAGCCGCCCTGGTCAATCTTCATGCCATCGGCGACGCCAACGCCGTCTCCGCTCAGCTCAGCCCACAAACGACCATTTGCCAACGAGCCATCGTCGCGCACCTCGAAGACGCGAATGTGAGCGCGCGCTGTGTCGTTGACGAATAGCAGGCGCTCATCAGGCGAAAAGCACAGACCGTTGGGCTTGACGAAGTCATCCACCAGCAAAGTGAGTTCACCGCTCTCGGCTTCTAGGCGGTAAACGCCGCAGAAGCCCAGCTCAGACGGGCGTGGAATGCCCACGAAAGGCTCACGTCCACTCATCGGATCGGTGAAGTAGATCGTACCATCGCGTTTGACGACGATGTCGTTCGGACTGTTGAGCTGACGCCCTCTGTAATGTGAAGCCAGCACCACCACGCGCCCATCAGCTTCTGTGCGAGTGACACAGCTGGTGGCGTGATGACAAGTGAGCAGGCGCCACTGTCTGTCGTAGGCGTTGCCGTTGGCCATGTGGCTGTTGGGGCGGATATCGCGCAGGCCTTCAGCGGCGCTCCATTGGTAAATGCTGTTGCCCAGGATGTCGCTGAAGCGCAGGTGGCGCTCTAGCGAGTGCCAGACTGGCCCTTCGGTGAACTTGAAGCCCGTCAGAAGGCGTTCCAGCGGGCTTTGCGGATCGACCAGGTGCAAGAGGCGTTCGTCACGGATGTCCAAATTAGGCATGCTAGCGCCTCCGTTCAACACAAGGAGCAACCGCCGCCACAGCGACGATCGTTTCGCCGAGATTGACGGAGCAAGCCACTGCAGACCTAGAGCCTAGTAGGTCATGTTTCAGCGCCATCCTAAGAAGAGCTACCCATAATCCTGACCCCACAAGACGCGGCTGGCACGACGCGCGCCTTCGGCCAACGACTCTAGTTTGGCGTAGGCGATATCTGGATGGACAGCGCCGAAGCCAGCAAACGTCCCAAAACCGCAATCCGTGCCAGCGATGACGCGCTCACGGCCCACAATGTCGGCGAAGCGCAAGATACGCTCTGCAACTAAGTCTGGATGTTCAACGAAGTTGGTCGTCGAATCTAGCACGCCAGGGATGAGAATTTTGTCGTCAGGGATAGTGACTTCGCGCCACACCTGCCATTCGTGAGCGTGGCGTGGATTGGCCGCTTCAAACTGGATGGCCTGCGGCTTAGCGCTCAGCACGATGTCGATGATTTCGCGCAATTCAATATCGTGGGTATGCGGGCCTTCGTAGTTGCCCCAGCACAAGTGCATGCGCACACGATCCGCTGGTACGTTCTCCAGAGCATAATTAAGAGCTTCAACTTGGCGGCGAGCAGCACGCTTGAAGGTCTCCGCATCAGCATCGCGGAAGCGGATATGTCGCCCCATCGCCAAATCAGGACAGTCGACTTGCAAGAGCAGGCCAGCTGCGACGATGGCTTCGTATTCGGCTTTCATCACCTCGGCCAGCGCTTGCAGGTAGTCATCGTCGCTGCTGTAGTACTCGTTGGGCTGGAAGACGGCGATCACGCCAAGCGAAGCTGCGTTCATGAAACCTTCCACAGCATCGACGCAAGCTAAAGCCGCCTTGAGGTTGGCGATGTCTTTGTAGAGCGGTTCAAAGTCCTTTATGGCGATGGGTCCGCGCACTACTGGGCGATGATATTTGGGCGTGCCGCCTTGCTGAGCCAAACGCTCTTTGAAAGCGGGGAAGTCGTCTAGGTCTTTGGGAGTAGCGCGCGGTACATCCGCAATTTCAAAGCCTGTTAGGCGGTGGCGGACGTAGGTAGCGTAGCTAATCTTGCTCATCTCGCCATCGCTGATGATGTCTACGCCGACAGCGCGCTGTTTGCGAGCCACTTCAATGACGGCTTCAGTCATCACGCGGTCAAACTCGGCGGGGTCATAGCCCTCACCTCTGTCTTGCGCAAAGAGCTGGTCGACGACAGCTTGGGGGCGAGGCAGACTGCCAACATGAGTCGTCAAGATACGCTTGGTGCTTGTCTGCATGGGGAAGCCTCTCTTGAGCTTATTGAGGTGGCTGATAGTCGCTGAGATCGATTCCCTGGTACTGCCTGAACATAGCCAGCAAGCGAGCATGGTGTTCGGCTTTGCGTTGGGCATAGTCGTCGGGATGGATCATCTTGCCCTTATCATCGGCACGGAAGCCGATGGCGGCGGCCTGTTCTTCGATCGCAGGTGGCCAAATAGGGTCTTTGCCCGTAAAAACCTGGTGCGCTTCTAGCACGGCGAAGAACCAGCCAATTTCGCTGCCCGTGTACTCAAAGCGGCGGTAGACGCCAGGCGGCAGCGAAATCATGTCCCAGTTAGCCAAGTCAAAGTAGCCATCAGGTTTTTCTGGGTCAGGATCATAGCCCCAGTAGAAGCGCCAAGGCCCTTTGAGGATGAAGAAACTCTCGGTGTAGTCATGCGTGTGCCAGGCCGGGCCATGCCCTGGCGGCGCCCAGCCCATGCCGATCTGGAAGTTATGTGGCTCGGTGATGGCGCGCTGAGTTTCGAAGTCGGGGTTTTCGCTGGCGGTGTCGCCGATGACTGCGTAGTTCATGCGGAAGTGGCCGGGCAGGGTGCTGTCGATGAACATGATAGGAATGCCCCTGTGCTTGAGTTCCTGGAAGCGCACGACCCGCCTAGCCATGCTCTCGGCAATTTGCTTGGGATGTTCCATAAAGTCTGCTCCACTGGGCTGCGATGAATAGAGAATAGACGTTTGGTTGCGCAAGCGGCTTTTCAGATGGCAAGCCGCTGTATAAACGTAGGTGAATCTTTCAGGGATTTTTTCATGAAAACTTGCATACGTATTCAAGATATGCCATGCTCATCATAGCCTAAAAACTGAAGTCGTCAACCTCATTTCATCTAGCCCAAGCGTACCCTGCCTAAAACTTTTACGCTCCTTAAGGCTTTTGTAATGGCCAAGTCAATTCAGTCTGAAAATAGTCCTCAAACTATCAGCCTACAAGATAAGATTGACTTACGCTTCATGGTCGACGCGCAAGGCCAGCGCCGCCATGCGATGGAAGGCTTCGACCCCAAATTCGCCGACTTCGTGGAGTACATCTTGAAGATCACTCACGAAATTTGGGAGGAAAAAGCCATCGGCAAGCTGTACGATTACTACGCCAACACAGTACAGATCCATACGTCGGATGGGACGATCCACGGGCGCGAAGCCGTCATGGCTGCTACAATCGCCACGCTAGCTGCCTATCCAGACCGTCGTCTATACGGCGACGAAGTCATCTGGAGCGGTGACGATGTGAAGGGCTTCTATTCCTCGCACCGCTTGACGCACACAGGCACCAACCGTGGCTGGTCGCTCTACGGGCCGCCAACTGGGCGTAAGATCAGCTACCGAGCTATCGCTGACTGCTTTTGCAAGCGCAACATGGTGATTGAAGAGTGGCTAGTGCGCGATGAGCTGACGCTAGTGCGCCAACTTCGGCTTGATCCCATAGCTACTGCCAAAGAACATGCGCGTCGTGCTGCCGAGAGCGCAGCACAAACGCCGGTGATTGGCGACGTAGAACGCGGCATAGGCCAGCTCCCGCCGTCCATCATCTCTGCCAGCGAGACGTTTGAGCCTGAAAACTTCATCCGACGCGCCCTACACGAGATATGGAACTGGCGACTACTGAACACTGTGCGCCACTACTTCGCAGAGACGATCCATCTGGAGTCAGCGTCTATGCGCCGCCTGAGCGGACACAACGACTACCAGGCTTACGTCTTATCGCTGCTCGCGCCATTTCCTGACTTGGCCCTGACGGTGGAGCATTTTTGCGCCCTCGGTGATGATGCCAGCGGCTATCGCACGGCTACGCGCTGGCGTATGCGCGGCACGCACACGGGCTACGGCATTTATGGTGAGCCAACAGGCCAGCGTATCAACATCCTAGGTGTGAGCCATCACCTCATCCAAGACGGCAAAATCCAGCAAGAATGGACGTTGTTCGATGAATTTGCCTTGCTCAAGCAGCTTCATCGTCCCGTTTGAAGCCGTCTGCATCTTCCCTTACGGAAAAGGTGGCGCTCCTCTCCAAGCGGAAGAACGCGCCTTTTTACAAAGACCACTTCGTGTATGAGAAAGGTTCAAGCGATGAAAAAGTTGGTTTTCGCCCTGGCTGCGCTCAGCTTGCTGATGAGCCTGCCCACTCTGGCACAAGACGATGCTTGCGACGTCCCGCCGCCAGCTCAAGAGACGCGCGTCAACATGATCGGCTGGACGTTCCCTATCATGGACTTCTACGCTGCTGAACTCGCCAAGTGCAGCGAAGTCCCCAACCTCACCGTCAACGTGCAGCTGTTGGCTAGCGCCGACGCTCAGAGCGAGATGCGCTTAGCAGCCAGCAGCCAAGGTGCTTCGCCCTATGACATCATTCATGGCAGCAACGCCTTCATCGGCGAGATGGCTTCTAAAGGCTGGTTGCTGCCGCTCAATGATCTGATCGACAAGTATCGCGAGCAGTATGATCTGGACGATATCGATGCTTCCAGCTACGCAGCGGCTTCGCAGGACGGCATAATCTACGGCATTCCCATCGTGGTCAACACCCAGCACTTCTACTACAACACGGAAATCCTAGAAGCCGCTGGCATTGAGCCGCCGCAGACCTACACAGACGTGATCGCTGCTTGCCAGGCTATGGACGAGGAAGCGCTGGGCATTGACTTCGCCTTCGGCATGGTGCTTTCTGCTGGCTGGGCTTGGCAAATTGAATGGGTGAACATCTACAACGCCTTCGGTGGTGCGCTGTTAGATGAGAACAACATGCCCATCTTCAACGACGAAGTCGGCGTGGAGTCCCTGGAGCTGCTGATGGGCATCGTCAATGCCTGCCTGGGCGAAGACGGCCTGACGCTCTCCACGGACAATCTGCAAGCTGGCCTGGCCAACGGCAGCATTGCGATGGGTCACATGTGGGCCAGCCGCGCAGCTATGATGGATGACGAAGAGCTGTCCGATGTAGTGGGCAAGATCGAATTTGCGCCGGCTCTATTCCCTACTACTGAGCAGACCATCCGCGCCGGCATTGCCTGGGGCGACTTCTTGGCCATCCCTGCCACCAGTGAAGTAGACAAAGAGCTGCTCTTCCAGATCATCATGGAAGCCGCCGACAAGGAATCGCAGATGGCCGCGACGGAGTTCGGGCTTGTGCCGCGCAAGTCTGCAGAGGTAAAGGCGCCGCGCTATTCGCCTGCAGCGCTACAAACTATCATCGAAGGTGGCCCGGCGACCTCTAACCCGGCTCAGGCCATCCTCAATTCAGCGCTGGGTCAGTTCCTGCCCAAAGTCGCCACTGGCGAGCTGAGCGCGAAAGAAGCTCTGGATGCAGCTGCTCAGTTGTACATTGAAGAAGCCACCAAGCAGGGCTTCATTAAGTAAAATCAGGACAGAAATTGGTGCGCGAGGGCGTTGCGACGCGCCTTCGCGCGCCTTGCGGAACGGTACGCCATGACCAGAAGGCAGTTCTATCTTTTCGTCGGGCCAAGCGCCATCATGATGCTGCTGCTCATGGTTGTGCCGCTGCTAGGAGCAGTGTGGCTGGGCTTTCACTTCATCTCCTTCCGCAACGTCACCAACCCCCAATGGGTCGGCCTAGAGAACTACGTCTTCATGCTGAGCGACAGCGGCTTTTGGAATGCGCTAGTCTTCACGCTACAGTACATCGCCGTCACTGTGCCGCTGCAGATGCTGCTGGGCTTGGTCGTTGCGCTGCTGCTCGACCAGGTGCGGCACTTCCGCGCTTTCTACATCGCGGCTACGCTGTTGCCCTTCATCGTGACCCCTATTGTCGGCACGCTGATCTACCGTCAATCGTTCGATCGCTATGGCATTTACCCCTATCTGCTCGACCGCGTCTTTGGCATCGAATTCAGCTTCTTCGCCGTCTCCAACATTCAGCTGCTCATCTTCTCGCATGCTATCTGGTATGTGACGCCTTTTGCGGTGGTGACGCTGTTCGCTGGGTTGCAAACTCTGCCCGAAGAACCACTGGAAGCAGCGCTCGTGGACGGAGCGAATTGGTGGCAGCGACTGCGCTACATCGTCCTACCTCATCTGAACAGCTTCTTCATCTTCATCGCGCTCATCAGCATCATGGATGCCTACCGCGTCTTCGACAGTATCTTCGTCCTCACCAAGCAAAATCCTATCTACACCAATGTGCAGACCTTAATGTACTACAACTACAAGGTGGCTGTCGAATTTCAAAACCTGGGGCGCGCCAATGCCATGAGCGTCTTGACCGTGATCGGTATCTTCGTCATCCTCATTCCCTTCTTGTACGTCACTTACAAGCAGCAGACGGAGGAACGTTGATGAACCTGAAGAAAAGTCCCCTAACAGTCGCCATCATTCATGGTCTGCTGCTAGTGTGGGTGGTTTACAGCGTGCTGCCCTTCGTCATGTCGATCATCGCCTCACTTCAAATCACTCGCGACGCCACCGCGCGCGTGCCGCGCTACATGCCGTCTGTCCTAGTGGACAACAACTTACTGATCGCAGCCTTCTTGGCAGGCCTGATATTGCTGGCCTTCGTCTTCATACGACGAAGCGACCCAGAGCCGACCAACATCGGCCACGTCCTCGTGTTGCTCGCCGTCATGGGGCTGGTGGTAGGCGGCTTTTTGCTGGCCACGTCCACTGTTCCTGCCAACCAGACGTTCCAGATCACCTGGAACAACTACCAGGTGCTGTGGTTGAGCGGCACACAAGACCTGACGCCTGTTGTCTTCGGTTTAGGCCTGCTAGGTCTAGTGCTGACAGCAGCAGCTATTGGAGCAACACGTCTGGGCGTGAGCAGCGGCATGGTCTATTTGGGCATTGCGGCTATCATCTTTATGACGATTGTCTTTTTGCCCAATTTCGTGCGCTTCGCAGAGTTCTACGATTTTTTTCTCAATAGCGTCATCGTCACTGTCGGCACGGTGGTCATCAGCATCAGCATAGGTTGTCTAGCTGGCTACGGCCTGGCGCGCTACAGCGGCTTCGCCAGCGTGGTGTTGCTCTTCGGAGCGCTGGCCTTCCGCGCCCTGCCGCGCCTGGCCTTCATCCTCCCCTACTATTACTTTGCTCAGCTCAGTGGGCTGTACGACACTTACTTCCTGCTGATCGTGACTTTCGTCGCCATCAATCAGCCCTTCACCATTTGGATGCTGCGCAGCTTCTTCATGGATATTCCGCGCGAGCTGGAAGAAGCAGCCATGATCGATGGTTGCAATCGCTTGACTGCCTTCTTCCGCGTCATCTTGCCCATCACCTGGCCTGGGATCGTCACAACGTCCTTGTTCACCCTGTTGCTGGCCTACAACGAGTTCTTGCTGGCACGCATTCTCACCTCGACGCTGTGGACGCTGCCCGTCGGCATCTCGCGCTTCACCAGTGGCGAAGACGTGCGGTTGTTGCCCCTGTCCAACGCCAGCGCTGTTTCGATCACTATCCCTATCATCTTCATCATCATCTTCTTCCAGCGCCATCTCATCAAGGGCCTCGCCGGAGGCGCTATCAAAGGTTGAGCCATCTTTTTACTCTGCGAGATTCACACCATGAGCCAAGCCAGTCCCTTTATCTCCATAGACCCAGGACTTAACATCGCCAACAAACGCCACGTCATCAGCGCCATGCAAGCTCTCGTCAGCGCCTCGCACGATAAGCTGGCCGAGGTTGCTCACGCCGCCTACCATCCTCATGCTGACCTGCACATCATCCATCCCTTCAACGATCCAGACGGGATTGACCAAGCGTTGGAACAGTTCTGGCAACCGCTGCGTCGCGCCTTCCCCGACGCTGAACGGCGTGAGGACATTGTCGCAGGCGGATATTACCACGGAGGCGAGTGGGTAGGCTGCCTGGGCCATCTGCTGGCGACCTTTCAACAAGACTTTGTAGGTATTCCTGCTACACGTCGTCCCATCGCGCTGCGCTTCGCCGAAGGACACCGTTTGCACGACGGCAAAATCCAGACCAGCTATCTGTTCATCGATCTGCTCGACCTCATGCGTCAGGCGGGCATTTGGCCTATCGCGCCCAGCCTGGGCCATGAAATGACTTGGCTCGCCCCGCGCACCCACGACGGAGTCGTCCTCACGCCACAGGACGAAGCCCGTTCGCAGCGCAACCTAGAGCGCGTCCTGGCCATGCACGCCGCACTAGGCCGCTACCCAGGCGACGCCGTCCCCAGCCGCCGAGCGCTGGACGCGATGGCCATGATTGACCACTGGCACGCGCATTTTATGTGGTACGGGCCAGCCGGAATCGGCACGACGCGCGGCCTAAGAGGCTTTGAGGATCATCACCAAATTCCTTTCTTGACAGCTTTCCCCGATAGAGGCGGCACTGACAACCCCCCACATTTCATCAGCATTGGCGATGGCGATTACGTCGTCACTGGCGGTTGGGGATCGTTGCAAGCCACGCACACAGGTGGCAACTGGCTAGGCATGCCGCCCACAGGCCGTCGCATTCACATGCGGGTGATGGATTTCTACCGCTGCGATGAGCAGACCATCGTCGAAAACTGGGTGCCTATCGATGTGCTACATATCCTCTGGCAGATGGGCTTTGACGTGCTAGAGCGTGTACAACAGACGCGCTGAAGCGATCTGGCGGCGTAGCTTTTGGCTTGCTTCTCCCTTGACAAACGTCTGCGCGAAGAATACACTCCGCGTTGTCAGAAGCCACGCTGTCTCACAGATAGGCGGGTGTACCGTTTTTCTGTGAGCGCAAAGAGAAAGTCACGATGGACGATCACCCTAGTAAGCGGCACACTGCTGCAGACAACGCAAACATAGTCATCTGATCTAGGGTCATCGGCCTCACAGCCTAGCCAACTGCGCCCCAATCAGGTGATACTTGGTTGGGGCTTTTTCATCTCCCACCAGAGCGGTTGTGCAGCAGTGTGCCTCAACACCAGCCCAAGGAGTTGCTCATGCTGCTGCAAAACCCTTTCGCCCCGCGTGACGTTGCGCGCACGGGCGCGCCGCGTCCCATCCCATCGCTGCTAGCTGATGCCGCTGTGCTGCTCGGCGTACTGCTGCTGTTGTATGCGGCAGCCCGCATTGGCGCCGGCGCGCTGGTCAGCTTTCAGCCCCCGACCGATGTTCCAGAGGTCAGCCTAGACCCCGCCAATCTGCCCTACTACGGCGCGCGCTCTACCCTGCGCATGTTCATCGCGCTGGCAGCTTCGCTCATCTTCACCTTCATCTACGGCTACATCGCCGCCAAGAGTCGTCGCGCCGAGCGGGTGCTGATCCCGTTGCTGGACGTGCTGCAATCCGTGCCGGTGTTGGGCTTCCTATCGATCACGGTCACTGGTTTCATCGCCCTGTTCCCCGGCAGCCTGTTGGGCCTGGAGATGGCCTCCATCTTCGCCATCTTCACCGGCCAGGTCTGGAACATGACCTTCTCCTTCTATCACTCGCTCAAGTCGCTGCCCCGCGAGTTGGACGAAGCGGCCACGCTTTACCGCTTGCCGCGCTGGCAACGCTTCTTCAAGCTAGAAGTGCCAGCGGCCACCATCGGCCTGCTGTGGAACGCCATGATGAGCTTCGGCGGCGGCTGGTTCTTCGTCGCAGCCAGCGAAGCCATCAGCGTGCTGAACCAGGAATACACCCTGCCAGGGCTTGGCTCTTACGTCGCAGCGGCGGTGGCCGCAGAGGATTTGGGCGCGCTGGGGCTGGCCATCTTGACGATGGGGTTCATCATCGTGGCAGTCGATCAGCTCTTTTGGCGTCCGCTGGTGGCCTGGGCCGATAAGTTCAAGCTGGAGCGCAGCGCTGCTGCCGAAGCGCCACGCTCTTGGGTGCTGGACATTCTGCGCGCGTCCAGCATCCCTGGCTTGCTGGCCGCGGCCCTTGCGCCTCTCGGCGAGGCTTTTAACAACCTGATCGCTCGTCGGGCTGCGCGTCGCGAAGCCCACAGCCGCCAAGAGCGCCCCACCGATGATCGCCTTTATAGCGCCGTGCTGGTGCTGATCGTCATCAGCGCAATCCTCCTAGCGTTGGACTTCATCTTGCGCGATCTTGGCCTGGAGGAAGTGTTCCAGGCGGTGCTGATGGGCTGCGTCACCTTCCTGCGCGTGTTGGTGCTGCTGGTGGTCAGCACCCTAGTTTGGGTGCCTATCGGCGTAGCCATCGGCTTCAACCCGCGCCTGTCACAAATTGCCCAGCCCGTCGTACAGTTCCTGGCCTCCTTCCCAGCCAACTTCTTGTTCCCCTTCGCCACGCTGTTCTTCATCCGCGCGGGCGTCGAACTCAACTGGGGCGGCATTCTGCTGATGTCGCTGGGCGCACAGTGGTACGTCCTGTTCAACACCATTGCCGGGGCGATGAGCATTCCCAGCGACTTGCGCGAGATGGCCCGCAACATGGGCGTGCGCGGTTGGCAGTTGTGGCGTTCGCTGATTATCCCTGGTATCTTCGGAGCGTGGGTGACGGGCGGCATTACGGCGACGGGCGGCGCGTGGAACGCCAGCATCGTCGCCGAGATCGTCAGCTGGGGCAACACGACGCTGCGCGCTTACGGCTTGGGCGAGTACATCTCGGTCGCCACGGAAGCCGGCGATTGGCCTCGGATTGTGCTGGGGGTGGGCCTGATGTGCATGTTCGTGGTCGGGCTGAACCGCATTTTCTGGCGCAGGCTGTACGACCTGGCCGAGCGCCGCTATCGTCTGGGTTGAACGTTGTAGACATTTAAGGAGAAGACGCCATGATGACACCCAACACCACTCCTCTGATCGTCGCTGAGAACATCCAGAAGTTCTTCCCTCTGCCAGAAGGCAGCGGCACATTCACCGTGCTGCAAGATGTGAACCTGAGCATTTATCCTGGCGAAGTGGTGGCCCTGCTAGGACGCAGCGGCAGCGGCAAAAGCACCCTGCTGCGCATTCTGGCTGGCCTGATCCCCGCCAGCGCGGGGCGCGTGCTGAGCAGCGGCAAAGCTATTGAGGGCGCCAACCCCGACGTGGCGATGGTCTTCCAGAGCTTCGCCCTGCTGCCCTGGGCGACGGTGCAGGAGAACGTCGAACTAGGCCTGAAGGCGCGCGGTGTCCCGCGCGCTGAGCGCACAGCGCGCGCCCTGAAAGCCATCGACATGGTGGGCTTAGACGGCTTTGAGAGCGCCTACCCCAAAGAACTGTCCGGCGGCATGCAGCAGCGCGTCGGCTTTGCCCGCGCTTTCGTCATGCAGCCCAACGTCTTATTCATGGACGAGCCGTTCAGCGCGCTGGACGTGCTGACCGCCGAGAACCTGCGCGGTGAGATTGGCATGTTGTGGGAGCAAGGCAACTTCCCAGCCAAGAGCGTGCTGATCGTGACGCACAACATCGAAGAAGCCGTGCTGCTGGCAGACCGAGTCATCGTGCTGGGCGCCAACCCTGGCCACGTGCGTGGCGAAGTCGTCATTGACCTGCCGCGACCCCGCGAGCGCAACGCCGCGCGCTTCAAGACGCTGGTCGACTATATCTACACGGTGATGACCAACCCGACAGCAGAGGTGGCCTCGCCAACCTCTGGCGTGGACGCCGAGAAGGCCCATCGCTTCCCGCCGCTGCCTCACGTTCGCGCTGGCGGAATCAGCGGCTTGCTAGAGATGGTCGTCGAGCGCGGCGGCAAGGAAGACATCCCGCAGTTGGCCCACAGCCTCAACCTGGGGGCGGATGACCTGCTGCCCATCATCGATGCAGCGACGCTGCTGGGTTTCGCCAAAGTAGAAGCCGGCGACATCATCGTCACCGACGTCGGCCATGCCTTCGCCAACGCCGACATCCTCAGCAGCAAGGAGATTTTCCGCCAGCAGGCCTTGCTCAATGCGCCCCTCGTCAAGACCATCCACCAGACGCTGCAGGAGAAGGAGAGCCACGAAATGCGCGCCGATTTCTTCCTGGACATCCTGGATGAATACTACCCAGACGACGAAGCCAACCGCCAGTTTGAGACGGCCGTCGATTGGGGGCGCTACGCCGAACTGTACGAATACGACGCTGCTGAACGCTGGCTCTCGCTCTCGGTGGTCGAAAAAGCCAGCAATTAGACGCCACAACCAGCCAGTCCGTGGATTGAAGAAGAAAGGAGGTGATGCCGCATGAAACAGGACGTTCGAGCTTGCGCAATCCAAGAACGTTTGACGATGACACGACACGAGGGAGAAGCCTATGATCCTGATGAAATGGCTGCGCGAAGACCCAAGCGGCCTCACCCCTTTTCAGGCGCAAGTGAGGCGGGCAAGACTGGCTCGCCTGGTGCGCGAGCTGCTCATCGAACACATGCAGTCTATCTACTGCCATGAACAGACTGCTTTGGCGCTCTACCAGGGCCTCGCCCAGTCGGCCACAGACCCCACCCATCGCAACATCTTCAGCAAGCTCGCTCAGGTCGAAGCGCAGCGCCTGTCTCGACGGGCCAGCATGCTCAGACGCCTAGACGTGAACGTGCCATGTTGCGATGGCTGGCTCAGGCGTTTACGCTGGCGCTTGTTGATCCGCCTGGGGCCGCGCCTGTCGCTGGCTTGGATCAAGCTCATCAAGAAAAACGACGTACGCCGCCAGGCAGAGCTGGCACGCCTGCTCAAGACGCTGAGTCAATCGGGATGAACCTTCAATCTTGGCACTATCTTGCGCTATGCTTGGCTCAACCTCGCCACATACCCTTTGGGAAGACTATGGAACTGAACATCATCACCCAAATTCTCAGCCAGGCCTTCGGGCCTGTCGTCGGCGGCTTCGATCCGGTGCTGATCGGGCGCTTGTTGATTGTACTGGTCTTGTGCGGCATGATCGGCCTAGAGCGCTCCGAACACGAGCGCGCCAGCGGCTTCCGCCCGCACATTTTGGTGGGCCTGGGCGCCTGCCTGATGACGATGGCTGGAGCCTATGCCCTGCCCGAAGTTGGGCTGCGCGATCCCATGCGCGTCGCCAGCTACGTCGTCTCTGGCATTGGTTTCCTGGGCGCCGGAGCCATCCTGCGGCACGGGACGACGGTGCGCGGCCTGACGACGGCTGCCAGCATTTGGGGGTCGGCGGGGATTGGCATCGCGACGGGCGTAGGCCTAGGAGGTTTGGCGGCGGTGACGACGCTCTTGTTCTTGTTCACGCTGATGACGCTGGAGCGGCTGGAAGCGCGCTTGGGGCGCGGCGAGTCGGCCAATGATCTCAAGCTCCATCTGCGCGACGATCATCGCGCCGTCGGCAAGGCGTTGACAGCGCTGGATCGACTGGGGTTGGCAGTCAAACGAGCGACCATGTTGCCCACAGCCGGCGAGACAGCGGTGCTGCGCGTCGAACTGAGTCGTCCGATCAAGCCTGACCAAGTGCCGCGCTTGGTCAGGCAACTCTTGGTGGTCAAGTCTATCATCCGCGTCGATGTCTCGGCGCTGGAGGTGGAGGACGCTGAGGAGTTGGCGCAAGAAGTCACGGCCCTGGCTCAGGATACTGAGCAGCAAATAGAGAAGCTCAATTTGGACGACGAGAATCTGCTCAAAGACCTGAACGAGAACGAAGCGCCCAGCACTAGCTCTGCTCAGGTGGCGCATCAGGCGTGAGCCTCTCCTGCGCGCGCCGAGGGTTGGCGCGCATGATTGCCGATGAGCGCTGTCCTCAGCCCATCGATCACATCGGCAAGTGCCGGGTCTGCCAGTACGTGCGCTTCTGCAACGACGTCTTCTAGCGCTGGCGTCCAGAGTAAACTCGGCGCGTTTTGCGAGC
>JANWYT010000002.1 GCA_025055175.1 Anaerolineae bacterium | reverse complement strand
CAGGCCTATTAGGACGAAGGCTGCCACCTTGATGGCGCGTTGGACTGTCCAGCCTCCTGTTGTTGAGTCAAACGCTGCGCTCTGAGGCTCTATTTCCGCCATAGGTGTCATCCTTTTCTCCTGCGGCTGCGATCAGTAGTGAAGATATGAGCCACAACGAGCATTATCACTGATCCCGAAACAGCCGTTAGAATGTGTATCTCACCAATAACGGCCCAATCGACCCCGCTGCCTGCACCAAAGGATTGGCCCATCGCAAAGCCCAACCAGCTCGCCAGCAAGAAGAACGCCAGCCGCCGCGCATCGCCGCCGACAATCAGATGAAACGCCGCGCCCATAAGTGTTGCGATGATAAAAGCAAAGGTAAAGATCGGATCAGGCACGAGAGGCTTCGATCTATGGCCATTGGTTTCGCCTTAGTGTAACATACACTTCGCTTTCGGTCACGAGATAATCATGGTGATGTATGACGACTGTCATTGACCACGCGATCCAAATGCCAGCCACGCCGTCTTTCATCTGGCAAAGGATCGGAAATCTGGAGAACAACGTCGACTGGCAGATCAACTGTAAAGCGATTGCTTATCTGACAGGCACGCGTCGGGGTGTTGGCACGCGCTGGCGCAGCAGCGCCTTAGATGGGCGCGATACTGTGTTGGAGATTACAGCTTGGTATGAGAACATGGGCTACGAGTACAAGGTCATCGATGGTGGCCCGTTCACACATGGACGTGGGCGACTGCGCTTGCAAGAAATTGCCGAAGGCACAATTGTCCAATGGACGTTCACCTACGAAGCCAGCGGCCTGATGGGAAGCTTACGCAACAGCCTGTCCTTACGCCGTCAAATCGACTCGCTCATTGTTGAGAGCTTGCGCAAACTGTATCGATTGGTCAAAGAGCAAGGGGGCAAAATCGACATGGAGAGCGTCAGATCGCTCATGCGCGATGCACCCGCCTACGAACAACGACAGGGATACAAACCGCGCTATCCTTCAGCCCTGGACGCCGACAACAAAGTTAAGAGTGTTATAGATCGCTCGCCTTCTTCAGCCCATCACCTGCCAGTCCACGAGGTTGAAGACGACGACACACGACCAAACCCCATCGTTCACGCTTCTGAGAGCGTTTCCCGTGAGATTGCGAGCGACACAACGGAGAACTTCTCAGAACTACTCATCGGAACAGAACCTAGCTTCCTGAGCGCTGTTCCAGCTATCAGCTCATCTGGCCCAGAACGAAGAGAGGATTTGGAAAAACCTAGCTACTCGCCTCTCTCCGCTTCATCGCCACAGTCAAAGCCCCATCTGCCGCCCAGCTCAGACAGCAAGCCTTCTGGCAACCAACCACCACGCATTGAGTCGCCGATCGCAGTTGCGCTAGAGACTCGCGAAGTGAGCGTCTTTGATCTGTTCGGCGTACCAAGACCAAGCAAAACCCAAGAAATGCGCGCTGTATCGGCGGAAGTGCGCGCTGTTAGCCCCCCCGAATCGACTCAAGCGCCAATCGCTCAGTCTTCTCATGCTCCGCGCAGTGGCTACCGTCTGCGCGCTCGCAGGCAATTCCCACGCTTGCGCACACCTTCGACGAGACGATCCTAAAGCAACAGGAGCGCTGTTGTAGCGCTTTTGTCTCATCACTTGGGCAGCTAGTCTTTCTGAGTGGGATCGAAGGCATCGCGTATGCCGTCTCCGATGACGTAGAGACATAACACTGTCAGGAAGATGAACAAACCAGGGAAGACGACCAAATGAGGGCCTTTGTTGAAATAGGTCTGCGCCTGCGACAGCATGTTGCCCCAGCTTGGTTCTGGTGCTTTGACGCCCAAGCCCAAAAAGCTCAAACCCGCTTCGACCAAGATCAGCGAACCAATATCCAGCGCTAGCGTGATGACGACGACTGAAATCAGGTTGGGCAGGATGTGAATGAGCATAATACGTCCTGAGGAAGCACCCATCGCACGCGCCCCAAGGATATACTCGCGCTCACGGATAGAGAGCGTCTCACCACGCACGAGGCGCGCTGTCCCTGTCCAACCCAGAAAGCCCAGGATCAGAACAAGAGCGAAAGGCCCGCTCAAAAACGTCCCGCTGAAATTGGGATTGGTGATAATCACTGCCGAGACGATCAACAGCAAAAACAGAGACGGGATCGAGTTGAGTGTCGTGATAAGCCAGACGACAAAGTCGTCCACAATCCCACCAAAGTAGCCTGTCACCATGCCCAGACCTACACCGATAACGATGGAGATAATTGCCGCCGCCAGAGCAATGCTGAGCGAGATACGTCCACCGTACAGCAAACGCACAAGGTGATCGCGTCCCAAGTCGTCCGTCCCCAGGATGTGTCTTGGATCGCATTCAGCAGGCCCTACACCCAAAAATGGGATACACGGCGGTAAAAATGCGGCTGTGACGTTAGTGCGCGTGTAGCTCACCCCCAGAGCGGCTTGGATGTTGGGAGCGAGGACAGACAACATACCTATGATGAACAGCACAAACATCGCAACCAGCGTCAGACGATCACGACGCAACCGACGCAAAGCTTGTCTGAACAGCGACTCGCTGGTGCGCTTCTCTTCAACGACCTCTAGGTTGGCGACAGGGGTAGCAGCGGTGGCCATGTTTCCCATCTCCTCCTTCAGCTGAAGCGAATGCGTGGATCAATCAGTGCATACAAAATATCAGACAAGATGTAGCCGATGACAGTAGCTATGGCTGCGATGATGACAACAGCCATTACAACTGGATAGTCCTGCTGCGTTACCGCGCTGACGGCTGTTCGTCCGAGACCTGGCCACGAAAAAATCGTCTCTGTGATGGCTGCACCACTCAAAAGCCCTGTGATGGATGGGCCGAGGAAAGTTGCCAGAGGGATGAGGGCATTGCGTGCGCCATGCTTAAACCATACATTACGTTCGGTCAAGCCTTTGGAGCGCGCAGTACGAATGTAATCCTGGTTGATAACGTCCAGCATGGAAGCCCGCATATAGCGTGAGTATCCAGCGATGCCGCCTGTGGCCAGCACAAAGGTAGGCAGGATCAGGAAGTGCAGGCGCTGGTGGAGCGGAGGACAGCCCGTGAGCGTCGTCGGGCAGCGCCCGCCCATCGGCAAAAACGGCCCACCGGTGGCATTTTTGAGGAGAACACCGAAGACCAGGATGAGGATCAGGCCAAGCCAGAAGACGGGTAGCGCGTTGAAGACGACAGCCATGATACGTGTAAAATTGTCGAATGCACCCCCTTTGCGCACGGCTGCTACAATGCCAATGGGCAGGCCGATGATGAGGCCCACCAGCAAAGACGCAGCGCCCAGCTCCAGAGTGGCCGGCACACGCTCGCCGATGATACGCATGACATCACGACGCTCAAAGAAGGATTGACCAAAGTCTCCGCGAATAATGCCGCGCCTCGTACCTGGTGGCTCTGGCACGCCGTCACTGTCAGCATCTAGTGGAATGAGAAAGCTCCCATCGGATACGCCATCTCCATCAGAGTCCCAGCGCATCCAATCGTCTCCGGTCAGCCAGCGCAGGTACTGAATGATGAACGGATCGCTGAGGCCCAGACGCGCTTCCAGACGAGCAACTTCTTGAGGCGGCACGCGCTGATTGCCGAAGGTCAGCGCACGTGCTGGGCCGCCAGGCGCTAAAGACATCAGTAAATACGAGAGGATCGTAATGCCTAGCAACGTCGGAATAGACTGGATGAGCCTACGAATAATGTATTTAAGCATGGGGCTTCCTTGAAAATGATCGGTTTGTGCCTGCGGGGAATGGGTCGGGGAGCAACTTCCCCGACCCGATTTTTACTCAGAGGGGTAATGGATTAGGGGGCGCGAACCGTCCAGGTATCGACGTTCCAGTACAGCAGGCTAGGACGAGGATCGAAGCCCTCGACCGTGTTGCGCGCACCGTACTGACCGTTGATGACGTAGAGCGGTATGTAAGGCAGCTCTTCTTGGAAGATCGCCTGGATTTCAGCGTAAATCTTAGCGCGTTCGACAGGATCACAACCAGGGTAAATGCGGGCTTTCTCCATCAGTTCGTTGACGCGCGGGTTATTGTACGAGACGTTGTTGTTGCCGCTGCCAACCACATCACCCGAAGAGGTGAACAAACTAGTCTGGTCTGGATCATCGGGGAAGCCATTGCGCCAGCCCAAGATGAAGGCGTCGAATTCTTGGCTGTCCATAATTTCCAGCAGAGTATTGAAGTCGATGGCTTGGAAGTCCACGCGAATGCCGATTTCAGCCAGCTCGCTCTGGACGATAGTGCCGACAGCGCCGCGACGAGTGTTACCTTCGTTCGTGAGCAGGACGAAGCTGAACTCCGTGCCATCAGGAGCATACAACGCACCCTGGGCAATGCGCGGCGTAGCAGGGTTGTTGTCGTGGTCAATCCAACCAGCTTCTTCCAACAGAGCGATGGCTGCCTCAGGATCGTGTTCAATTGGCGGCAGGTCGTCAGCATAAGCCCATGAAGCCGGCACTAGCGTACCGTTCATGCGCGTGCCTTCACCGAACACCGCGCCTTTGATGATGTCGTCTACGTTGAGGGCCAGCGCAATCGCCTGACGCACGCGCACATCACCGAAGATAGGGTGGTGACCCTGGTCAATCAGATTGCCATTCTCGTCAAGGCCGTTTTGCGGATTCTTGGGATCGGCGTAGTTGAGGGCCAGATAGTCCCAAGCGTTGCCAGGGAAGTCATATAGGTTCACATCGGGGTTGGCACGCAGGTCGGAACGACGGTTGACGGGTGCGCCATCGATGACGTTGGTCTCACCTGCCAAGAACTGCTCAATCAGAACCGTCTGGTCTGGCACGACCTTGTAGATGAAGCCCGTCGGCATGACGCCATCCAGCGCGCCTTTGTAGTCTTGGTTGGCCACCAGCGCCACCTGTTCACCGGGGCGCAGTTCTAGGAACTTGAAGACGCCACCAGTCACAGTTGGATTGAGGTTGTATTCCAGCGTGTTGATCTCGGCAAAATCTGCGGGCATGATGTGCGAAGGCACGAGAGGCAGGCTGGCATCGCTCAGCGCCGTGCAGGAGAGGTTCTTGAAAGTGACGACAATCGTCTCATCATCTGGCGTCTCTACGCTCTCGATAATGTCAGTGGCTATAAAATTGAGCGGTGACTGTAGCTTCCCGCTCTTGATGGCGTCCCAGCTGTACTGGTAGTCCTTCGAGGTAATCGGCGTGCCATCTGACCAAGTCCAGTCAGTGCGCATCTTGAAGGTATAGGTCAGGCCATCTTCGGAGATTTCCCAGTCGTAGACCAGTGCATCCTCGCGGCCCTCCTCAAAATTGCCCGTATCGGGATTGAGGCCAATGAGGCCAGGGAACAAGAAGCCAGCCACACGAGCCGAAGCTGTATCATTCAGCAGGAGCGGGTTCAGATTGGCAGGATCACCGCCGAAGTTGCCTTCGATGATGATACCACCTTCGCCGGGGGTCTGAGCCAGCGCAACTATAGTCAGCAAAGCAGCAACTAGGCCCACACTTAAAACACGTGCAAAATGCCTCATCGTTCCTCCTCAAAAGAGAGACAAACAAGAACTTGTGCACAGGAATGTGCGTGGCATGTTTATACCATATTCCTTTTGTGAAAGCTACATTAACGACTTAATCAAATAAGTGTTTGATGAATGATATTAGAGAAACGGATTCAAGTCCACCCTTTTCACAGATTGTTGTTTGCGCTATGATGGTCTTCGTTCGGGGCGTGGCGCAGCCCGGCTAGCGCACTTGCATGGGGTGCAAGGGGTCGTGGGTTCAAATCCCGCCGCCCCGACATAGAAGAAGGCTCTAAATCTCCCGATTTAGGGCCTTTTTCCATCAAGGCCAAGTGACGAACCAGGGTTGCTGACCCTGATTTGCACAGATTACTCAGGGTCATTTAGAAAGGAGCATTGCCAATGGTACGTCTGACCTCTCTGGCCTCCTGTGCTGGTTGAGCTTCCAAGCTCGCCCCTGGCGACTTGGCGCACGTGCTGCGTCCTCTCAGCGCTATTTTCAATCCCGCAGATCACTCTAATCTGCTGGCTGGCTTGAGCGAGCCAGACGACGCCGCTGTTTACCAGATTGACGAAGCGCGAGCCATCATCTCCACCACCGACTTCTTCCCACCTGTTGTGGACGATCCTTACGCTTTTGGCACAATAGCAGCTGCCAATGCCCTCAGCGATGTTTATGCGATGGGGGGGCGACCCTTAATCGCTATTAATCTAGTCGCTTACCCTGATAGCTTGGGCATAGATATCCTAAGCGAGATTCTGCGTGGTGGCGCAGAGAAAGTCCGTGAAGCGGGAGCAGTCATCGCAGGTGGCCACACTGTTACGGACAAAGAGCCGAAGTATGGGCTGGCAGTCACTGGCGAAGTTCATCCAGGTCGCATTCTGCGCAAATCTGGCGCAAAGCCTGGCGACGCGCTCATCCTCACCAAGCCCTTGGGCGCTGGCGTCATCACGACAGCGCTCAAGCGCGGCGCAGCCCATGAAGACCACGTGGCCGACGCTGTGAGGGGAATGAGCCATCTCAACCGTCGTGCTTCTGAAGCTGCCCTGGCCTACGACGTCCATGCAATGACAGACATCACAGGCTACGGTCTGTTGGGACATGCCCATGAGATGATCCGCCACAGTCAGCTTGATTTCGTCCTGCGCTTTGACGGCTTGTTGTTCTATGACGGCGCGCGCGACTACGCTAGGCAAGACATCTTCGCTGGTGGCATGTATCGTAATCGAGATTACTATAGTCCCTGGTGTAGCTTCAGGGCGGCTCGTTCAGAGGCTGACCAAGGCTTGCTCTACGATCCACAGACCTCTGGTGGCCTGCTGATCGCTGTGAGCAACGAAGAAGCCGATGACCTGTTGAAAACCCTCCTAGATGAGGGCGAACGCGCTGCTCTGATTGGAGAGGTGACCAGCGGCACAGGACGTCTCCACGTCGAATAGCTGAACAGCTCGCATCAATGAGCTTCCTTTGCGCTGATTGCAAAATCGGTCTACTATGGTCGTGGTGTTTGAAAGCCGTTTGACTTACAGAAAGGAAGCGCGATGAGCAGCCTCGCTGCTGTCCCCAAACCGTCCACCGCAGGGCAAGGGCAAACCGCCATCGCCGATACTCGCTTGTCTTTCGTCAACATCCGCAATGGGCCTGGCGAGCAATACGCGGACGTTGGTGATCTGCGCGACAATAGCCTGTGTATCTTCTATCCTAATTCGCGCACTCCGACTGGTTGGGTCTGGGTGGAGATCACTGGCGCTGCTGGATGGGTGTCTACAAGCGTCGTCACTTTCGAGCCTGTAGTTGTCAGTCACAGGCCCGGCCAGGCTTCCACTCCTTACGATGGCAAGACAGCCATTTGGCATTGGAAAGGCTCAAGCATTCCAGAACGCTCCATTGCTGAGTTTGTCGCCAATGTCAGGCGCCGCGCCCCCAATGTGCGCCAAATTTGGGTGAAAACCAGCGATGGCGCGAACTGGCAGGGGCGTTTCGATCCTAACGCTGGTGATCTCGGCGTAAACGGCGCCGCTGATGTCGACCGCTGGGTCAACATTTTGCAGCAGAATGGCCTGGAATTTCATGCTTGGTGCGTCCCCAACGGCCTGGACATCGAGCGCGAAGCAGCCGTCATCGCTGCGGTCTGCAATCGACCTGGGGTGCGTTCCATGATCCTAGACGTTGAACCCTACGCTGGTTTTTGGCAAGGAGGACGTGCAGCTGTGCGCCCTTTCATGCTCCGCCTGCGTCAGCTCATCCCTAGCGGTTTTCACATTGGCATGAGCATGGATCCACGCCCCTGGCATTACGAGAGCATCTTTCCGATGGAGTGGTTTCCCTTCGTCAACAGTCTTCATCCTCAAACTTACTGGGCCACCTTCCGCCAAACCCCAGAAGCGTCGCTCAGGCAAATGTATGACACTTGGGGGAGCTACGGTCGTCCTATTATCCCCGCTCTTCAGGGTGACGCCAACGTCGATGAGCAGCAGCAGGCTCACACGCTTGCGACAGCTCGGCATGGCGCGCGCGGCCTGAGTTGGTGGCGCTATGGCGTTATCTCACAGTACAACGCGGTCAATCTGCCCGTATCGGTCACAGTAGCTCCTCCTCCACCAGTCACCGATACCTTTGCCGATGAAGTCATCATCACTCCCAGAGGACAGGGCTTCCGCAGCGGCAGCTACACCGGACGACAAGAATTCCAAGAATTTGATGGCACGTGGGGCTGGAAAGTGCTGTACAAAAAGACAGAGGTCAACACTAGCACTGTCTGGGCTGAATGGAAAGCTGCGCTGCCTGTCTCTGGTCGTTATGAGATCGCTGTCTTCGTGCCTGCCAGAAATTCAACGACGACGCGCGCGCGTTACAAGATTCACGGCATACGTGGTACGACGACTGAGGTCGTCGTCGATATTAACCAAGCAGTCAACAGCAACCGCTGGGTGACGATTGGGATTTTTGACTTGGTGCGCGAAGCCCCTAACGCGGGCAAAGTCTTCCTGAACGACGTGACCGGCGAGGCTGACAAGCTCATTGCGTTCGATGCTGTCCGCTTTCGTCGAATTGTGACGATTAGTCAGCCTATGCCTGCACCTCAGCCTAGCCCAACGCCAGGGCCAGAGCAGATCAATGGTGTCTTCGTCACAGAAGGCTATGACTCGCCGGTGGGAACAGCCGCCGAGCGAGCAGGCGCACAACTCTGGCCCTCAGGCTGGCGCGACGCGACCGGTTTTGGAGAAGCGACCCACCCCTCCTACCTCACCAATTTCAACTCCTATCACACAGGCGTCGACTTGAACTTCGGCAGAGGCGGCAATGACGACTTGGGCATGCCTGTCTTCAGCATAGCTGGTGGCATCGTCATCTACCAAGCTGACCTGCGTCCCTGGGGCAACGTGACGATCATCAGGCACGATCCCTTCCGCAGCCCGACGGGGACGGTCGTCTACAGCCGTTATGGTCACATGCAGAATGTGCGCGTGCGCGTCGGCCAACGCGTGAGACGTGGCGACCAGATTGGTGAAATCGGCACGGGTGGCGGTCGTTACATCGCCCACCTGCACTTTGACATTAGTCCGACGACGGTCTTGGAGCGCTCGCCAGGCGATTGGCCAGGCCGTGACCTGGCTCGTCTGCTGCGCGATTATGTCGATCCTTTGAGCTTTATTCGCTCCAACCGTCCCCGCCGCTAAGACGATCACAGCAGGGCTGTGAGCCATCTCGCAGCCCCGCCTAGTCTAGAACAGCCCCCACTCGCTAGCTGCCCCATCTTCCATCATGCTCGGATCCCACATCTCCATGCCCATCTCAATCGTGGTGGGGACGCCGAGGTGATCTTGGGCCGTGCGCCGCGTCTGCTCCAGCAACTGCGGTGCATAAGGGCAAAAAGGCGTCGTCATAATCATCAGCACATGGGCGCGGTCGTCATAAATCTCCACGTTGCGGACTAAGCCCAATTCGATGATGTTCATCCCAATTTCGGGGTCGACAACCGAGCGCAGGGCCTCGCGCAAACTCTCTTCGGTAGCCATTTAACTATCCTCCCGTATCGGCTTGTCTCACTAAAGCCTAGCATATCTCCTCGCGCTACGTCAAAGCTCAGGGGAGTTTATGAGAGTTTTGCTATAATTTTTTAGACGATTTTCATTTTTATTGACAGGGTTGACTCAGGCTTGATATACTATCGGCAGTTTAACCATAGGGTACGGATTAAATTTAACACCCGTTAATCACGTGGAAAGGTCACACGGATGACAGCTACTCTAGAAATTCGCAACTTGCACGCTCGCGTTGAAGGCGCAGAGACCGAGATTCTGCGCGGCGTGAATCTGACGATTAGGGCCGGTGAAATCCACGCCCTCATGGGGCCAAACGGCTCTGGCAAAAGCACCCTCGCCAACGTCCTGATGGGCAACCCGACCTACGAAGTTCTGGAAGGAGAGATTCTTTTCAACGGAGAGAGTGTGCTGGAAATGGAGCCTGACGAGCGCAGCCGCGCGGGCCTGTTCCTGGCTTTTCAGTATCCCGTCGCTATCCCTGGCGTCACCCTGGCTAACTTCCTACGCCACGCTATTAATGCGCGCATGAAGGCCAAAGACCCAGACAGCAAAGGAATCAGCATTCCAGAATTCACCAAGCTCATGCGCCAGAAGATGCAGATGCTGGGCATCGATTCGACCTTCGCTGGTCGTTATCTCAATGATGGTTTCAGCGGTGGCGAGAAGAAGCGAGCCGAAGTGCTGCAAATGGCCGTCCTTGAGCCGCAGATGGTCATCCTGGACGAGACCGATAGCGGCCTGGACATCGACGCGCTGCGCATTGTAGCCGAGGGCGTCAACAAGCTGATGAATGACCAGATGGGCGCGCTGGTCATCACACACTACCAACGTCTGCTCAACCACATCAAGCCGCACTTCGTCCACGTCATGTTCGCCGGACGCATTGTGGAGAGCGGTGGCCCTGAGCTGGCCCTTCAGTTGGAGGAGCAAGGTTATGAACGCTTCCGTACCAAGCACTTGGCCGCAATTGAAGCCAACTGAGCAATTTTTGAGAGAAGGATGACGACAAATGACAGAGTATGTCCCTAGCGAGAAGCAGCTGACCCTAGACGAGATGGCGCTCAAGGACGTTCGTGCGTCGTACGAAGAAGTATACGGCTTTCACGACGATGACGTGCAGTATAGCTTCAAGAGTCGCAAGGGCCTTGATGAAGAGATCGTGCGCCAAATCAGCGCTATGAAGGGCGAGCCGCAATGGATGACCGATCTGCGCGTGCAGGCTTACCACATCTTCCTACAAAAGCCCACACCCAAGTGGGGCGGCTACCTCGACGACATCGACTACGACGATATCTACTATTATGTGCGCGCCACTGACAAGACTGAAAGAGACTGGGACGAAGTTCCAGCGGAGATCAAAGAGACCTTTGATCGTCTGGGTATCCCGGAAGCTGAGCAGAAGTACTTGCATGGTGTCAGCGCACAGTATGATAGCGAGTCAGTCTACCACAACATCCGCGCCGATTTGGAAGCCAAAGGCGTCATCTTCCTAGACATGGACAGTGGCCTGCGCGAACATCCAGACCTGGTGCGCCAATACTTCGGCACGGTCATCCCAGCGTCCGATAACAAATTCGCTGCTTTGAACACCGCTGTCTGGTCAGGAGGGTCGTTCATTTACGTGCCAAAGGGCGTCCACGTGGAAATGCCTCTGCAAGCCTACTTCCGCATCAACACGCAGAACATGGGCCAATTTGAGCGCACCCTCATCATCGTTGATGAAGGCGCTTATGTCCATTACGTCGAAGGTTGTACCGCCCCCATCTACAGTTCAGACAGCTTGCACAGCGCCGTTGTAGAGATTATCGTCAAAGCTGGTGGACGCTGCCGTTACACCACCATCCAGAACTGGTCAAACAACGTCTATAACTTGGTGACCAAGCGCGCGGTTGCTTATCGCAATGCTACGATGGAATGGGTAGACGGCAACCTGGGTAGCCGCCTCACCATGAAGTATCCCGCCGTTATTCTAATGGAAGAGGGTGCGCATGGCGAAGTCTTGTCGATTGCCTTCGCAGGGCGCGGCCAGCACCAAGACGCCGGCGCTAAGATCACCCATCTCGCACCACGCACGACTAGCCAGATCATTAGCAAGTCCATCAGCAAAGACGGCGGACGCGCCAGTTATCGCGGCCTGTTGAAGATTGCTGAGGGTGCAGAAGGCTGCAAGAGCAACGTCGTCTGCGATGCTCTGCTGTTAGACGATCAGAGTCGTTCTGATACTTACCCTACCATTGAGATCGACGCCCAGCGCGTCGAGATGGGTCATGAAGCCTCAGTGAGCAAGATTGGCGAGGATCAGCTCTTCTACCTGATGTCGCGTGGCCTTAGCGAAGACGAAGCTAACGCTTTGATCGTCAACGGCTTCCTTGAGCCTCTGGTTAAAGAACTGCCTATGGAATACGCGCTGGAACTGAACCGTCTCATCCAGATTCAGCTTGAAGGCTCAATCGGCTAACTTAGACTGCTTCATAGAGCGCGCTAGACACGCTCTACTTCATCAGGAGAATGCGATAACGTGGTTGCTATCAGACGGCGCTCCCAAGCGCAAACCCAGCCCAGCTACACTTGGGCCAGCGTCGAAGCGCTCAGCCAACGACTGCAAGAACCAACTTGGGTGAGCGATCTTCGCCGCCAGGCTTGGTCTATTTACGAAAGCCTACCCATGCCGCACTTGGAAGAAGAGTGGCGGCGCACGGATTACCGCCACATTCGCTGGGATGAAGCAGAGAAACTCATCACACCTAACGGTGCAACCGTTGAGCAAGTCCCCGCCAAACACCTTGAGCCACTAGTCGGCGATCGGCAAGGTGGACTGATGGTCTTCGTCGACGGTCAGCTCGTACGCTATGAACTAGCCGATGAGCTGAAAGCCCAGGGCGTTATTTTCTGTGACCTGTTAAGCGCTGCACACGATCATGAAGCGTTGGTGCGTCAGTACCTCATGACGCAGGCCGTAAAGCCCAGCGATGGCAAATTCGCTGCTCTTCACGCTGCCATGTGGTCTTACGGCGCATTCATCCATGTGCCGCGCGGCAAGGCCCTCGAAGTTCCTCTGCATGTCGTCATCTACAACACACACGCAGGCGCTAGCTTCGGCCATACGCTAGTCGTCGTTGGCGAAAATGCTCAGGCCACTGTGCAAATTGAGTACGCGAACGCAGAGACGAGCGCTCACGCTAGCTACATCGGCGCCAGCGAGATTTTCGTGGGTGACGCAGCTAACTTGCGCTACGTCTCTCTCCAAGATTGGAGTCGTCAGACTTTCGAATTCAGCCACCAGCGCGCTCGCGTAGGCCGCGATGGCAACTTGGACTGGATCATCGGCACTATGGGCAGCCGCTTGACGAAGGCATTCATCGAAGTTGAGCTAGACGGCAAGGGCGCCACTGGTCGCGTTAGCGGCTTCTTCTTCGCCGATAAGAATCAGTTCTTCGACCTGGATACACAACAAAACCACAACGCCCCATTAACGACCAGCGATCTACTGTTCAAGGGAGCTGCCAAAGACACAGCCCGCACGCTCTGGCAGGGCATGATTAAGTCGCTGCCCAAAATGCAGAAGATCGATGGCTTCCAGGCCTGCCGTAACTTGCTGCTCAGCCGCGACGCCCGCATGGACAGCATCCCTGGCCTGGAGATTGAAGCCGATGATGTGAAATGCTCGCACGCAGCCACCTTTGGTACGCTGGAAGAACAGCTCATCTTCTATCTGACTAGTCGTGGTATCACTCGTCCTCAGGCTGAACTGATGATTATCGATGGCTTCTTTGATGAGTTGCTCCAGCGCATTCCTTTTGATCGCGTCCGCGAGCGCCTTCAGGAAGCTATTGAGGCGAAAATTCTCGGTTAACATCATGGGGGTGCAGAATGCGCCCCTCACATTAGGAACAGCTCATGCCCCACCCGACTCTGCCTTACGACGTCGAAGCTGTGCGCAACGACTTCCCTATCTTGCACCAGGAACACCATCCCGGCACGCCACTCATCTATCTGGACAACGCTGCTTCCAGTCAAAAGCCGCGCCAGGTGATCGAAGCGATGAACGAGTATTATCGTACTACGCACTCCAACGTCCACCGAGGCATCCACAAACTGAGCGAGAGCGCCACCCTGGCTTACGAAGGCGCGCGCAAGAAAATTCGCAGCTTCATCAATGCGTCTAACTGGCGCGAAGTCATTTTTACGCGCGGCACAACGGAGAGCATCAACTTGGTTGCGCAGACGTGGGGACGCGCCAATCTCGGCCCTGGTGATGTGGTGGTGTCGAGCGTCATGGAACATCACGCCAACATCGTCCCCTGGCAAATTTTGGCCGCAGAACGCGGCTTTAGCATTGAGTACATACCCGTGACTTCTGACGGCCAACTCGACCTTGAGGTCTACGAGCGGCTACTGACTCAGCGCTCCGTCAAGCTGGTGAGCGTTGTTCACTGCTCTAACGTCCTCGGCACAGTGAATCCTATTGCAGACATGGCACGTCAGGCCCATCAGCATGGAGCGCTCTTCTTGGCAGACGGTGCGCAGAGCGTACCGCACATGCCTGTCGATGTTCAGGCACTTGACGTTGATTTTTTCGTCTTCAGCGGCCACAAGATGGCTGGCCCAACTGGGATTGGCATTTTATACGCCAAGCGTGCTATACTGGAGTCCATGCCACCGTATCAGGGTGGTGGCGACATGATTGCACAGGTAACTCTGCAAGGCAGTACCTGGAACGAGCTACCTTACAAATTTGAAGCCGGCACACCTAGCATCGCAGAGGCAATTGGGTTAGGAGCTGCCGTTGACTATCTAGGTCAACTGGGCATGACGACTATCCACCGTCATGAGCAGAGCATCATCCAATATGCACTGGAGCGTCTGTCCGAAATACCTGGCATCACCGTCTATGGCCCCGATGCATGCCGCAAAGGCGCCGTAGCGGCATTCACGTTAGAGCGCATCCACGCTCACGACGTCGCTCAGCTCCTTGACGCGGACGGGATAGCCGTCCGAGCCGGCCATCACTGCGCCATGCCCTTGCACCAGCACTTAGGTGTCACCGCAAGCGCTAGAGCGAGCTTTTACCTCTACAGCACCCCTTCAGAAGTAGACAAGCTGGCCGAAGCGCTCTACAAGACACGCCGCGCCTTTGCACTCTAGGAAATTTTTGATGGAAGAGATGTATCGTGAACTTATCCTCGATCATGCACGGCATGGCCGCAACTGGGGTTTGCTCATGCCCAACAACTTCGATCACGAAGAGCATAACCCCTTGTGTGGTGACCGCTTACGCTTGACCATGCGCATCGACGACGCGGGCATCATTCGCGAGGTGGGTTGGGATGGTGAAGGTTGCGCTATTAGCCAAGCTGCCGCTTCTATGTTGGGCGAGGAGCTTGTCGGCAAGCCGTATGCAGAGGCGCTCAAAATTAACAAACAACATGTCTTGGACATGATTGGCATTCCCCTTACCATCAATCGCATCAAGTGCGCACTTTTGTCGCTCAAGACCCTGATCGTAGGAAGCCTGGATCAACGCGCCTGGGAGAGAGTAGAAGATGAGTAAGAAGACGAGTACATGGGTTGTGCTGTGCGCCGATGAGGACATTGCTGAAGGCAGTCGCGAAGTCTTTGAGGTTGACGGCAAGTGGATTGCAGTCTTCCGCGTGAGCGGCAAGCTCTACGCTATTGAAGACCTCTGCACACATGACGGCGGCACACTCACAGAACGCGCTGATGGCAGCCCAGTGCCTTTGGATGGTTATGAGATTGAATGCCCGCGTCATGGCGGGCGCTTCGACATTCGCAGCGGCAAGGCAGTGCATGCGCCGGCCTTGATCGATGTCCCCTGGTATGAGACGCGCGTCCAGGATGGCATGATCGAGATTGCCCTCTAGGCTATTGAAAGACGTGCGAAGTTGAACGTCTGGTCGCGTCTGGTGCGCTTCGGCTTTCGTCTCCTGTACCACGAGCTGGCCTTCACTTACGACGCGGTGAGTCGGCTCGTGTCGCTTGGTGCATGGCGATCCTGGCAGCGCAGCGCTCTTAACTACCTACCTCATCCCCGAACAGGGCGCGTGCTGGAACTGGCACATGGCACAGGCGACCTACAGCTCGATTTGCATGAACGTGGTTACCAAAGCTTGGGATGTGATTCTTCGCCGCAGATGGGACTCATCGCTTGGCGCAAACTAGCACGCCGAACACAACCGAGACTAGTGCGCTGCCAGGCTCAGCAGCTTCCCTTCCCTGATCGGGCCTTTGCCGCTATTGTGACGACTTTCCCTACCGACTTCATCATCAGCCGAAACACGCTCTGCGAAGCGCATCGTGTCCTGCTCCCTCAAGGTCGTCTGATCGTCGCCCTCAGCGGCGATTTGAAAGGCCACGATCCATTCGCGCGCTTCATTGAATGGCTCTATCGTATCACTGGCCAGCGCGAGGCTCGCGTCTTGGATTGGCGGAGCTTGCTGGCGAGCTGTGGTTTTGAAGCGGAGCTTGTCAACCGCGATTTGGGTCGCACGCAGGTACAGCTTTTGGTTGCAAACAAGAGCGCAAAGTCAGGCTAGATTTTTTATGGTCTCTGGCCTACAATTCGCTGCGTACGGTGGTAGTAGCTCAATGGCAGAGTGCCTGATTGTGGATCAGGTGGTTGTGGGTTCGAGCCCCATCTACCACCCACCTAAAGCGTCATGATGGTCTTCTTCTGTGTCACGGAGCTGGTGTTGTATCAATCAGCGCCTGCAACAGACGGCCTAAGTCTTGGTACTGACTGTCCAAGCCCGTGAGCAGGCGTTGCCAGTCGCCGCGTTTGACCTCTAATGTCTGCACTGCGCCGCTGACATAGCTTTGTGTCATATCCAAGCCCAAATCAATCGCCTGAATGAGCTGGCGATGGGCTTCTGCTGCGCAGTCAGGCGCAGGCAGAGAAGCCATGCCATTGCGCATACTCACCAGCAGTTCAATCTGTCTACCGACTTTGTCTCGCTCTTGGCTGAGCGCAATCTCCACCAAACGGCTCAGGTTCTGGCGCGCTGTCATGCTCATGCCCAGCCACTGCTCCAACCGATAGGTATCTTCGGCACATGATCCTTCAAACGTGAGCGTTAGTACGATCGGAGTAATGCGAAGCTGACTTGCTTCCAGCGTCTGCTGAGCAGAACGATCTTCTGCTGCGCAAGCCACCAATATCATCAGACTCAACCAAGCGACATGCGGGCGTCTCATCGAATCCTCCGAGCAATTCGCGGGCATTAGGCGTTTTGGGCTTTTGGCATTATATGCTATAGTCTAAGTCATGAATGATCTGCGCAACGGAGAGAATATCGTGCCAGAACTCTACAGTCGCATGGACAACGCCAATTGGCTCACTCCTTCCGTCGCGGAAATCCTGGAGCAGGGTGCGACTCCACCAGGCGGTGACGGCTCGATTCGTGAACACATGCTCACCATTCAGCGTGAACTGACCGATCTTGAGACGCCTGCGCGGATCATCAACGTTCGCTCCATGCCTTCATATACCCTCTACGTTGCGCGACCAGAGACCATAGGTCGCTTAGGCAGCCGTCGCACGATCACTGCCGCGGAGATCAAGAAAAGCCTGGCTAAGATCGCTGAGAACCATCCGGACTGGACACTTGGCTTCATGCCTAAAATCGCTGACGATGAAGATGCCCTCGGCATTCTCTTGCGCACCAATGCCCATCGTCCCCTGAGCTTGCGTCGCCTGCTCGTCCGTAATCACTACCGCAACATGCCCACATATACCAGCGTGCCGTTTGGGATCACCCTTGAACAAATTCTCATCGTGCGCGACCTTGCTGCTCTGGGGCATGTACTGCTGATCGGGGTTGAGAGCAATCGTCAGAATTTCATCCGCAGTTTAGTACTCACCCTGCTGCTACTCAACACGCCAGCTGAGCTGCGCTTGGCTCTGCTGGGGAAGAGCGCCGAGGCTTATCGGGCCTTTACCAACGCACCTCATGCTCTGGGGCGCTGGCTGAACGAGGCCGAACATGGCCAGCGTTTGCTGGACGGCCTTCAGAAAGAGATCACTCGCCGCCAGAAGCTCTTTGAGGAACATAACGTGGCCGACATTCGCGCCTTCAATCGACTTCAACAAGAAGCTAATCGGCCAGAGTCTCCGCGTATCTTGCTCATCATTGACTCGCTCTCCGACGCTGATTGGTCGCAGTCTGCCGACTCTTGGCTACCTGCTATGTTGAAGATTGTCAAGCACGGCGAAGCGTGCGGCATTCACGTTGTAGCAACCATCCAAAGCCAGGATGAACATGGAGAGCTGCAAGCTGCCGTCAAAGCGCGCGTTGTGGGTCGTCAAGTTGCTCGTGAGCGCAGTGAAAAGCTGCCCAACTTTCATCCATCGCTGCTTCGCTTCATCGATGCGTTCTGGTCTGAGCGCGAGGGCGAACTCATCCCCATCGAATTCCCCACTGTGACGATCGCAGAAGTGAGCAAGACTGTTGAATACTGGCAGCAAAACGCCAACCAGCGTCTGCAAGAGAACGCTTCCAGCACCATCAGCGGCACGACAGGCGTCACTGGCGTCCTCACGCCGCCGCCTACTCCACCGAAGCCTTCCACCGATGATCTGACACGAGCAGCAGCCGCACTGGGAAGTACGAAGCCTGAGCAACCCCTGATTTTGGCTGAGCCAAGCCAAGAAGCGACAACCGCACTCAAGCAAGCTCGCAGCCTGGCTGCTTATCTCGGTTGACTGAGCGTAGGCGCGCTCCATGACATCCTTGGCTTGTCCGTTGAGGAGAGCCAGCAGATTCTGGCTCGCCTCAAGACGGAAGGCGTCCTGGAGGCTAGCGATCACACTACGCCGCGCTTCCTGCGTCCTGCGTAACCTACTGGCCTTCAACGCCCATGACTGGCGCATCGCAGGAGTTGTAGTTTGCGCCCAGGATGATAGCGTAGTCAGTGGTGCGGTTGGGATCGGGCTGGACACTCACGCTGTCAGGCGTGCTGTTCAGAATGCTGAGCAGTTTAGCCACCGGACTACCCTTTGACTCTCCCACGTAGTCGACAATCTGCGTGCTGGGATAATCAGTGCGCTCTGCTGGGCCACCAGCCACCGCCGAGAAGCCTTCGGTTGCCAGGCGCTCCGCTGCCACCTTGTCCCAGTCTGGATTATTCGTGCCGTTGTAGACGGTAATCTTGGCTCTGCCCAGCGCAATTCGGCTGTCTGTTGGAGGTTGATAGAAATCAAGGAGTAGTTCGCGCATAGGCTCATAGTTGGGGAGCTGCACAAATTGGCCTGCGTATGGGCCGCTGGACGGCTGCCAGGGCGTCGTGTGATAGGTGCGTATCAGCACGAAGTTCTCGATCATGTTCGGGTCAAGCTCTAGGCCGATGGGCAGCAAACCAAGCACAACTTCGAAGGGGATGTTGGTCTCTACAACCTGCGTCACCTCACTCCACAACTGTGGCAAATTAGCCAGCTGACCGTTGGCGCGCGCTGCGCGGAAGATGGCCCGAAGAAGCTGCTGCTGTCTGCGCCCACGGTCAAAGTCAGTTGTCAAGCGACGCGTCCGCGCGTACCACAACGCATCGAACCCATTCATCCGATAATAACCGACGGGCAGCGTGCGCAGCTTGTAGTTTTCCTCGATTGAACGGCTGATGTCAAAATCTTCGACCGGGTAGTAGTCTTGATAAGTGCAGTCTACCGCCAGATCAATCCCTCCTAGTGCGTCGATGATCGTCTCAAAACCGCTGAAGTTAACTTTGGCGTAGTAGTGGACGTTGATCCCGAAGTTGTAGAAGATGACCTCGCGCAGAAGACCGAATCCCCCGCCAGACCAGCCAAACGACTCGCCAATGCCGTAGACCGTGTTCAGGCGGGCCATCGTCGGCGTGGGAACGTAGATAAATAGATCGCGAGGTAAGCTCAGCATAGAAACCGTGCGAGTTTGAGTGTTGATTGATACGATAATAATCGTATCGGTGCGTATGGTGGTATCCTCCGTGAGTTCTTCGTCGCTGCCTAGCAAGACGATGTTGATGAGTTCATAGTTGCGCGGGATGACTGGCACGGGGGTAGGCACAGCTGTGCCGCTCATCTCGGCGATGGAGGCCGCAGGCGCAGGGAAGAAAGTGGGTGCGACAAAAGGGGTTGCAGCTTGTGGCTGCGCTAGAGGCTGTGGCGTCGAACTCGGTGGAGCAGACGTTGGGGAGCTTTGAATTGGGGCAGCTGTGGCGATAGGTGTGTTGGTCAAGAATTGCGCGACGCGCCACAGCGCAGCTTCGCCATCTGCGGTCGCAAACGCTGTGGCTGTGGCTGCGTAGGCATCGCGGCGGCTTTCGATCTTGTCGATTGTGTTCTGACTGCGGCTCAAGGCGTCCCACGTCAGCCAAGCTGACCAGAGCGTAGCCAAGATCAGCAGAGCAGGCATTAGTCCCCAGAATATCCAGCGCAATATACGCATAGTCCCTCCAACGAACGGTGTGCGCGGGCAAGTGTAGCGGAATCGTCTGCGCGCTTCGATGGTCAACTCGGTTGATGAGGCAGTTCACTCAAAGCGCACAGGAATCTCGCAGATGTATTCCAGCGGAACATTGCCTGTGACAGTAGTCACGCTCAGGCGCAGCCAGAATACGCCTCGTCCAAAGGAGCGCGGATCGACGTTGGCCAGCAAGCCACCTGTGACGCGCCCACGCCCGCGAGCTAGCGGACGATAGTCCACTGAGCCTTCAGCGCGTATATCTAGAGTATAGCCGGCGAAGTCGCTCGGATTGGCCGTGCCAACGACAGCGAAGGGTTGGCTGATCCTCAGGCCAGGGAAAGGGCTGGTGATGAAGACGTGATCTGACTCACAACCTATCGGCCCTGGCGTGGGCATAGGCGTCCAGGTATTGGTGAGTGACGGCGTCAACGTAGGAGTCGCCGTCGGCGTATAGGTAGGCGTGGAGGAAGGCGTAGACATAGCTGTCGGAGATGGAGTTAGCGTAGCAGTCGCAGTGGAGGTGTTGGTCGGCGTGGCCGTGTGGGTTGCCGTCGCTGATGGCGTAGCAGTCGCAGTGGGGGTGCTGGTCGGCGTGGCCGTGTGGGTTGCTGTCGCCGAAGCTGTCGATGTAGCACTCGGAGAAGCAGTTGCCGTTGGCATCGGCGCGAGTGGAAAGACGAGCGTGTTGTCTGTAGAGTCGACCGTGTCAGAGGTTTGAGATACCCCCAGAGCAGACGTCACAGCTAGTGTATCGCTTGCTACAGAGCTGATAGTCATTTCAGCATCCGCCAGCGATGTCTTAGCCGCTGTTGCGGTCAACAGCAAGCCATCAGATGACGCCGAAGCAATGAGCATGGCCGCTAAAGCTCCAATTCCCATCAATGCGACAATGGCTAGGGCGACTACCCATTCTCCTAGAGGGTTGCGCTTATCCATCATTAGCCTCTCCGCTCAATGCGTGCCGCTCATAGGGGATAGCAAAGTTAAAAATGCTGCCTTTGCCCACCTTCGACACCACCCAGAGACGGCCCATATGAGCCTCCACCAGAGCTTTGGCAATCGACAGCCCAACCCCAGTATCGCCCAATCCTACGATGAGTGGATTCTCAGCTTTGTACTTGCGCGCGAAGACGCGCGGTATTTCATCGGACGGTATGCCTCCACCGCGATCTTCAACCGCAAAATAGGCGCTGTCAATTGGCCCGACCTGTGGATCATAAATCACAGGCTCGCGGCGGGCGATAATGCTGATGGCGCTGTTGGGTGGTGATACCAGGTAGGCGTTGGTCAGCAATTGGCCAATGATTTGGCTGAAGGCGTCGGCGTCAGCAGGCAGAGGCGGCAGTGTATCGTCCAAATCCAAGTTGACCGTGATTCCCTTCTCGCGCAACTGCACCGAAACGGAGGTGATGGCTTGCTCGATGAGTGCGATGGTATCGATTGGCGTGGCTTCTAGTCGATACAAGCCGGCGTCCAGCTGAGAGACCTTGATGAGGTCGGCGATCATCGCCGTCAGACGCGATATGTTGGCAGAGACGCGCTGCAAAAATTTACGCTGCATCTCTCCTAGGATGCCCGCTGACTCGTTGAGAAGCAGGTCAACGTAGCCGATCATCGACGTAAGCGGTGTACGCAATTCCTGCACCAGGCCCACCAACAAATCAGGTTGCACAGGTGAGGGGACTTCAGGACTAAGCGGAGGCGGATAACTGGCCACCATGCGCACCTGCTCCTCGCGCACTTCACTCAGCTCCATCTCCAGCCCGCTCACCTGAGCCAGCAAGCGCACTCTATGCTCTTTCACAGCGTCCAGCTTGTGCTGGAGTTCCTCCACTTCTTGGCGTAGGCGATCGCGCTGTTTGAGCGCTGCTTCACGATCTGCGGCCAAGTTCTCCACCTGAGCTTGCAGAGCCTGCAAGCGAGCGTCGCGTTCTTGCTCTCGGCTGATCGTCTCGGCGAGTTTGAAGCGCTCGTTGAGTAGTACATCACGCTCTTGAGTCAGCGTCTCTACTTTGGCGATCAAAGCGTTGCGCTCACCGGTCAAGCGACCCACAATTTGTGTCAGGCCGTCAGCTCCTTCTTCAAGGCCGAGAGCCTTCAAGCGCGACTGAAGGTCACTAAGTTGATCGCTGAGTTGGTCGCGTTCGTGGGTCAGTTGAACACGTTCCTGAGCTAGCGATTGCAGGAGCTGGCGTGCCTTAAGCGCGTCGGCCAAATCGCTGGCTTGCAGATCGTTGAGTTGGGCTTGGAGTCGGTCTCGCTCGGCGATGAGTGCTTCTTTCTCCTGGCACAGCGCTGTGACCATGCTGTTGATCGCTTCAGCTTCACTCGTGGCGCTGGCTGCATTGAGGGCCGCTTCAGCTTCCTGGAGTTTTTGGACTAGCTGATCTCGTTCTTGCCGAAGTCGTTCGTGATCCTGATTGATGGCTTGAATGCGCTGGCTAATGCTCAGGTCTTCTTCAGTCCCCAGCAGCTTGAGAATGCGCCTGCGTTCCTCGTCTAGCTTGATCTTCATCAGCATGACTTGACGGCTCAACTCGCTCACTTGTTCTCGTGCTAGTTTCAGGCTGGCCTGCATTTCCTGACGTGCTGCGATGACAGCATCTTCTTTGACTTCGCTCAGCGCTACTCCCTCTACAAGCGCTTGTATTGTCCGATCAGCCACCATTTCGCGGGCTTCTTGAGCTTCATAGCTCATAACTAAAAGGCCAGTGGCCATGATTGCCAAGCCTTTGAGCAATTCCAGTGCGCTGTTGTCCAATTCTCGGTTGAGGTACGGCAGGGCGATCATCAACACGCCCACGATCTTTTCGCCTTGTGTGAGCGGCTGGAAATAGACTGGCCCACGTTGTTCAATGTCCAGGCGCGTGTAGAGGTCTGCCAACTCATCGCTGTTACGATCCATGAAGAGCGCACGTTGTGCGCGCCGCTCGATCGCGTTAACTAGCGTCATTTGCTGATCGAGGTTGAGCGACAAGGCTTTGATAGGTCGTTCCTTCACGCGATCATAGCCATAGAGGACGTCAGCGTAGTTGGCATCCTGTAAACGCAGGATTGCACCCAGGTCGGCTTTGAGCATGTGAGTCGTGGCTTCTACAATGCGCTGAGGGAGCAACAAGGGCGAGGGGTCTTCTAGGATTTGCCCCAGAGCGCGCAGCAAGAGCGCCGACTGCGAGTCAGACTGAGAGACGACAGGCTTCACAACGCGCGGTACTTCCTGCGAAGCCAGAGCAGGAGTGCGTTGAGCTTGAGGAGGATGAGCTTCCAAGCGCATAATCGCACGAAAGACGATGATCGGAACGACTAACAGCGCAGCCATGAAGCCCAAACGTCCCCATCCACTGATGTTTCCGAGGACTTCGCCCTGGGCAATACTGGCAGCCTGCCCTAGAGCCATCGCCAAAAAGACCAGCGATTTGACAGGCGCATCGACAGGCCTGTACAGCAGGACGAGGCCGAACGCCACTAGGTTTAAGACCGCTACGATCACGGCCCACGGCAAGCCATAGCGCAAATTGAAGTCGATAGGTACTGCGGTCACTGCCCAGGGGACAGCCACCACTAGATACCCCAGGACGATTAACATCACCAACAGCAGCGCCGCAATGTTCACGCTGCGTCGACGCGGCGCAGTGTCGCTGGCTACGAAAGCCCAGGCAAAGCTAACGCTGGAGATGGCCCAAATCGCGCGCTCTAACGGTGGTAAGTAAAACGCCACGTCTCGTCTTGCCAGACTGGCAAAGACCACCAGACCAAAGATAGTCAGCCAAGACAACAAAATCACGATTAGCGCTGTTTGCTGGCTTCGGAGGCTTCTAGTCGTGGCTCGTTCCTCCTGGCTCAGGATCATCAACCAACTCGCTAAGCTTAGTAGAGCCATCAGGGCAAAGTAGATGAACTGCCCTGTCCCTTGAACGAACAACGTTGCTGGATCAATGCTGAGTGGAGACACGATAACATCCAGTGGTCATGCCTTCTTTGATGGTATTGTATCACAAAAAACAAACCCTCTGTGTCTGGCCTCAATCTCGTAGCGGCTTATGCAACAAGACGCCAGTATTCGACGATAGTCAACTGCAATGCGGTTACTTCTTTTGATGGGTGTAATTAAACCTGGTTGTACGCAGGTCTTGGGCGAATCGCAGTTGACGCTACACTGTGCGGCGTCTAAACTGTCGACATGACTAACATCATCTCTGGCCTGCAAAGGCAGTTTAGGCGCTTCATCAAACGCTTTCCCTGGCTCATCCGAGGAGCTTACTACGTTTATCGTCGTTTTCAGCGTCGCTACTCAGTTGGGGTTGTCGGTGTTCTATGGAACGAGCGCGGTGAAGTGCTGCTAGTGGAACACGTCTTCCATCCACAAATACCCTGGGGATTACCTGGTGGATGGATTGGTGCTGATGAAGACCCTTCGTACGCCGTGTGCCGCGAGCTAAAAGAAGAGCTGGGCTTAGATGTTGAGGTTATCAGGGTGGTTCTGGTTGACAAAACGCACCCCTGGCATTTGGACATGGCCTTCGACTGTCGTACTGCGTCACCAGTCAGTAATTTGAGTTATGAGCTGACAGACTACCGCTGGACGAAGCCTCAGGAACTGCCTCGCCTGCACAAATTTCACTACGACGCTATCATGCTCAGCTGCCCACCAGGAGAAGCATGAGGCATGTCGCACCTTAATCGCTCACGCCGCTGCGGCGTCTCTCTGCTGCAACCTCTCTCATTGTTGATGATCCTGGCGGGTGTCGGTCTACTGGTCTTCTACCTGCTCAACTTCGCTCAAAGCGAAGACCGTCTGGCCAATGGGATTACCATTGCTGGCGTGCCTGTCAGTGGTCTTCGCCAGAACGAAGCCATTGCAGCTATCGAGCAAGCCTACGCTCAACCCGTCACCCTAATTTACCCTGGCAACCCGCCGTTTCAGATCATTCCTGCAACTCTAGGTTTTCGTCTTAATACTCCCTCTATGCTGGCCGAGGCGGTGGCTAGTAGCGAACGCGGCGGTGGCTTTTGGGAGCGCTTCGCGAACTACATGCTAGGGATCACTGATACTAGCACGCGCAGCATTCCGCTGGTCGCTGACTACCAGCGCAGCGTTCTAGAAGCAGAGCTGAGGCGTATTGCCCAGACTTATGACCGCGCAGGTGGCCAGGCAGCCTATGACGTGGCGACGCTGACCGTCGCCAGTGGCAACACGGGCGTTCAGCTCAACATCGAAGGCGCGCTGGCCCTCATCGACGACGCACTACGGCGTCCCAACAATCGTTTGGTTGAGCTACCTGTGAGTGGTGGCCTCGCTGCGCAGGCCAACATCAAAACTTTAGAGTCGCTCATCATCGCCTATCTAGACAGCCGAGGCTTTGTCTATGACGGCCAGACGAGCGTCGCTTCAATTTACATTCAGGATTTGCGCACAGGCCAGGAAGTTAACATTCTGGGAGATGTAGCCTTCACTGCCGCCAGCACCATCAAGTTTCCCATCCTGATCGACTATTTCCGTGTGCTGGATGGTGAGCCAAGCCAGGATGACGCCTCGCTCATGGCCAATTCGCTGCTGTGCAGCAACAATTCTTCTTCGAATCGAATCATGGAAGTCATCATAGGTCGCGGCGATTTATTTCGCGGGATTGCCAGCGTCACTAGCACAGCACAATATCTCGGCGCCAAGAATACTTTCCTCACTGCGCCTTTCATTACTGGCGAAGCCAACCAACGACTAGGCTCAATTGCTGCTCCCAGGACGAGTCCCAATCCGAATTACAACACCCAGCCTGATCCGTTCAACCAAACGACGGCCGAAGACCTCGGCTCATTGTTCGGCTTAGTCTACGATTGTGCTAAGTACAACGGCGGGTTGATGGCTGCCTATCCCAACGGTGAGTTCAACCAGACAGAGTGCCGCCGCATGCTGGAGTTAATGAGCGGCCTCAAACTCCAGCGGTTGCTAGAGGGAGGTGTGCCAGCAGGGACGCGCATTTCGTACAAGAACGGCTGGGTTGGCGAGGTCACAGGTGTGGCTGGCGTCGTCTTCCCACCGAATGGTCGAGACTACGTAATCTCGGTCTTCATCTGGGAGGACACCGGCGCGCGTGGTTTCCAGGATTATGTACGCCTGTGGCCGATCATCGAAGACATCAGCCGAGCTGCCTGGAACTACTTCAGCCCTGAGTCTGCACTGCTGGACGCTCGTCGCGATCTGCCGCCCTCGGCACAAGAATGTTTCCGCCGCGATGCCAGCGGCAACATCATCTACGAGTATCTGCCGCCCTATGGGCAGATCAATCTCGACGACATCGACGGGTGGCGTAGCGGCAGCTAAGTGTACTTTTTACCCAGGATGATCCAATTTTCGCCATCTTCGTGGCGATACTCCACGCTGTCCATGCAGGTCATGACGAAGCGCAGACCCCACCCCCCCACACTGCCGTCATCTAGGCTGAAGGCTTTGGCTGGCGCTTGCTGCTTGAAAGGATCAAACGCGGGCGCGTCGTCGCGAATGATGATTTCAAAGCGGTCACTGAGAGCCTGGCAGCTAATGCGGACGGTGTGGCTCGCCCCTTGATGTTTGAAGCCGTGTTCGATGATGTTAGAGAAAATCTCGTCTACCGACAACTCACAATGATAGAGCTGGTGGTCTGTCAAGCGCGTCGTCTCACGACCTGCATTCACGACGAAAGCCGTCACGTGCTGGAGTTGATCGAGCGTAGCTGCAACTTCTAACTCGCGCCGAGCAGCGCTCATAGAGGGCCTCAGCGCTAATAGCTGCCGACAGCTTCCGAGCGGCTTTCGAAGATACGAAAAATGCTGTCGAGGCCGGCCATCTCCAGCACTTCTCTCACGCGATCCGATGGTTGGGCCAAGCGCAAATCTCCTGAAGCCTTCTTGGCCTTCTTGAAGGCGTTAACCAGCTCGCGCAGGCCAGCGCTGCTCATGAAGTCCACGCTGCTCAAATCTAGCACGATGTGGATCAATCCACCGTCAATCGCGCTATTCAGAGCCTCGCCAAACTGATTAGCGTTCATGCTGTCGATTCGTCCACTGACTTCGACTAGCGCAACTTGTGCATCTCCAGAAATGTTGATGTCGGCCACTGCATACGCTCCTGAGCCTGATGAATCTTTTGCGCCATTATAGCATATCAGCCAATTCCTAAGCGCACTCCAATATCCCTCGTCTATGATGAGTACGCCAACGTATTGGGTGTGGAGATACGACGACAATGAATGGTGGCTATCTGTTGCTCGTCTCAGTGGCATTTGGCTTCTTGGTCATCCTCAGTCAGAGGATTGTGCCACGCCATCGGCGTATGTTTCGCGGCTTTATCGTCAGCATGGGTATTCTGCTGATGATCCGCTACGAATATCAGGGTGAAACCCTGCTGGGTTACATCTTCGCCCTGCTAATTGGCTACGTCTTCTGGCTTTTTATCGGACGTTACAACCCGGTGCGTGAAGAAGGCGAAGATATCAAAGTTTACGGTCTGAACGACTAGAAACTAGCAGAGTGAGTAGTCACTCTGCTAGCGATCTCAGCCGATGATGTTGATCGGGATCACATCCATGTTCTGCATCATGACCACGCTCACGCGCGCAGCGACGGCCCGCGCGATATCGGCAAAAGCCTGGCCAGCAGCACTGCCTGCGTCGTAGATGACGACTGGGCGGCCATAGTCGCCCCCCTCGCGGACGTTGGCCGACAGCGGCACGCGTCCTAAGAAAGGCACACCACGCTCTTTGGCCAGCTGCTCGCCGCCACCCATCCCGAAGAAATCGCCAGCCATGTTCTCTACCACGCCCAGCACTGGCACATTGAGCTGATCGAACATGGCTGCCGCGCGCAGTGCATCGGCTACCGCCACCTGCTGCGGCTGCGTGACGATGATCGCACCAGCGAGTGGGAAAGACTGGGCCAGCGACAGTGGTGCGTCGCCAGTCCCAGGCGGCAGATCAACGATCATGTAATCCAGTCTGTCCCAAGCAACGTCGGTGAAGAACTGGCGAATTGCGCTGTGAAGCATAGGGCCGCGCATAATCATGGGTTTATCGGGCGAAGTCAGGAAGCCAGTACTCATCACCTGTACACCGAAAGCCTCTATCGGCTTCATCTTGTCGTTGACGACTTTGGGACGTCCCGAACCCAAACCCATCATCTGCGGGATGTTTGGATTGAGAATGTCGGCGTCGATGAGACCGACGCGCGCGCCGGCTTCAGCCAGAGCTACCGCCAGGTTGGTGGCGACGGTGCTTTTGCCCACGCCTCCCTTGCCCGACGATACCGCGATGATGCTGCGCATGGGGACGTTGAGAGAACCCTGGATGCGCCGATCGGTCGGAACTTGGGCATCCCAGGCAATTTCTAGGCGCTCAACTCCTGCCACCTTGCCGATGACGGCTGCGTTGCAGCGTTCGATGAAGACACTCTTGAGGGGACAGGCTGGGGTCGTCAGGACGATGGTGAAGTATGCCGTGCTGCCCTCCACTTTCAAATCACGCACCATGTTCAAGCTGACAATGTCGCGGTTCAGTTCTGGCTCGATCACCGTCCTGAGCGCTGCCATAACCTGCTCTTGTGTCGCTGTCATAACAAGCCTCTTCTCTGATATATAGGCCAACAGAATTAGTATAACATTCGTCAGCAAAATTGTTGAGGTTTGGCCGAGCTTCGCTTCTGTTTAGCGCATGGCTTGCTTTTTGACTGCGTTCCAATAACGCGAGAAGCGCTTCAAGTCAACTTTCTCAGCGCCATCAACGAAGGCCGGTTCACGCAGCACCTCCAAGCGGCTGCCTTTGGGCATATGCTTGATGATCGTCTGGCACAAGAACTGGTGACGCGGACTTGGACTTTCTGAGGTCAAGATGCGGCGTGCTTCGTGTTCTCGCGCGAATTGCACAACTTCTTCGGCCACATCGCCGCGTCGAATGATGATGGGCAGTTCGAGCAGACATTCGTAGATGAAGACGATACGCTTGAGGCTGATCCGCCACTCTTCCAGCAGAGCATCATCCCAGACGAAGATAGCAGGCGCGTCAGGTGCTGTCTGAAAGGGCGCGCTGTGCGGATTGAGGTTGTCGCCATGCACCCAGATGATAGTTGACTCGCTCATCAACGTCTTCCTTTCCTAGGTTCATGGTGTTCATCGCTCAGCGTGATGTTAGGGAAGAGACGGCGCGCGATCTGTTCGTACGTCCCGACGAAGGCTTCGTGGCCAAAATTTTGTGGCGTGCCGCGATAGCGATCGCCGCTGAACTGGAGGACGTTCTCTAGATTGTAGTAGTAAGGCTTGGTGCTAAACGTGCTGGCCACCCACTGCCAGGACAAGTTATTGCTGGCGGGATCACCGTCTAGCAGATGTTCCAAAAACCAGCGCGCGCCAGCCTGCCAGCACACGCGCCGCCAATGGACGACGTAAGCAGCGAGCCACATGCGCTGATGGTTGTGCAGATAACCCGTCTCTATCAGTTCTCGAATGGCGTCGTCGATGAAGCGCACTCCCGTCTGCCCCTGCCGAATGTCTTCGGGCAGTTCTTGGCGATAACTGTGCGCCGGAAAGCCTGTCTTATAGTCTTCCACGTCTTCCCAAATATCGTCACCAAGCTCACGATAGACGCGCTGGAAATAATCGCGCCAGCCTAGCTCATTGACGAATTTCTCAGCTTCGAAGCGTCTCTGGGCGTGGCTTAGGGCATATTCACGCACTTCGTTCAAGCCCAGCACGCCGTAGCGAATATACGGAGACAAGCGCGACACCTGACCATCAAGGTGATTGCGCGTGCGTTCGTACTCTGTGCCGTAGCGTGCAGCTCTCAAGCGCGCTTCTGCTGCGCGCCGGCCGCCGCGCGTCTCGCTCACATGGGGGCTGCGTTGCGCAGCTTGGGGGAACTCTTGCTGAAGATAAGCGACGAGTTCTTCTCGGCTCGCGAAATCGCGGCGCATGTCGCGGCTCATCGTCCCTCCTTGACAGCTCTGCGCTTTTGACGGCAGACATCGCTGCAATACTTGACATCATCCCACACGCGCGCCCATTTCTTGCGCCACACGAAAGGTCGCCCGCAAGCCAGACAGGTTTTTTGCGGCAAGTGTTCTTTCTTGATCCCTCGCATTGCCTCACTGCCTCTCACGAGAAAATGAAACAAGGGGACAGACAATCCCCCTGCTCTCGATGAACTGTCGGGAAGCGCAGCGCTATTCGCCGCGCTTAGCAGCGCGCGCTGCTTTGCGCGCCAGAGCTGCAGCCTTGCGCTTCTCTTTCTCGTCTTCGCTCTCTGTCCAGGGTTTTGCGCCCTCTGCAGTATTGGACGCAGACTTGGGCGCTTCAGCCACCGCGGTCGGAGCAGGTGCAGGTTTGGGTGCGTCAGCTTCGGCCTTGCGCGCTCTTACCTCTTCACGAGTAGCGGCGCTAGGCGCTGTCGGCGCGACTTCCTCGGCCTTCTTAGGGCCGCGCCGCGCTTCTTTCTGAGCGTCCTTGTGATCCCATCCACCGCGCGCCTGAGCTTCGGCAACTGCACGAGTAGGGGCAATCGTCTTCCAGTACTTCAGCTCCTTAGAGAGCTTAGGCTTGTCAAAGATGTGATTGGTTGTGCGATCGTAGCTGGCCAGCTCATAGTCGTGATCCATTTTGATCGCATCGAAGGGGCAGTATTCAGCGCAGAAGCCACAGTTCATGCAAATATCGATGTCGATGAAGAAGGCCTCCGGCTCTGGCACAGGGCGGCCAGTGGCAGGGTCATTGCTTCGTACGATCCAAATGCACTGAGGCGGACAGACCTTCGCGCAGATGCCGCAGCTCGTACACCAGTCTTTGCCAGGCCGATCTGGGTGGTCGTAATCTTCAACCACTAAGAACGGTATGAAGCGGAAGCGCTCTGGCATAGCCAGCTTTTCTTCTGGATACTGCACTGTAAAAGCCCCTTCGGCTCTCGTCCCTTGTCGTTCGTTGAAGTTATCAACTGCGGGGCTATATTTCTTGAAGCCATAGCGTAGGTCATCCAGATAGGTTTGGATGAAGTGGCGCAGAGTGAGCAACATGCCTTTGATGAAACCACTGCCCGTCATCGTCTCTCCTGTTCATCAATGGGCAGCGGGATGAGCCGAAGCCCACCCCGTACCGCGTCTGCTAACGATCCGTCTCGCCAAGCACAATGTCAATGCTGCCGAGGATGGCGACAACGTCGGCGACCTTGGCGCCCCTGCTCATCACGCCTAACGGCGTGAGGTTGATGAAGCTAGGCGCGCGCACGTGGTAACGCCAGGGGTTAGCTACTTGCTTCTTGTCGCCCGCAGCAACGACGTAGAAGCCCAGCTCGCCTTTGCCATTCTCTACGCGCCCGTAGGCTTCGCCCACTGGCACTTTGCCGCTGTAGGCGAAGTCAGATGTCACCGACTCTCCTTTGGTGTACTCCAGACGCGGCAGAATTTGCTTGAGGATACGCACTGACTCGCGCATTTCTTTGAGGCGCACCATGTAGCGCGCATACATGTCGCCGGAGTACTCGACAGCCACGTCGAAGTCCAGCTCAGGATAGATGCTGTAGGGATCAGCGCGCCGTATGTCGTAAGCCACGCCGCTGCCGCGCAACAGAGGGCCGGCCGTGCTGTAGTTGATGGCGTCTTCGCGGCTGAGGTAGCCCACGCCTTTTGAGCGCACCTGGACGATGTCGTTGGTCGTCAGATACTCGTCCAGTTCGTCGATGGTGCGCGGAATGCGCTCGTTAATCATCTCTGTCAGGAATTGCATAGTGTCGTAATCGCGCACGCGGTCGTTGAGCAGATTGGCTACGCTGCGCATACGATCCGGCAGATCAGCGAAGACGCCACCAAAGCGCATGTAGTTGCACATCATGCGGCTGCCTGCCACCGTCTCGAAGAAGTCCAGGATGCGTTCGCGTTCCTGGATGAAATACAGCACCGGCGTGAAGAACGCGCCCAGGTCATTCAGCCAGAAGCCGATGGCCCATAAGTGGTTGACGATGCGCGTCAATTCCACCATCAGCACGCGCAGGACTTCAGTGCGGTAAGTCGGCGGATTCCACTTGGCGCCGCGCGCCAAGAGCTGTTCAACCGCCAGCACGTAGCCGTGGTTGTTGCCCATGCTGGAGATGTAGTCTAGGCGATCCGTGAAGGGGATGTTTTGCAGGAAGGTGTTGCGCTCGCCAATCTTCTCATGGTTGCGGTGCAAGTAGCCCATAATCGGCTCAAGGCTCGTGACGGTCTCGCCATCTAGCTTCATCAGCATACGGAAGACGCCGTGTGTGCTGGGATGATGAGGCCCCATGTTGACCATGATCTGATCGGTGGCGATGCCTTCACTGCCGCCCACGCGCTGTGCATCCACGCCCAAGCCAAAGTCGGCATAAATACTGGCGTCGGAGACGTCGCTCAGGCGGCTCAGATCGATATCGGCCGGATAGACAACGTTGTGGCCGAAGATGGTCTTCTCTTCAGAGCGATGGACATGGCCCGCAGGCCAGCGGCTCTCGAAAGGTTTATGGTCGCTTTCGTAATAGGCCTCTTTCCAGTCCTTGCGCATGGGGAAGCCGTGGAAGCCCTCCCAGAGCAGAATGCGCCTGAGGTTAGGATGTCCAGTGAAGCGCACGCCATACAAATCCCAAGCTTCACGTTCCTGAAAATCTGCGCCCTTCCAAATGGGCGTCAGCGAAGGTACTTCGCAGGCTTCGCGATCCGTTTGCGTCTTGAAGACCAGCGCCCCGCCACCGCTGGTGCGGTAAGCGTGATAGACCATCTCTATGTGGTCGCTGCTGTGGACGCCTTCACCCAAGTAGTCGACTGCTGTGGCGCTGGAGAGGTAATCGAAGCCCAGCGCGTCGTGGATGTAGCGAGCCACATCTAGCAGCTTGGCCTTGTCAACGATGACGCCGCTGTATCCCTCGCGCGTGTCGTCGCTGACAGCACCGGGGAAGCGCATCTTCAGGTCAGCGATCGCCTCGGCAATCGTGGCCTGCTTGAGGTCTTGTTGCTCAGGTGCGACATCAATCATGCTGGTTTACCCTTCTCCACGCTTGGCAGCGCGCGCAGCTTTGCGAGCCAGGGCCGCCGCCTTGCGCTGTTCACGAATGTCTTCTGCTTCTTCCCAGGGCTTGCCACCGTCAGGCAGCTCAGCTTTCGTCGGAGCGACAGCAGGCGTGGACACGGCAGCAGGCGCAGCGACTGCGACAGGCGCAGGTGCTTCAGCGACCGCTTCGACAGCGCCACTCTTGGCTGCACGAGCTGCCTTGCGCGCCAGGGCTTCAGCGCGGCGCTTCTCCTCTGGCGACATCTCCGCAGCAGCGGCAGGCGCAGCGGCTTTGGCCGCAGGCGCAGACTTGGCTGCGGGCTTGGGCTTCTCAGCTATAGCTGGCACAGCGCCACCCCAAGCAGGCAGAGCGCGGGCCGCTGCAATGTGTTCGCCCTCAGCCTTCTGTTCAGCCAGACGACGGATCATGTCCATCTGGCGCGGATCGATGATGTCTGGGCCCAGAATTGGCACAGGCGTCGGATCAGATGGGCCGACGCCGTACCAGGGAACATCGTCCATGTTGGCCAAGCTCTGACCGTCGATCTTCTTTTGCAGAGCAATCAGGCCGAAGAGTAGCGCCTGAGGCGTGGGAGGGCAGCCTGGTACGTAGACGTCGACGGGCAGGTATTTGTCGATCCCAGAGACGACGTTGTACCCTTCTTTGAACGGGCCACCGCCACTCGCACAAGCGCCCATTGCCAAGACGTACTTAGGCTCTGGCATTTGGTTGTACAGGCGCACAATCGGCACGACCATCTTCTTCGTCACTGTGCCAGAGACAATCATCAGGTCAGACTGGCGTGGCGTCGCGCGCATAACTTCCATACCAAAGCGCGAGAAGTCGAAGCGCGAAGAGGCCGTCGCAATCATCTCAATCGCGCAGCAAGCCAGGCCAAACAACATAGGCCACATGGAATTACGTCGTCCCCAGTTATACAGCGTGCTGAGGCTGGTAATCGCCACATTGTTCTGCAAGTCCACCGGCACGGGGAATTGCGTCTGATTGAGTTCTTGCAGGTTCAGTTCCATTCCTTGCCACGCTCCTCATACCATTCCCGTAACAGATCATCCAGAATTTTGTCGTTAGCCAGCGCGGGGTCATCGACGAAGTGAGGAAGCCGCACGATCATGTCGAGCAAATCATCGCGGCTCAGCTCCACAAGGTCAAGGTGGGCATACATTTCGTCGAGCGCCAACACAATTTCATAGGGAGTGTCCCAATAGAGAGGGTTGCTCATAGTAGTGTAGCGAATTTCTCTCCTCTTTTCATGGCCCAGACCTGACCATTCATGGCCATCTCACCTTACGTCCAGTTGCCGAGGACGCTGTCTGTGTCGATCTGCGCGCGTTGCAAGCGCCCACTGAAATCCACGTAAACCGACTTCCATTCCGTGAAGGAATTGAGACCAGCTTGTCCGGCTTCGCGCATGCCGTTGCCTGTGCCGCGCGTGCCGCCGAAAGGGAATTGAATCTCAGCGCCGGTTGTTCCGTGATTGACGTAGACGATACCAGTCGTGATGTCGCGGATGGCGCGAAACGCCGCGTTGACGTTCTCGGTAAAGATACTGCTAGACAGGCCGTAGCGCGTATTGTTGTTGACGCGGATCGCTTCTTCCAAGCTCTCCACTTCTACCACTGATAACACAGGGCCGAAGATCTCTTCTTGTTCAACGCGCACACCAGGGCGCACGCCGTCAAAGATCGTGGGTTGGAAGAAGTAGCCTTTGGGCAGTTCCGACGGCCTTTGCCCACCGACGACGATAGACACGCCTTCTTGACGCGCCACGTCCATATAGCTGCTCACTTTGTCCAGGGCTTTCTGGTTGACGAGCGGCCCCATGCGTGTTGCGGCGTCCAGACCATCTCCCAGAGTGATTGTCTTGGCCTTCGCAATCAGTGCTTCCAGCAAGCGCGGCTTGATCCCTTTCTGGGCAATCAGGCGGCTGGTCGCGGTGCAGCGCTGGCCCGTCGTGCCGTAGGCGCTCCAGGTGATGGCTTCCACTGCTAAGTCGAAGTTGGCGTCGTCCATAACGATGATGGCGTTCTTGCCACCCATCTCTAGGGTGACCTTCTTGCCCAGGCGCGCCGCTTGTGTGTAGACCTTGATGCCTGTCTCTGTTGAGCCAGTAAACGAGATGATCCGCACATCAGGATGATCGACTAAAGCAGCGCCTGCATCACCATAACCACATACCAAGTTGAGGACGCCAGGTGGCAGGCCCGCTTCTTCAAACATCTGGACAAACAATGCAGCGGTTGCCGGCGTGTCTTCAGCCGGCTTCCAGACGATAGTGTTACCTGCAATCAGGGCCGGCAGAATCTTCCAACTCGGCACAGCCACCGGGAAATTCCAGGGGGTGATGATCCCCACCACACCGACCGAGTCGCGGATGGCCATGCCGAATTTGTTGGGCATTTCTACTGGAGCGGTGTAGCCGAGCAAGCGCCGACCTTCACCACCCATGTAGTAGGCCATATCGATGGCTTCCTGCACATCGCCGCGCGTCTCTTCTAAGATTTTGCCCATCTCCATCGTAGCCAGACGCGCCAGTTCATCCTTACGTGATGTCAGGGTTTGGGCTACACGGAACAGGATTTCGCCACGTTTGGGAGCAGGCATGAGCCGCCATTTGTCGTAGGCGTGCCGAGCCGCTTCAACGGCTCTCGCCACGTCTTCTGCGCTGCTTCGAGCCACCGTCGCCAATAGGCTCTCGTGGGCTGGGTTGTAGCTCTCAAAAGTCTGGCCGCTGATGGCCTCCACCCACTGCCCACCAATGTAATTCTTAACCAGCTGGCTCATAAAAGGCTCTCTTCGTTCAGGCAGAATGTCTGCTTTGCGCTACACGCAAGGCTACAATAGCGAAAGTATAGGAAGGGGTCAAGCGATTGTCAAGTTCTTCACAAATGGGTTGTCAGCAACTGTGCGCCCTGCGCCGACACAGTAGTGTGGCGCATTTGGCAGGCCAGCCCATGCCGATCATAGACGCGGCGCATGGCCAGAGCGACGCTCTCTGCGATATCCCAGCGCTGACACACTGCACACAAAGTTGGCCCCGCTCCACCAATCACTAGCGCCAGCGCGCCGTTGAGCTTAGCTTCGTGACGAACTTCGTCAATGTAAGGCATGAGGTGAGCGCGCGCTGGCTCAATGACTTCATCGGCTTCCATCGCGCGGGCCATGCGGACAACATCACCGCAATGAATTGCATCGACTAAATCTGCTACTGCTCCTGTTTGGCGTACCAGCTGTCTCAACGGCACAGTCGAAGGTAGCACTGCTCGTGCTTGAGCTGTTGGTACTTCTACGTTAGGCGTCACCAGGGCTAAATGTAAATCACTAGGCACGGGCAAGCGATGAATCCTGTCTATCGTGATCCCATTGGCGAGGATAATACCGCCAAACAAGGACGGCGCGACGTTATCTGCGTGGTAGCCACTGACCGCTGCCTCGCCTTCCAGAGCGGCAGCTAGCAAATCCTCGCGCGCCAACGGCTTCTCCAGCAACCCATTGACCGCCATCACTGCTGCAACTGCGCTGGCTGCGCTTCCTCCTAGACCGCTGGACAAGGGCAGGCCTTTCTTCAGCCGCAAGGTCACGCCGCGTTTAGAGTGGAGCTGTCCTAGCAGCGCTTGCGCTGCAATACCGACGATGTTTTTTTGCGGATCGTGCGATAGCTTGCCCTCGTCTCCCCTGATCTCAGCGATGACAATTTGGCCGTCATCACGCCATTCTGCTTCCACCACATCACCTGCCCCATCCAGTGCTAATCCGAGAATGTCAAAGCCCACCCCCAGATTAGCAATGCTGGCCGGTGCAAAGGCCTCAGCTCTGGTTTTCAGCATAAAAAGTCGCTATCCTTAGCTCGTCATGATAATGTCGCCCGCTGAGGATAGCACCAATGGCCAGCTACTTGCAATGTATGGATTGCAGCGCAACTTACCCCGTTGATCGCCTCATCTATACATGTACAAGTTGTGGTGGCCTGCTAGATGTCACCCACGCCTGGGATCAGTCTCCTACCCGCGAATTGTTCGACTCGCGTCTGGGTAGCCTGGAAGCGCCTTACAACAGTGGCGTATGGCGCTATAAAGAGTTGGTCTACCCCGATGTTGATCCGTCGTTGATCGTCAGCAGACCAGAGGGCAACACCAACCTCTATCACACGCCGCGTTTGGCGGCGTGGGTGGGCGTGCGTAGCCTCTACCTCAAGCACGAAGGTGAAAATCCGACAGGATCGTTTAAGGATCGAGGCATGACTGGAGGTGTCACCCAGGCCCGCGTCTTGGGGATGACGCGCGTCGCCTGCGCATCGACGGGCAACACCTCGGCTTCTCTGGCATCGTATGCGGCTTTTGCTGATCTAGAGGGGATCATCTTCCTGCAAAACAAGCAGATTGCTGTCGGCAAGCTGGCTCAGGGCGTCGCTTATGGCGCGACCTGCATTCGCGTCGATGGAGACTTTGATCGCAACCTGGCGCTGGTGCGCGAAGTCAGCGATAAGTTGAATATCTACGTCCTGAATTCTGTGAATCCCTTCCGCTTGGAAGGCCAGAAGACGGTCATGATCGAGACGCTTCAGCAACTTCGCTGGCGCGTCCCCGACTGGATTGTCTGCCCTGGAGGCAATCTAGGCAATAGTTCTGCCTTCGGCAAAGGCCTCAAGGAACTCTACGATCTCGGCTTGATTGACCGTATGCCGCGTCTGGCCATTATCCAAGCTGAAGGCGCCAGCCCCCTCTATCACAGCTACCTCAGCGGCTTTCAGGATTTTCAGGCTCAGAAGGCTGAGACCATCGCCACCGCCATCAAAATAGGCAATCCAGTCAACTACAAGAAAGCAGTGCGCGCCTTGCGCTGGACGAACGGCGTTGTCGAGCAAGTCAGCGATCAGCAGATCATGGACGCCAAAGCGCTCATCGATCGGACTGGCATCGGCTGTGAGCCAGCCTCGGCTTGCTCGTTGGCGGGGGCGCGCAAGCTGGTGGAACGGGGTATCATCCAACCCGATGAGACCGTCGTCGGCATCCTGACGGGCCACGTCCTCAAAGACCCCGATGCTACGATTGGTTATCACAGTGCCACACTAGAGAACATCACGCCAGCCTATCCTAACCCCATCCACAGCGCTGCTGACGACGTCGCCTCCATCGCGCGCATCCTGACGCGCCAGGCTGAGCCTGTTTGAGCTGATTTGGGGTGAGGTAAGCGCACCACCCCAGCCGCAGGATTTGGTTAGTGACGGAAACGCTTCTCCCAGTCGCGCTCTAGGCGTCGGTTGGGAACGCCCTCTAGGGCATTTTCTAGGTCTGCGAGGATGTCCTCAGTGTCTTCTATGCCGACGGCGAAGCGTACCAAGTTGTCTTTGATACCAATTGCCAGGCGCTCTGCCGTGCTGAGTTCGTAGTAGCTCACCAGCGAAGGCTGCTCAATCAGGCTCTCCACGCCGCCCAGGCTCGGCCCAATGTAGGGAATACGACAGCGGTCGATGAACAAGCTGGTATCGTCCAGATCACCCGCTATCTCGAAGCTCACTACACCGCCGAAGCCGCTCATCTGGCGCACTGCCGCTGCATGGTCGGGGTGCGACTCCAAGCCAGGATACCAAACGCGCTCAATCTTGGGGTGTTGTTCCAAAAAGCGCGCTACTGCCAGAGCCGTCTCGTTTTGCTGTCTCACGCGCACCCCCAAGGTTTTAATGCCGCGTTCAATCAGCCAAGCGGCCTGCGGGTCTGGCAAGTTGCCGAACATCCCACGTGAAGCCTTCAGCGCGGCCATCTTGCCTCGTTCGCCGCAAATCACGCCAGCCAGGACATCATTGTGTCCACCCAAATACTTTGTGGCGCTGTGGACGACGAAATCGATTCCATGTTCTAGAGGACGCAAGTTAATGGGCGTGGCGAAAGTGCTGTCGATCATGGTCAAAATCTGATGGCGCTGGCCAATTTCGGCAATGCGCGCAAGGTCAGCTACGCGCAGGTAGGGGTTGGTTGGCGTCTCGCTGATGATGAAGCGCGTCTTGTTGGGGATGATGGCGGCTTCCAGAGCTTCGTAATCGCCCATTGGCACAACGCTAGTCTCCACGCCGTACTTGGCCAAGAAAACACGGCAGAACTGACGCGTACGGCGGTAACAATCATCCGTCATGACGATGTGCTGCCCATTTTTGAGGACAGTGAGCAGCAGCGACGTGATGGCTGCCATGCCTGAGGAGTACAACACCGCTGCGTCTGCGCCTTCCAATGCTGCCAGACGAGCTTCGGCCGCTGCAATGGTAGGGTTGCCGTAGCGGCCATATTCCTCGCGATTTTCATCGCCACCCCACAGATGACTCTCCATGTAAGCGCACAGATCGGCTGTGTTCTTGAAGGTGTAGGTTGCCGTCTGTACGAGGGGCGTTGTCAGCGCGTGGTAGGGATTTTGACGGTTGACGCCGCCATGCACGGCCCTCGTCCCCATGCCCTGACGAGCAGGACGAGTTGCTTCTTCAATTGCACGCTCGATGTTGTCGTGAATGCTGGCCACGAGTCTCACTCCTTTTCTCTCTAACAAATGAAAAACGCCTCAGCTTATCCTGATTACCTGGAAGGCTGAGGCATTCAGCTTATGGCACAAAAAAAGACGTTGGTCGCGTCTTGCACGAGAACACAATCCGCTCGAAGGCAAGATTGGTCGCAGGCCTCATCTTCCAGTTTGCATCTCTGCCGGAATTGGCACCTTCCCACTACCAGGGTGGGGGTTGCCGCAGCGTCATTGGGCCGGTCCCTCGGCTGCTCTGGATAAGGTCTTGCTCAGATATGCGCTTGTCAAAGTGCCTAAGGAATAAGATATCACGCTTGGCACAAAAATGCAAGAGGTCTTGTTTTTTATGCATGACTAAGTCAAACTTGTCATGCTACTACGAGGAGTCATCGCATGTCTGAATCGTTTATCGTTGAGGGTGGCTACCCACTGCGCGGCGAAGTCACTGTCCAACGTTCTAAAAATGCCGTTTTGCCCATGATTGCAGCTGCCCTGCTCGCGCCTGAAGGGCTGACCATTCTACATGGTGTCCCAGAGATTGCTGACGTCATGGTTGCCCTAGACATTGCGCGCGCCGTCGGCGCTCAGGTGACACATGATCGCGCGCAGCATACAGTGACGATCGACGCCAGCAACCTGCACACCACTATCATACCGGCCGAACTCAGCCAGAAAATACGCAGCTCTGTTTTGTTTTTAGCACCTCTGCTGGCCCGTCTAGGATCAGTGACGCTGCCTGGCAGCGGTGGTTGCGACATCGGCGTGCGCAAGATCGACTTTCATCATCGTGGCTTCGCACGTCTGGGCGCCAAAGTAGAGACGGATGATCGAGGGACAACTCACATTGACTTGGGCCAAGCGCGACTACAGGGAGCGCTACTCTACCTAGACTTGCCTAGCCATACGGGAACAGAGAACCTCATGATGGGCGCAGCTCTGGCAGAGGGACAGACGATCATCGAAAACGCTGCTCAAGAACCTGAAGTTGTCGACTTCGGACATTTCCTGATCCGTATGGGCGCGAAGATTCAGGGCCTAGGCACGCCAACGCTGTTCATTGAAGGCGTCAAGAGATTACATGCCGTCGAATATACCCCTATTCCGGATCGCCTAGTCATCGGCCTCTTGGCCATGAGCGCGGCCATCACGGCGGGTGACGTCCTCATTCGTGGTGTTGAACCCTCTCACCTACGCCTCGTCAACGCCAAACTAGAGCAGATGGGCGTCATTATTCACGCTCAAGCTGATGAAATGCGTGTGCAGCGTCCCCCAACGGAACGCCTCGCTCCTATCAACATCACTACCCATCCCTACCCTGGCTTCCCCACTGATCTGCAGCCCTGTATTTCAGCCTTGTCCACCATAGCTGAGGGCAAGAGCTACATTCGTGAGCGTATTTTTGAAAATCGCTACGATTTTGCCGATGGCCTGATTGCTCTGGGAGCAGACATTCTTATCAGCCAGAGCGATGTGTGCGTCATCAATGGCGTTCCTCGGCTTAGGCCATCTCAAGTGCGCTGCGCGAGCATTCGCGCTGGTGCAGCACTGCTACTAGCGAGCCTGGCCGTTCATGGGCAAGTGACCCTGTCGAATATCTACCAGATCGATCGTGGCCACGAACAGATCGAACGTCAGCTTGAGAAGCTTGGAGCTAGGATTCGGCGCGTAGCTGAACAATCGGCTGTAAACCCGATTTTTGTGTAATCTACACAAGGTATAGACGGCATTTCACATGAACATCTCACAGCCTCTGCCAACGGGTTGACAGATTCGACGAAGTTGGATACGCTCTAAGCATGGTTCGTTTAGAGGGCGCCAGGCCTAACAACATGTCACGTCAAGCGCAAATTGCCATCCTCAGCCTCGTACTCGTCCTCATTATCCAGCACGAGAGATAAGGCTTGGGCGGCGTCCGAACCACATCCATGAGTTAAGATGGAAGCCTCCCCAAGCGGAGGCTTTTTTCATTCCTAAGTCCTTAAGTTGGCTTTTCTTCAACCCAGGGTCAAATACGCAGAGAGGATCGATTTCATGCCCGCAGAATGGATTTGGCGCAATGGCGAGTTTGTCAAGTGGGAAGACGCGACGGTTCACGTCAGCGCTCATGCGCTCCACTACGGATCGAGCGTCTTTGAAGGTATCCGTGCCTACGAAACGCCCAAAGGCCCAGCCGTCTTCCGCCTTGAACCTCACATGAAGCGCATCATCGAAGGTGCGCGCATCATGCGGATCGAGCACCCTTACACCCAACAAGACCTGAGTGCCGCTGTCCTGGAGACTATCCGCTGCAACAAACATCAGTCCTGTTACATCCGTCCCATCATCTTTCGCGGTGAGGGGCAGCTTGGCGTGGATGGTCGTGGACGCACCAAGACCGAAGTGATGATTTTAACGATGGAATGGGGTCGCTACTTGGGCGAAGAAGCCATCGAACTTGGCGTGGATGTGCAGATAAGCACCTGGCGGCGCATGGCGCCTGATACTCACCCTGCTCTGGTCAAAGCCGGTGGTAACTACGTCAATAGTCAGATGGTCGTCATGGAAGCCAAAGACAACGGCTTCATCGAAGGTATTGCCCTGGACGTGAACGGCTACGTCAGCGAAGGCTCTGGCGAGAACATCTTCGTCATCAAAGACGGTAGGATTGTCACGCCTGGCAACTGGTCGAGCATCCTGATGGGGATCACCCGCGATAGCGTCGTGACTCTTGCCCGCGACTTGGGCTATCAGGTGCATTTTGAGTCGATCAGCCGCGAGATGCTCTACATGGCCGATGAAATCTTCTTCACAGGGACAGCCGCCGAAGTGTCGCCTGTCCGCAGCATTGATCGCATTCAAATTGGTGAAGGACGGCGCGGCCCGATCACCAAACAAATCCAAGAAGAATTCTTCGCCATCACCAGCGGACAGAAAGAAGACAAGTACGGTTGGCTGACATACGTCAACTCCTGATAGAAACCGATAGCTTCTCTCGCAGCTATTGATAGACCTGTCAAACTATGTTCGATCATCTGAGGAGGATATGATCTATGCCTGTGCTGAGCGGTGCTGAAATTGTGATGGAGTGCTTACTCCGCGAAGGAGTCAATGTGGTCTTTGGGTATCCAGGCGGGGCTATCTTGCCCGTCTACGATGCCATGACCAAGTATCCCCAGATTCACCATGTACTGGTGCGCCATGAACAAGGCGCCTCGCACATGGCCGACGGCTACGCCCGCGCCAGTGGACGGGTCGGCGTGTGCATCGCCACCAGCGGCCCCGGTGCGACCAACTTAGTGACAGGCTTAGCTACCGCGATGATGGACTCGTCGCCTATCGTGGCCATCACAGGCCAAGTGCCGCGTGCAGCCATCGGGTCAGACGCCTTCCAGGAGACCGATGTGACTGGTGTCACCATCCCTGTGACCAAGCACAACTACCTAGTGACTGACATCCGCGAGTTAGCCTATGTCATCAAAGAAGCTTTCCACATCGCTCGCACAGGACGACCTGGCCCTGTTTTGGTGGACATCCCCAAAGACGTTCAAAACGAGAAGATCGAATTCATTTATCCTGAAGGCCCGATACGTCTGCCTGGCTACAATCCACCGAAGCAGGCCGATGAAGCTTCCATTGAGGCCATGCTGGAGCTGATCCGCCAAGCCAAGAAGCCCGTCATCCTGGCGGGTCACGGCATCATCATGAGCGGTGCTACCCAAGAGCTGCGCGAGTTGGCTGAACGCGCTCAAATTCCTGTCACTCTCACCTTGCTGGGCAAGGGCGCTATGCCAGAGAATCATCCGCTGACGATAGGCATGATGGGCATGCACGGCGCAGCAGCTTGCAATCACGCCATCCAAGAAGCCGACTTGCTCATCGCGTTGGGTATGCGCTTCGATGACCGCGTGACGGGCAACCTCAAGACCTATTCGCCCCACTCCAAGAAGATTCACATCGACATTGATCCCTCGGAGATCAACAAGAACGTGAAGGTCGACGTTGGTGTGGCAGGAGACTTGCGCACAGTGCTGAGCCAGCTACTGCCTGGCGTGCCTTCCAAGACTCATCCCGAATGGATGGGGCGCATTCGCGATTGGCAAGAGGACGGCAACGAGCGCGACATTCTGAACCGCGACAGCGGCGGCAAGTTGCTCGGCGCACAGGTCATCAATGATCTGTGGAAGTACACCGGTGGCGAAGCGATCACTGTGACTGATGTCGGCCAACATCAAATGCTGGAAGCCCAGTATTATCCCCACCAGCGCCCAGCGACCATGCTCACCAGCGGCGGCCTGGGGACGATGGGCTTCGGCTTTCCGGCGGCCATTGGCGCTAAGTTTGCTCGGCCTGATGAGGAAGTCTGGGCTATTGTGGGCGATGGTGGCTTCCAAATGACGCTGTGTGAGTTGGCAACGGCTGTACAAGAGAACATCAAAGTCAACATTGCCGTGCTGAACAACGCCTATTTGGGCATGGTGCGCCAGTGGCAAGAGATGTTCTACGAAGAACGCTACCAGGCAACCCCTATGGTCAACCCCGACTTCGTGAAGCTGGCAGACGCTTATGGCATTCCGGCCATGCGCGTCACCTCGCGCGAGCAGATGGCCGAATCGGTGGCCTTTGCGCGCAGTCAACCTGGCCCTGTGCTGATTGAATACGTCATCGAAAAAGAGGAGATTGTCTATCCGATGGTGCCTGCTGGCGCCGATCTGGACAAAATGATCCGCCGTCCCAAGCCTGGAGAAGCTTAAATCATGCCCGACAACAGCGCCTTCAAAAATACCTTGGTGGCTCTGGTTGAGAATAAGCCCGGCGTCCTCAACCGCATCGCCAGTTTGTTCCGCCGCCGCAACTTCAACGTAGACAGCTTGACCGTTGGCCGCACCCATCGTCCCCACATCTCTCGCATGACCATCGTCGTCGATGTCAAGCGTAACGATGCCCGTATCATCGCCGCCAACTTGCGCAAATTAGTCAACGTGATCGACGTCGCTAACGTCTCTGAGGAACCCCACGTGAGTCGCGACCTAGCCCTCATTAAAGTGCGCACTGACGATGTTGAGTCGCGCAACACCGTGACCGAGATTTGCGACCGCTACCCTGCTCGCATTGTGGACATCGGCACGCGCGTGGCCATCGTGGAAATCACTGCCCAAGCCGATATCGTCGAGTCGCTCATCAACGACTTACGGCCGGTGGGCATTGTGGAACTGGTGCGCACTGGCGTGGTGGCTATGGGGCGCGGCGTGCGCATCCTCGACAGCGACTACGAGCCACCTGTTCAGATTGGCGAAGCCGACGGCTTGGAGCGCTACGGCGTTTAGCTATCTCCATCGTCCACGAGCGCTCCTATAACGTTCATGGACGATGATGAACTTCTGTCTTGAATTTTCACACACGTAAGGAACAACACGCTCATGGCGAAGCTATACTACGATAAAGACGCTGACCTCAGCTTGCTCAATGGCAAGGTAATTGCCGTCATCGGCTACGGTAGTCAGGGCCATGCTCATGCCCTCAACGCTAAAGACAGTGGCATGAACGTCATCATCGGCTTGCACGAAGGCAGCAAAAGTAGAGCGAAGGCTGAAGCAGATGGTTTTGAGGTCTTCAGCGTGGCAGAAGCTACTAAGCGCGCTGACATCGTGATGATCCTCATCCACGACACTATCCAGGCTGATGTTTACGCCGAGCATATCGCCCCCAATCTGAGGGATGGCGCTATGCTCATGTTTGCGCACGGCTTCAACATTCATTTCGGCCAGATCAAGCCGCCCCCGACAGTGGACGTGACGATGGTCGCTCCCAAGTCGCCTGGCCACCGCGTGCGCGAAGTTTTCAAAGACGGAGCAGGCACGCCAGGCCTAGTAGCCGTCGCCCAAGATGCGACGGGTAACGCGAAAGCCCTTGCCCTCGCCTATGCCCGCGCCATTGGCTGCACTCGCGCCGGCGTCATCGAGACAACCTTCAAAGAGGAGACGGAGACCGATCTCTTCGGTGAGCAAGTAGTCTTGTGCGGTGGCGTGACAGCCCTCATCCGCGCCAGCTTCGAGACGCTGGTCAAGGCCGGCTATCAGCCAGAAATTGCTTACTTTGAGTGCTTACATGAACTCAAGTTGATCGTCGATCTGTTCTATGAGGGTGGCCTAAGCTACATGTGGTATAGCGTCAGCGATACGGCGGAGCATGGCGGCTATCTCGTCGGCGATCTGTTCGAAGGATTGGTGAAAGAGGAGATGGCCGGCGTCCTAGAGCGCATTCAGAACGGCCAGTTTGCTCGCGAATGGATCGAAGAGAACAAGAAGGGCAAGCCTAACTTTCTGGCACGCCGCGCTCGTGAACACGATTTGCTGATCGAGAAGGTAGGCGCAGAACTGCGCGATATGATGCCTTTCCTAAAGGCCAAGAAGATCAAACAGGAAAGTTAGAACGCATAGGGATTGGTATGGTAGAGCGAGTATACGACGAGAACACCGTCATCATCTTCGACACGACGCTGCGCGATGGTGAACAAAGCCCTGGCTGCACCCTGGGCAGCGCTGAAAAACTGGAGATCGCTCGCCAGTTGGCCCGCTTGGGCGTTGACGTGATCGAAGCAGGCTTCGCTGCCGCGTCTGAAGACGACTTACGCGCTATTCAGCGTATTGCACGCGAGGTTGGGACGCTCGACGGGCCGACGATTGCCAGCCTGGCGCGTGCGGTTGAAAGCGACATACGCGCTGCCTGGGAAGGCGTCCGCGACGCGGCTAAACCCCGCATTCACACCTTCCTCGGTACATCGCCCAGCCATTTGCGCATGGTGGGCATCACAGAAGCTGAGGCCCTAGAACGTATTCGCTTTGCTGTATCTTTAGCCGCTAGCCTCTGCCCTGATGTTGAATTTAGCCCGATGGACGCAGGACGTACCCGCATCGAGTTCTTGATCGAAGCCTGCGCTGTCGCTGTCGCGGCTGGCGCGCGCACTCTGAATATCCCCGATACAGTGGGCTATGTCACGCCAGAAGAATGGCACGACAAACTAGCCCATCTGATTGCTGAAACTCCAGGCGCAGGCAAAGGCAGCGGCATTGTCTGGTCTGTACACTGCCACAATGACCTGGGTATGGCCACCGCTAACACGCTGGCAGGCGTCACTGCTGGCGTCCGCCAAGTGGAGGTGACAATCAACGGCGTTGGCGAGCGGGCTGGCAATACCAGTCTCGAAGAAGTTGTCATGAGTTTACACACGCGCCAGGCCTATTATGGTCTGCGTACCAACATTGACACGACGCAGATCATGAAGACGAGCCGCATGGTCAGCAACTACATGGGCATGGTCGTCCAGCCGAACAAGGCCATTGTCGGCGCTAATGCTTTTGCTCACGAGAGCGGCATTCATCAGAGTGGCGTCATCAAGGACGCCGAAACTTTTGAGATCATGACTCCAGAGACTATCGGCCTCACCCACAGCAAACTGGTCTTGGGCAAGCACAGCGGGCGCGCTGCCCTCAAGAAGCGTCTGGAAGAGCTTGGCTACACCATCGAAGGCGAAGAACTCAACCAGGTTTTCTACCGCTTCAAGTCTCTGGCGGACGCTAAGAAGACCGTCACCGACGCTGACTTGGAAGCCCTGGTCAACGACGAGACGCGCAAGCCTCAGGAATTTTTCCGCCTGGGTGACATTCAAGTCACCTGCGGCACGATGGGCATGCCCACCGCCACTGTGCGCCTCACCAGCGCCAGCGGCGAGACCTTCGTCCATGCGGCCATCGGCACTGGCCCAGTCGATGCTTCCTATCGCGCCATTGACCAGATCGTCAAAGCGCCCAATATATTGATTGAGTACAGCGTCCACAGCGTCACTGAAGGCATTGATGCACTGGGCGAGGTTACTGTGCGCATTTGTCCTCCCGATAGCACGCGCACCTTCGGTGGCTACGGCGCGGATAGTGACATCATTGTCGCCAGCGTCAAGGCCTACATGGCCGCGCTCAATCGCATGATCGCTGTGCTGGGCTTGGGCGACATTCAGCCTGAAGGCGACTCAGCGACGGTTGGCATTCGCACCCAAACCAAGTAAAATCAACATTATCAAGCTATCAATATGATGATAGTTGATAGCTGCTCCCTAAGATGTTCCTGTCATTGAAAGGTATGCCATGAGTCATCCGCTCACCCTGTTTGAGAAGGTTTGGCGCAATCACATCGTCAAGCCACAAACTGCAGACACGCCTGCTGTCCTCTACATTGACCTTCACCTCGTCCACGAAGTCACTTCGCCGCAGGCCTTCAGCATGCTCCGTGAGCGCGGCTTGAGGGTGCGGCGCCCTGATCGTACGCTGGGGACGATGGATCACAGTACCCCTACCACGCCGCGCAACGAATTGGGGATCATCCCTGTCGTTGACCTAGAGGCGGTGAAGCAGCTCGACCAGTTCACAAAGAACTGCCGCGACTTCGGCATCCCTATGTACGCTCTCGGCACAGAAAATCAGGGGATTGTCCACGTGATCGGCCCAGAACAAGGCTTGACCCAGCCTGGCATGACTATCGTCTGCGGCGACAGCCACACCAGCACACATGGTGCGTTCGGCGCGCTGGCCTTCGGCATCGGCACGAGCGAAGTTGGCCACGTCTTGGCGACGCAGACGCTCATGCAATACCAGCCCAAGACGATGGCGATTCGCGTCGATGGCAAATTAGCGACTGGTGTCACAGCCAAAGATATCATCCTAGCCGTCATCGCCAAGATTGGGATTGGTGGTGGCACGGGACACGTCTTTGAATACATGGGATCGGCTATTCGCGCGCTCAGCATGGAAGGCCGCATGACCATCTGCAATATGAGCATTGAGGGTGGCGCGCGCGCAGGCATGGTCGCGCCGGATGACACGACTTTTGAGTACGTCGCGGGCCGCCCTTACGCGCCTAAAGGCGAAGCCTGGGAAGAAGCGCTCGCTCGTTGGCGTCAGCTTCCTACCGATGATGGCGCTCACTTCGATGCAGAAGTCGTCTTGGACGCCAATGCCCTGCCACCGATGATTACCTACGGCACGAATCCCGGCATGGGCATGCCCATCGATGGCGTCATCCCCGATCCTGACAAGGCAGCCACATCTTTGGAACGCCTGGCCCTAGACAAGGCCTTGACCTACATGGGCTTGCAGCCTAATGAGCGATTGCTCGGTAAAAAGATTGACGTCGTCTTCATCGGCTCATGCACCAATTCGCGCATTAGTGATCTGCGCGAAGCCGCGCGCATGATCGAAGGTCGCAAAGTGGCCGAAGGCGTCCGCATGTTGGTTGTGCCTGGCTCCCAGCAGGTCAAAGCTCAGGCAGAGCGCGAGGGCCTCCATGAAATTTTCCGCGCTGCTGGCGCCGAGTGGCGCGAAGCAGGGTGCAGCATGTGCATCGCCATGAATGGCGATCAACTCGCCCCTGGTCAGTATGCCGTCAGCACCAGCAACCGCAACTTCGAGGGTCGCCAGGGCAAGGGAGGGCGTACCTTCCTCGCCAGCCCGCTGACTGCTGTCGCCGCAGCAGTGACAGGAGTCGTCACAGATCCGCGTGAACTGTATGTGCCACAAATGGCTTAGGTAGACCTCATGGAGAAGATCATCACAATCACGGGCCGCATTGTTCCTCTGCCCATCAACGACATTGATACCGACCAGATCATCCCAGCGCGCTTCCTCAAGACAACGGACAAAGCTGGCTTAGGCGCGTCGTGTTTCTTCGATTGGCGCTACCTGGCTGACGGCTCACCCAACCCTAACTTCGTCCTCAACCAGGCGCGCTATCAGGGTGCCAGCGTGCTGATTGCTGGCAACAACTTCGGCTGTGGCAGCTCGCGCGAACACGCGCCCTGGGCTTTGCTGGGCATGGGCTTTCGTGTCGTCATCAGCACAGAATTCGCCGACATCTTTCGTAACAACGCGCTTAAGAACGGCCTCATCCCGGTGGTTGTTGACAAAGAGACGCACCAGCAGTTGATGAGCTTGGCTGAGGAAGACCCACAGATTGAAGTCACTGTCAGCCTAGAAGACCGATCGCTCATTCTGCCTGATGGCCGCTGCGTGACCTTTCCGATAGACCCCTTCACTCGCTATTGCCTGATGAACGGAGTCGATCAGCTGGGTTTTCTCATGAGCTTAGAAGACGACATCGCAGCCTTCGAAGCTGCCATGCCGCCTGCCATTCCCACCACTGCGTTCGCTTAAAGCTACCTCATCGGTTGGGCCGTGATGTACGGCCCTCCAACACACGGGAGACATGAATCATGAGATCACAGGTTGCCATCTACGACACCACTCTGCGCGATGGCACACAGCGCGAAGGTATCTCGCTCTCTCTGGCTGACAAGCTCAAGATTGCGCGCCTGCTCGATGATTTCGGCGTGGCCTACATCGAAGGCGGTTGGCCCGGATCAAATCCCAAAGATGCGGCTTTCTTTGAAGAGGCGCGCCACATGACGTTCAGGCATGCTCGCTTAGCAGCTTTTGGCTCAACCTGCCGCAAGGACAGTGATCCAGCCGATGATCCTAACATTCAAGCCCTAGTGGATGCGCAGACCCCGGTTGTCACCGTCGTCGGCAAGACTTCCATGCTCCATGTGACCGACGTTTTGCAGACGACGCCGCAAGAAAATCTGCGCATGATCCGCGAGAGTCTGCGCTACCTCAAGAGTCTGGGCAAGGAAGTTATCTACGACGCCGAGCATTTCTTCGACGGCGCTAAGCTAGACCTTGAATACGCTTTCGACACGTTGCGTACTGCGCTGGATGGTGGAGCGGACAGCATCGTCCTCTGCGATACCAACGGCGGCTCTATGCCCTGGGAGATTACGGAGCTCGTTGAAAAAGTACGCCAAGCCTTCCCTCATGCCCAGATTGGCATTCACACGCACAACGATGGCGAACTTGCAGTGGCCAACTCTCTGGCTGCTGTTCGAGCTGGCGCCGTCCAAGTGCAGGGTACGATTAACGGCTACGGCGAGCGCTGCGGTAACGCCAATTTGTGCAGCATTATCCCTGACCTTGAGCTGAAGATGGGCGTCCCTTGTTTGCCTGATCCAAGCAAATTATCTGGCCTGACGCAGCTGTCACGCACAGTAGCTGAGATTGCCAACCTTGCTCCGGATGACCACGCTGCCTACGTTGGCAGGAGCGCTTTTGCCCATAAAGGTGGCATTCACGTTGCTGCCATTCGGCGCAATGTGGATAGCTACCAGCACATTGATCCGTCCCGCGTGGGCAACGAGATGCGCGTTCTGGTGTCGGATTTGTCGGGCAAGGGTAACATCCTCAGCAAAGCTGAGGAGATGGCTCTGGAGGTCAGCGGAGATGAAGCAGGGCAAGTCTTGGCAGACATCAAGCGGCTGGAGAGCGAAGGTTACGTCTTCGAAGGCGCAGAAGCTTCTGTGGCTGTCCGGTTGCACCGTGCCAAGCCGGGTTATATGCCTCTCTTCCACTTGATCGATTTTACGGTGATTGTCGAAGATCGGCGCGGTCGCGGCCACGTCTCAGAAGCGATGATGAAGCTAGAAATTGGAGGTGACGTTGTGCATACTGCCGCAGAGGGCAACGGCCCGGTGAACGCGCTGGACATGGCTCTGCGCAAGGCCCTCATGCCCCATTATCCACAGATTGCCGAATTTCAGCTGGTTGATTACAAAGTACGTATCCTCGACGGTGAGAACGCGACAGCGGCCACGACGCGCGTCTTGATCGACACCCAGCGCGGTTCTCATCGCTGGAGTACGGTAGGCGCTGGTACAGATATCATCCGCGCGAGCTGGCTGGCCCTGGTAGACGCTGTGGAGTACGGTCTTTCACTTGCCCATCAGCATGAGAGCGTGCCTTCTGGCGATTGAAACTTCTCTTAATTCTTGTCTTGTGGAGAGCGTACGTGCGCTCTCTTGCTGTCTACGCAGGAGATCGTCTGATGAAAGCGACCATTACAACTCTCTCTGGTGATGGAATTGGCCCCGAAGTGATGGCTGAGGCACTGCGCGTCTTGGATCGTGTGTCGTCGCGCTACGGCCATGAATTTGTCACTCATGAAGCGCTCATTGGTGGGGTTGCCATTGACAGAGCAGGCGATCCCTTCCCTCAAGAAACTCGTCGACTTGGTGAGCAGTCAGATGCTATCTTGTTGGCGGCTGTTGGCGGGCCTCAGTGGGATAGTCCATCTGCAAGAGTCCGTCCTGAACAAGGTCTACTGGCTATGCGAAAACACTTTGGTCTGTTCGCCAATCTGCGTCCTGTCAAAGTTTATCCCATGCTGGCTCAGAATGTACCGTTGCGTCCCGATTTGTTAGAGGGCGTAGACATCCTCATCATCCGTGAGCTAACAGGCGGCTTGTACTTTGGCCCGCGCCAGGAGATGGGCGACGGTGATACCGCTTACGACACCATGCTCTACACACGCTCAGAAGTTGAGCGAGTAGCGCACGTCGCCTTTCGCGCTGCTCAGGGTCGCCGTAAGAAAGTGACTTCTGTTGACAAAGCTAACGTCCTAGCTTCTATGCGCTTGTGGCGCAGCACCGTGAATCGCGTCCATGAAGACTATCCTGACGTTGTCTTAGACCACGTTTTGGTCGATGCTTGCACCATGCACCTCATCATGCGCCCATCGTCGTTTGACGTTCTCCTGGCGGAGAATATGTTCGGCGACATCTTAAGCGATGAGGCCTCTGTCTTGGCTGGTTCGCTGGGCATGCTCCCCTCAGCTTCGTTAGGCGAAGGGCGGTTTGGCCTTTATGAACCAGTTCACGGCTCAGCGCCAGACATTGCAGGCCGAGGCAAGGCTAACCCCACAGGCATGATCCTAAGCCTGGCTATGCTGCTGCGCTACAGCCTCAACTTGGACGCTGAGGCAAAAGCCATCGAACAGGCCGTTGAAGGCGTCCTGGCCGATGGCGCGCGCACTGGCGACATCGCTCGTCAGGGCGAAACCGTCGTCAGCACGCGCGAATTCACCGATGCCGTGATTGCCAAGCTCTGAAGACTCAATCCAGCGAGGCGGGGACATCTGTTTTATCCATCGGAGTGCCCCTGCCCTGCCCCTGTGGCGCAATCAGACCTACGGACTCTCGGATTGCTGCTGCGGCCACATAGAGCATGAGGCGACGGCCAGCGAGTGGTATGCTCTCCCAGAGCATAGCTCGCAACGCCAAGAAAGTCAGGGCAACGTAGTATTCATGCCAACTGGCAGGGTGAGCCAAGCAAATTTGGACGACCTCTCTCACGCCTTGTATAGCCCTGAAGGCGTTCTGTAACGCTTCAGAGGCAGAAGGTAATACGCTGCCTCTACTGAACAGCAGATAGTGCCTCGTCACTGCGCGCACGTCATCCCAACTGCTATGCACGAGCGGCGCAACGAGTTCCGTGAGGAGGCTCATCTCCAGCGTGGCCCAATCAAACAGGGCATGGCCATCGCGGGCGCGCGCAAAATCGATCAGCAGAGGAATGTCGTCCTGCCCTAGCATGATATTGCCCAGATGCAGATCACTGTGCGTCGTACAGAGTGTGCCGTCAATTACCACGTCCAACAGACGCGCATAAAACACCAGAGGGTTGGGTAGTCGATCTCTGTCGAAAGGCAGCGTCTCGGCCTGCTCGTCAAAATCAGGTTGCAGCAACCGCACACCTTGCAAGAACTGCTCATGTCGCGTGAGCCACACCTTGCCTACCAGGCGCTCTACGATCTCGTTGCGGTAGTAGGCGTCTTGCTTGAAGTCGATACCACGCACTTCAATCTGATAAGGGCGCGCTGTCGAGCCATGCTGGCCCAGAGCCAGGATCAAAATGCCACGCTCTTCATCAACCTTGTGGACGGCGAAGTTATCCACAGCAACCTGCGTGCCATACTCAAGATAGGTCACAGCGCTGCGCCGAATCGGGTCTTTGAGGATGAGAGCTGGCCTGGAAAGGTCTTGTGGCTTCACAACCTCCAATGTCAGGATGGGTGGCAGCAGATGATCGTATTCTTGCCAGACAGCAAAGCGATACGGCGTGCGCTGCTGCCACCATTTCGCGCCGAAGGTGTGGAATAAGCGCTGGCTCAGCCATTGACCAATTCGATCGCCTGACCACTCTCGGAGGACAGCGCGTATGGTGCGCGATTTGCCCTCGCTGTCGGTGATGAGGGTGTACTTCAGGCCGGCCAAGTCCGAGATGTCGGGAGCAGTAGGTTTGTCTTCCAGTCGCGCGGTGAGCGGCGGCAGCGTATTCTTGACGAAGCGCTCGTAGCGCTGCGCTTCTTCGATGATAGCGTCTTTGTGATCTATCTTGGCCACCACCGAAGCGTCTTCGCGTCCATCAACTCTGATAGGCGTCGCCACCAGCACCTCAGCCGAAGTGTAGCCCCCTGTCAGACGTGCTTCTATGCGCAGCTGAGCATAGCCATGAAACATCCGACGCAAAATGTAGAGTTGATCGTTGACCAAGCCACCCTCAAAATCAGGGGCAAAGACGATAGCCAGGAAAGTTTGCGATACAGCGCGCGCGAGCGGCCGCGTCTGCACCTGCTTGCGCAGCGCGTCTAGGTCGAGCTTGAGGGCTTTAAGCACGCGCATGCACAAATTGTCGCGTTCTTCAAAGATAGCCATCAGGAGATCGCGCTCATAGACTTCTCGCCTTCCTTGAGACAAGGCGACTTCATGAGCAATGTCTAACACTACGTTGGCGCGCGGCGTGTTGGGGATGCCTGTCCAGTGGTGAGTGCGCCCTCCTTTGCCCACCTTACGCCGAATGAGATCAGCGACAAACTCCGACGATTGGCCCTCATCCGCTAAGATGTGGCTCATCAATCCGCCACGCAACTCCAGCAGCGCAATAAACAAATGCTCAACACCGATGAAGAAATGGCGCATACGATGAGACTCGAGCCGCGCGCTGATGAGAATTTCGGAGAGGTCAACCTGTTCTTCCACAGCGCGTTACTCCATTTGTAACTGCAACCATGTGCGTCCAATTCGTATCCATTGCGTCAAGTCGAGGGCTGTTGTGTCTTCGACGCGCAACTCCTCAAGGATATCCTGAGGATTTTCGACGAAAGAGCCATTTGTGCTTTTTTTGTCCTCTAGCCACCAGCGATCTTCGCGCCAGTGCAAGGCAGCATGATAGCGTGAAGCAAAGGTATCTTGGCTCAGCCAAATGTCGTTGTCTTCTGCGCGTCCGATAGAGAGCGACCAGCTTTGCTCTGTCAAATGGCCATCTTCGCCCAGCGTCAGCTCAATTTGCTGGCCGTCCTTGATCCCACTCATCAGAGTAACGCGCAGTTTCCAGCTCACGCTCAGGCCTCAAAAAACCAGGCATTTGTGAGTACAATGCTCCGCTTCTGATTATAGGGCTTGTAGCTTTCTAGCGCTATCAACCAACGACGATCAGCTCAAGAGCCGTCGCGCGAGATCAATCTGTCGCTGCACCGCCTGAGGAGCTGTGCCTCCCGTCGCCTGGCGCTTGGCTACGCTGGCTGCGAAGCTCAAGCTTTCGCTCAGATCGTCTTCAAATAGGGGGCAAAGTGCTTGCAGCGCTTGGACAGGGACGCTCAACAGACCCACGCCTTGCTCGGCTGCTAAACGTACAGCTCGCCCAACTATGTGATGAGCCTCTCGGAAAGGCACGCCCTTGCGCACCAGATAATCGGCCATGTCCGTCGCCAGCATGTCCTGGCTCAGACCAGCTTCCATCTTGTCGCGGTTGAGCTTGAGCGAATGAATGACCGCCGTCAGCACGGGCATGAGCGCCATCAAGTTATCACAGCTGTCGAACAAAGCTTCTTTGTCTTCTTGCAAATCCTTGTTGTAGGCGCTGGGCAGTCCTTTAAGTGTGGCTAGCAGGCCTGTCAAGTTGCCAATGAGTCGTCCAGCCTTGCCACGCGCCAGCTCCATCGGATCAGGGTTGCGCTTCTGGGGCATGAGGCTGCTGCCCGTGCTATAGCGATCATGCAAAGTGACGTAACCGAAGGCAGGATTGCTGTAGATAATCAGGTCTTCAGCCAATCGGCTGAGATGAGTCCCCAGCAGCGCACAGTCGAATAGTACCTCGGCCACAAAATCTCGATCACTGACAGCATCCAGGCTGTTCTGGCTGCACTCAGCAAAGCCCAGCGCTTCAGCCAGCGCCTCTCGATCTATAGCGAAAGGCGTGCCAGCCAGCGCCCCAGAACCTAGCGGAGATACAGCTGTCCTTCGGCGCGCTTGCTCCAGCCGATCGTCGTCGCGCTTCAGCATCCAGAAGAAGCTCATCAGCCAATGGCCTACTGTGATGGGCTGCGCGGGTTGCAAGTGAGTATATCCAGGCATGAGCCAGTCGATGTGAGCTTGAGCCTGCTCAATCAACGCGACCTGCATGGCCCGTATTTGCGCGCGTAGATCGTCAATGGCCCGCATCGTCCACAGGCGGAAGTCGGTGGCAACCTGATCGTTCCTGCTGCGCCCAGTGTGCAGTCGACCGCCTAGAGGCCCGATCAGCTCCATCAGACGCCGCTCAACCGCTGTGTGAATATCTTCGTCGCCAGGCCGAAGGACGAAGCTTCCCGACTCGAATTCGATCAGCACCTGCTTCAACCCTTCCACGATTCGCTCAGCATCTTGAGCAGTGATGACGCCTGCCTGAGCAATAGCCAGTGCGTAGGCTATGCTCCCCTGAATATCCTGGTAGGCCATGCGCTTATCGAAGCCAATGCTGTCGTTCAGCCGCTGCAAATCTTGGTCACTCGGCTCGTTGAACGCTCCACCCCACAACCTCATGTGTACGCTCCTCAAAATGTGCCTCTGCTCAAACTGAAGAAGGCAACCCTTTGGCTGCCTTCAGAACGCTAGTCGTCGCAAGCTGTCGCCGTCGATCAGTCGCGCTTGAAGCGGCTGTAATCGGGACGGTGGTAACGACTCTCACCACTGCCGTCGATGTCCAACAGCGCTTCAACTTTCATCGGCAAGCCAAACAAGCGGATGAAGCCATGCGCATCTTGCTGATTGTAGACGTTTTCTTCGCCAAAAGAAGCGTAATCCTCGCGATATAGGCTGTACGGACTCTTGCGTCCGGCCACGATGATGTTGCCTTTGTAAAGCTTGAGACGCACTGTGCCAGTGACGTTCTCCTGCGTCACAGCCACAAAAGCATCCAGCGCCTCGCGCAGGCGCGTAAACCATAGACCGTTGTAAACTAGTTCTGCGTACTTCACTGCGATGAAGTCCTTGAAGTGCATGGTGTGTTTGTCCAGGCAAATGCTCTCCAGGATTTGGTGCGCGCGCCGAATCAGTGTGCCAGCTGGGGTCTCGTAGACCCCGTGACTCTTCATGCCTACCAGTCGGTTTTCTACGATGTCGGCGCGTCCAATGCCATGTTCGCCAGCAATCTTGTTGAGCAACACGAACAGATCAACCGCCCCCATGCGCTGACCATCGACAGCGACGGGTATGCCTTTTTCAAAGTCGATCGTGATATAGCGCGGTTCGTCAGGCGCATCTTCTGGGCTGCGCGTGATCTGAAACATACGCGCCTCCGGCTCATTCCAGGGGTCTTCCAGCAGGCCGCCCTCATGAGAGAGGTGGAACAGATTGCGATCGCGACTGTAAATGTCCTTCTCCGTCTGAGACACTGGCACGTTGAACTCCTGGGCGTAGGCCAGGGCGTCTTCACGACTGCGAATCTCCCATTCACGCCAGGGAGCGATAATATGAAGTTTGGGATTGAGCGCCATGACAGTCAACTCAAAACGTACTTGATCGTTGCCCTTGCCAGTAGCGCCATGCGCTACGGCGTCTGCGCCTTCTTGTTCGGCGATTTTCACCAGGTATTTAGCGATCAGCGGACGCGCAAAAGACGTGCCTAGCAGATATTCGCGTTCGTAAACTGCCCCAGCTTGCATAGTCGGATAGACGTATTCCAGCAAAAATTCCTCGCGTAAATCTTTGATGTATAGCTTACTGGCTCCGCTCTTGAGCGCCTTCTCTTCCAAGCCGTCCAGCTCTTCTTCCTGGCCAATGTCGGCTGTAAAGCAGACGACTTCGCAGCCGTAGTTGTTGCGCAGCCAGGGGACGATGACCGAGGTGTCCAGGCCGCCGCTGTAAGCTAGGACGACTTTCTTCACGCTGCCTTTTTTCGACATGATATCATTGCTCCGTCGGTGCGTATTCAGTCCGTCATCCTAGCGCAGGAGGTCAGATGAAGCACTTGTTAAATGTGATGGACTCGTTTGTGCAAATTTATGGCAGATTAAATTCGCAAACGTCCATCCGACAAGTAGCGATCACCTGGCTTCCTGAGCGCACGCGATACTCGCTGCTGCGCCAGAATTGAGCGTCTTCAGCGACGGCCACCCAGGCATGGCGATAACGGCATTCGCGGGGCTTTGGCAACCCCAGCGATCCGACAGCCCATACTTGTAAACAGTCTCCATGCGGATACCTGTTCAGCGGTCGAGTCAAATTAGGAGTGTTCCACTGTTCTGCCACAAAGACGCCACTCTCGCTCTCAAACACCAAGTCACTCAAATCTTGTACACGCTCGGAAGAATTGATGAGCGTCACCCCCAGGTCGTCACGGATCAGGCGAATTGTTCCCGATCCGTTCGTAGTAGAGCTTGCAGGCCGAGCGCCGCTTGAGATAGTTGTGTGCGCCTCCGAGTTTGCCATCGGCCTGAGCGACAGCTCACAAGTTCCTGCCGACACTTGGCATTCTCCCAAGAATTCGCCATAACGTTCTACGCGGAAGCTGTTTGTCCCGCGCCAAAAATCGCTGTTATCGTTGATGGCTGCCCACGCCAGAAGCCGACAGCTGGGTGCGCCGTAGCGCGTCGGAGAGTCTATGCCCCAAAGCATAAAGCAACGGTTGGGCCTCACCTCTTCCATGTTCACCGACCAGCGCTCAGCGGAGAAGCGACCGCCGCTGCTGCTGAAGCTTAGGCCAGCTAGCCACAGGGACTTATTTGTGTTGTTGATAAGCGCAAACCACTGTTGATTGTAGACCATCCGAATGTCAGTGCGCACCACTGGGCTTGGCGACGGCAAAGCCTGGTTGGGGACAATACCAGAAGTCTGAGAAGCCTGGATTGGCATCCGAGTCGGCACAGGTGTCAAGAAGATCGGATTAAGGGTGTTGGTGGGCAAAGGAGCGATCAGCGTGGCAATGCGCGGATCAGGGATGAGGGTGGCGCTTGGTGTCAACATCGGGATAGACGCACTGACCCCGATGAGAGGTGTAGACGTGGGCAGCAGGATGAATGGTGTAGCACTAGGCACAACGACCTGCGGCATGCTGCTGGTTGCAGCGGGGGGCGCAAAATCAGCTCTGCTGCCCAAGACCATTGTGAAATACACCTGCCCGTCGCTGGCTGTGGCCCAGGCAATCCCTATCTCCTGATAGGCAGAATTCATCATGTTGGCGTTGTGAGCCTGGCTGCTGCGCCATTGCTCAAAAGCGCCGCGTGCCGACGTATCGTAGCGGCTCAGGACGTTTTCCGCGCCGCTGGTCATGACGTAGCCTGCTTGGGCTGCACGCTCCCAGAACTGTGATCCATCGCTGCCTACGTGAGAGAGTCGCTGCATCCTGGCCATGTCGTCGCTATGGCGCTGCGCGGTCTGCCTGAGTGCAGAATTGGAGGACAGGGGAGGTGCGCCTGCGGTCTGACGTGCTTCGTTGACGAGGTGGAGTAACTCGCTGCTGACAGCATCTTGACTCGTCACTGACGCCAGACTGAAGAGAAAAGCCCAAACTGTGATTGCTAACTTCCGCGCGCGCACGATTACTATCCTCATCACATGCTAGCTCATCTTAGCACGAATGCGTCGCGCGCTTGTAGGGTGGGCGCGGAATCGCTACAATGCGGGATATTTCATCTATCTTCTCTCCGAGGTAGCACATGGTCGAAGAAATCGTCGTCGCTTCAGAACTCAAGGCTAAACGCGACAAAAAGGCTATCCCTCACCTGGAGCAGTACGCGCCGGTGTGGATTGTTGACGAAAAACTCCTGCTAGAAGACGAAGCTATCCAATTCAACGTCGTCTTTCAGCACCCCACACATGGCTGGATCAGTCGTCGCTACCGTTTTGACGGTTTCAACAACGTCCTCTATCACAAGGGCCAGAACACCCTCAGAGAAGAGGACGTTGTAGAAATCACTGAGCAAGAGCCGTACATCAACCGCACAGTCGCTGATATTCCTAATGCTTACGGCGGCTGACCCGTTGGCCTTGAACATCATTAAAGATTGCCAATAGACGGTCAGCGATGTTCGACCAAGCGTATTCAAGCGCCAACTGCGAAGCACGCAGACCCATAGCTTGTCGCTGAGATGCGTCGTTGAGCAGCACAATGATCTTCTCAGCCAGAGCTTGACTGTCGCGCACTGGCACGGTGTAACCAGTCTCCGAGTCGCGCACGACAAAGGCTAGCCCGCCTACTCGCGAAGCAATGACGGGACGACCACTGGCCATCGCTTCGAGCGCGACCATGCCAAACGACTCGTAATCTGAAGGCATGACGACAGCACTGGCGGCCGCGTAGAACAACGGGAGTTCATGGGGTTCGCGCGCACCCATGAACTTCACCACCTCTCGCAAGTTTAGTTCATCCGTGAGGCGACGCAGACGCAGCATCTCTGCATCGTCTGATTCCAGGTCACCCCCAACTACAACGAAGCACAAGCTGTCCAACAGACGTGGCGCAACGTCGCGAATGTGGGCCAGGGCCTTCAGCACGCTGTCTACAGCTTTCAACGGCTCTAACCGACCGACAAAGAGCAGCACATGGCACGCTTCAAAGCCCAGGCGCGCTTTAGCTTCTTCTTGTGAAAGTGGCGTAAACCGAGCCGTGTTCACGCCTGGCGGCACAATGTCGATTTTGCACCGCTTAGCGCGATACAACCAGAGCAGTTGCGCATGTTCTGCCGGCGTAGCGGCGATGATCCGATCAGCCCACTCGACAATTTGCGTTTCGGTGCTAATCCGCTGATCGGGCAGTAGCGCGTCACTGGTTTGCAGTCGGCGCTTCATCTGTCCCAACGTGTGAAACATCTGCACGAAAGGCACATTCCAAGCTTCCTTGAGCTTCTGGGCCACCCAACCGCTCAGCCAGTAGTGGCTGTACACCATGTCATAGCGCAGGCTGCGCATAGTAGCGAAGGCTATCAACTTGGCCGTGAACTCGGACAGGTGCGGATACAATTCATCAGGGCTGAGTGGTCGCACGCCACCTGCTGTCAGATAGACGACGCGTATCCCTGATCCGAGGCGCTCATCAACCTCAGGCTCATCCTCCGAAGAGCGCCGCGTGAAAATATCGACCTCAATCCCGCGTCGTGCCAATTCCTGCGCCAATTCACGGACGTAGACGTTCATGCCGCCTGTCTTTTTGCCGCCGAAGGGAGCTAGGGGGCTGGCATGGACGCTGATGATGGCGAGTCGTCGGAGGGTCATAGATCACTCCATAGCGCGCATGATTCGGCCTCGGATGTTGTAGATGATGGTATCTTTCGCACCCATGCGGTATTTGTAGTTTTCGTCTCCACGCAGGAAATCAAAGGTTTTCCGTCCCTGGGCGATGGCATGTTGGATGTTATAGCACAGCAGCACAATTCCAGGACTCAGGTTGGCATAGCGCTGAGGCGCAAGGCCAGAGTTGTAGACTAGGATATGCCCCTGATAGTCGAAGTTGAGGTAAGCAGCCACGGCTTCCTCGTTCACTGTTAGAAAGTTGAGCTGGAGGCAACCCAGGTTGTACATCGCAGGCATGATGGCGCGAAAGAAGGCGCTGTGTTGGTCGTTCTCTAAGAAGGTTGCCTTCTCTGGGTGGCTTTGGCGCATGAGGTCGATGAAGCGCTCGGCTTCAACTTGAATGTTGTGTTCTGGCCCTGCAATATACCACTGAACAGCTCCCATCTGGGCATCGACAATGCGCAGCTTACGACGTAGTTCGCGAGCCTGCTTGCTATCCAACCCGTCAAGGTAGGCTTCGAAGCTGTCGGGGAGTTGGATGATCGGACAAACTTCCTGCTGGCGCGTTACAACATCGAAACCACAGTGTTCGAGTAGCTTGGGCAGATGATTGTAGGTTGGCGAGTCCTGGCGGATGTTGCAAAGCTCTAGCATGTCGAAGGCGTCTTGCGCACTCACCAGATATTCCACGAAGGCAGCCTGGACAGCTGCTATGCATTTCTGATCGATGATGATGTCTAGATAATCGGTAACATCATCGCTGCCGATGATCCGCAGCACACGGCCGTACTCAGGATGTTTCTCAATGAACAGAGGCGCGAGGCCCACTAACTGATGATCCGTGTCGTGGAAAGTCACAATGTGCAATTCGCCAGGCTGATAGGATTGCCACCAGTGAAAGTGCCATTCCCACAGGCTGAAGACGCTGTTCGCTTGACTGCGATAGACGAGCGCATTCCACTCGTCACGCAAACGATCAAAAGCCGCATCGTTGGTGTGCGTAGCAAGTTTCAAGGCAGTGTCCCTCGTGGATCGCTCAGCAGTCTACATGTCTTCTGATCCCCCAAAGCCCTTCCATCTTACCTAGCCTCAGAGCGCAGCAGATGAGCAGATGTTGTCGACATGTAGCTACGACCAGCGACGCGCGCGCTGACTATCGCGGCTGCCCCAGATGATCTTGTCCTCAACGAGGCGTATGGTCATATCTGAATTGACATTAATCTGGCATGACAAACGCGGATAGCCAAATGCAGAGGCCAAACGGTCGTGCCAGTGTTGCGGTTGTGGCTCGGACTTGACGATCCACACGCCACAAGTTGCGCACAAGCCGCGCCCTCCACAATTTAAGCGGCGCGTCAAAGCAGCATAGGGGCTATAGCCAGCGTTTAGCAGCGCACGGCGCAGGTTAGCGCCTTGTTGCACTTCAATGGTTTGGGCATTCTGGCCTTCAAGTATCGTCACGCGGGGCATAATCTCTCCAAAGACAGCGCTTTGTCGTTCTTTCTTAGTCTCACACCGTTTACCACGCCGCAGATTAGGCTAAAATCAGCGTATGCACAAAACTCATCTTTCAGGCGACCGTGCCTGAGGAAGACCACCATGCCTGCTATACTCATCGATAACGCTCACCTCATCACCCCAACACAGGTGATTGAAAATGGCTGGTTAGCAATTCAAGATGGCAAGATCAGCGCTTTTGGTAGTGGGCATGCACCGTCGTTCCCCGATCTGGTACAAATTATTGACGCTACAGGCCAATATCTCGCACCCGGCTTCATCGACTTGCACGCGCATGGCGGAGCAGGCTATGAAGCTATGGACGCCACCCCAGAAGCTCTGGAAGCGATGGCGAAGCTTTACGCTCAACATGGCGTGACGAGCTTCCTCGCCACCACCTGGACAGCCCCCCAAGCGCAGATTACTGCTGCACTTCAAGCCATCCGTAACTCACAAGGCCCGATCGAAGGTGGCGCAACGTTGCTCGGCGCACACCTAGAAGGCCCGTACCTCAATCCCGACAAGTGCGGCGCGCAGGATGGTCGGCAGATCCGCCGCGCTACTCACGAGGAAGCACAGCCCTGGCTGGACATGGGAGTCATCAAGCTGCTGGCCTTGGCGCCCGAATTTCCTGAGAATGCCTGGCTAATCCAGGCCTGTCGTCAGCGCGGGATTGCCGTCAGCGCGGCCCATACCTCTGCTGATTACCGAACCATGCAGCGAGCCGTCGAGATAGGCCTGTCACAAACGACTCACACTTTCAACGCCATGACAGGCCTGCACCATCGCGAACCAGGGACGGTCGGGGCAGCGCTCACTATGTCTGAACTAGTCTGTGAACTGATCGCCGACGGCATCCACGTCCATCCAGCCGCCATGCAAGTTTTGTGGGCCTGCAAAGGCGCGCATGGCATCATCCTCATCACCGACGCTGTACGTGGCGCTGGTATGCCGCGAGATGCGCGTTACATGCAGGATGGCCGTGAGGTCGCTATCAAAGACGCCGCTTATCTGCCCGACGGAACGCTGGCCGGGAGTACGCTCTTGTTCGATGAAGGCGTCAGACGCTTTGTAGAAGCTACCAGCACTGCTCTCTGGCAGGTCTGGCCTATCACCAGTCGTAATGCGGCGCGCGCCATTGGCGTAGGACACCGCAAAGGCAGCTTAGAAGTCGGCAAAGACGCTGATCTCGTCCTTCTATCACCAGAGTTAGAAGTGGAGATGACCATCGTCGAAGGTCGAACAGTCTATCAACACCCTCACGCCCAGATCAACATCAGGTAAGCAGACGGTGAAAGCCCTGACTCCTGTACCAGAGCTTGCGTGTAAAATAAAGCCAGGAGAGCCTCACTGGCTCAAGCGCTGTTTGAGGTCTGAAGCATGTACGAGCTGGCACTTTTTCCTCTAAATACGGTCTTATTTCCTGGCATGCCCCTCAAGCTCCACATCTTTGAGGAGCGCTATAAGCTGATGATTAACCGATGCTACGACCAGCAAAGACCGTTCGGCGTCGTCCTCATTGCTGAAGGCCAGGAAGCGCTGGGGCCGCTGGCGCAGCCTTTCAGCGTCGGCACGACAGCTCACATCAGCCAATTACAGCGCCTTCCTTTCGGCAGGATGAACATCCTGGCTATTGGCGGTGACCGCTTCCGCATTCATGAACTCAAGCACGACCAGCCCTACTTGGTAGGTTTAGTCGAAGACATTCCCATGCCTCAGATCACAGCAGAGACCTTGCAGAAGCAAGGGCGCAGCCTAAGACCATTGCTTGAACGCTACCTGCGTATTCTTGAGCAGGCCCAGCAGGTCGAATTTGACGCCTCTCAAATCCCTACTGACCCGACGAACCTGACCCAACTAGCCGTTTTTATCCTCCAGACGGATATGCATCGCAAGCAGTCGCTGCTCGAGTCCGAGACCCCACATGGCTTCATTCACGATCTAATCACGCTCTATCGCAGCGAAATCGCTTTGCTAGAGATCATGTCTGCCCCACCCCACGAGGACGATGCGATGGGGCCTTTCTCGGCTAATTAGTCGCGCTTGGGTGGCCATGGGATGAAAGCAGAGGTGCGCCGTACATAGTCTGCGTAACCTGACTTGTATTTGCTGAGGTTGGCCTCTAGCATAGCCACGCCAGAGACGCTCACTAGTAAATAGGTCATCAGGACAGGCGACCATACTGTCCACCACGCTCCAGCTGCTAGTGACAACAGATAGAAGCCCCACCATTGGACGGCATCGCCGAAGTAATTGGGGTGACGTGTGTAACGCCACAGGCCCCGATCCATTAGCTTGCCTTTGTTCGCAGGATTGGCACGAAAACGCGCCAGCTGCCAATCACCCACTGCTTCGAAGAAGAAACCCACAGACCAGACCAAAACTGCTAAACCATCTAGTAGACCCAGCGGAGAGTCAGCCCCGTAAAACTGTCCAGCGAGCAGAGGCGCAGAGATGATCCACGACAGCGCTCCCTGTAGCAGGAAAACCTTGAAAAGGCTGCGCCACCACCAAGCAGCGCCAGCCTGTCTGCGCCAATTGGCATAGCGATAGTCCTCGGCCCTACCCCAATTGCGTGCGCCAATGTGCAAGCTCAAGCGTAGCCCCCAAATAGCCACCAAGACGACGATTAGGGCTGCTCGTTCAGCTCGGCTCTGCGCCATCGTCGCTAGGTAGTAAAACAGAGTGACGATTAAAAATCCTGTCCCCCAAAAAATATCCACAATACTTGCGTCGCGCAGTCGCAGACTCAGAAGCCACAGCGCCACCATGCACACCAGCAAGATTACGGCACCTACGCTGTAGATACTCAGAAAATCCATTGTTTTCCCTTGCGATTGACACTCGACTGGACTATGTTATCATCTAGCGCGTTGTCTTGTCGGCTGTTCAACGAAGGCCCTCATCTGTTATGAAGCAAATTCTCAACCTTGCCTGGCATCGCTTCACGATCATCACCTCCATCATCAGTGATACGAACGCTCGCGTCGTCGTCGTGCTGTTCTACTTTACAATCTTTGTCCCTTTCGGACTGATTTCGCGCCTGTTCAGCGATCCATTGCGCATCAAGAATCCTCAAAACGTCTGGCTCAAGCGCGAGCCAATCCCCATCGATCTTGACTCAGCAAGACAGCAAGGCTAAGCATGTACATCCTCGGCATTTCCGCTTTCTACCACGACTCAGCGGCAGCACTCCTCAAAGATGGTGAGTTGGTCGCGGCTGCAATGGAAGAACGCTTCTCTCGCAAGAAGCACGACAACGAATTTCCTCAGCGCGCCGTCGATTACTGCCTAGAGCAAGCTGGTATCACAGGCGATGACCTAGATTACGTCATCTTCTATGAGAAACCGCTGCAAAAGTTTGAGCGTATCTTACAAAGCACTCTACAAACTTTCCCGCGCTCTTGGCCCGTCTTCAAAGAAGCGATGGTGAGCTGGTTGACCGACAAGCTATGGATCAAGAGCGCGATCCAGCGCGGTTGCGGCGTCGGCTATGACAAGGTGATCTTCTGCGATCATCACATGAGCCATGCCGCCAGCGCCTTCTTCGCCAGCCCTTTCAAAGAAGCCGCCGTCCTCACAGTGGACGGCGTAGGTGAGTGGACGACCACGACGCTGGGCGTCGCCAAAAGCGTGTGGGAGGGCGAAGGCCGAGGCGAGAACAGCATCGAACTGTTCAGCGAACAACGCTTCCCCCATTCTCTGGGTTTGCTCTACTCCACCTTCACTGCTTGGCTCGGCTTCCGCGTCAACAACGGCGAGTACAAAGTGATGGGCATGTCACCCTACGGCACGCCGCGCTATCTGGACAAAGTCTACAAGCTGATTAGCTTCGACAGCAGCACCGGCGCCTACACGCTCAACATGGACTATTTTGACTACCAGCAGTCCGTCGAGCGCAGCTTCTCCAACAAATTCTTGGCTCTCTTCGGTGAGCCTCGGCCTAGCGAAGCTGATTTCTTCACGATGGAAACCCATCCGCAGCGCGCCGAGACGCACCGCGCCGCTATGGAGAAGAATCAGTATTACGCCGACGTCTCCGCCAGCATTCAGCAAGTTCTCGAAGACGTTCTCATCGCCATCTGCAACTATCTCTACAAGCAGACAGGACAGAAGAAGCTAGTCATGGCCGGAGGCGTCGCGCTCAACACCAAAGCCAACTGGCGGTTGCTCAACGAGACGCCCTTTGAGGAAATCTACATTCAGCCTGCTGCCGGCGACGACGGCGGCGCGCTGGGAGCAGCTCTTTGGGCGCACCACATCATGCTAGGCAAGCCGCGCAAGTGGGTTATGCCTCATGCTTACTGGGGCAAGGAATACACAGAAGCAGAATACGCCGACTTCCTGCGCTCACGTGGCATACCGCACGAGTCGTTCGTAGATAAGACCGATGAGCTGGCTCAAGTCGTCGCCGAGGCGTTGACCAAAGAAAACGTCATTGGCCTCATGCAGGGACGCTTTGAGTGGGGGCCGCGCGCCCTGGGCAATCGAAGCATCCTGGCAGACCCGCGCTACGACGCGATGAAAGAAGTCGTCAACACCAAGATCAAGTTTCGCGAGCCATTCCGTCCCTTTGCCCCCGTCATCTTGCGCGAGCGCGCTCCAGAGTACTTCGACTATTCCGCAGTAGCGGAGCATGAAGCCCCACGCTATATGCTCATGGTCGCGCCTTTCAAGGAGAGCGTCCAAGACAAGGTACAAGCCGTCTGCCACAAAGGCACGGGACGCCTACAATCTATTGACCATGCCACCAATCCATTTTATTATGACGTGGTCAAGTACTTCGGGGAGGCGACCGGCGTGCCAGTCGTGCTGAACACGTCCTTCAATTTGCGTGGCGAACCTATCGTCACCTCGCCGCGCGACGCCTTCAACACCTACAAGAACAGCGACATCGATATGCTGGTGATGGGGCCGTTCTTGGTGCGCAAGAAGAAGCAGTAAGACCATGAACAAAGGTAATCGCATGACAACCATTGAAAACAAGAAGAAGAAGAGCGGTGGCATGGCGCAGGACTTTCTGATGCGCATGGGTGTACTCGGTGAACTGTTGAGCTTTCTGTGGCGACGTAAGCTCTATTGGATGCTGCCCATGATCATCACCCTGCTCCTATTCGCCGTGATCATCGTCATCGGCAGCAGCTCGCCCGCCGGCGTCTTCGTCTACTCCCTGTTCTAGGCCTCGCACATTCCAGGGGGCGCGTGAGCGTCCCCACTTGCAGGATACCTATGAGCCGCGAATTGCTGTTCATCACCTTCATGGTGACGTTTGGCGTGATCTTCGGCTGGCTAACGCACAAAGCCGCCATCAAACGCGAGAAGATCACCACCAAAGACCCCTTGGCCCTCGCCTTCCACTACATAGCGTCGGCTATCATGGCAGCCCTCACGCCAGGAGTCTTGGGCATGGTCATTTTTCTGGACATTCCGCTGACAACTGCCTTGCTGATCGCCGTCGCTATGTTCGCCATCGCCTTTGTGTTCATGCTTCCGTTCGCTAACATAGAGCTGCCAGCCCTGGTGCAGGCGCGCGCTGCCCAAGAAGAACGCGGTTGGACGGAGAAAGACGCGCGCGAGAGCGGCCTCTGAGCTTGCTCTTGCGTTGTGATGGTTGACAATCCAACGCGAGGTTTTCCATGCCGCGTGCGCTCATCAGCGTCTACGATAAACACAACCTAAAGCATTTGGCAGAGCAGTTAATCGCTCTTGGCTGGGAGATTGTAGCCAGTGGCGGCACAGAGCGCGATCTACGCGCTCATGGCCTGCCTGTCACTCCTGTCCAGCAGCTCACGGGCATGGACGCAATGCTGGGAGGTCGCGTAAAAACTTTGCACCCAGCCATTCATGCTCCTATTCTCATGCGCGATAAGCCGGAGGATGTTGAGGAGATTCAGCGTTTAGGCTATGCCCCTATCGCGATGGTGGTCTGCAATCTGTACCCGTTCCAGAACACTATCGCCCAAGCGAATGTCAGTCTGCAAGATGCCATCGAGCAGATCGACATTGGTGGCGTCACCCTGCTACGAGCAGCCGCCAAGAACTTCCTGCGCGTGACCGTCATTACCGACCCAGCAGATTATGAGCGTGTCATCCACGCACTGCGCGAGGAAGGCTCAACCAGCTTGGTGCTGCGCCGCGAGTTAGCTGTCAAAGCTTTTGCTCACACCCGCGATTACGACACAGCCGTTCACGCCTACCTATCGCGCGATGTCGTCACCCCTATTGATCCCAACAGCGCTCTGCCCGACCAAGTATCTCTGGCTTTTTATCGCGCTGAAGATCTGCGCTACGGCGAAAACCCTCATCAGCGCGGCGCGTTCTACAGCCCCAACCGTTTCGGCACGCCGCTTGGTGGCCAGCTCGTCGGCGGCAAGCAGCTCTCTTACAACAACATCCTCGATCTTGACTCCGCATGGCGCGCAGTCAGCAGCTTCGATGAGCCGACGGTTGTCATCGTCAAGCACCTGACGCCCATTGGCATTGCCAGCGCAGCCACACTGGCGGAAGCCTACCCCCAAGCCCTAGAAGCTGACCCCGTCTCTGCCTTTGGCGGCGTCATTGCAGTCAATGAGATAGTGGACAAGGCCTTCGTCCAGGCTCTGGGCATGTTGTTCATCGAAGCTATTGCTGCTCCAGCTTTTCAACCAGAGGCCCATGAAATGCTGCTAGCCAGTCGTCGGAACTGCCGTCTGCTACGCATCCCTCACACCTACGACGGCAATCACTTGGAGCTGCGCAGCGTCCACCGAGGCATTCTGGCTCAGCGTCCTGATATGGGAGACCCAGAGGGGACGGCGCTCACTGTCGTGACTGAGCGCGCTCCAAGCCCAGAAGAATTGAGCGCGCTCCAATATGCCTGGCGCGCGGTACAGCACGTCAAATCCAACGCAATTGTCTTGGCAAAGCCAGGCCACATCGTCGGAGTTGGCGGCGGTTTGCCCAGCCGTCTAGACGCTGTCGAATTAGCACTCAAGAAAGCAGGGAGCCGCGCTGCTGGGGCTGTTATGGCCTCCGATGCCTTCTTCCCCTTCCCCGATGGGGTTGAAGCAGCCATACATGCGGGAGTCACGGCCATCATTCAGCCTGGCGGATCGATCCGCGACAACCAGGTCATCGAAGCAGCCAATCAAGCCAACGTGGCCATGGTCTTCACCAACGTCCGCCACTTCCGCCATTAACTGCGCCTTGCTTTTTCAGCTTCAGGCTGATAACCTATCAAAAGTCGCCACTGTAGCTCAACGGCAGAGCATTCGCTTCGTAAGCGAAGGGTTGTGGGTTCAAATCCCACCAGTGGCTCTTCATATTGCCCTACAGGATGCTGCATGGGCGGGAGGTGGCATGGAGGATGCAAACAAGCGGCCTGTGACCATCGGCGTTGCGGGCGGCACAGGCTCCGGCAAAACCACCGTGTCTCACCAAATTCTCGCTCGTGTTGGCAGCAAGCACATCGCCTATTTGGCTCACGACTCGTATTATCGCGACACTCGCCATCTGCCCAGCGATGAGCGCCGACGCATCAACTACGACCACCCAGATGCGTTGGAGACATCTTTGCTGATCGAACATATCAAATGCTTACAGAATGGCCAAGCTGTTCATGTGCCTGTCTATGATTTTGCAACCGACATGCGTCTTGATGAGACGATCCTAGTTGAGCCACAACCCATTATCCTGATCGAGGGTATCCTCATCTTCGCGGATCGAGAACTACGTGACCTATTGGACATCAAGATTTTTGTCGATACAGACGCCGACATCCGCTTTATTCGCCGCTTGAAACGCGACATGGAAGAGCGCCAGCGCAGCGCCGATTCGGTTATTCAGCAGTACTTGACGACTGTTCGGCCTATGCACCTGAAATTTGTTGAGCCAAGCAAGCGCTACGCAGATGTTATCGTACCCGAAGGTGGCTATAATTGGGTTGCTATCGACATGATCGCCGACCGTATCCGCAGCATGGTACAGGGGCAGTCGTCCTAACTCTTTGACGCCCTGGATCGCGCGGGGCCGCACCCTCGTGCGGTGAGCTGCCCTCTCGGTTCAGATGGGACGAGAAGGAGAACGTATGAATTACCAACGAGAAATGCCCGCCAATTTCAACTTCGCTGAAGCTGAAAAACGCCTCTATGACTGGTGGGAAGCCAATGGATGGTTCAAGCCAGAAGCTGCGCCCGACGACGCGGAGGCGTTCGTCATCAGCATGCCCCCGCCCAACGTCACAGGAGCACTGCACATTGGCCATGCCCTCTTTTGTTCTTTGGAAGATTTGATGACGCGCTATGAGCGTATGCGCGGCAAGGCCGCTCTCTGGCTTCCTGGGACGGATCACGCTGGCATTGCCACCCAGCTTCAAGTGGAAAAAGCTCTCGCTGAAGAAGGGTTGACTCGCTTTGACATTGGCCGAGAAGCCTTTCTGGCGCGCACTTGGGCCTGGAAAGAAGAGAAAGGCGGCACAATCATCAATCAACTGCGCCGTATTGGCGCAAGCTGCGATTGGGATCGTCTGCGCTTTACGTTGGATGATGGCCTATCTCATGCGGTGCAAGAAGTCTTCATCGCTCTGTGGGAACAAGGCCTCATCTATCGCGGCCCGCGCTTGGTCAACTGGTCGCCAGGCTTACAGACTGCCGTCTCTGATCTTGAGGTGGAGCATGACGAGGAAGAGGGTAAGCTCTACACCTTCAACTATCCTCTGGAGGATGGTGACTTCATCCCAGTGGCCACTACTCGTCCAGAGACTATCTTGGGTGACACAGCAATCGCGGTAAATCCCAGCGACTCACGCTATCAGCACCTGATTGGCAAACGCGCCCTCGTCCCCATGCTCAATCGACCTATCCCTGTGATTGCCGATGACTATGTACAGACGGACTTCGGCACAGGCGCGCTCAAAGTCACCCCAGCTCACGACTTCAACGACTATGAAATTGCCAAGCGCCACGACTTGCCGATGGTGAACATCCTCAATCGCGATGCCACCCTCAACGAAAACGCTGGCCCGTATGTCGGCCTGGATCGTTTTGTAGCCCGCGAGAAGCTGTGGCAAGACATGCAAGCTGCTGGCCTGACCATCAAAGTCGAGTCGCGTCGCATGGTCGTGCCACGCAGCCAGCGCGGCGGCGAAATTGTTGAGCCTATGCTCAGCTATCAGTGGTTTGTCAAGATGGACGCCATCGCCGAAAAAGCCCTGCGCGCCGTCCGCGATGGCCAAATTAAGATCGTGCCAGAGCGCTTCGAGAAAGTCTACTATCATTGGCTAGAGAACATTGAGGACTGGTGTATCAGCCGCCAGCTCTGGTGGGGTCATCGCATTCCGGCTTGGTATCGCGAAAGAGATGGCGATCCCTACGGTGAGATTTACGTCGGGCGCAGCGCGCCACAGGGGGAAGGCTGGATTGCCGAAGAGGATGTGCTAGACACCTGGTTCAGCAGCGGTTTGTGGCCCTTCAGCACCCTGGGCTGGCCCGAACAGACGCCAGATTTTCAGCGCTTCTATCCAACGAGCATTATGGAGACAGGTCACGACATCCTCTTTTTCTGGGTGGCGCGCATGATTATGCTCGGCCTATGGTTCACCGACCAGCCGCCCTTTCACACTGTCTATCTGCACGGCCTCATCCGCGACAAACTAGGCCGCAAGATCAGCAAGACCCTGGGCAATACGATCGATCCACTAGACTTGATCGATAAGTACGGCGCCGACCCCCTGCGCTTCACCCTCATCACCAGCGGCACACCTGGCAACGATGTCAACCTTGACCCAGCAAAGGTGGAGTATAACTTCAAGTTCGTCAACAAAGTCTGGAACATCACCAAGCTGGTCAATATGAACCTAGATGGTGAATTGGAGTCTGGCCTGCCTCCCTACGACGAGCTGGACATGCCTGCGCGCTGGATTCTCAGCCGACTCAACCGCCTGATTGCTACTGCTCAGCACCTCTTCGACATTTATCAGTATGGCGAGGCCGGTAACCAGATTTTGGCTTTCATGTGGGATGAGTTCGCCCCCTGGTATCTAGAGATCAGCAAACAGGCGCTTTACAACGGCACGGACGAGCAGAAGCAGATGACACGTCGCGTCATGGTACACACCCTGGACACCTGCTTACGTCTGCTTCACCCCTTCATGCCTTTCATGACCGAGGAAGCCTGGAGCTACATTCCACATGATGGCCCATGCCTCATCATGGCGACCTGGCCTCAGAGCAAGGCAGAATTTATCAACCAAGACGCTGAAGACGACATGCAGGTGTTCATGGAGCTAGTGCGCGACATCCGCAACATTCGCGCCGAATACAAAGTCGACCCTAGCAAGCGTATCCATGCCCAAGCCCTTCCCGGCACACGGCGCGATCTGCTGGCACGCTACGATTACATCTTTGCGCGTTTGTGCAACGTGCAGCAACTCAGCCTGCTGAAAGATGATGCCCCGCCCCCACCTCAGGCAGCCTCAGCCGTCTACGGTGACACGACAATTTTTCTACCACTTGAGGGCCTGATCGACTTGCAGGCAGAACGCGAACGCCTGCGCAAAGAACGCGCCAGCCTCAGCGACCAGACCGAAAAACTAGAGGCTAGGCTCAACAACGAGGGCTTCATCAGCAAAGCGCCGCCGGCCATCGTGGAGCGCGAACGCGAGCGCCTGAATGATATGCGCGCCAGCCTGCTACAAATCCAAGAGCGTCTGTCGGCCTTAGGCGAGTAGACTTCGAACGAGGCCACAAATGCCTGAGGACGGCTTTGTGGCCCTTCTGACAATCTAGGCCTGAGACTCGCTGCTCTGTTGACGTGACTTCAGAAACAGAGTCCGACCCGCTGACTGTGCTGCTTTCTTGACTTCTGCATCAGGATCGTTCCTGTAAAGTTCCTGCAAAGTGTCCAGTGCCTCCACAGCATCCAGTTGCAGAAGTTCGTTGATCGCTTCAATGCGCACTTCAGCGCGCTTGTCTTTCAGGCGTCCCAAGTGATATTCGACCAAGCGTTGTCTGGCCACGTTCGTCCCTCATTTCTTCACAATATGCTTTCAATTATAGCTTCGTTTCAGCTCAAGAGTCATTAAATTCGTCTGTACGTTCTCAGTCGAGGCGAGCCATGATGTATAATGACTGCATTAGGTAAGAAGCGTTCTCATCATCCCCGCGGAGATTGCATGATTCGCTACGCTGTTATCGTGGCTACGGGCCATCCATCACACACCAGTCAGCTCATCCAGGATCGGCCACCAGCTATGTTGCCTGCCATCGGCAAGCCTATGGTCGTGCGCGTTGCGGAACGTCTCTATCGTAGCGGCATACGCCATTTCATCGTCATCGTCGGACTCAACGAAGGGTCAGTCGCTTCTTACCTCAAGAAACAATGGGTAGCCGACGCGCATACAGAGTTCATGCTGGAGGCCGATCGGGAAAGCGCGGCTGACTTGTTGCCCCGCATTGCGCGCAAGATTCAAGAGCCGTTCATCATCGCCAGCTACAACAGCTTCACCCACGAAAATTTCTCCTCCTCGTTGCTCAACTTGCATTCAGAACATCCCGATCACCTCATCCTGAGCGGCGCGCGTTTCGCTCTCACTCAACTTTCGTCGCCTTATTTCATCAAACAGGGCGACGCCAATCATCTTGAAGTCGAGCGCACGCGACCCAAAGACACTAGCAGCATGGTCTTGACAGAATATGCTGTCTTCGGCACAGCTTCATTGGAGTACTTGATGCAGCTCCACGAAACGCCCGATCATGCCCGACATTTCCTTGATCTGGCTCTAGCCTATGCTCTGCAACCCCAATCGCGCAAGATCATCAACGAGACGTCCTGGGTGTTGTGCGTAGAACGCGATGAAGACTTGCTGCTGCTCAATCGCCGTCTGCTAGAGGAAGCCCAAGATACCCATATTCTCAGCGAACTCCATCAGACAGTGCGCATCATTCCACCTGTGCGCATCGACCCCCAGGTGACCGTTGGTCAGAACGCTGTCATTGGCCCATACGTCTACCTAGAACGCGGATCGAGCGTCGGACAAGGGGCAGTTATCAGCAATACCGTCGTTTTGGGTCGCAGCTCTGTCTCGGCCAAGCAGACGCTCACCAATGCCATCGTCTCCACGCGCGGCATCATCAGCCCTTAGCCTCGCGCCCTGCACCAAGCTTGCTATAATTTGCGCTTGCAAAATACGCCCCTGCTCAGCAAAAAGGCTTACCTAGCGTGTTTGATTTTCGGTATGGCGAGACAGACCTGATGGAGAGCCATCACCGACGTCCGGCCAGGCTGGCGTTGGTTGGATTGGTGGCGCTGCTCGGTCTTGTGCTGCTAGGACTCGCCTTGCCCGTCCTTGAGTCGCTGTCGAGTCAGAATCAAAGAGCTAACGCTCAAATCATCGCTACTTCTAGCCTCACCCCCACGCTGAGCATAATCACTGTCACTGCAGGCCCACCCAGCCCCACCGCTAGCTATACACCTTCAGCGACCTACACGCCATCCATCACGCCTACGCCATTGCCCTGCATACGACGCGTCAACAGCGGCGACTCGCTCATCGGCCTCATCAGTTCTTGCGGTTACTTCAGCATGGACGTCATCCCGACCGTGCTGGCGCTCAACAGTCTGCGCGACCCTGCCTCGCTGCAAATTGGCCAAGAGATCGTCATACCCTGGGCCACAGCCACCCGCAATCCTAATGCTACACCGTCTCAGACTCCGACGCGCATTGGTGCCAATGCCGACAGGAACAGCCTCACCATGCTGGAAGTCGATTTATCCATCGATGCTTTTGCCCCGACTGCCACGGCCACGCTGCCACCAGGCATTATGTGGCACACTGTCCAGCCTGGTGATAACGTCGTCGTCATCTCTGTCGCTTACAACGCCAACGCCAAAGTCCTCTCAGAACTCAATCCAGAGGTCGATTTTGCGCGCTGTGAGTTTGGCGAGCGCTTTGGTGGCCCAGAGTGCATTGTGCAGCTCACTGTGGGTCAGCGCTTGCGCGTCCCTGCGCCATCGCCCACGCCGACGCTCTCGCCCACGCCTGATCCTAACAGCACCGCTACGCCTACGCCAACTGCCACCTTCAACAAGCCTAGCGTCGTCAGCCCACCAGATCGCCAATTCTTCGCCCAAGACGCCATCATCACCCTGCGCTGGAGTCCTTCTGCGACGCTGCTGCCAGGCCAGGCCTATCGCCTGGACGTTGAAGATCTGACCAGTGGCGCACGCTACATCGCCTTCACTCAGGACATCTCCTTCGTCGTGCCACCAGAGTGGCAGGGCCGCAGCGCAGCACGCCATGAATACCGATGGACAGTAGGAATAGTCCATCAATCCACTAGCGAGATCATCACCTTTCAAACCGACCCACGCCTGTTCGTTTGGCAAGGCCTAAGCCAAGAAGCTGCTCCATGAAACCACGTATTCTTCTCATGTTGCTCGTCGTCGCTTCAAGCGCCTGCTCAGGTTTGCCCGATGCTCAGCAAACGCCCACCGTCGAAGCTATCGTCTCGCCTGCGCCAACAGAGACGCTCAGCCCAAGTTCTACGCAGACGGAGATCAGCACTCCGACGCTCATGCCTAGCGTGACCGCCATCATCGTCACCAATCCACCTGTCATGATCGCTACTATTCCAAGCGTCCCAACCATCGCACAGCCGACCGCACCACCTGCACCCACAGAGACGCCTGCACCCTACAGCTACATCATCCAACCGAATGATACCCTGGGCTACATCCTTCAGCTCCAACCCTGGGGCTATCCGCCTTTTGATCCTTCGGTCATCGCCGAAGTTGTCCGCCTCAACAATCTGCGTAGCGCCGATTTTCTCCCTCCGCCCGGCACAGAGCTGCTCATTCCGCGACGCACCCCTACGCCCATTCCGCAGGGGATTGAACTCACCCTAGCCGCCGACGCTACGCTTGGGGTGGGAACGCGAATTGGCTCTGTTGCCCTTCCTCAGGGCGCTCAACCGGGTTGCCACACAGTCCGCGAAGGTCAAACAATCGTCGAGATCGCTGACATCTACAATACCACGCTGGAGATCATCAGCCAGCTCAACCAGAATCTCAACTGGACGGGCTGCCGCTTCGACCAGTACAGCGGCGGTCCCAACTGCCGTCCCTTGATCCGTTTGAACGACTGTATCAACGTTCCTCTGCCGACTTCAACGCCCGTGCCATCGCCCACCCCTTCTGGTAGCGAGACCCCGACGTCAACGCCGACTTTCGCCGCACCACGCCCTATCTTCCCACCTGATGGCGCAATTGCTCCACCAGGAGTCTTCACTGTTCAATGGGCCAGCGTCGGCATACTTGGGCCGCAAGACGCCTACTTGCTGGAACTTCAGGATCGCACCGATGGGCGCTCATGGCTGCAAGTCACCCGTGATACGTCTATTCGCCTGCCAGAGGCGCTGATCCCCACCAGCGGTCAGACGCACCTCATGCAGTGGCGCGTCACTGTCGCTCGCGCTGACGCCAACGGCGTATACAGCTATATTGGCGGACTAGGTGAATGGCGCAGTTTTCAGTGGCTGAGTCGTTAGCCCAGGGGTCGCCGATTAAACTCGCGGGTGAGCTGCTCAGCGCTCATGTGAATGAGCGTAGGACGGCCTGCTGGACTGACGAAAGGCTGGCGACAGCGCTCTAGCTGGCGCACCACAGCTTGCATCTCTTCGCGACTCAAGACTTGGCCCACACGAAAAGCCGTCCACTCGGCTAAGCGCGCCATCGAGCTGGCCAGTGGATCATCGGCCTGACGCAAGGCTGCCACCAGAGACACCAGCACCGCCGCAGCGTCCTGGTCGCCCAGGCAGAGCGGCGCACGCATCAAGCGCACCGTGTTCGTGCCAAATATTTCTACATCAAAGCCCAGGCGCAACAGGAGAGAATGATGGCGTTCGACCAGGCCCATCTCGGCCGTTGGAAGATCGATGACCATCCCTGAGACGACCTGACTCTCCAAATTACCAGTCTCCAACGTCCTGGCCCACTGTTCCACCAAGACGCGCTGATGAGCTGCGTTTTGATCGATGAGGTACATACCTGAAGGCCCTTCTGTCACGATGTAAGCAGCACCAATTTGGCCAACCACGCGCAGGGGCGGCAGGGTGCGTGGGAGCAGCGGACGACCAGGCCCTTCTGGGATGTGCGCAATGAGCGCTTCTTCATCTTCCTCGTCAACATCGAAGTTACGCTGACGAGCTTTCGACGTGGACACAGAGGAAACCCGCGCACTCGGCGTGCTGCCTTCTTCAAACAGCGCCCACTTAGGCCCAGCGATGGGCTTCTCAGCAAAGTCGGCATAATCGACGCGACGCGCGCCAGGTTGCACAACAGGCACAATTGCGTCACGTACCGACCTTTGCAGCAGAGCGAAGACAGCGTTAGAATCCTGAAACCGCACCTCAGCTTTGGCAGGATGGACGTTTACATCGACAAAATACGGTGGCAGATTGACGAGTGCTACGCAGTAGGGATACCGCCCTTTGGCCAACAGGCTTTGATACGCTTGGACGATGGCATGAGACAGCCCACTATCCTGAACCCAGCGTCCGTTGATGAACAAAATCATGCGTCCTCTGTCGCTGCGATATACCTCTGGCAGGGACGTGTAGCCCCAGGCGCGCGCCAAACTGCCATCACGCAAGACTTCCTCGCTCTGGATGGGCAGCATACGCCTAAACGTCTCTAGCCCGAAAGCGCTCACCATAACATCGGCAAGCTGGCCGCTGCCGCTAGATCGGAAAGCTTCGCGCCCATCGACCAGATAGACAAAGCGCACATGTGGGTAGGCTAGCGCGTAGTTTTGCACTAACTGAGCAATATAACGCTTCTCAGAAACCTCTGTTTTGAGAAACTTCAGACGCGCAGGCGTGTTGTAGAACAAATTCTCTACCGTCACTGTTGTGCCTGCTGGCACGCCAATCAACTTTCGGCTGAGCAGAGCGCCACCCTCTAGGCGCAGCTCTACACCCTGTTGTTCTTCACGATGGCGCGTCATGAGGATTGTACGGCTCACTGCGACAATCGTCGCTAGGGCCTCTCCACGAAAGCCTAAGGTACGAATAGCGTGTAAATCCTCGGCTTGACGCAACTTGCTGGTGGCATGGCGCAATACTGCCAGTTCAACCTCAGCTGAACGTATGCCGCTTCCATCGTCAGAGACGCGGATCAGCCGACGCCCACTTTGCTCAACCTCAATCTGTATGTAGCGAGCCTCAGCATCTAGGGCGTTCTCTATCAGCTCTTTGACCACCGATGCTGGACGCTCGACGACCTCTCCAGCAGCAATCTGAGCGATGACGTCCTCCGTAAGCAGCTTAATCGTCATTGTCCAGCCTAACACAAAGAGTCGCTCTCGGAGCAGCGCTATGCAACAGGCTCGCCATCAAGTGCCGTGTTAAAGGTCGCCACCGAGAAGGTTAGCACCCGACAAAGGCAGTCGCAGGCCAAACGTGCTGCCCTGACCTTCGACGCTCTCCACAAACGCCTCACCGTCATGTTGGCGCGCCACGCTGCGCACGATAAACAGGCCCAGGCCACTGCCTTTGACCTTCTTATGCTCTGGTCGGCGGATACGAAAATGCCGCTGGAACAGCTGACGCATGTTCTCTGCGCTGATCCCTAGCCCATTATCGCGCACTGTAATTGTAACGTCTTCATCGGTGTGGCTTACGCGCACTTCAATCTTACCACCATTTGGCGTGTACTTGATGGCATTGTCCACTAAGTTGATGATAGAGCGCTCTAACATGCGCTGGTCTGCGTTGATGATCGGCACATCTGGATCGGGAACGAAGACCAATTCCAAGTCCATCTTCTCTGCTGGGACAAGCTGGTTCTGGACGATTCGCTCTGCTAGCTCGTTCAAGTCCAAAGGCGCGCGCTCCATTTGATAGAAGCCTGTCTCTGGGTCGTAGCGCCCGGCGTCTTGGATGTTATCGACTAGCGAAGTCATCTGTGCCACACCAGAGATGATTTTTTCGATGAAGTAACGCTGCTTTTCGTTCAGATCGCCCATTGTGCCGCTCTCCAACATGCTGGCAAAGCCCAGAATGGAAGTGAGTGGCGTGCGCAAATCATGAGAGAGAATACGGACAAATTCGGCCTGATTGCGCATGAGTTTCTCATGGCGCGCGCTGGTCTTGGCGCTCTCGGTCAAGATGAGCAGCGCGTCGGTGACGATGACCAGCCATTCGCGTTGGGCAGCATCAAGAACGATAGGCTTGGAGTAGAAGAGGCACAGGCATCCGACAGAGCGCCCCTTGACCACCAGCGGCAAGGAAATCCACAGAGGATATAAGACATTGTAAGGTGCTGGAGTGGCTTCTTGAACAGGCTCAGCTGCAATCATGCGCGCCAGAGTCTTTTGCCACCAATCATCCCCCAGCACATATGCGTCTTCGGCGATCCCAAGCCCGTGGAAGACATGAGGCTCTTCGAACACCGTCAGAAAAGCAGCTTCTGCCAGCAGTATGTGCTGAATCCACTGTAAGATTGTCGGTGCAATGGCATCCAGGCTGGGCTTTTGGGCGATGAGGCGCAGCAACTCACGGGCTATTGAAACGCTCTCAGACGACAAAGGCGAGTTGTGTGGCGACATGGCGACCCCAATGCCAAACGATGTCAGCAGCTTGACGACATTATAAACGATTGATGAGTGGTTAAGCAAGTTAGCTTTCCATAACGCCAAATGGCCTTTGCTTGCGCCCCTCAGCAATCCATGTTAGACTTTTTAATGTAGACAAGCACTCAAGGCGTGAGAACGATGGCCGAAAAAATTCTTATCGTCGACGACGACATTGACAGCCTTAAACTGATTGGCTTAATGCTCCAACGGCATGGATATGAGGTCTCGGCAGCCAATTCTGGCTCGCAAGCTCTGGTCAAAGCCGAAAAAGAACAACCCAACCTGATTATTCTGGATGTCATGATGCCGGATATGAATGGCTTGGAAGTTTGTCGTCGCTTACGCACCAATGAGCGCACTTCTGACATCGCTATTATCATGTTTACGGCCAAGACGCTCATCGATGATAAGGTCAAAGGCTTTGAAGCTGGCGCTGACGACTATCTCACCAAACCTACTCATCCGGCAGAATTAGCCTCGCGCGTCAAGGCTATCTTGGCGCGCCGCGCCGCCAAACAAGAGACCGCCCCTCCTTTGCCATCTGATAACCTCAAAACTCGCGGACTGACGATTGGCGTCGTTGGTGCCAAGGGCGGCGTTGGAACGACGACAGTTGCCATCAACATCGCCGCTGCCGCCGTGAACGCTGGCGATAACCCGGTACTGGCTGACTTTCGGCTTGGGCAGGGGAGCATAGGAGTTGCTCTGGGCATGATTCGTACCCAGAGCATGAGCAAACTCATGGCTCTGCCTACCGCAGAGCTAAACGCCCAGGTCGTCGAAAATGCCATCTCAACTCATCAGAGCGGCTTGCGCCTGATTGCTTCATCGATTAACCCGCGCGACATGCTTGCCGCGCCCAACCTAGAGAACGCCCTCACCATTGTTCGTCAACTACGCGCTATCTCCAAGCTTGCCGTCTTTGACTTGGGCAGCGGCTTCAATCCCTACGTAGCCAAGCTGCACAACGAGATGGATAAGCTGGTGGTCGTCGTTGAGCCAAACGCAGTGGCGCTGAGCATCGCACGTGAGTTAGTCAAATTCTTGGATGAAGAAGGCTCTGGGGGCAAGATCAACATCGCCGTCCTCAACCGCGCTCAATCCAGTCTACAAACTTCCTGGCATGACGCCGAGGCAATCGTAGGGCGCGAACTCAAAGCGATCATCTCACCAGCACCAGAACTGGCCTTCCAGGCTATCGAAAGCAAAGTACCTATTGTGCTGCTCCAGCCTAGTTCCATCGTCGCTGGGCAGATGGTCAAACTTGCAGAAGAACTGCGGGCGCGCGTGAGACCACTGGCAGGTGGCCAGTTGACCACCTGAGATGAGTACCAACTGTATGGCTTCAGCGGAACAAATCGCCCAAGCAGCGCGACTCATCCAGGCCGCACAGCGAATTGTAGCCTTCACTGGCGCAGGCATCAGCACGCCTTCTGGTATTCCGGATTTTCGCAGCCCCACGTCAGGCCTGTGGACTCACGCTGATCCGATGAGTGTAGCCAGTATTTTTGGCTTTCGCCAGAATCCGCAGGCTTTCTACGATTGGGTCAGGCCTCTAGCCCGCACCATCCTTGCAGCCCAGCCCAATGCGGCCCACCTAGCGCTCACCCGCCTTGAAGCACTCGGCAAGCTCCACAGCGTCATCACCCAAAATATTGACATGCTCCATCATCGCGCAGGTAACCAGCAGGTTTATGAACTGCATGGTCACTTGCGTGAGGCCACCTGCATTCAGTGTTTCAAACTCTATTCGGCTCAAACTATACTAGGACGCTACATGCATGATGGCGTTGTCCCACTGTGCCAAGAGTGCGGTGGTGTCCTCAAGCCCAACGTCATCCTCTTCGGCGAGCAACTGCCCATTCGTCAGCTCCAGGGTGCGCAAGACGCAGCAAAAAAAGCTGACCTGATGATCGTCATCGGCTCATCGCTAGAAGTCGCTCCGGCCAGTGATCTTCCCTGGCTCACCAAGCGCAGTGGTGGCAAACTCATCATCGTGAACTTTGAGGTGACTCATCTTGACGAAGTGGCTGACCTAGTCATTCACGACGATGCTTCTCTTGTCCTCCCTGCCATCCTCAGCGTCTACAGCACGCTCTAATCTCGTCCTCGGCCAGGACAGACGAGGTCTTATGGAAGTATCACGACCCGCTCAAGACTACAAGCGCATCTTTGAGATTATCCAACAGCTCAACACCACCTACGATCAACAATCGCTGCTGCGCAAAATTTGTTTTGCAGCTAAAGAACTCATCAACACGGAAGCCGCCGCGATCCTGCTCTTGGATGAGACTGGTGGGCAGCGCCAGTTACGCTTCGCTATGTCCACCAACATCAAACCAATCGAGATGGAAGAGATCATCGTACCGCTGGAAGGTAGCATCGCTGGCTGGATCGCTACGCACGGTGAGCCGCGCGTCATTCGCGATGTCGCCCAGAGCGGTACGCACTTCCAGGGCGTCGATACGCGCATCCAGTTCCGCACCCGCAATCTGCTCGGCGTACCCATGATCTCTCACAAGCAGACGATCGGAGTCGTTCAGGCCGTCAACAAGCTCGGCCAAGCCGATTTCAGCGACGAAGACATCAACACCTTACGCACCCTCGCCAGCCAAGCAGCTATCGCCATCGAAACAGCTCGCCTCTTTCAACAGAGCGATTTCATCGCAGAATTGGTGCATGAGCTGCGTACACCGCTCATGGCCCTTAAGGCTAGCACAACGCTGCTCAAACGCAGCGATTTACCCGCCACGACGCGCGACTCTATCATCAATCGCTTGCAAGGCGAAACAGATCGCCTGATCGAAATGACCAACGACTTCCTCGATTTGGCGCGCCTAGAGTCAGGACGCTCCAACCTCAACGTCGATCACTTCGGCATCTATGAACTGATCGATGAGAGCATAGATGTAGTGTCATCACAAGCACAAGCCAAAGAAATTACCATCCAAGCCGAAGAAACCGACCTGATTGCTGAGGCTGATCGGGGCAAGATCAAGCAAGTTCTGCTCAATCTGCTCACCAACGCCATCAAATACAATCGTCCACGCGGGCAGGTTGCCATCGGCACGCGGATCGTCTCTGGCGACGACGAGGATGAATTCATCGAAGTCAGCGTCAAAGACACAGGCTACGGCATTCCGCAAGAACACCAAAAGCGTATGTTTCAGAAGTTCTTCCGCGTGCCGACCACCGAAGACGTCGCGCGTGGGACAGGCCTGGGCTTGACCATCTGCAAGCACATCATCGAGGCTCACGGGGGACGCATTTGGTTGGAGAGCCAAGTCGATGTTGGCTCGACCTTCTACTTCTGCATCCCTCTGGCCAAAGTCTGAGCTTAAAAGTCCAACAACACCTTGAGCGTACCGGGTTGAAAAGCGCGATCAAAGGCGCTGAGCGCCTGCTCGAAAGGATAGCGCATCGCGATCATCGCTTGGGTGTCGATCAGACCCTGGCGCAGCAAGCTCAGTGCTGCCGCAAACGGCCCACAGCGGCTGCCGATGACGCGCACTTCGTCCACCACCACGCGCGTCAGATTGGCTTGTGGCAGATCAGCATAGGTACTCTTGAGGACAAGAGTACCGCGCGGTTTCACTAAGTCGAGCGCCGCAGCGAAGCCTGCTGCGTTGCCAGTGCAGTCCACCACAACATCGGCCTGATTGACAGGCAGGTCGTCGGCGCGCAGCGCGGGCAACCTCCATTTGTTCAGCAGTGGCAGAGCGTGATCGCTGCGTACTACGACCTGTACCTCGGCGCCCGTCAAGCGCAGGACTTGGGCAGACAACAAGCCCAGCTTGCCCGCCCCTATTACGACCACTCTGTCGCGTGGCGAGACATGCACTGCTTCCAAGATTTGCAAAGCTGCTGCTAAAGGCTCGACGAAGACTGCCTGATCGTCTGAGACCTCGTCAGGCACAGCGTACAGATTGCGCGTGGTCAAGGCCATGTACTCTGCAAACGCGCCTTGATGGCCGTTGATCCCCACCGTAGCGCGATGACGACATTGGCTTGGCACACCAAGACGGCACATGTCGCAGTCTCCATCCGCGATGTTGATCTCTCCAACCACGCGCTGACCCAGCCACTCACTCGGCCCTTCTACCACCTCTGCTACGAATTCGTGGCCCAAAACGCCAGAGAAGCCCATGTAGCCGCGCGTCAGCTCCAGGTCTGTGTTGCAAATGCCGCCGCGTCGCATCTTGAGCAAGGCCTGGCCCTGCTGAAGCACAGGCGTGGGAATATCAGTCAAGCGAAGTTCACCATCGAAGACTAAGGCGCGCACAGCTCTCGCTCCTGCCTAAGTCGTCGCTAGTTGGGCAGGCTGCTTCAAGAAGGGAATTTCGCCCTTCTCCCAGGCCACGAGCAGGGGCACAGCTGTGAAGATCGACGAATAGCTGCCCGTCAGCAGACCAACGAACAAGATAAAGATGAACTGCTGTATCGTTTCGCCACCGAACAGCAGGATGGCGATCATGATGAAGAAGGCGTTCAATTGCGTCGCCAGCGAACGGTGGATTGATTCCCAAATGCTGCGGTTGACGATAGTCTCGTAAGGCTCGCCCAGGTGCAGTGGGATGTTCTCACGGATACGGTCAAACAAGACAATGGTGTCCTGCACCGAAAAGCCAACCACCGTCAGCACCGCCGTCAAGAAGAGCGCATCAACCTCCCAACCCAGCAGCAAGCCCATGAGCGACTGCACGCCCATGACCACTAAAATGTCATGCACCATTGCTGTCACGGCGCATACACCATAGCGGAAAGCGCGTGGTATCTGACGAAAGGCGATCACCATGAAACCCGTCACGACTACTGAGACGACCGCCGTCGCGAAGAACGCGGCGCGCGTCACTTCTTCACCTACCGTGGGGGAAACAGACTGCTGCTGGAAGCGTTCACGATCCAGCGGAGCGATTTCGTTGAGATCTTCGACAATCTGCGTCACGCGATCATCATCCAAAAATGAGCCGCGCACCGACCAACGGTTGCTAGTTGGGCCGCCGACCCGTTGGATGATGACGTTGCTATCGCCCTGCGCGCTGAAGACCTGGCGGATAGCTGCTTCGTCTGCTCCGTCGCTTGTGAAAGTTAGGTCGTAAATACTGCCGCCTACGAAGTCAATACTCAGGCGAAAAGGCGCACCTGTCGTCACCGTCGAATAGCCCATCACCAGCAGGCCTGGCGCAATAATGCCCACCGAGATGAGGAAGAACATTCGGCGATTCTCTACTAAATCGAACAAACCCACGCGCTTCCGCGTCAGGAAAGCGAAGGCCAGGATGGCCAGCGAAGTTAGCGACACGACAATCGTCAAGATAGTGTTGTTTTCCATGCCTTATGCTCTCCGAGAGATTGTCGCCTAGACGCCCATCAGCCAGACGCGCTCGCTAGCTGCTTTGTGGAACAAGCGCGTGAGGAAGTAAAGGAAGGTACGGGTCACGATAACTGCCGTGAACAGGTTGAGGACTAGGCCCAGAGCTAGCGTCACTGCAAAGCCGCTGACGATACTTGCGCCTGGTGTCTGACCAAACAAGAACAGAATGCCGCAAATGATAATCGTCGAGGTGTTCGAGTCGCGGATTGATGTCCAGGCGCGGTTGAAGCCCATCTCCAGCGCTTCGTCCAACTTTCTGCCCCCTCGCAGCTCTTCTTTAATGCGCTCAAAGATCAAGATATTGCCATCGACGGCTGTGCCGATGGAGATCAAAAAGCCAGTGATGGCGGCCAGGGTCAGGGTGACAGGCAGCAGCTTGAAGATAGCTAGATTGAGCGCAATGAAGACGATGAGTGCCAGATCAGCTGCTAAGCCTGGCAGGCGGTAGTAGGTGAGCATGAACAGCAGGACGACCACCACGCCGATCACGCCAGCCTGGACGCTGCGCGCCACCGATTGCTGCCCCAACGTCGCACCAACTTCCTCTGCCGTCGCCACCTTGAGCGGGATGGGCAGCGCGCCGCTGCGCAGTTGCAGAGCCAGCGTTGTGGCCTCTGCCTGGCTGAAGTTGCCTGTGATAATGCCTGACTCAGAGAGTTCTGCTTGGATCGTCGGTGCTGAGATGACGACGCCGTCCAGCACAATCGCCATCGGCTGGCCCACGCGCTGCCCCGTGAATCGGGCAAAGTCGGCTGCAAATTCCGGCTTGATCTGGAACGCGATGAACCACTCAGCGGTCGGCCCACCTGTCGAAGCAAACTGCGCGCTGGCGGCTTGCAAGATAGCGCCCGTGAAAGCCGTCTGGAAGGGGCGGTTACCGTCGTTAGGATTGCCAATGTGGTCAGCCAGGGCTTCAGGGCTGGAACGACGCAGCTGTTCTGTCGTCAGAATGCGCTGGCCCTGAAATTGACTGCCGTTCAGGCCAGAGAAATCAACGAACTCCAGCAGCGCCGTCTGCTGGATGGTATCCACGGCCTGCTGACGGTCGCGCACACCAGGCAGTTCAACCAAGATGCGATTGCTGCCCTGGACTTGGACTGTCGCTTCAGCCAAGCCCAAGCCATTGACGCGCCGACTTACGTTGTTGGCCGTCTCGCGCAGATCAGCCAGCGTGTAGCTATCTGCTGGGGCATCGGCTTCAAGCAGGATGCGCAAGCCGCCTACCAGGTCAAGGCCTAGGCTAGAAGTGACGCGAATGTTCAGCTCTGGATTGAAGTCGCTGTTCAGATCGATGATGATACTCTCTGTGCAGCGCACGCCGCGCGTATCTGCGCGAATATCTTTGGCGTATTCCTCGCAGATAGGATCAGAGGGCGTCACCCCCTTCACTTCTGCGGGCAGTGCCACATAAACGCTGAAGATCGTCAGCAAGACGATCACGAGTAACCATTGCGCGTTACGATTGGCCACCTTGTGCATCCCTCTCGTTGTTGGGCGACGTAGACTTCGCTATAGGGTCACGTCCTGCTGCTGTTCCGCAGCAGGTTGGCCCATCCGCGCATTCTTGGCAATTTCATCAGGATCATAGCGCTGCATGAGCGAAGCAATCACCATCCTCACCTGCACGCCTTCGCTGATTTCGATCAACGCTATCCCGCGTTCCGAGTCAATCTTGACGACTTTGCCGATCAAGCCGCCGTAGGTGATAACTTCATCCCCTTTGGCCAGCTCGCGGGCCATCTGCTGACGTTTGGTGAAATCACGCTGACGTGGAAACAACACCATCGCCCAATAAGCTGACAGGCCCAGAGCCATCACCACCGCCAGCAAAATGATCTCATTCATCACTCATCTCCGTCGCGTGTTGTCGCAGCCGATTATAGGCCCGTGCCTGAGCGACGCATAGGCCAAATGAAGCATAGCCGTGATTTCGCTTGACCCAGCTCACTGTTTGCCCCTACAATACGGCCCACATCGCTGATTCATGCCGCAACGGTAGGACAAATTATGACTACTCAAAGGCGCAATTTCACTCTCTGGTTCGTTGGTGTGCTGGCCTTAATCTCCTTCCAGCAACCTGTACAGGCTCAAGCTATCATCAGCAACAGCCAGGGCACAGAATCCAAGACGTGGACGATCATCGGCGAGCCGACTCTGGTCATGAATGGCTTCGACCTGAGCCAGGTGACAGCCGTCTTCCCCGTCACTATCAGCGCAGTGTCGATCCAGATCGTGCGCGCTGTCCCTGGCCAACCCGTCTCCGTCGTCATCTACGAAGACCCGAATGGTGGCTCGCCTGCCGACGCCCGTCTCATCCACAAGACTGATACGACGATTGACGACGTAGGCAACGTCACCGTCCCCCTCGCGCAGGCTGTCGATGTGAATTCGCCCGTCGTCTGGGTCGGCTTTTATCTACCCATTGGCACGCGCTTTCGCTCCGATCAGCAAGGCTCATCTGTCCTCACCTACTGGGCTTGGAATCCTGGCGATTTTCTCGACCTCGTCAATCTAGGCGCAGCCCAGGTCTTCGGCCCTTCAGATGGCTCTGATCCCGTCAAAATCAACCTGGGAGGCGTGGCGCGCATTAGCTTCACGGCCATCAGTGCAGGTGGCCGCCCCTTGCTCCCAAACGGCCAGCCGCTGACCGTCGGCAGGCAGCTCCCTGCCCCAGAGGGTAACGTCAACATCGCGCCGCTGCGTCCTTACAGCACATGCGGTGGCGAATTGCTCTACGACCAAGCTGACATCGACGCACTGGCAGCTGATAGCACTTTCAGCTTGAGCTGCACCGTGCAGTATGGCGCTTACGCTTCGGGGATCATTGCCAACCAGAACCTGCTTGATACCCAACTCACGGGCTTGGAGCGCCGAGGCCCAATGTTCCACGTCATCGGCTACGGCAACTTTCAGATCGACCCGGCGCAACCTCAGCGCCTGCGCGTCCCTGTCACTCACTGCCTGCGCGTCCCCGTGAACGACATTCAGCAGGCTGTCCTCGGCGTGGCCTATGGCGTGCCAATGGCCTGGGAGATTCTGCCCAGCATACGCTACAACGACCTGTTGTGCGCTGAACTGACGCATACAGGGCCTATCTCCTACTTCATGCCACGCACTGGCCAGGAAGATTACCGTAACCTCAACCTGATGTTTGCCCGCGATCCATCCTTCTCGGAAGAGCTTGGCCGCTGTCGTCGGCGTATCACGATTGATTTTGCCTTCCACAACGAAGGCTTTGAGACATCGCCCTCTAACCTAGTGCGCGTTGAAAACGTCGTCGTCCGCACCGGCGACGTCACGCTGCGTCAGGACTTCTCCATCCAAAGTCTACCACCCGCCACAGGCGTCTCGTTCCGCGCGACCATCACCTTGCCAGAGACGTTCGTCAATGAGCAAAACCGACTAGTCTTCACGATCGACCCTGGCAATCAAGTCAAGGAGCTAATTGAGTCGGATAACGTGAAGGCTTTCAACTACATTTTGCGTTGCTGATTCCGTAACCCACGAACGAGCGCGAGGCCGAGAAAAACCTTGCGCTCTACACCCTACTACGAGGCCGTATGCGCGTCGTCACCAACATCAAGCTGGCTAAACGCAATCGCCAAGCTGCCACCTACCTCTTTTTGGTGACGCTGGCGTTGCTCATCGGCGGTTTTTTTCTGGTCAACCAGAGCCTGTTCACCGGCGAAGAACCTGATACCCTGTCGCTCATCCTGCAGGCGCTCGTTTTGCCAACGTCTTTCATCATGACGCTATTTTCTGTGCGCATGACGAACCTCTGGGCGCGCACACCGCGTCCAGAAGACGCTCTGGAAGAAGCTCTGGGCGGCATAAACAAGAAGAGCATTCTCTACAACTACTATCATCTACCCCTTCGCCACCTGCTGATCTGTCCTCAGGGTGTCTACGCCATCGTCACCCGCTGGCACGATGGCGTTCACAGCGTAGAGGACGACGTTTGGCGCACTCAGCAGGGCTTCTTCGCGCGCCTCTTCACTACCCTGCGCATGGACGGCATTGGCAACCCCACGCGCGACGCACTGAGCCAATCCCAACATGCCCAGAAGCTCATTGAAGCGCATTCTCCAGGCGTCAAAGTCGAGCCGTTGGTAGTCTTCATCAGCCCCAGCGTCGAACTCCACATTGGCAAGAGCAGCGTTCCAGTCCTCTATGCCGATCCTCGCGAGGATGAAAGCCTCATCAACTATCTGCGCAACCTCAACACCGACGCAGGTAAGAAGCAGACGCTGCCACTCACTGATGAGCAGATTGCTGCCTTCGAAGCGGCTACGATTCGGGCTTAGTCTTATCTCATGTCGCGTCGTGCTGCCCTGAGCGCCTTCGCGCTACTCATTCTGCTGGCCTTTGCTCTGCGTTTGCACCGCATTGGCGAAGCTTCACTGCGCGGAGATGAGGGCTTCAGCGCACAGTACTGGGCTGGATTACCTCTCGGCGAGTCGCTGGTCAACATTGCCACTCTAGAGCCTCACCCTCCCCTGACTTACGCTGTCTTCCGCGCATGGGGGCTAGTCTTTGGAATAAGCAGCGAAACCGTCCTGCGTCTGCTGCCAGCTCTGGCCAACCTGCTCGGTATGGCAGCGCTGTATGCTATCGGCAAACGCCTGCATAGTCGTCTAGCCGGCCTGATAGCGGCTGCTTCGTGGGCCTTCCATCCTTACCTCATCTGGCACAGCCAAGACTTCCGCAACTACGCTGTATGGAGTGGTCTGAGCGCCGTCACCCTGTGGCTAGGGCTGCGCGCTGTCCTCAGTCGTCGTCAGATCGGACTTTACTCGCTGATGGCGCTCTCGACAGCGCTGATCTTCTACGCCGAACTCTTCAGCCTAGCGGCTCTCTGTCTCTGGGGCGCATGGCACAACTGGCCGAGCCGAGACAGGGCTTGGCTGAGACGATGGCTCATCATGCACAGCCTGTTGGCCTTTGTGGTTGCTCTGATCTTGCTCTACTATCAAGGCAGCTTGCTAGCTTTCGGTGGCTATGGTGGCAACACTGGCGGATTTGATCCTGTAAGACTGGTGGAACGCCTATTGCCCACCCTCGCTCTGGGAGAGACGCTGCCTTCGGCTTGGTTGAGTCTTGTGGGTTTTGCCATGTTGTTCGCTTTGCCTCTAGCTTGGTCGACGATAGGTCGCCGACAACCCGCGAATGCTGTCCTGCTGGCTACGCTCATACTTGTGCCATTGCTGGCCCTGAGCGCCATCTCGTTGCGCGTGAGCATCTTCAACGCGCGCTATGTCCTGGCGTCTCTGCCTGCCTATCTGCTCACGTTCAGCCTACTGCTAGCGGCGCTGTGGTCCACGCGCCGCGTCTTCAGCCTGGGCCTGCTGGCGATTTGGTCGGTGGTTGCTATGCTCAGCCTGTGGAACTATTTCAACGATCCGACCTTCAGCAAGTCGCCTGACTGGCGTAGGCTAGTCCAGGTCTTGAGTCAGCGACTCAGCTCTGATGATTATGTCTTGCAAGCTACCGTTGACGCCGGATTTGGCTACTACTTTGATGACGACGCGCGCAACAAGGCCCTGCCCTACCACCCCAATCAAAGCCCAGAAGAAATTCTCAGCATCCTGCAACCCATTGCAGCGCAACACGAGTCTCTGTGGCTGATTGGGCAGACGCCAAGCGATTGGCCCAATCGTGCTGTTGTCGTGAATTGGCTGGACGCTGAGCGCCAACTTATCTTTGAAGATTGGATTTTAGGCTTCCGCGTGCGTCTCTACCGCCCCTGGCAGCTCAGCACAGACGAAATAGATGAACCCAGAGAGCGCTTCGGCGAAGTTGTCCAAATAGTCGGTTTTCACTGGCTCGAGCCACCCCTTGAGGAACACCTACACCTTTGGACGAGCTGGCAGACGCTAGGTGTGAGCGCCTCATCGCTCAAGCTGTTCTACCACGTCATAGGCGCGCCACGGGCCAATGGATCGCCACTCTGGACACAGGAAGATCACTACCCGCAGCGTGGCCGTCTAGACAGCCGCGCATGGGCCGATGGTCTGCTCTGGCGTGACGTTGCCACGCTGGAGCTTGGCAACCTGCCGCGTGGCGAGTACGCTCTTGTGGTGGGTTGGTACAACCCAGTAGATGGCCAGCGCTTGCTTACAACGCGCGGCGCTGACCATCTAGAGCTTGCCCGCCTCATCCATGACGAGCAGGGTTGGCGCGTGGAGAAGAACTAGCCCCCTAGCTCTTTGAGCTTGGCTTCCAACCGCGCATGAAGGCGGTCGTACACTTCCTGCTTAATCTCACCGTTGATAAGACGCATGTCCAAAGCTTCCATCGCTGCGCGGACTTCAGCAGGGGTTTGAGGCACAGCAGGGGTTGCTGCTGGCTGAGGCGCTTGCTGCTGTTGCTGCTGCATCATTTGCTGCATCATCTGTTGCATCATCATCTGCTGCATCATTTGCTGTTGCTGCTGCATTTGCTGCTGCTCCGGAGACGCCATCATCGCACCCAAAGCCTGCCCTACGCCCAGCCCAACTCCTGCGCCAGAGAGTCCGCCGGGATTCCTCGCGGCGTCGCGCAGCGCTTGAACTTTGATGACGCGCTCATAAGTCTCTGCGCTCATGTAGCTCATCATTTCATCGGGCGAGACCTGCTTGGCTTGGAAAGGATTGGCGTCCAGAGACGTAATAGCCAGGCCAAATTCATCCTCAAACTGGACACTTAGCTTGCTCAGGGCTGCGCCCTCTAAGTCGCTGAGGAGCTTATTGGCATCCATCACGCTCCTGATCCCTGCGCTCATGAGCAGCACAGTGATCTCGCCCAACAGCTTGGTCTGGATAGCGTCCTTGAGCGCGTCTAGGCGCGTGATCGGCTTGCCAATGCCGAACTTCTTCAGGAAGCGCATGGGGTCAGAGACGCGAATGTTCATCGTGCCGAAGGTCGTCAGCAGGGCCGCTCCCATTGCAGTGCCAGGCAGCTCTACTGGAATGGGTGGATTCGTCCCCCAGCCCACTTTGGGCATGTCCTTCAGATTGACGAAGTACAGATCAGCTGTGAAGGGCGTGCGCCCACTGGTCGCTATACCAATCAACCCAGCGAGGATGGGAAGATTGGCCACTGATAGTGTGTGGCGACCCGTCTTCAATTCGTCAAGCGCCTGGCCACCGCGCACGAAGATGGCTACTTGGCTTTCACCGACGATGACCTGTGAGCCAAAGCGCCAGTCGCCGCTACCTTTCTGCGGCTCACGATAGACGAATTCATCGTCCATCACGTTCGTATGATCGATGACGTCGATAATGCGCATGTTTTATCCTCCAAAGAGTCGAGTGTGGAATGGGTTCTAGTAGCTCTCGCCCAGCTTCAAAATCACATCGTCGCGCAGGCTGAAGGCTTCAATCGCCTCGTCAGCAACCTGCATAAGGGCGTCTAGCGCCTGCTGATGATCCTCACCGCTGCTCACAGCAGCTTTCACTGCTTCAACGGCCTGGCCCAACTGATTGATGTAGCGAAGCTGGGCTTCGTCGAAAGCATAAATGCGCTCTAGGTCGTCGATGTCAATCTTGACATGGGCGAACATGGCCGAATACTTGGGCGCTGCGGTGCGCAGGCGATCTGCATAAGATTGGAGGCGCGCCTTGACTTCGCGAGTCCTGCTCATGCCTGCTAACCCAACTTTATCAACCAACTGGCTCTCAACTCGTGCGAAGTCCCTAATCAGGTCTTCAACCTGATCGGCCAGATAATCGCGCAGCATAGTATCGGCAGCTCGGCGTGCTTCTTTCTCATGGTAGCCCCGAAAGCCAGGGATGCGCGCAACCAAACGTTCCAGCGAACCGCGTTGCGCGATGATTTGATCGTACAGCCTAGAACCCATGCTTCGTCCTTTCTCACATGTGGCGGTTAAGCCTGAGCATACAAGTAAACTGTGCTGCACTGGGTGCAAGTGACAGGCGAGCCGATACGTTCCAATTCAGCACCACATACTAAACAAATGTCCAGAGCCATGACATCGTGTGGCATCATGCTACATAGCCACCGACCGCGCCAATCGATATAGCCGTTGAATAGGCGCAAGCGTACTAGTTCGCGCAGCACCGACTCCAGGGCGGCTTCATCAGCGCCCATAGATTGACTCAGAGCTGCAAAAGCTGTCGGGATGTTGGGCGTCAGCTGCTCTAGTATGCGACGCTGCTGCACCACGTCCGACTCGCCGCTCAGCTCCGAAGGCCGCGCCAGCCACAAGCGAAGGCCAGCGATCATCAGCATAAAGACCAGCACAAAAGCTATCAGAGCATAGGGTATCAGGTCAGCCAGCGTTTGGCTGCGCGCTTGGGCAGCAAGCCACAAGCTAGCTAAAATCGTCAGGCCAAAAGCTGTCACCATCATTCCAATGCCGATGCTTCCCGTTTGCTTCATCGCCTCTCACTCTTCTGCTTCAGCGCTGTAGCTCATTATACACCATAGCTGCAAGCACAAGACCACTTACAAGTGGCGTACCTGTGCCGATGGCGGTATGATTGACGCAAGATTGAACCTTATGTTGAGGAGATGACGATGCAACGACGTGGCTTCTTCGTTCTGGTCTTATGCACCGCCTTGACGGTGGGCCTCGCCTCTGCCCAGGACAGCACTCCCCTGCCACCGCTGCCAACGATCAACATCATCGTGGCGACGGACACGCCTGGGCCAACCAGTACCCCTCCTGCGGCCCTCATCGCCACCCAGCAGGCCACCAGCACTCCGCTCCGTGCACAGACAGCAACACCTGCCGTGAGTGATCAGCCCCAGCGTGGCATCGAGATTTTTCTGCAGGGCGCAGACATTGCCCCGATTATTGCCCAGCTCAGCCAGCTCAACGTGAGTTGGGTGCGCATCGTCCTCAATTGGCGCGATGTGGAGGTGGTACGCGGCACGCTCAACCTCAGCGCAATCGATGCGGCTATTGCGCGCCTGCGCGCCGCTAACTACAGCATTCTGCTCACTCTCACAGGCGCGCCTGATTGGGCTAGGCCTAGCGCCACACCTTTTGTCCTCAGCTTGCCCCAGTACGGCCCGCCCGATAACTTGGCTGATTTCGCCATCTTCGCCTCGGCCATCGCCACACGCTACAAAGGCCAGGTAGCCGCCTACGAAGTCTGGACAGAACCAAATCTGCGTCGCTCTTGGATCGATCCTCAGACGACCAGCCGCGAGACAGCACGCATGTCACCCGCACGCTACATCGACCTGCTCAGCGAAGCGTACCGCGCCATCAAAGCCGCCGACCCTGCTGCAATGGTCATTAGTGGCGGTCTAGCCCCGACGGGCATTAATGACCGTCGCAACTCCATCGACGATGAGGTTTTCCTTGAGGCCCTCTTCCAGCAGGGCCTGGCCAGCGTCGCTGACGCTGTCGGCGTACAGCCCAACGGCTTCGCTAATCCACCTGCGGCGCGCTGCTGCGTCCAATCTGAAGGCGTCCTGACGCACTGGGAGAGCAAAAAGTTCTACTTCTTGGATATGCTGGATAGCTATCGTACCATCATAGCCCGCGCTAACGCCAACCTGCCTATGTGGATTGTGCGCTTTGGCTGGGGGACGAGCGAGGGCAACACGATTGTCTCGCCCAACATGAATGAGAACCCCTTCTTCACTTACAATTCGCCAGCAGAGCAGGCACAGTACACTGCCGAAGGCCTCAATCTTCTCAACGGTATGGCCGATGTGAAGGCTGTCTTCATCTTCAACCTCAACGGTTGCCAGGTGGGGCAGGCTGAAGCGTGCTTTTATAGCCTGATCGACTCCAACAATCAGGCACGGCCCATCTTCTCTGCACTAACGCGCTGACGTAACGCATAGGAGGGCAGGTTAGCCTGCCCTTCGAACCAGTTAAGCGCGCACCGACAGCGCCAACAACCACAAAGGAAACAGGCCCAAGACTGCCAAAAGCGCCAACACAGCCAGCGCAATCGTCACATAGTCCGGCCCATCTTCCTCAAGCGTGGCTGGGTACTGCGCCGAGTAGTGCATCGGATCAGTAGGGTGTGTTAAAGGATAGCTGGGCTGAGCGCTGTAACCTGCTATGGGTTGGTTCAAGGGCTGCGGTGCGCTGATAGGCGCGTTGGGGTAAATGGGTACTTGGGGTGGCTGCCCGCCAAAGGGAGCTTGAGGACTAGGGACATAAGGCTGAGGTGCGACAGGCGCAGCGCTGTAACGCGCCGTCGGCTCGGCAGAAGGCGCTGGCGGGATTTGTCCTGCGGGCGGTCGCTGAGCAGGAATTGTCTGTAAAGATGGCGGAGGCGACGCTTGCACTGTCCTGGCGGCACTGTTGAGTATCGTAGGGGGGGTAGGCGCAGCTGGCGAGCTGGTCACAGCAGACTGGCTGCTCATCGGCAGCGTGGATTTGTTCAGCTTGTCGCGGAAGGCACGCAGCACAGAAGCCATTTGATCGCCGTCGCGATAGCGCTGTTTGGCTTCCTTGCTCATGGCCTTGTAGACGATGTTGGATAGTTCTTCTGGTGCAGAGGGATTCAACTCTGTCACACGCGGAATGCGTTCGCGCACATGAGCCAGGCCCAAGTCGGTCGCTGTCGCGCCACCGTACGGCAATTTACCTGTCAGCAGCTCAAACAACATGATCCCTATTGAATACACGTCCGACTCTGGCGATGGAGGCAGTCCTTGAGCTTGTTCTGGCGAGAAGTAATGAGGACTGCCCCATACCACGTCAGATTTGCGCTGCGGTTGCGTATCGCTCAGCACCTGGGCAATGCCGAAGTCCGTCACGATGACCTGCTCACGCGGCGCTTGATTGGCCTGAGGCTGAAGGACAACCATGATATTCTGCGGCTTAATGTCAGCATGAACAAGATTCTTTTGGTGAGCATACCCGATCCCGTCGCACACCTGGATCACTAAATCAAGCGTGCGCGCCACTTGGAAAGGCCCGCCGACTTCTTTGATGATCTTCTTGAGATCGCGTCCGTTGATGAGTTCCATGACGATATAGTAGATGGGGCCTTTGGGCGTCATCTGCGAGCCAACGTCGTAGACAGTGACGATATTTGGGTGTTTCAGGCGCGCAATGGCGCGTGCTTCATCCTGGAAACGCTGGACGAAGTTCATGTCGTTCAGCCAGTTTGTACGCAGCGTCTTGACAGCCACTTCGCGTCCCAACATCAAGTCCTGGGCTTTGTAAATCACTGACATGCCGCCAGCTCCCAGTTGAGCAAGCAGCTCATAGCGCTGATTGAGGATGTTGTCTTGGTTACTCATGGCGTCCTCGCGACGACTGGCTCAAGGGAGCATCAACGGATCGAAGAGATGTCGATATTCTAACAAGGCGCTGCGGTCTGTCATACTGGCGATATAATCGGCGACCGTGCGCTGCGGCCCATGATCGTCCACCTGACGTCGATAGTCCATAGGCAGTTGACGTAAGTCGCGCAGCAGGCCTTCATACAGCCTGCTGATGAACAGCTCGGCTCGCAATGCCATGCGCACAATTCGATGATGATGATACATATGCTCACTCAAAAAGGCTTTCAGCTCTGCGTTCATTGCGCTGACCTCATCGCTGTAGCCGATGAGGTCGTGAGGCTGAGCCTGTATGGCCTCTAATGATTGCGGTTGAAGAGCTTCAAGGCGCGCACTGCTGGCCTGAAGGACATCGTCAACTAGCAAACCTACTAATTCGCGAATGAAGCGATGGCGCATGACCTCATCTAGTGTCTTACTGTTCCAGTTCAAACGCTCCTGAAGCAAGCGCCAAATGCGTAGCTCTTGGAGCTGATCTAGACTGAGCAGGCCAGCTAGCAAGCCATCATCTAAGTCATGAGCGTTGTACGCCAGCTCATCCGCCAAATTGGCGATTTGTGCTTCCAAGCTGCCGCGCTTGTCATCCGCGAATGTTTGACCATATGACTTGCTGTGATGCGTCTCGTGCTTGGCGATCCCCTCAAGGGTTTCATAGGCTAGATTCAAGCCAGGCCATTGAGGATAGCGCTGCTCTAGCTCCGTCACTACACGGTAGCTCTGATGATTGTGATTGAACCCTCCCCACTCGCTCAGCAAGCGATCTAGCACAGCCTCGCCAGCGTGGCCGAATGGTGGATGGCCCAAGTCGTGTGCCAGGCATATCGCCTCTGTCAGGTCTTCGTTGACGCGCAGCGCGCGCGCCAGCGTCCGTCCAATCTGGGCGACTTCTAAAGTGTGGGTCAGGCGCGTGCGGTAGTAGTCGCCAGCGTCGTTGACGAAGACTTGCGTCTTGTACTCCAGACGCCGAAAAGCCGCCGAGTGGATAATTCGGTCGCGGTCTCGCTGGAACGCAGTCCGATAGGATGGCTCATGATCGTGGTGAAAACGTCCTCGGCTGCGCGCGCTGAAGGTGGCGTAAGGCGCGCAAGTGAGCGCTTCTTGTGCTTCAAGGCGCTGACGATCTGCTAGAGTCACCATACGAAGACCTGGTTTTATATCTTGAGTTTTGCCTGATGTTTCAATTCTACCGTCAGATTGTATAATTTGCGTGCATTCCCGTCCCCAAGCATTCAAAGGTTAAGCCTTATGATGGACATTTCTCAGATCGCCCGCATGATCGAATGGCTGGATGAAGAGCGCCGCAAAGACAAAGCTGCTCTGGCCATCATGGAGCAGAAGATCAATCAGCACGCTGAGACGATCAGCGTGCTGCAGAAGCGTCTCTCTAGCGTCGAGTCCGAGAACAGCGTTCTGCGCGAGCAATCCCTCCCAGCGCAGCGTGAACATGAGCTGATGGAAAAAGCTCGCGCTGAAATGCGCCAGATGCTGGAAGTCAACGAAGCGCGCCGCCTGAACGCCGAGCGCGAAGCCGAGCGCCGCGCGGAACTTAACCGCGAGGGGATCATCCGCAGCATTCGCGAGTTGAACGAGCAGATGGACAAGCTTCAACGCAGCCTCGGATCGCTCACAGAGCTTCGCGCCGAGGGTGGACGCATCGCCGACATGCTCGCGAGTATGCAGCAGCGCATCGACGACTTGAGCAAGCGCTTTGATGAACCTGACCGCAAGATCATGCTCCTAGAAGAACAGCGTCGCCAGGACTCGCGTCGTATTGCTGAATTGGAGAGCGAGCTACCAGAAGTCAAGAAGGTTATTGAGACTATGCGCCCCAAACTTGTCCTGATTGAAGAAATTTCTGTGCGCAACGAACGTAAGATTCAGGACATTCAGAACGCTGAGCGTGAACGCCGTGAACAGATTCAGCAATTCATCGATCAGCAAAACCTCATCCTACGCGACTTTGAGCAGCGCATTGAGAGTCTGACCAAACGCTTTGGCGAACAAGATAGCAAATTACAAGAGACCTTTGAACGCTTCGAGGTCTGGTCGCAGACGCACCGCAAGATGGAACGCATTGTCGAAGACTTTGAGCGCATCAGCGAACGTCTCAATCGTCGCATCAACGAAGTTGCCGAGATTCAACGCCTCTCTGAGGAGCGCTTCCGCCAGGAGTGGAACGGTTGGCGTGAAGAAGAGCAGAAGCGCTGGAAGCAGATGACTCTCTCTGGTGATGAGGCCTGGCGCAACCATGACCGCGAATTCGATCTGTTCATGCGCCGCTATGCCGAAGTTGAAGCAGCCATTGGCCCGATCACCGATAGCCTCAAACGTCTGTGGAACATGGAACGCGCACGCGCCAAGCTCTACACCGACAGCTATCAAGACCTACTGCGTGAGTATGACACCGCGGGAGCATCTGGTCTGGGCAGCCTGTCCAGGTATCCTAACGGCATAGAATAGCCTCATGCGCGTCATTGGCACTGCCGGACACGTCGATCACGGCAAATCTACTCTGGTCAAGCGTCTCACAGGCATCGATCCTGATCGTTTGGCGGAAGAGAAAGCCCGCCAGATGACAATCGACCTGGGTTTTGCCTGGTTGAGTCTCCCTAATGGCGAAACTGTTGGCATCATCGATGTGCCTGGCCATCGTGACTTCATTGAGAATATGCTGGCCGGCGTCGGTGGAATCGACTTGGCTCTGCTAGTCATTGCAGCAGATGAAGGTATCATGCCTCAGACTCGCGAACATCTGGCCATCCTCGATCTGCTGGGCATTCATGATGGACTAATCGTCCTAAGCAAGGTTGACCTCGTAGACGACCCCGACTGGCTAGAACTGGTCGAGGCTGATGTTCGAGCTGTCCTCGTGAGGACAGCTCTGGCTCATGCGCCCATTTTGCGCGTCTCCGCTTTCAACGGCCAGGGTATCAACGCCTTGATTGAACAAATGACAGCCAGGCTGAACCAACTGCCACCCCGACCTAACTTTCATCAGCCACGCCTACCTATTGACCGCGTGTTCTCAGTAGATGGCTTCGGGACTGTGGTCACAGGCACTCTCAGCGGTGGCACGCTGCAAGTTGGCGACGAGGTGGAAGTTCAGCCTCGCTGCTTGCGTGCGCGCGTACGCGGCCTGCAAAGCTACAGGCAGATCGTCCAAATTGCGCTGCCAGGCAGTCGAGTCGCTGTCAATCTGGCAGGCCTAGAAAAATCTGACCTGACGCGCGGCGACGTGATTACTTATCCTGGCCAGCTACCTACCACAACGCGAATTGATGTTTTGCTCAGGGCACTGCACGACCTCAGCAGTCCCATTCGTCACAACATGGCGGTGAAGTTCTTCAGTGGCGCACTGGAAGCTCATGCTAGATTGCGATTGCTCGACTGTGACACATTAGTCGAAGGTGGTCGGGCCTGGGGACAACTTGAATTTGATGAGCCGTTGCCACTAGGCCGAGGCGACCGCTTCATCCTGCGTCGCCCCTCGCCTGCTGAAACGCTAGGAGGCGGCCAAATCGTCAACCCTTCTCCTGCCAAGCGCTGGAGACGCTATCAGCCACAGGTCATCGCCGATTTGGAGTTGCTCTTCGTCGGCACGCCTGCCGAGCGTCTCGCCCAGATTACCAACGCCCCTACTCCGCTCAAACGCCCAGACCTCCAGCGTAGCAGCGGCTACGCTGCGGCTGATCTGGAAGCAGCCCTGCAAGAAGCCCTGGAGCGAGGTCTCGTCGTCCAGCTTAGTGATGATACATATTGGGCAGCGAGCGCCTACCAGACGGCGTTGGATAAGCTCAGCGCCACTGTGCGTGTCTTCCATCGGGCTGAGCCACTGCGTTTGGGCATTCCCCGTGAACAACTGCGCAGTCATCTAGGGCTTAAACCTGCTTTATTCAACCTACTCGTCTCTTCTCATCCAGGTTTGCGCGCCGAAGGCGCACTCATTCGCCTGCACGATCACGCTATCCACTTCAATGATGAACAGCAGGCCCGCGTCAATGCGTTGATGAGCCAGATGAGCGCCAATCCTTACAGTCCTCCATCCTTGTCCGATGCCAACGCCCTGGCAGGCGAAGACGTGGTACGCGCCCTCATGGAGATCGGCGAAATCATCCAAGTTTCAGACGATGTCATCTTCAGCCGCGCAGCTTATGAGTCTCAGGTACAGCGTATTCTTGAGTTAATTGATCAGCGAGGCAAAGTAGACGCCAAGCAGCTGCGCGACCACTTCAACTCCAGCCGTAAGTACGTCATCAGCCTGTTGGAATATCTAGACTCTCGTGGCGTCACGCGCCGCATAGGTGACGACCGCGTGCGAGGCCCGCGCGCTCCTTAATCACCATCATCCAAAACCAGCTCCAGCGGATCACCAATGGTGACGTTGAGGCGACGCGCCGCATCGCCCTGATTAACAGCTATTTCCAGGTAGCCGTTGCTATCGACCTGGGCCATGAGGCCACCGCGCCCAATTTCATGATAGGCGTGCAAAATGCCGTAGATAGTCTCATCCCCAATGCGTACTGTGACGTGGTCAGCGACCAGTCGGGCAGACATTTGCTCGGCAATTGAGATTACTAAGCGACCTTCATCTACCCAGCGTAACTCGCCAATGCTAGTGATGATGTTGCCAAAGTGGTCAATGTGTGTCACCTCGCCGCTTATGCGTTTTCCATCAACCTGTAAGGTCGGGGCTGGTAACTCTGCCAGTTGATGAATAGCTTGCCCCATCTGGTGAAGAGCAACGTCGCCACGCGCCAGATAGGCAGCTGCTGGCGCAAAAACATCGCGTCCATGAAATGTAGCGCTCACTGCCTGACGGCGATAGCTAGGATTCTCCAGGATGACAGCAGTTTGTTCGCCGCCAATCTCTGCCAGAGCATAGCTGAGGACGCCATTATCAGGCGCGACGAAGGTGTATCCTCCAGCGCGCACCGCGATAGGACGCCGTGTGCTGCCCACGCCAGGATCGACGATGACTAAAAATACCGTCTCTGTTGGGCAGTAGCTGTAACTGTTGCGCAGCGCAATCGCGCCACCTCTCACTGACTGAGGTGGGATGGCATGTGTTAAGTCGATGAACTCCGCCGATGGACAAATACTCCGCATGACGGCTTTCATCACCCCTACGTAAATATCTTGCAAGCCAAAGTCAGTTAAGAGGGCTATCGTCTTCATGGACTCCGTTCCTCGACTGAGAATTTTCTCATAATTTTAACGTCTCATCGCTTAGTTTACTATTCTGCGCTATGATGACATGCGATAATTCTCACCTTAAAATAGGAGACTTTAGCATGAGACACCTTTGTTTGGCTCTGGCCCTCGGTCTGCTGATCGTTTTGCCCATCTTTGCTCAAGATCAGCCTAATTTCGATGATCTGCCACTTGGTGAGTGGACGCGCATAGCCGTTCCTGAAGCCGTCTGTATGTATGGTACAGACTACAGCTTCTTCGTTCGGCCTGCTGAGCAGCCCACTGACAAGTTGATGATCTACTTTGAAGGTGGTGGCGCCTGCTGGGATGGCTTCACCTGCGCTTCGAAGGGGCAATTCGCTGTTGCATATGAAGTCACAGATGATGAGATGGCAGAGGCCACTCAGGGTTTGTTTGATTATAGCAACCCCAACAACCCTGTTCGTGACTATCATGCTGTCTTCTTGCCTTATTGCTCTGGTGATGTGCATAGTGGCGCATCTGTCCAGACCTTTGATGTGCCGCCTGGCGTCGATACCAAAGACCTCAACATCGAGGACGGTAAAATTACCATCCAATTCAACGGCTTTCGAAACGCAGCTAGCGTCCTAGAGTGGGTCTACAGCAATTTCACTGACCCTGAGCAGGTCTTCGTCACTGGTTGCAGCGCTGGCGGCTACGGCGCATCGACCCATGCACCTTTCATTATGCAACATTACGCTGATACTGAAGTCGTGCTGTTGTCCGATGCAGCCAACGGTGTGACGCCGCGCAATTGGTCTGGCTTCCAAACCTGGAACATCTTCGCTAACAACCCCGATTTCGTCCCAGGCCTGAATGGGATCACCGGTGAACGTTACAACACAACGCTGCGCTTCCGCGAGATGGCTAAAGCTTTCCCGCAGAATCGCTTTGCTCAGTTCAACACTTTTCTAGATAGTGTCCAAGTCTTCTTCTACGGCCTGCTCATTGGCACGCTAGTGAACGAAGAGAATTTTCCACAGATCGGCCCACGTTGGGGTACACAAATGTGGGCTAATACGCTCTCACTGGAGACAGCCAACCCCAACTTCTATTCTTATACAGCAGGTGGCTTGGATCACTGCATTACGCCCTACGATTACTTTTATGAATATGAGGTGCAAGGTGTTCGCTTCGACCAGTGGGTTGCCAGCTTGCTGGATGGCAGCGTCAGCAAAAGCCCCACTTGCGATATCTCCCTCGGCGAATGCACGCGCCGTCCAGGCTCATAGGCCTCGCTCAAGCGCCCCCGACAGGGATCGAACCTGTGACCGCTCGCTTAGAAGGCGATTGCTCTATCCACTGAGCTACGGAGGCGTAACTTTCTGAATTGTACGATCCTGGCGCGAGGTGGTCAAGCTGTTGGCTATCTCGCGCTGTTTTCTCGGCTGGTCATCCAAGCCAGCCAAGTAGGTGGGATGCGGGCGACCCTGCCATCTTGTGTCATGCAGATGTGATGAGTCTGACCCGTCACGCAAATTTCGTTGGCCGAATTGAGAATTTCGTAGGCAAAGACCATGCTGCGGCTGCGCGCCTGCTCAAGCCAGGCGCGTACAGTCACGCGCTCGTCGTAATACACAGGCTTCATGTAACGCACATGGACTTCAGTCACAGCCATAAAGAAGCCATCGCGTTCAAAGTCGGCGTAGCTTGTGCCGCGCGCGCGCATGTAGTGGCTTCTGCCCTCTTCAAACCAAACAATGTAATTGCTGTGATGGACGATGCGCATTGCGTCTGTTTCGGCGTAACGCACATGAAAGCTCGTCTCGGCAATGAAGCGTTCCATTGCTCAGCTTCCTTGCCTCTCTTGATGGCGGCGCGCTAGCTCAACATACAGATCATCCAAGCTGATTCCTAACTCCACCATCAACACTAGGGTATGGTAGAGCAGGTCGCTCAATTCACTAATTTGTTCTTCGCGTCCCTGGCCCATCGCTGCCACAACCACTTCAACAGCTTCTTCTCCTACTTTTTGGGCGATTTTACTGCGCCCACGCGCCATCAGCCTGGCTGTGTAGCTGCCCTCTTGCGGGTTAGCTCTGCGCTGTCGAATAATCTCTTGCAGCGTCTCAAGCATGTTGTTCATCGTCCAACTCGCTCTTGTACATGATTTGGTCTAGAGTACGGTAGAAACAGCTGACCGCGCCAGTGTGGCAGGACGGACCATGCGGCTCAACCAGCAGCAACAAAGTGTCTTCGTCGCAATCCACGTACAATCCCACAATTCGCTGTGTATTGCCGCTAGTTGTGCCTTTGTGCCACAGCTCTTCACGACTACGTGACCAGAAGACTGTCTCCTTCAAAGCCAGGCTTTGGTGCAGAGACTCGCGGCTCATCCAAGCCAGCATTAACACTTGTTTCGTCTGAGCGTCTTGGATGATGGCAGGCAGCAAACCCTCGCTGTTCCAGTGTAGCTTGTCTAAGTGTCCCTCAGAGAAAGTTTCAAGCACCATTGACGCTCTCCCATCCCGTGAGCCGCACAGGAACTCCACGCGCTGCTAGATAGTTCTTCACCTGTGTTATGCTCAGCTCATTGTAGTGGAAAACGCTGGCTGCCAATGCCGCCCCGGCGCCCACCTGGAAGGCTTCGTAGAAGTGTTCTAGCTTCCCTGCGCCCCCACTTGCGATCACGGGGATGGAGACAGCTTGTGCGATGGCATGGGTCATCTCTAGATCGTAGCCGTCTTTTGTACCGTCGGTATCCATGCTGGTCAGCAGAATCTCGCCTGCTCCCCTAGATTCGCATTCTTTAGCCCAGCCTAGTGCCAGCTTATCGGTTGGCACGCGCCCCCCGTTGATATGTACTACCCATCGTCCATCGACGCGGCGAGGATCGATGGCTACCACGATGCACTGACTTCCGAATGCCCATGCCCCTTGTTCGATAATTTGTGGATTTTTGACCGCCGCGCTGTTGATACTCACCTTATCAGCGCCGGCCAGCAGCGTGTCGCGTATGTCTTCAACGGTGCGAATACCACCGCCCACACAGAAGGGAATAAACAAGCTATCGGCTACACGGCGCACCATGTCTAGAGTCGTTTGTCGCTTCTCATGGGAAGCGGTGATGTCCAGGAAGACTAACTCGTCAGCGCCGGCTCGGTCATAGACAATTGCTTGCTCTACAGGGTCTCCAGCGTCGCGTAGATTGATGAAGTTTACTCCCTTGACGACGCGACCATTCAGTACGTCCAGACAAGGAATGATCCGTTTAGCGAGCATTGTCTCTCCCTGCCTCCCCGACTGCTTCCAGGGCTTCTCGGAGCGTAAAGTGGCCACAATAAAGGGCCATGCCCACAACTGCGCCGCTGATGACTCCTGTTTGCGCCAATGTGCGCAGGTCGTCTAGCGTGCTGATCCCACCCGATGCAATGATTTGTAGCCCTGTCGCCTTGGCAAGCGCGAGTGTACCCTCTAAATCTACCCCCGCTAGTCTGCCGTCACGACTCACGTCGGTGTACAAGGCGTGGCGCAATCCGCGCGCGGCGAAGTAGCGACCTACTTCGATGGAAGTCTGTTGGCTAATTGACTGCCAGCCGTGCGTCGTCACGCGGCCATGACGTGTATCCAGGGCTACTGTTACCCGTTCTGGGCCAAACTTGTCCAGAACCATCATCACTAGCTCAGGTTGTTGGACAGCTGCTGTTCCCAGCACTACTCGTTTCACTCCCAGGCTGATGGCCTGTTCAATGTCTGTCATACTACGCAGTCCACCACCAAACTGGACGGGCATATTTAATTCGATGAGCTGTTCTAGGACGGTCAGGTTAGGGCCACCTTCGCCTAATGCGCCGTCGAGGTTGACCACATGCAACCACGTTGCGCCCTGCGCTTGCCATTGACGCGCTACTGTGAGTGGATTGTCGCTGAAAACAGTTTGCTGCTTTGGGTCGCCTTCGCGTAGGCGCACTACGCGACCGCTGCGTAGATCGATGGCTGGATAGACAATCATTTGCTGCCTTTAAAGTGCGAGAAAATTGCGCAGAATTTGCAGTCCGACCTGCTGGCTTTTTTCTGGGTGGAATTGTACCCCGTAGATGTTTTCGCGCTCAACAGCTGCAGCGAAGCGTATGCCATAGTCCACAGTGATGAGTGTGTCTTCAGGCTCAGCTGGTGAGCAGTAGTAGCTATGGACAAAATAAGCATAGCTCACTTCTGGCAAGCCTGCCAGCAATACAGAGTTGCGCCTGGAAGCCAGTTTGTTCCAGCCGATGTGAGGAATTTTTAGATCAGGCAGAGGTGGAAAGCGCGTTACGCGGCCAGGCAGTAGTCCCAGGCCCTGGTGTTCTCCCATCTCGTCGCTGGTGTCGAACAGGAATTGCATCCCCAAGCAAATTCCTAAGTAGGGTGTGCCATTGCGCACCGCTTGGCAAATGGGTTCAATGAGTTCGCGCTTAGCTAATTCTTGCATACCTGCCCCAAAGGCTCCCACGCCCGGCAAAATGATCTTGTTTGCTCCGTGCAAGTCATCCCCGCGTTGTACGAGTCGTACATCTTTTGCTTTGAGGTGACGCAGGGCATGGAGTACGCTACGCAGATTCCCTGCTCCATAATCGATCACAACTAGAGACACATGACCTCCTTGCCAGAAACGCAACACCCCGCATGTAGGCGGGGTGTTGTTAGCTTGTGTTGGGCCAACTGGGTACGCAATCCCGCTGTGAATGGCTTTGAGTGTTCTGATGATGGCGCATTCGAGTGCAATCTTGCCTGCAGTATAGCGTGTTGAACGTGGGATAGCCAGTGCAGAAATTTTTGTCAGGGGCTTGACACTTTTTTAGGCAGACCTAAAATTCTATTTTGAAGCATAGAAGTCCGCCGTCTTGTCAAGGAGTGCCTATGTTCATGAAGCGTATTGTTGTCTTGTCTCTCGCCCTAGTAGTTGGCACAGCACAAGCCCAGCAAGCTCGGAATCAGGATGAGGTGCGTTTTCGCGTTGTTGCCACCACGACTCAGGCTTCTGATCTTCTTCTGACCGTGACTGAGGGCGTTGAAGGGTTGCAGATAACGTCGCTTATGAGTGCGGGTGTCGATCCTCATCTCTACCAGCCTACTGAGTCGGACATACGTGCTATCCGTGAAGCAGATATGCTGGTTCACAACGGCCTGGGCTTGGAAGCTCAGTTCAGTGCTGTCTTTCGCGGTCTGAGTGAGCAGGGTGTTCGTGTCTACGCTTTGTCTGATCCGGTCAAGCAAGCAGGCTTTGTCATGCGCGAGTACGATGAGCGCAGTGGTAGCTTTGGTCCAGAAGACCCGCATTTCTGGTTTGACCCGCGCAACTGGGAGTTAAGCGTCGTGGGCCTGGCTGAAGCCTTATCTGAGCTTGACGCCGACTATGCGCAGCGCTACCGCGCCAACGCACAAGCTTATGTAGAGCAGCTGCAGGCTCTTTTCGTTTGGGCCAGCGAAGCCATGAGCAGCGTTCCAGAAGCGCAGCGCACGCTCGTCACGTCGCACGATGCCTTCCGCTATTTCGGCGCGGCTTTTGGCTGGCGCGTCGCTGCCGTCCAGGGTATCAGCACGCGCGATGAAGCTGGCGTGGGTGACGTCCAAGCCATCGTCGATCTAGTCGCCAGCCAGGACATTCCCGTCCTATTCATCGAGAGCAGCGTCGCGCCTAATACCATCCGCGCCGTCGTTGAAGCAGCCGCGAGTCGTGGCACGATGGTGCGCTTGGGGTTGCGCGAACTTTATTCTGACGCAATGGGCCAGCGCGATAGTTTCGGAGGGAGCTATGTCGGCATGCTGACCGAGAACATCCTCACGATCCTGCAATCTTACGCCTGCGCCGGCGTGACATTAGCCATCCCCGATTGGCCTACAATACTACCTACACTCCCTGAAGAACTTATCAACGTCGATTGCGCTATCTGACAAGCGAAAGGCTCGTACTGTGAACAACATCAGCGCCTACGCTCTGGAAATTGACGACCTGACTGTCGCCTACAACAGCAAGCCAGCACTCTGGGATGTTGATTTGCGCGTCCCACAAGGTGTGATGATGGCTATCGTCGGCCCAAACGGGGCTGGCAAGAGTACGCTCATCAAGGCTGCGCTGAGCCTCGTTCCGCGCACTGCCGGCACTGTTCGTTTCTTCGGCCAGCCCTACGATAAAGCCCGTAGCATGGTTGGCTACGTGCCACAACGAAGCAGCGTAGACTGGGATTTTCCGACGACTGCGCTGGATGTTGTCATGATGGGTCTATATGGCCGTCTGGGCTGGTTTCGCCGTCCTTCAAAGGCCACACGCCAAGCCGCCCTGCAAGCCCTGGATCAGGTGGGCTTGGCTGACTTTGCTCAGCGCCAGATTGGGCAACTGAGCGGAGGTCAGCAGCAGCGCGTCTTTCTAGCTCGCGCTCTCGTCCAAGATGCCAGCCTATACTTCATGGATGAACCCTTCGCTGCCGTCGATGCTGTCACTGAGCGGGCTATCGTAGCTGTCTTACATGCCCTACGCGCGCGTGGCAAGACGGTAATCGTCGTCCATCACGACCTACAAACTGTCAGCGAATACTTTGATTGGGTGGCTTTGCTCAATGTGCGACTCATCGCCAGCGGCTCTGTAGCCAACACCTTTACCCAAGATAACCTACGCCGCACATATGGTGGCCGTGTTGCCTTGATCGACCAACACAACGAGAACATCGTCCAACTTCCGAACACAGCCAGCGCGCAAGCTGTTGGTTTTGGAGACTAGCCCATGAGCCAAGCCCAAGAACGTCTGTCCTGGCTATGGATTGGGCTGCTGGCTCTGTTGGGAATGGCACTCATCCCTTTTAGCCAATGGGCCTTCGGCATCAACTACGACTACACCTTGCGCAACGTTGCACTGGGCGGCGCGCTACTGGGAGCAGTGACAGGCTTTATCGGCTGCTTTGCCGTGCTGCGCCGCGAGAGCCTGGTCGGAGATACTGTCTCGCACGCCGCACTGCCTGGTGTAGCGATTGCTTTCCTGCTAGCAGGTCGCCAGATGAGCTTACTGCTGCTGGGCGCTGCTGCGAGCAGCTGGCTGGGAATTCAGCTCGTGCAAGGTTTGGTGCGCACCACGCGCCTCAAGCGCGAAGCTGCGATGGCCATCGTCTTAGCAGCCTGGTTCGCCTTTGGCCTGGCTCTGCTCAGCTACATCCAAAACCGCGCTGACGCTGGTCAGGCAGGGCTGAAGTCGTTCATCTTTGGGCAAGCCGCTGCCATCATCGAAAGCGATGTTCAGCTCATCGGCTTGGTGGGATCGGCTCTGGTAGCGCTGGTGGTCTTGTTCTGGAAAGAGTTCAAGCTCATCACCTTTGACATAGAGTTTGCTCGCGCTGACGGCCACCCTGTCAACGCGCTCAGCGTCTTACTCTCAACGTTGATCGTGATCGTCATCATCCTGGGCTTGCAACTCGCTGGCGTCGTCCTCGTGGTGGGGCTGCTCATCGCTCCAGCCAGCGCTGCCCGTCAATGGACACAGCGCCTAGAGAAGATGGTCATCCTAGCTGCCGTCTTCGGCGCGCTGTCGGGTGGGTCAGGGGCAGTCATCAGCGCTCTAGACGCCGACATTCCTACTGGCCCGATGATAATCGTCGCCGCATTCACCATCGTCCTCATCTCGCTCGTCTTCGCGCCACAGCGCGGCATCTTATGGGCCAGGCGGCGTGTAGCCCCATCACAGGACGCATGAGCAATGGCTGCAATAGAATACGCTCTGATTCAGCTCCTCTTGCAGTTCACTTCAACGGAAGCGCTCAACGCTTTCTTGCGCGATCCTCGTCATGTAGCTGCCATGATCGGCGCGCTCATTGCCATCTCTGGCGCGCTGGTCGGCTCGTTTTTGCTGCTGCGCGGCTTTGCTTTGGTCAGCGACGCCATCAGTCACACCGTCTTGTTGGGGATCGTCTTGGCTTTTTTGTTCATGACTGCCATCTTGGGCCTAGAAGCTGACTTGAATTCGCCCTTGCTCATCATTGGAGCGTCGGCTGCCGGCGTCCTTACTGTGCTGCTCACAGAAGCCCTGAGCCGCAGTGGGCTGGTGCGCCAGGACGCAGCGCTAGGCCTCATCTTCCCGCTGCTGTTTGCCATAGCAGTCATCTTGGTCTCGCGTTTTGTAGAAGATGTTCACCTAGATGAAGACGCCATCATGGTCGGCGAAATTGGCTTGGCTTGGGCCAATACTACCAGCCACTGCCTGGCTAACTGTCAAGAGGTCACCATCACTCCTGACCATCCGCAGGCGCAGATGATCCGCGAATGTACCAACTGCTTGACACTGGGGATCAGCCCCCGTGACTCGCGGGCTGAATTTGCCCTGAGCTGCGCCAACTGCGGCACGTATTCACCTGCGCAGGCCTGGAGACAAGGCCTAGTCTCAGAGCAACCTACGCTAGTCTTCTGGCCAAAAGCGCTCACTACCAGCGCTTTGGTTGCGCTGCTGACGATTGGCTTTGTCATCCTCTTCTACAAAGAGCTGAAGCTGGCTGTCTTCGACCCTGTCTTAGCCCAATCGCTCGGCTTCCGACCTGCCTTGCTCAGCTATGGACTAATGGCCCTCACTAGTTTGATCGCTGTCTCTGCCTTCGACGCCGTTGGCTCTATCCTGGTGATTGCCTTCTTCGTCATTCCGCCCGCCGCTGCCTACTTGCTGACAGATCGTCTCTCGCTTATGCTCATCATCGGAGCAGGTCTAGGCAGTCTGGGAGCTTGGCTGGGTTACGATCTGGCGCGGGGTAGTTTTCTCGGACTTGTTGAGCTGAGCAACTTGCTAGCGTGGCTCAACAGCGTACTGAGCCTCCAGCTCAGCACAACCTGGGATGTCTCTGTCTCGGCTTCTATGGTGCTGATGATTTTCTTCTTCTTCTTGTTGGCCTGGACGTTCTCGCCACGCTATGGGGTGCTGGCAAGCCTAGTACGTCGCTCACATCAGCGTCGGCTCTTCGAGGATCAGGTCGTCCTCAGACATTTACACAACCACAGTGCCGTCTCCACGCGCGATGAAGAATGTAGCGCCAACACGCTGCACCTTCACCTGCAATGGCCAACGCTCAAGACTCAAAAGGTCGTTGCGCGCCTGCGCGCCCTGGGCTTCATCAGACAAGAAGGGTCTGTTATTCTGCTTACTGCACAAGGTCTGAGAGCGATGCAATCTTTCAGCCAAAAATATCTACCCCAAATAACCCATGATGATCCCTGAGAGCTGTCGCATGATCACGTTCAGTGGGCTGTCAGGACGTGTAGGAAGCTGAAAAGCGCGACTGTCTGAGCGGGTTTGCTGCAAGAAGACCACGACAACGGCGCGTACCCGCAGCGGATCATCTTCTGTGAAGACGATGTTGGCTTCCGCTGCAATGCCTCGATCTAAGCCATCCTTTGAGCCAATTCGCCAGTCGGCAGGAGCAGACTCCATGCTGTATTGGCGCGGTGTCGTCAACAGAGCTGCAAACATGCGTTGGGCCAACACCTGGTTAGCCCAACCACCATTCTGCGCCGCCAGGTGCAAATAGATGAGATATTCCGCGATAGCGCGCGGCGTCGCTGTGTTGCTTTCAGTCTCGCGGAAGTAACGCGCATTGAGAGTGTTGTACTGCTGGCCATGCAAGCGCTGCGGCAGCGGATTGAGGTACTCGCCCAGCCCCTCCGTCATGCCTACGCGGTAAAAGCGCGAGGCCAAGACAGTCGGCACATCTCGCCAGCGCGAGTCGCTCAGGATCAACTTGCGCTTGTCCACTTCCGCATAGGGCAGGACTTCGCCTGCGCCCCGACTCGCATGGCGGCGCACGTAGTCCTGTACTGTCCCCCATCCCAGCGCGTCCATCAACATCCAAGTCGCGGCGTTGTCGCTACATCCGATCATCAGAGAAATGAGGCTCAGGTAGTCGTAGCTGCGCCCAATGTCTTCGCGGCGCAGGCAATCGTCGCGGCCAGCCATCCAATACTCACGAGTGAAGGTCAGTACGCGCTGCTGAGGGCTGAGCGATAAATTGGCGCGCTCCAGATATGCCCCAGCGACGAACAGCTTCATCACACTGGCGACCTGAAAACGTTCGTCTAAGCTCTCTGCACAACCCTGGCCATTCTCCAGGTTGAGGACGACAGCGCCTACGCGCAGCCCATCCATCGCTATTCGTTCAGCAAAGCCGCAGTCTGGCAAGGCACTCAGTGCGGAAGTCTGAGCCTGGGCTGGTTGGATCATCAGCAAGAAAAGGCTTAGCAACGCCGTCGTTAAGCGGATCATCGCTCACCTGCTCAAACAAACCACAAGTGAAAAAAAGGAACTTCTCGTCCAGAACATCTTGTCAGGCTGAGATGCTCTTATACAGGTCGATAGTCTCCGCTGAAAGAGGTTGTTTGTGCTGGTAGAAGCGTGCTTCCATCATGTTGAAGTGAGCGATAGCTTCGCTGCCGCGCCCTAGCTGCTTGTACAGACGCATGACCTCGCAATGGATATCTTCGCGAGTGTAATCTTCGTCCAGAGCTTGCAGGTACAGCTTGAGCGCCAATTCGCGCTGCTCACGTCTGACGAACGTCACGGCCATCGAAGAAAGGGCTTCTAGATACCCAGCGCGGAAAGCTGCGCGGCGCGATTGCACCCAGGCTTCTTCGTGACCCTGCAAGAACGCGCCTTTGTACATATTGACCACCTTCTTCCAGGCCTCAAAGGGCTTAGGCGTTGATGGATTACGACCTTCGACCAGTAGCTCAACGAATTCATGAATATCGTAGTAGATATTAAGCTCTGGGTTCACTCGATAGAAGTTGTCGTTATGAATGAGGACAACTTTGTTCAGGGCCTTGTGCAAGCGACGCTTCGTCACATGGAAAACGTTGACCGCCTGATCTGTGCGCAGCTCCGGCCAGAAAGCTGCACAAATCTCAGAACGCGTCACCATCGGACGATCCAGAGCGAAGAAGAGCAACAAGCGCGGCAAATGTCCTTCCCAGGAATCAATCAAGCGTCCATCGAGCATGACATAGCTCTGGCCCAAGCCGAAAGCCTGAAGGTCAAACGGCTTCGGATAGCGCGGGGTGTAAAATTGACGCTCAATCGGCGCAGCATCTAGCAGCAGCACTGCCTGACGCTTGGCGATCATCGCTAACCAGGGGAGGCGTGGCATGGTACGGCTGTTGATGACGATGTGAGCGTGAGGAGGCAACAAATCGACCAGCTTCTCCACCAGCAAATGCACTACGTCAGACTCATCGCTGCGATCATATTCGTCCAGCACCAAGACGAATTCACTGTCGCTCAGTTCAGCAACTTCTTGTGCCAGCGTCCCCACGATCAGCTCAAAATCACCGCCTTCATCGTCATAAGCTTGAGGTGGGATCAAATACAAATAGCGGCCAAAGACAGGGTTCTGCACCGAAAGCTGGCGGGTCATGCTCTCGATAAAAGCTCGCAGGGTGATATTGTCTGGCTCAAGGGCGTAATAGTATGATTGGCGACTAGGATCGTTGAGCAGACGAGCCACCATCACAGAACGATAGCGACTTTCAGGATGTAGCAAGACGACTGGGAAGTTAGGAAGGTGGTCAGACAGCGCCTCGTAGGCGCTGTCCACCGCTTCAATGAGCTTAGTCATGATTTCTGCCCTGTTTTGTCACAGCCTTTGTATTTCATGTTAACAGAAAGCGTTCAGAAAGCCAATGACAGCTTCCGCCACCTCTACTGCGCCTCAACGCCCACTGCGGCCCTTTGGTCTGTCGCTAGCCATCCTAGCCAGCGCTATCTTATTCGGCCTATTGCCCATCGCAGAGAACGCTATCACTCTGGCTCTGAGCAATTACCAGATTATTGAAGAAGGCCTCGCCAGTGGAATCCGTCTGAGCAACTATGACCCATCCGCCAGCATTCTTCAGATCGTCTTGAGCGGTATCTTCCTGCTGCTGGCCATCTTGACATGGCGCGGTAGGCCCCAGGCTATGCGCTACGCCTTTCCTCTGGCTGTGCTGGCTTTTGCTCTGGGGAACATCGTGTGGCGGCTCTGGCCTGCGCTCAGTATGCCTGCTAATCTACTAGACGGGATCGACTCGGCGCGCGAAGTCGCCCAGAGCTATCTGCGTGGTCAGCTCGTCATCACTATCCTCACGGCTGCTTACTGCCTGTGGTTCAGCAACCGCTGGTCAGCACGCGCCTTCTTTCGCGGCTATTACACTGACTATGACCTGACCATGTTGGCCGAACACAATCGATCAGGCTAGGCGTTTAGCCATCAAAATGTCGTGCTTGCCGAGGCCGTTAGCATCGGGGATGAAACCTGTCACACGGTAGCCCAGGTGCGCATAAAAAGTAAAGGGATGATTTGCTGTGCTTTGCAGATTTTCCAGGTAGTAGGCCAACTGCGGGTAAAGATCGATACCAGAGATGTTAGTATGCCCTGTTTCATCGTCTGTCCCTAGGAAGATCGTCGTCGCGCCGCGCCTCCGCGCCTCGTCTTCGAGCGCTAGCACCAGCGCGCGCCCTATACCCTGACCCTGAGCCTGTGGAGCAACGCACAGAGGATGCAGCTCATACACGTGGCCATCGTACTGTTCCAAGCCACCGATCCAGCCCAAGACCTGGCCTTCATCGTCCAGAGCTGCAATGAGCAGGTCAGCGTCGTCGATCACTTCGCGAACTTCCGAGAGCGCATCTTCCCATGCTCTCCAGCTAGGAGTTAGACCGTCGAATGCCGCTTGCAGCACCTGCGCTGCTTGCGCGATCAGCGTCTCGTCTTCAGCATGGAGGCGGCGCAAGTTAAAAGCCATTCACGATCCTTCCACTTCCATGCGGATTAGCTCGCGACGCAACGTCTTGCCAACCGCCGTCTTGGGTAGCTCTTTGATGAAGGCGATACGACGCGGTACTTCGTAAGGCGCAAGCTTCTCTTCACAATGAGCGACGAGTTCTGCTTCGCTGAGCTGAGCGCCGGGCTTCAGCACAACCCAGGCCTTCAGCGCTTCTTGGCCCATCTTCTCTGGGTGTGGGATAGCCGCAACACCAACCTCAAAGACGGCTTCATGCTCTTTGATGACGTTCTCTACGTTGGCAGGGTAGACGTTGAAGCCGCCGATCAACGCCATGTCTTTCTTGCGATCCACCAAGTAGAAATAACCATCTTCATCCATACGAGCGATATCACCTGTGTACAGCCAAATCTTGCCGTCATGCTCACGCAAGACATTGGCCGTCTCCGTTGGCATGCCATGATAGCCGCGCATGATGTTCGGCCCAGCAATCACCAGCTCGCCGATCTCTCCTATCGGCACTTCAGTGACTCCATCGTCTAGGCTGACAATGCGCGCGTCAATCTCTGGCAGGGGCAGACCGATAGAGCGCGGGCGACGTTCGCCATAAATGGGGTTGTTGTGCGTGGCCACAGGCGTCTCGCTCATGCCGAAGCCTTCGATGATGGGGTTGCCACTCAAGCGCTCAAACTCCTGTTGCGTGCTAGTAGGCAGCGGTGCCGAGCCGCTGGAGTTGAGAACGAAGCTGCGCAGGCTGACCTCGCCGCTTTGCACGCGCGGATGGTTGTTGACGGCGTTGAACAGCGCTGGCACACCCAGGAAAGCGCGCGGTTGATAGTGGCCGATGACGTCGACCACTTCGTCAATGTCTCGTGGATTCGGCACGAGGATGATCGTCCCACCAGCGGCCGTCGCCATCGTTAGGAGGGCCACCAGACCGTAAGCGTGGAACATGGGGATGGCGCCTAGGTAAGAAATCTGGTCACAAGGCACGCCCTTGAAATTACCGCTGACGATCCCTGTCCAATGCTGTAGCATGATCGTATTGGCCACTAACGCGCGATGAGTACCCATCGCGCCCTTGCTGACGCCTGTCGTACCGCCCGTGTACTGGAACAGCGCCACGTCGTCGGGCATGACGGTCACATTAGGACGGCGTCCTGCATAACGCGCTAGCACATCCTGAAACCACAAGTCACCATCTTGGAGTTCTATGCGATGACCGTCTTTCTTCTCGCGGGCCAGCGTGAACAGCGTCTTGGCCACCCAGGGGAAATACTCCTTGATGTTAGTCGCGATGACGCGACGAACTTTGGTCTTGGCCTGCACCGACTTGAGCGCGTTGTAGAAAGGCGTCAGCGTGACGACAATCTCCGCCCCACAATCGTTGATCTGATACTGGAGCTTGTCGGGAGGATAGGTGGGGTTGGTGGCTGCGACGATGCCGCCAGCCTTGAGCGTAGCAAAATAAGCGACAGCGAACGCTGCACAGTTGGGCATAATCAGCGCCACACGGCCGCCCTTCTTGAGGCCCAAATCCACAAGAGCCGCTGCCATAGCGTCACTCAGAGTATCCAGCGTGCGGTACGTGATGCTAGAGTCGACGCGGCCTAGCACTGGCAACTTGACTGTCGTCACTAGCGCCTTGTTATTGGGGTAACGCTGAGCCGCTTCGCGCAGATAGTCGAACATCACCTTCTCTGGGAAAGGCGCGAGCGTCTTCGGCACGTGAGGGTCATACTTCTTCGTCCAGGGACGATCCGCGTAAGTCACCGTTGAAACAGTCATTCTTGAACAAACCTCTCGAAAAAACCTGTCTCTATTGGCGAAGCTAAGAGAGAGGGCTAAACCCTCCCTCAGCCAATGACAGATGTTATCTTTTCTCCATCTCCATCTTAACCAACTCGCGGCGTAGCGTCTTGCCAACAGCCGTCTTGGGCAGCTCGTTGATGAAAGCAATGCGGCGCGGCACAGAGTACGGCGCAAGCGACTGCTCGCAGTGTGCGATGATTTCTTCGGCTGTCGCTGTCATGCCCGGCTTGAGGACGATCCAGGCCTTCAAAGCTTCTTGTCCCTCTTTCTCTGGATGCGGCACGGCCGCTACGCCTACCTCCAACACTGCTGGATGGCTCTTGATGACATTCTCTACGTTGGCTGGATAGACGTTGTAGCCACCAATCAGGGCCATGTCCTTCTTACGATCCACGATATAGAAGAAGCCATCCTCATCCATGCGCGCAATGTCGCCGGTGTAAAGCCACTTTTTGCCGTTGTGTTCGCGCAGCACGTTGTCTGTCTCGGTGGGCATACCATGATAGCCAACCATGATGTTCGGGCCATACATGCATAGCTCGCCAATTTCGCCCACGGGCACTTCAGTTTCGCCGTCGTCCAAGCTGACAATGCGCATCTCCATGTCCGGCAGAGGAATGCCGATTGAGTTATTGCGCCACTCGCCTTTGACAGGGCTAGTGTGCGTGGCTGTCGGCGCTTCGCTCATGCCAAAGCCTTCGCGCAGCACAGTACCGCTGATGCGCTCAAATTCGTCTTTGACAGCATTGGGCAGCGGTGCGGAACCGCTGATGCAATAGCGCAGCGACCGAAGGCTAACTTCACCTGCCTTCACTTTGGGATGATTGTTGATGGCGTTGTAGAGGGCTGGCACGCCAGGGAACAGGGTCGGCTTGAAGTGGTCAATGACGCTGATGACTTCGTCAATATCGCGGGCATTTGGCACAAGGATGACGCGACTGCCTTTGTATACTGCGAGGCTGGCCACGACGACGAGGCCATATACGTGGAACATAGGGATGGCGCCCAGGAAAATTTCCTTCTCGCCTGGCACGCCGAACGGCTCCATCCAAGCATTGAGCTGAAGCATGTTGGCTACCAGCGCGCTGTGCCGCGACATAGCCGCTTTGCTGACGCCCGTTGTGCCACCTGTGTACTGGAAGATAGCTAGGTCGCTCGGCCCAACCTGGACGTTGGGCTTGCGTCCGGCATACTTGGCCAGCAAATCCTGAAACCAGAAATCGCCGCCCTTGAGCGCCTCCACTCGATGTCCCTCCTTCTTCTCGCGGGCCAGCGTGAACAGGAGCTTGGCGGATGCAGGCAAGTACTCTTTGATGTTGGTGACAATGACGTGCTTCACCTTAGTCTTGGGCTGAATTTCTTTAACCAAATTATAATACAAAGAGAGGGCCACGACAAATTCAGCATCGCAGTCGTTGATTTGGTAGGCCATGGCCTGCGCTGGATAGGTAGGGTTGGTAGCCGCCACTACACCGCCAGCCTTCAAGATAGCGAAGAAGGTGATGACGAATGCTGCGCAATTGGGCATGACGATGGCCACGCGGTCACCCTTTTTAAGGCCCATGTCCACAAAAGCCGCCGCCAACGCATCTGAAGCCGCTTCCAATTGAGCATAGTTCATCTCAGCGGCCACACGACCCAACACAGGTAGCTTCGCAGACGACACTAGCGCGATAGCGTTTGGTACACGTTTCGCGGTGTCGTGCAAGAATTGGTGCAGGGGAACTTGTGGATAGTTGATGGTGTGCGGCACGCCCTTGTCGTAGTGCTTGAGCCAGGGCTTATCCGCGTAGGTCAAAGTTTTGTTCTCCATCACAAATCTCCATTCAAAAGGCCTACATAGGCCAGAATTTATGGCGCAAGTATAGTGAATTGTAGGCTATCTCGCAAACTTTGTTTGTTGTTCGCTAAGCATAGAACATTTATTCCGCCATTCTCGGACTGCGCCGAATCAAGTATAATAGAAGCGAAGTTCAATCCCCTTCGCACTCATATAGCATGTCCTGTGCTTCTCCGCCTGAGCTACTCGCGTAACTTGCACTTGGATGAGGAAAAACATGGCCGAAAAAGAGATTGTCACTCCACCGCCAGTTCAGCAGTACACCGAAGAGAACATCACGTATCTGGAGGGGATTGAACATATCCGCTTGCGTCCTGGCATGTACGTCGGTGGCAAAGATATTCGCGCCCTGCATCACCTCATTTACGAAGTCGTCGATAACGCCATCGACGAAGCATTGGCTGGACGCTGTGATCGTATCCTCATCACTCTACACGCCAACGGCTTCGTATCCATCCGCGATAACGGCGTCGGCATCCCCGTCGGCCTCAACAAGAAGCTGGGCATTTCGACGTTAGAAGGCGTCATGACTAAGGTTGGCATGGGAGGTAAATTTGGCACAGGCGCTTACAAGGTCAGCGGCGGCTTGCACGGCGTCGGCTTGACAGCCGTCAATGCCCTTTCTGAGGAACTCATCGCCGAAGTTTACCGCGACGGCTTTCACTGGCGGCAGATCTACAGGCGCGGCATTCCGCAAACCCCTGTCGAACAAATCCGTCCGCTCCGAGAAGGTGAAGGCACCGGAACGATCATCAGCTTCTTGCCCGACTTTACCGTCCTCGATCCCAATGATTTCAGCTTTGAGACGTTGGCTCAGCGCTTCCAAGAGATGGCTTTTGTCACGCGCAAAGTCTTCATTACCCTGCGCGACGAGCGCCAGACGCCCATCCCTCGCGAAACCAGCTTCTACTTCGATGGTGGTCTACGCTCTTTCGTACGCTATCTCAACCGCTATCGCAAGCCCTTGCACGATCCTATCTACGCTGACAAGGAGGTTGAAATCGTCCTGGAGGGCAAAGCGCCCTTCACGATTGGCGTCGAAATTGCCTTTCAGTACAGCGACTCGACCAACATCAGCGAACTAGCCTTCGCCAACACCATCAGCACGCCTGACGGTGGTACGCACCTCACTGGCTTGCGCTCAGCCATCACCAGCGTCATCAATCGCTACGCCCGCAAGAGTGGCCTACTCAAAGAGAAAGACGCCAACTTCAGCGGCAACGACACGCTGGAGGGCATTACAGCCATAGTCAGCGTCAAGCATCCCAATCCTTCATTTGAGAGTCAGACGAAGGTCAAGCTGCTGAACCCAGAAGTGCAGGGCGCAGTGTCTCAGGTAGCCAGTGAAGCTTTCAACGATTTCTTGGAACTCAATCCACGCGAAGCTCGCAAGATCATCGACAAGTGCATGACCAGCAAGCGCGCCCGCGAAGCTGCGCGCAAGGCCCGCGACTTGGTACGCAGCGGGCCAAGCTTGCTAGAGAGCAGCACTCTGCCCGGCAAGCTGGCTGACTGCTCTAAGCACGGCGAGGAAGCTGAGATTTACATCGTCGAAGGCGACTCGGCAGGAGGCAGTGCCAAGCAGGGCCGCGACCGTCACTTCCAGGCCATCCTGCCGTTGCGCGGCAAAATCCTCAACACAGAGCGCGCCCGCCTTGACAAAATCCTGGACAACAATGAGATTAAGTCGCTCATCTCGGCGCTCGGCACGGGCATTCACGAAGACTTCACCCTAGAGCGCCTGCGCTATGGCCGCGTCATCATCATGACCGACGCTGACGTAGACGGCTCGCACATTCGTACTCTGCTGCTGACCTTCTTCTTCCGCCACATGCTGCCCCTCATCCAGGCAGGTCACCTCTACATCGCCCAACCACCTATCTATCTGCTCAAGCATGGCAAAGACCGCCAGTATATCTACCCTACTGCCGGCCTGAACGACGCTCAACTACTCGAACGCGCCCTCAAAGCCTACAAAGACCCCTCCAAAGTCATCGTCCAGCGTTACAAAGGCTTGGGCGAGATGAACGCCGAACAGCTCTGGGAGACGACGATGGATCCTGAACGGCGCACGCTACTCCAGGTCACCATTGAAGATGCCGCTGAAGCCGACAAGGTCTTCGATATGCTCATGGGCAATAGCGTTCCACCGCGCCGCCGCTTTATCCAGACCAATGCTAAGCTGGTCAAGAATCTAGATATCTGAGTCAACACTCAAAGAGAGCTGCGCCATGCCCAAACTCACCGATACTGCCCGCAAACTTGCCCTCTTCGGCTTGCTCGGTGGCATGGTGGCAGCCAGCACCATCGTCAATCGGCGGGTGCCGCTCGTGCCAGCCTTAGCAGCGCGCCGCGTCGATTTTCTGGGCAAGCGCTCCTGTTTCCTCAGCTGCTACATAGCTGATGAGGCGTTGGGCGTGCCGCTGCTGCTCATCCACAGCATTAACGCGGCTGCTAGCGCTTACGAGATGAAGCCTCTCTTTGAAGCCTATCGCCGCCAGCGTCCTGTATACGCCCTAGACTTGCCCGGCTTTGGCTACAGCGAACGCACTCAGCGTGAGTATTCGCCAGAGCTGTACGCCGCTGCCATCCTAGACGCCCTGGACTTCATCGGCCAGCCCTGCGACGTGATCGCTTTATCGCTAAGCAGCGAATTTGCCGCCCGCGCTGCCCTGCAAAGCCAAGCTATTCGCTCGCTCAGCTTCATCTCGCCCACTGGTTTCGCGGAGCGCAACGCGCAGCAAAGCCAAGACGACGACGCCATTCGTCTGCAAATTCCACCGCTGGGGACGCTAGTTGAAATCAGCCGAGATGAAATCTACAATGTGCTAGCCAATCCTATCCTCAGCCGCACCCTCTACAACCTGCTGACAACTGAACCTAGCATTCGCTATTTCCTGGCTCAAAGCTTCAAGGGCGCGCTCAACGATGGCTTAGCCGAGTACTCATGGACAACCTCACACCAGGAAGGCGCGCGCTACGCTCCGCTTTACTTCCTAAGCGGCAAGCTGTTCACCCGCCGCGCCTTCGACACGCTCTACAAAAACCTGAGCCTGCCCGTACTGGTGCTGTATGACCGCGATCCTCACACCAGCTTTGAGCGTTTGCCCGATATGCTGGAGAAACAACCCAGCTGGCGCGCGCGGCGTATTCCCAACACTCTGGGCCTGCCTCACTTTGAGCGCTTAGACAAAGTGAAGCAAGCGCTGGACAGCTTCTGGGCCGACCTGAGCTAAAAGCCACTGCCAGAAGCACGGCGCAAGCGCTCCATGAAGAAGAAGGCCAGCGCACACAGCAACAGCAGGATCACGCTCAGGGCCAGCGCTTGCCCGTAGCTCTCTCTGGACGGCTGGCCTAGCAGGCGGTAAATCATGATTGGCAGCGTGGGCAAGTTGGGCCGCACCACGAAGAGCGAAGCCCCGAACTCTCCTAAGCTCACCGTGAAAGCGAAGAGCGCGCTAATCGAAATTGCGCGCGTCGTTAGAGGCCGCTCGATGCGCCACCAGCGCGTCATTGGGCCAGACCCCAGCGTGGCAGCAGCCGCCAACATGTTCGGTGGAATGGCGCGGAGCGCTGGCAACACGGTGCGCACCACGAATGGCAGCGCCACCAGCGCATGCAAGATAGGCAGCACTACCCATGAGCCGCGCAAATTCAGGGGCGGCTGATCGAAAGACAAGGTGTAGCCCAAGCCCAGCGTGACCGCGCTCGTCGCCAGCGGAAGCATGAACAAGCCGTCCAACCAGCGCCAGCCTCGCTTTAACATGTGAGCGGCCAACAAACCCAGCATCAGAGCTAGGAAGACGGCTACAGCAGCCAGGATCAACGAGTTGGTGACGCCAACTCCAATCGGAACAGCCAGCGCGCGTGTCTCACCTTCAAGCAAGGACAGGTAGTGGCGCAAGCTGAATGCGCCGCGCCAGCTCAGGGAGCGCCACACGAGGGCCAGCAGCGGCGCGGACACCCCCAGCACAACAAAGATCACTATTCCGCCAATCGCTGAGCGCGCTCCCCAGCCACTGGGCCTGCGCAGGAGCGCTTCGCTCTGCGTTTGGATGGGAAAAGCTGTGCGCTGCCAGCGCCCATACAGACCAAAAGCCAGCGACGCCAGCCCCATCTGTACCAGCGACAATGCAGCTGCCGATGATAGGTTGAACAGACTCACAGCCTGATAAAAAATCTGCACCTCCAGCGTCGCAAAGCGCACCCCACCCAAGATAACGATCACGCCGAAGCTAGTCATGTTAAAGATGAATACCAGCAACGCTACACCACTGAGCGCAGGCCTCAGCAGCGGCCAAGTCACTCGCCTCCAGACGCCCCACGTTCCCAGGCCTAGTGTGCGCGCCGCTTCTTCGTAGCGCACCGACAATGACGCACCATAGCTAGTTAGCAAACGCACTGCCAGCCCATAGTTGTAGAAGACGTGAGCTATCAAGATGAGGGGCAGCGAACGTTCCAAGCGCAACGGCCCTGTTTCTAGTCCCAACAACGCCGCCAGTGCTTCATTGAGCAGACCGCGATCCCCCAGCAGAGTCTGGAAGCCCACTGCTACAATCACCGTCGGCAGGATGAAGGGCAAAGCCGCCACTGACAAGAGCGCGTTCCTCCCCCGAAATTGATAGCGCGCCAACACGTAAGCTGAAGGCAAGGCCAGCAGCAGGGTGAAGAAAGTTGAGAGAGCTGCTTGCCACAGCGTAAAAGACAAGGTTTGACGATAGTAGTCAGAGTTGGCTAGACTCAGCAGGACGCTCAAGTCGACCTGACCTTGAGGCGCCAGGCTGTAGCCCAAGATATTCAGCAGCGGATGGAAGAAGAAGATCGCCAGGAAGGCGACGGGCAGAGCATACAGCCCTGCCCAAGCCGCACGCCTCATCGGCGCACGATCACTTCCAGCCAAGCGTTGATCCAGTCCTCGCGGCCCTGATCGATAGCCTCCGCGCTCAACATGGCCGGCTCCTCTGCCACCGTCGCAAATTCGGCGAATTCGGCTGGCAGAACGGCATCACGGCGCACAGGAAAGACGTACATCTGCATAGGCAAGTCTTCTTGGAAAGCGCGGCTCAGCATGAAGTCAATCAATTGCTGTGCGCCTTCCTCATTGTCTGTGCCGCGCAGCATCGCTGCGTATTCCACCTGACGGAAGCACGTCCCAGGAGCGGTCACGCTGGCCGTCGTCGGTTGGCCCTCGTCGTCCAGGCTGAAAGGCGGACTGCTGGCGTAGCTCACCACCAAAGGACGGTCACCGTCTTCGCTGATAGCCGAGAAGTGGCCAAAGTAGGCCGTCTCCCAGTCGTCCACGATCAGCACGTCATTAGCCACCAGATCAGCCCAGTAGTCCAGGTAGGTGTAGTCGCCTTCCGTCCCAAAGACGCTCACTGTGGTCAACAAGAAGGCTAAACCTGGTGAAGATGTAGCGGGGTTCATGGCCACTAGCAGACCACGATAGGCTTCCTGCGTCAAATCTGCCAGGCTTTGTGGCGCTTTCAAGCCCAGTGCTTCCAGCGCAGCGATGTCATAATTGAGGCAAACATCGCCGTAGTCGATCGGCGTCACCCGCGTTTCGTCGGGCAGCAGATGAATGGGATCAACCTCTGCGAGCAGAGGCGATTCATAGGGCAGGAAGATGTCAGCCTTCAACGCGCGACTCAGGAAAGTGTTGTCCACCCCGAACAGCACATCGCCTAGAGGATTGTTGCGGCTCAAGATAGCTTGATTGACCAGCAAGCCGGCATCGCCCAGGCGCAGAATCTCCACACGGTAGCCGCTCTCTTGCTCAAAGGCTTGCAACACGTCCTCACTCACGTTGAAACTGTCGTGGGTGATGAGCGTCACAACGCGCTCCTGTCCCTGAGCCGACAAACTCAGGCTCAGTACCAGCACAAAAATGGACAAAAACTTCATGATGTTCTTTCCTTGTGACAATCGGTTGATTCGGCTCGCCAGCGACTCAACCAGAGGAACACCGAGCCTTGTGCTGAACTGAAACCACCCCTGGCGAGGTGTTTCAGGGGTGGTAACCCATGTACACGACTCTCCCTACGCCGGCATGATCCGGATCAGGTCGAGGGTCAGTGCGGCGCTACGCACTCTCTCAGCCCACTTGCGCGGACTCCCCTGGTCTTGTCAATGACAGCGCAAGTATAGCCTGAAGATGAAACTATGGCAATCCAGAAGCAAGCTGGCGCTCCGACTTTCAAACGCCAGCCCTAGCGTCTAAATAACAGCTGAGGATGGTCTGAACCAGGCCTTCAGTCCGTACGATTGCTCGCTGAATAGCTTCTGTGTCGCCCTGAGTGCGCACAATCAAATAGACGGCCTGGGCCAGATGAGCCTGCCAACCACCGCTCTGGCCAATGTGAGCCAATGCATAGTACTCGCTTCCCCAGGCTAGGCAATGTCCCACGCGCAGAAGAGCAAGCTCCAGCGCTTCATCTCCATCAGTCAAAGCCAGCAAATGATTGAGGATTCGGTGGTGAGGCACTGAATCGCGGGCCAGTTGACATAGTGTTTCGCAGACGAAATTACAATCCACGGACATGATGGCGACCTGACGAATGAGCAATCGTCTCACCAGAATTTTACAGTTTAGTGATTAAACTATGCTATGCTTAAGACATGCCCATTCCTTTCCTTTGTTAGTTCAAGTGTGGAGCAAGTCAGATGAGACAGTGGAATAGCCAGGCTCAACGCCTTCAATTAGCTGTTTTGTTGGTGATGGTGTTTGTAGCCGGCTTTGCCTTCGGCAACTGGAGCAGCATTTCGCGCGCGCAGCAACGCGAAGCCAACGTAGCCATTGGCGATACCGATCAAGCCTTCCAGCCCTTTTATGAAGTCTATGATCTGATCCGCAACCGTTTCGTCGACTCGGCGGATGTGACCGTGCCAGACCTGGTGGACGGCGCAATTAGCGGCATGGTTGGCGCGCTCGGCGACCGATTCAGCAATTACATGGATCCTTCGCAGTTCCGCATTCACCAGGAGAGCATGGGCGGCGACGTCGAAGGGATTGGCGTCGTCATCCGTACTATCGAAGCCACTGGCGAGATCGAAGTCGTCAGCCTAATTCGCGGCGCTGCCGCAGAAGCAGCCGGTGTTTTGCCTGGCGATATCTTCTGGGAAGTGGATGGGCGCAGCGTCCAGGGGATCAGCCAAGATGAGCTTGTGCCGTTGGTACGCGGTCCGGCAGGTACACAGGTCACGATCACCTTCAAGCGCGGTGACAGCTTCGTCACCTTCACTATGACGCGCGTCCGTTTCACACGCCCAATCATTGAATACCGCGTGCTGGATAACGACATTGCCTACCTATACTTGGGTCAGTTCCTGACCAATGCTCCACAGCAAATGCGCGCTGCCTTGCAAGAGATGGACGTTAACAATCGCAAAGGCCTCATCTTCGACTTGCGCGGCAACCCTGGCGGCTACTTGAACACTGCCGTTGAGGTGGGCAGCATGTTCATCAAAGATGGCGTCATCCTCTACGAAGCGCTGGGCAATGGTCAGGAAGAAATCTTCAACGCTCAGGGCGGATTCCTGGATGTGCGCGTGCCTATCGTCGTCCTGGTGGACGAGTCCAGCGCCAGCGCCAGCGAATTGATCGCTGGGGCGATGAAAGATCGCGGCGTAGCTTGGCTCATCGGCGAGACGACCTTCGGCAAAGGCACAGTCCAGACTGTTCAACCTCTCAGCAACGGCGGCGCGCTGCGCCTGACTATTGCGCGCTGGCTCACCCCTAATCGCAACTGGATTCACGATTTCGGCGTCACCCCCGATCAGATTGTGGAGTACGATCCTGAGCGTGGTCTCATCCAAGATGGCAGCGAGATTGATCCGCAAATCCAGGCAGCCATCGACTACATCTTGAGCTTGGGCCAGAAATAAACGCCTGAGCCGCAACTATCCTTCTCAGCCAACGTCAGGCGTGCTATACTGCGCGCTCTGATATTGCCCTAAGAGGAGATTACGCGCATGGCAGCAGCCCTCCAGATTGCCTCGATCTTAGTTTCCATCATCCTCATCCTGCTCATCATGCTGCAAGTCAAGGGCGGCATGTTGGGCAGCTTGCTCGGTGGTGACGCCGGCGGCGGCATTGCGCGCACGCGCCGAGGACTAGAGAAGACCATCTTTCAGGTGACGATCTTCTTGAGCATTGCCTTCCTGGCCATCTCGCTGTTCTCCGTCGTCGCTAGCTCATAGTGGTGTGGGGAGCGCGTCTTCCGCGCTCCGTCACCGATGAACCGCCTCCACTGGCAATCTCTGGCTCTTGCGCTCTCAATCCTGGTCTTCGGCCTGGCTGTCTTCGCACGTCTGGCGACTTCTCCAAGCCCCCAGCCCACGCCGCCGCCTCAGGCTGCTCAAGAAGCGCAGCCTGCAACAGAACAAGCGTACGTCACGCCAACACCTCTTCTGCCCAGCCCAGAACCTGTCCCTGTCTTACCCTCTCAAGATACACATCAGGTACAAGAAGATAGCGTCGTCACCTACACAGAAGCTCTCATCGGCAGCCTGAGCCGACTCAACCCCCTTTACGCTGATTTGAATCCTGTAGACCGTGACATCAGCTCGCTAATCTTCGACGGCTTGTTCCAGATCAACGCCTACGGTGAAGCTGTTCCCGACCTAGCTGAGAGCTGGATCATGGGCAGCGAAGGACTTGAGTACGTCGTCACGCTACGCGAGGACGTGCTATGGCAGGACGGCCTGCCTTTCACGGCCGAAGATGTTTTTTTCACCGTCAGCCTCATGCAAGACTCTAGTCTGGGCAGCACAGCAGAGATGAGCCAATTTTGGCGTACTGTCGAAGCTCAGGTTGTCACCCCACAGATCATCCGCTTTCGCCTCACACAACCGCTAGCCAGCTTCCTCCATCGCCTGACCTTTGGGGTGTTGCCAGAGCATGCCCTGCGCGGCACGAGCGCTGCCGAGATGGCCTCTCATCGTTTCAACATCACTCCTATTGGCACAGGCGCTTACCAGCTAGAGAGCTTACAGTCCTCCGATGGTGAGACAATTGACATCGTCAATCTGCGCGTCGCGCCGAATTACCGCCTGCGCACCGACGGCGCAGAGGGCTACGCGATTGAGCGGCTGCGTTTCCGCCTCTATCCTTCTTACGAAGCAGCATACGCTGCCTTCCAACGCGGGCAAGTGGATGGACTGGCTGCGCGTAATTGGGACGAACGTCTACCTCTGCTAGAGCTTCCCAACACCAACACCTACACCTCGCTTGCGCCTGCCCTCGGCGTGCTGCTTTACAACTGGTCTGAGCCAGAAGGCGTGCGCTTCTTTCAAGAGCTGCGCGTGCGGCTGGCCCTGATGATCGGCCTCAATCGCCAAACGCCCGTCGAAACTCATCTCAACAACCGCGTCGTTGTGGCCGATAGTCCCATCCTGGCCAACTCTTGGGCCTACGATCCCACGCTGCAATATCCTGTGACCAATCCTTTGGCTGCACTCGATCTGCTGCGCACGGCCAACATCCAAACGCCAAAGTCTCCCCAGCCTGCCGAGGGTGAGCCAACGCTGACGCCTGACCCGATTATCTATCGCTTCAGCCTGCTGGTGGAAGACAATCCGCCACTGGTCGCCATTGCGCGCGAAATTGCCGCCCAATGGTCACAGTACGGCCTAGAGGTGACCGTCGAAGCCGTCCCTGCGCCTGTACTGACGCAGCGTCTAGAGGACGGAGACTTCATGGCAGCCATTGCCCAGCTCACGCTAGCTTCTGATCCAGACGGCTACGCCTATTGGCATGTCGGACAAGCACCAGATGGCAAGAATTACGGCGCACTAGCCGATGACCGCCTGAGCGAGCTACTAGAGCGCGCTCGCCGCGACGCCAACGGGATCAATCGCGTACAGCTTTACCAGCAGTTCCAGCGCCGTTTCATCGACCGCGCCGTCGCCATCCCTCTCTACACGCCCCTGTTCACTTACGTTGTCAGCAATAAAGTGAATAACGTTCAGCTCGGGATCATCACCGACCCGACAGATCGCTTCCGTACCCTGCGTGACTGGATTATCTCTAGCTGAGATTTGCTCTGAGGCACAGTCGACTACCTTTGGCACACCTCTTCAGGTTGTGTTATAATTCGAAGCATAAGTGTTGCTACACTTGTTGAGTAAAGATAGGAGCATTCGATGTCTGTTGTCCCCGTTCTACGTCAGGCAGACATCTTCGATGAGTTGACTCCCACGCAGCTTGAACTGATTGGCTCAATTTGTACTGAGCGTCACTATCAAGCCGGTGATGTCATCTTCGAGGAGAACACCCCTGGTGATGAGATGTACATCATCGCCAACGGTGAGGTAGAGATCATCGTCGATCCAGCCCTCATCGGCCATGAGAGCAACGCACCGCGCACTATCGCCACTCTGCGGCGTGGGCAGTCTTTCGGCGAAGTATCGCTCGTGGATGAAGGCCTACGCTCTGCTAGCGCGCGCTGCTCTTTGCACGACACTCACCTCATCGTTATCCCACGCGACAAGCTCATGTTGTTGTGCGATACCTATCCCCAGCTCGGCTACAAGCTCATGCGCAACCTGGCCGCCGATCTGGCCATGAAGATTCGCCACACCGATCTCCAAGTGCGCGAACAGATCACCTGGTCACAGGACAAGCGTTAAAAATCTTGAGGGCACAAGACCAGCGCCCTCAATTCTTTATTTGAGCTAGTCCGAGGCCAGCAGACGCACATACTTGCGCTTGCCCACCTGCAAAACCTGGGGCAGGCTGCTACGAGTAATAACCATCTGCGGGTCGTTGATGACCTGGCCATTGAGGCGTACGCCGCCGCCTTTCATGAGCTGCTTGGCCTCGCTACCGCTCGCTACCATCTTCAGGTCGCGCAAAATATCGAGAATTTTCTTATCTTCATTCATTACTTCTTCAGGAATATCCTGGGGGATGGCGTCGCGGCTACCGCTGCGGAAGACTTCGTCCCAACGCCTCTGCGCAGCTTCGGCATCTTGTGGACTATGGAAGATACTCACGATCTCGCGGGCCAAATTCATCTTGGCTTCGTTAGGATGAATGGTGCCATCGGCTAAGCCGCGCTCTAATTCACTCAACTGCGGAGGCTGCCAGCCCAGAATTAGCTTGTGATAAACAGGCATAGCTGTGTCTGGTATGCTCATCACCTTGCCGTACATATCCCAGGGTTCAGCCAACAGAGGGATGTGATTGCCCTGGCTCTTGCTCATCTTCTGATGGCCGTCTGTACCAGGCAGACTCTCGCCCATGATGATAGCGATCTGTGGCTTTTGACCCAGGCCTTGCTGTAACTTACGACCCGCTACCAGGATGTTGAACAGCTGATCCTGGCCACCCACCTGGACGTCGGCTTCTTGCGCGACAGCATCGTAGGCCTGCATAAGAGCATAGAAGAACTCGTGGAGGTAGATCGCCTGGCCCGCGTCAATGCGTTTGGCGAAGTTCTCGCGCACTAGGAACTGCTGCACTGTGAAGTTACTGGCTAAGCGGATGATGTCGGCAAAGTCCAGTGGTGACAGCCATTCGTCGTTGTAGCGCACGCGCGTACGCTGAGGATCGAGGATTTTGAAGGCCTGTTGCGCGTAAGTGCGCGCGTTTTCCATGACTTCTTCGCGGGTGAGCTGGCTGCGCGCCTTGTCCTTGTCGGAAGGATCGCCAATCAGGCTGGTGAACGTTCCTACGAGAAAGGTTACGTCGTGGCCGAAGTCCTGGAACTGGCGCAATTTACGCATGGTGATCGTATGGCCCAGGTGCAGATCGGCAGTACGAGGATCATAGCCACAGTAAACGCGCAGAGGTCGCCCTTGCTGCTCACATTCGATGAGGCGTTCACGCAGCTCGCGACGCATGGTCTCTTTGGTTTGCGGGTCGCCATACTCAGTCCCCGACATCAGCACGTCTAATTGTTCTTCTAAGCTTGGCATAGGCATAACCTTCAGCTTACGATGAGTCTTTGAGCGTTCCAGTGTACCATAGTCACGCGCTCTCTTTGAGCCTATAATCAGCCTGTTCTTCGTCTCCACCAGGGCAAGGATTCGCTTTCTATGAAATCAATGACCAGCGCCGAAGTCCGCCAGGCGTTCCTGGATTTCTTCATCGGCTTGGGCCATCGTCACGTCGCTTCATCGTCGCTTGTGCCTGCCAATGACCCCACCCTTTTGTTCACTAACAGCGGCATGGTACAGTTCAAAGATGTTTTCCTGGGGCTGGATAAGCGCGATTATAAGCGCGCGACCACTGCTCAGAAGTCCATGCGCGTCTCTGGCAAACATAATGACCTGGAGAATGTCGGCCCTTCCCCACGCCACCACACCTTCTTTGAAATGCTAGGCAACTTCAGTTTTGGCGATTATTTCAAGCGCGACGCTATTCATTATGCCTGGAAGTTCATCACCGAAGTCCTAGAAATGCCTGAAGAGCGCCTAGCGGTCAGCGTCTACGAGAAGGACGACGACGCCTATCGTATCTGGCATGAAGACATTGGCCTGCCTGCCACGCGCATTGCGCGCTTGGGGCCAAAGAGCAACTTCTGGCAGATGGGCGAGACTGGCCCGTGCGGCCCATGCAGCGAAATCTTCTGGGACAAACATCCTGAGCAGGGCGAGGATCAAATCGTCCCCTCGCTGTTGGCCGACGAAGACCGCATGCTGGAATTCTGGAATCTGGTCTTCATGCAGTTCAACCGCACTCAACCTGATCCTATCCACAGCGGCGCATACGACGTTCCACTGCCTGCTCCCAGCGTTGACACAGGCATGGGCTTAGAACGCATTGTGAGCATCATCCAGGGCGTAGAAGCCAACTACGACACCGACTTATTTCTGCCCATCATCGCCACGACTCAGCGCCTCAGTGGTCAGACAGACGAAGAAGTCAAGGCCAACTACGTGGCCTACCGCGTCATCGCCGATCATATCCGCGCAGCTGTCTTCCTGATCGCTGACGGTGTTCTGCCTGGCGCCAAGGGACGCGACGCTGTCTGTCGCCTGGTCATCCGCCGCGCTGCGCGCTTTGGTCGCAAGATTGGCTTCCACGAGCCGTTCCTGAGCCAGGTGGCGCAGACCGTGATCGAACAGATGGGCGGACATTACACCGAGCTACAAGAGCGCTCTGCTGCCATCCAGCGCGCCATCACCCTGGAAGAAGAACGCTTCTTGCGCACTCTGGAGCGCGGCGTCGCCGAGCTGGAGGCGATGATGGACGCGCTACCCCCAGGTGGCACGATCAGCGGCGAGCAGGCCTTCTATCTCAAAGCTACCCTGGGCCTGCCCATCCAAGTCACCAAAGACATCGCCGAAGAACGCGGATATACCGTTGACATGGCTGCTTTCCATCAGGCCGAAGAAGCCCATTCACTGGTGAGCGGCGCAGGTCAGGCTATGGGGACGATGGAGAGCGGAGAGTTCTACAGCTCCATTCTACACGACCTGCAAGGTCAGGGTCTGCTTGGGTCAGACGGCGTGCGCTACGACCCCTATACCTCAGGCCCGATTCAGGCTCAAGCGCTAGCTTTCCTGCGCGATGGCCAGCGCATCGAGCGGCCCATCGTTGGTGACAAAGTGGAAGTCATCTTGGATCAGACGCAGTTTTACGTCGAAGCCGGCGGCCAGGTCAGCGACACGGGCCTGCTACGCGGTACAGACTGGACGATTGAAGTCGAAGACATGAAGAAGCCTGTCGTGGGCTTGATCGTCCACGTCGGCGAAGTAGTGGAAGGCAGTCCCGCTCTTGGGCCTGTCAGCGCTGAGGTTGACCTAGAACGCCGCGCGGCCATTACCCGTCATCATAGCGGTACCCACCTACTACATGCTGCGCTGCGCAACCATCTCGGCACAGGCGTCCAACAGCGCGGCTCGCTGGTAGCGCCAGATCGCCTGCGCTTCGATTTCTCCTACAACGACAAGGTGACACCTAGCCAACTCCGAGCCATTGAGCAAGAAATTAACCGCGTCATCTTGGCTGACTATCCCGTGCGCAGCGAAACCAAGTCACTAGATCAAGCTCGCAAAGAAGGTGCGATGGCCCTGTTCGGCGAGAAATACGGAGAGACCGTGCGCACCATCATCATCGAAAAAAATGGCCATCGCTACAGCTATGAGCTGTGTGGCGGTGTCCACGTCCCCAATACTGCCGAAATTGGCGCCTTCGTCTTCACCTCCGAGGGGGCGGTGAGCGCTGGTATTCGCCGCGTGGAAGCGCTAGCCGGCCAAGCAGCCCTAGACTACATCCAGGAGCGCCTGAGCCTGCTCCAGAGCATTGGCGAACGTCTGCAAGCTACACCCGACCAGATCATAGCCCGCTTAGAAGCGCTGCAAAACGACCTAGCTGCTGCGCGCAAGACCATCAGCCAGCTCCAAACGCGGCTGGCAAAGACGACCTTCGATGAGTTGATGACTAGCATGAGCGATATTGGCGGTAAATCGGCGCTCATCGCTCAAGTGGACAACGTCTCAGCTGACGCACTGCGCGAGATGGCCGATTGGTTTCGCGACAAGGTGAAGACCAGCGGCGTCATCATCCTGGGCAGCAACAGCGAAGGCAAGCCTAGCTTGCTGGTGGGTCTGACTGATGATCTGGTGAAGAGCGGCCTGAAAGCTGGTGAACTCATCAAACCGCTAGCCGCTATCATCGGCGGCGGCGGTGGCGGACGCCCCAACTTGGCTCAGGCCGGTGGCAAAGACCCCGCTAGGTTGCCCGAAGCGCTCAAGAAGGCCCGTGAACTGCTGGCTTAGCGTGGCGTCCTGACGGAAATTCGCACAAGCACGATGATGAGCCGACGCGCCGAATATCTCCAGCTCGCGGCAGGCGAGGACGTGAACAGCGTCCGCGATCGTCTGTCTTTCATCCGAGGCAAGCGCGTCCTGCTCATCTGGCCAGAGGTCGGCACAGCCCTCACCCGTAAACTAGACTTGGTGCTGGTGCAGCGCGAAGCACGACGCCGCGCCGTCCAACTCGCTATAGTCACTCATGATCCTCAGGTCGTCCAGCACGCCGATGAACTGGGGATCAGCGCCTTTGAGACCATAGGCGACAGCGAGCGTAAGCGCTGGCGGCGTGGACGGACTCGCGTCTTCACTATGCGCTATCACAAGCCAGAAGACGAGCCAGAACCAGAAGCCCTAATGGACGTGGCCAGTCGTGTCCGCGCCAACCAGGGCAGTCCTTCCGTCCTGCGTTTGTTCGTCGAGCGCGCTGTGCTGTTGATCTTGGTTATGGCGGCGGTGCTGACGATTGCTTATGTCATCATGCCCAGCGCCAGTATCACCCTGACTCTGGCGCGCCAGGCGATGAGTGTTCAAACAACCATCACCGCCGACGTCAACCAGGCTGAGGTAAACGTAGAAGACCGACTCATCCCTGCTTCGCGATTGCGCGCCACTGTCCAGACGAGCGGCACAATTCCTACGACGGGCCGCCAGGCCTTAGGCGATCTGCTAGCCATCGGCGTTGTCGTCTTCAGCAACAAGACCGATCAGACCATCGAAATTCCCGCCAACACCAGCTTGTCCACCAGCGCTGGTACGCCCATCCTGTTCAAGACGATTTCATCCGCTACTTTGCCTGCTGGCATTGGTCAACAGGTCGAAGTCGGCATTGAAGCTATGCCTGCTTCTTCTGGCAGCGTTGGCAACGTAGGCGCTGGCATGATTAACACCATCGTTGGCCCGCTGGATGCCCTCGCCAGCGTCATCAATCTCACCCCCACCACCGGCGGTGAGACGCGCAGCTTCGCCAGCGTGACGCAAGCCGATCGCGAGCGACTGCTAGCGATTGTGCGCGCTCAGCTCCAAGCTCTGGCTTATGATGAAATGCGCGCCAGCCTCAATCCTTCCCAACTCCTCATCATCGAGACGATTCGTATTGTGGAAGAACGCAGCGATTGGACGACTTACAGCCACAACGTCGGCGATCTGAGCGAGAGCTTGACGCTAGACATGCGCGCCGTCATCGAAGCGCTGATGATCGATGATCGCTTTGCACGCCAAATCGTCTTCGCCCAGCTCTCGGCCCAAAAGCCGCCCAGCCTGGCTCTGCGCGCTGACACCTTCACTTATGAGCGTGGGCCTGTGAGCGCTGTCGATCCTCAGGGCCAAGCTACCTTCAGCGCCAGCGGGCAAGCCCTGGCCGTCGGGGAGATCAACGTCGAACGTCTGCGCGATAGCTTGGCAGGACGGCCTTTGAGCGACGCGGGGTTAATCATCGTCCAAAACGCCAATCTGGCCGCCGACGTCGCTCCACAAATCATCATCAATCCTCCCTGGATGACGCACATGCCCCTGCTGCCCCTCCGCATTCAAGTGAACGTGCAGGAGCAATCATGAGCGGTAACTTGCGTTTGCTGGGCCTAGATCACGGGATTAGACGCATTGGCGTCGCGCTCAGCGATCCTAGCGGCCTGGTGGCCCGCGAATTATGCATTATCGCGCGCCAATCGAAACAGGAAGACTTTGCCCGTTTGAACGCCCTGGCACGAGAACACGAAGCGCGCGCCTTCGTCGTCGGTGTGCCTCACCACGATACCCCATCAGGCGTCCACGCCCAAGCCGACACAGTACGTCTGTGGATCAGCCGCCTGGCAGAGACCACAGCCCTGCCCATCATCGAATGGGATGAGCAACTGACTAGTGAAGACGCCAAGCAACTGGCGCGCTATCTGCGTCGCCCTGCTCAGGCGCCTATCGACGACCTAGCGGCGCGCTTGATCCTGCAAAGCTACCTAGACGCCCTGCGCGACGGGTTGGCGACGTTTCCCCTACGCGGCGCGCCGCCGACGCTATGAATGGCGTATCATGAACAGCTCAGCATCGATGGTTTAGGTTGCGAGGACGATGTGGCCCGTTATCTGAAAGCCCTCAGCTTGTCTCTGGTGATCGCTGTTTTCTTGGGTGGCGTCGCCCTGGTGTTCTTGCTCATTCTCTCTGGTGGAAGGCCCGTCGATTTCGTCCAGCGTGCTGTACTGCGCTTGGCGCTCAGCAACCGTCAAGCAGAATTGGATCAGCCTATCGGCACAGATGATACGCCAATCCGCTTCACTATCGCCCCCGGTGATCCCCCTGCCTTGATTGCACGTCGCCTGGTCGAGAACGGCTTGATCGCTGATCCCATCCTGTTCACCAACTACCTTCGCCTGGAGGGACTGGACGTAGAGCTGGAAGCCGGCATTTATTTTCTCAGGCAGACGCAAAGCTTGCGCCAGATTGCTTTGGCCCTCACCGACTCGCGCAGCAGCAACATCACCTTCACGGTGCTGCCCGGCTGGCGCATTGAGGAAGTTGCTGCTGCTATCGACCGCAGCCGCTTGTTCGCCTTCAACGGCGCGCAGTTCCTAGCTTTGGTGAGCGCTGGCGCGCCCGTCGATCCCAACTTCGCTGAGCTGGTCGGCTTGCCTCAGGGAGCTTCCCTAGAGGGTTTCTTATTCCCAGAGACCTACGTCCTGCCGCCAGATATCAGCGCCGAAGAGTTGCGCGACACGCTACTCAATGCCTTCATCAGCGCCACCGTGCCGCAAATGCGCGCTGATGCCCAAGCGCAGGGCCTCACATTACGCGATGTCGCAACACTAGCTTCCATCATCCAGCGCGAAGCCGTCCATGACCGAGAACATTCCATGATCGCCAGCGTCTATCGCAACCGCCTCGCCATCGGCATGATGCTCCAAGCCGATCCTACTGTGCAATATGGTCTGAACGGCGCGCGCGGTAGCTGGTGGCCGCGCATCACCCAGGCGGATTATCAAAGCGTCGCCTCGCCATACAACACCTATCGCGTCCAGGGCCTGCCGCCTGGCCCTATCGCCAATCCTAGCTTGTCGGCGCTGCGGGCCGCCCTCTACCCCGCCGAATCCGCCTACTACTACTTCCGAGCGCGCTGCGATGGCTCTAACTTGCACAATTTCTCCACGACGTATGAAGAACATCTGGCTAGCGGCTGTTAGCCTGTTGCTCGCCTTGCTCACAGGCTGCACCAGCACGCCGCCCATCCTCTCCATCGGTCTGCTAGGTCCTTTTGAGGGTCGTCATCGTCGGCAAGGTTATGAAGCGCTCTACGCGGTACGTTTGGCCCTAGCCGACTCAGGCACGGAGTATCACCTACTGGCTCTGGATGATGGCGGCACGCTGGAGAGCGCTGAGCAGCGCGCTGCTGCTCTGGCTCTGGATCAAAGCGTCGTCCACGTGCTGCTGGTAGGAGAGCTGGCCAACGATCCACTGGTCAAAGTACAGCTAAAGCAACCATTCACCAGCGTACAGCCGTCTACTTTGCCTGATGAAGCCTTTCGTCAGCGCTACCTAGCCAGCGCCCGATACGCCCCGACGCCCAATGCTTTGGCTCTGGCCAGCTATCGCGCTGCTCTCTCGGTCACGACTTCCGCCCGTCGATGACGCCAGCGAACAACGGCATAGGCTCAACTGGCTCTGGGCTGAGACGCACCGCCTGTTGGATGAGCGATCGTGCCTCGTCAATCAGGGCAGGGTTGTTGGCGTGGATGACGGCAAGGCGCTGACCCATCTGCACCTGATCGCCGACTTTGACAGCCACTTCTACACCCACCGCAGGATCAATCGGATCGCCCTTCTTTTCGCGACCTGCGCCCAGGATGAGCGCTGCTTTGGCCACCAAAACAGCATCGACGAAGGCTGCGTAGCCCTGATCCTCAGCTAGTACCTCTACCCGATGAGCCGCGCACGGCAGTAGATCGGGATTGTCGATCATGGCTACATCGCCGCCCTGAGCTTGCACCAAGCGACGCAAGGTTGCTAAGCCACTACCATCCATCAGCTTCGCTTCGATCAGCGCGCAGTTCTCCGTGTGATCTGTCCAACGCTGCCCGCGCCCCGCCAGGGCCAGCATGTACGCTGCTGTCTCTATGCAGTGCAGTCTCAAATCTTGCGGGCCATCTCCGCGCAGAGTTTCTATGGCTTCACGTACCTCCAGCGCATTTCCTACCATACAGCCTAGGGGCTGGTTCATGTTGGAGAGTAGAGCGATCATGTCACGCCCATCGTCTACCCCAATTTGCACCATCACCTGAGCCAATTCGCGAGCTGCGTCTAACGTCTTCATGAAAGCGCCGCTGCCGTACTTCACGTCCAACACAATCCCGCGCGCGCCTGCTGCTAGCTTCTTGCTCATGATGCTGGCCGCAATTAGCGGAATGCTGTCGACTGTGGCGGTCACATCGCGCAAGGCATAGAGCTTACCATCGGCTGGCGCAAGCTCGCTCGTCTGCCCGCACAGCACAAGACCAATCTCGCGCGCTTGCTGACGAAACTCGGCCTCGCTCAGGTCGACTCGATAGCCGCGAATGGCTTCCAGCTTGTCCAGTGTGCCGCCACTGAAGCCCAGCCCACGTCCGCTCATCTTGGCCACAGTGACACCACACGCGGCTACCAACGGCAGCACAACCAGCGTCGTCTTGTCTCCTACCCCGCCTGATGAGTGTTTGTCCACTGCGTAATCGGCGATATCGGACAAATCCAGCACATGGCCGCTCTCGGCCATTGCTCGCGTCAGCGCCACAATTTCGCGGCGCGTCATACCTCGGAAATAAATGGCCATAGCCAGCGCCGCCGCTTGGTAGTCGGGAATATCCCCGACCGTAAACTTCTGAATGAAGGTGAAAATTTCTCCATTCGTTAGCTCTTGTCCATCTCGTTTTTTCAGAATAACATCAACCGCACGAAACATACGAGCGTTCTCCGACAGATGATTGTGTATATGTATTGCTTTGCTCATCACCGATTGTACACACTGAGAAGGGCTTGACCATGCAGAAGCAAAAGACCAAAGGCGCGCCCAGGGACAAGATGCAGCTCGCCATCTTCGGCATCATCGCCGTCGCTGTCGTCGTCGCTGTCGCAGCCATCCTCATCCAAGCGACGGGCTTTAATCCTGGAGATGTTGAAATTGACTACAGTGACATGCCTCAGGAACGTCTAGCCGATGGAGGCTTCGTCGTCGGCGATCCAAACGCGCCTGTGACTATCGTTGTCTTTGAAGATTTTCTCTGCGGTCACTGCCAGTCTTACCAGTCAGACATCAAGCAGTTCATCCGCGACAATGTGAAGACAGGCCTGGCACGACTGGAGTTCCGCATGATGTCCACAGCCAGCGGCACAAACCCGCTGCTCTTCCAGCTAGCTGAATGCAGCGAGACCTTGCAGCCTGGCACATTCTGGCCCGCCCACGATCTGCTCTTCGATATGGCTTCACGCGGATGGCGCATGGACAGCAGTCCGCGCGATTTTGCCAGTCGGATGAATCTAGACTACAACAGGCTCCTGGATTGCCAACCCAACGCGCGTCAGTACGCTACTGACACTAGACTCGCTCAGACACTGGGCATTACTGGCACGCCAACTCTGATGGTGCGCACAGGCAACAGCCAGCCGCGCTTCGAACCTAGTTTAGGCCCACGACCTAACGCCGCTTCGCTGGCTGCTTTCGTCGCTGCTCAGCAGTGAATCATCTATCTTCCTAATACACAAGGAGCTGTGTGCATGGCCTATCCTGGTTTTTACGCTGCCGAGCGCGTCGGCGAGCTGTATACGCCTCAGTCTTCTCAGGCTATCCAAGTCGGTCGCAGTGCAGGCTGCGCGCCTGCGCAACAGGATAGGCAGCGCATTATCCTGCTCCTGGTCGACATGCAGGTCGATTTTGTCCACCCAGAAGGCGCCCTGAGCGTACCTGGAGCTGTCGAGGACACGCGACGTACCATTGAATTCATCTACCGTTATGCCTGTAAAATCACCAGCATTGCCGCCTCACTAGACAGTCACTTGCCGCTGCAAATCTTCTCTCCATCGTGGTGGACTGATGAGAAAGGCGAACATCCTCCTCCTTACACCGTCATCAGCGCTGAAGAGGTCAGCGCAGGCCACTGGCGTCCTCTCTACGAGATTGACTGGTCGAAACGCTACGTCCAGCAGCTCGAAGCCCAATCACGCAAGCAGTTGATGATCTGGCCCTACCATACCCTCATTGGCACGCCAGGCCACAATCTCATGCCCGCACTTTACGAGGCTATAGCCTTTCATGCCTCAGCACGCCAGACCCAGCCCATCTTCCTGCAAAAAGGTGATGAGCCGCTCACAGAACATTATTCGATCCTTGAGCCAGAGGTCAAAGTGCCACGCAAGGCTATACTCAACACCGATTTTCTCAGCGTCCTGGCCAGTTATGACTTAATTTACATCGCAGGACAGGCCAAAAGTCACTGCGTCCTAGAGAGCGTTAGCTCGATGATGAACTACTTCTCCAAAGACATCGTCGCTAGGATCCGCGTGCTGGACGACGCCATGTCTTCAGTGGCTCATCCCACAATTGATTTTGAAGCCTTGTCAGAACAGGCTTTTGCTCGATACTCAGCACAGGGTCTCACACGACGCAAGACCACCGATCCACTCGGCTGAGCGCCTAGGCCCAGAAGTCGGACGGCAAATCTAGCGGGCGCGCGGGTTTGCGTCCCGTCCAGCGCGGCTCATCCCAGTCCATCTCCAAGAAGGCTGTGTAATCTGGGCTGCTGCCGCCCAGAGGCCAGACCCATTCGCCTAACTCAATCAGGCGAATATCGCCACGCCGCCGCTTGAGGATGACTACGAAGGGTAAACGCTCGTGCAGGGCATAGACGGCAGCTTCTGGCGCAGCGCGATCCGCCATGCGCGCTAACATGCCCAACGCGCTACGAATTCGCCGTGCTTCTGGTGAGCCACGAAAGGCCCATATTTGCCGTTGCGGCACATCTTCGCCCAGCAACGGCGCAATAGCCTCGGCGTCCTCACCGCGTATCTCGTCTAAGACTAGCAGCTTAGGACGCGACTCGACGGCATCTCGGATACATTCGGCGAAAGTTTGGCCCTGGTCTTGGCCATGAGGCCAGCGCACAGCGTACCGCACCACCTGGCCAGGCAGCCGCAACACTGCTGAGCGCTCTACCAGCGCTGTCCGCCCATGTTCTGGTATCGCCTGAGCTAGCGCTCCTAAGAGGGTTGTTTTGCCGCTTTCCGTGTCGCCTACTACTAGCACCCCATGTTCAGAGCAGGCCAGAGCGTGCAAAAACACAGCAGCACGTTCGTCTATGTAGCCCTGAGCCACAAAATCTGCTAGCGTAGGCGGCACAGCAGGATGTACGCGAATATCGGCACTGATCTCACTGACATATGGCGGCACAGCTACGTTGACGTTCACAGGACGCTCGCCTACCATCAGACCAACTTCCATCACTGGAATGTCAGGCCGCAGCTCGGCACCGGCGTGGCGCACTAGTTTGGCGATCATGCGCCGTGCCTGCGGTCCATCTTCGAAGATAGGCGCGAGAGTTTGCAATTCTTCCCCAGGCCGATAGCGTACGCTCACCTTCTCTGCACCTTCTAAGCTGATTGTCGTCACCCTCGGATCGTTCAACAAAGCGTCTAGGCCACCGTAGGTGAATAATTCGCTGCATGCAGCGCGCAGGAACTGCGCTTGCTCCTCTAAAGATAGAGCGACCGCTTCCACTGCAAAGACATAATCGGCGACGGGCTTAAGCAGCGCTCGCCGTTTGGCATCGTTATCTGCTTCAAGCAGAGCTGGATGATCTTCGCCGTATTCGGCGCTGAACTGCTCAACGATCCGCTCTAGCAGGCCGCGATAAGAAATCGTGCGCCCTGTTTTGGATGGAACGAACTTAGTCTGGGGTTGGTCTTGATTCTGTGAGTTTTGAGGATCGCTCATGCCTAAAATTCTCCCAAGTTGACGCGACGCAAATCAGGATTGTGAGCAGGTTTGCGCCCTACTTTGGCGATGTCGTGCCATTGTCCGTCCAGGCACACGCGCACTACATCCATCGTGAAGTCGGTGTTGGTCTGCGGGCTGTTAGCCAGCAGAGATGAGCCAACGCCATAGGCGTCGACGGGAGTCCGCGAACGCTCAAACCATTCCACCTTTTCGCGGTTGAAGCCACCAGAGACGACGATTTGCACTTGTTCGCAGAAGCGCCGCGCCAGGTCTTCTAGACCAGCGGATACACTCCAGGTCGTCCAGGCATTGTTGAGCGCACGGCGTAGCGTGCGCACTAGCAGTGGACTCACGCCTTTTGGGTCGCCTTCTTTGAGCGAGGCATCGCGCAGCGTGCCGCTCGTGTCTATGCGGACGCCGTTCAGCGTCCAGCGCTGCATAGCTTGCTCATCTCCTCCACGATAGGCTTCTTGATAAGCTTGCCAGAAGCGCTCCAGCGTTGCCAGAGAAGCGCGGACGACGTCGTTGTTGAAGTCTGCTAGCAGGATTCGTGGCGTCTCCAGAGGCATATGGCGCGCAAACTGCACCATCGTCTCCACTTCATCCGCTAGAAAACAAGCGATTAGGGCATGAGGAATTGTTCCTGTACCGCGTCCGCCCCACCATTCAGCCTGCGCGTGCGTGCTGACCAGAGGCAGTACAGATTGGCCATAATCCATGTTGTAGCGCTGCACTGCCAGCCAGTAAGCATAACCATCCAGACGCTGTACCTCTGGCAGATCGAAGCGCGCTGGGAAAAACAGGACACGCTTGCCGTTGGCCACCTGCAAGACCTCGTAGACGTTGGTTGCTACACGGCTGGCTCGCGTTAACACCCCCAGAATGGGCGTTTCTAGGATGGCGAAATCGCGATAACGTCCGCGTATCTCCATGACGGTCAGGACTTCTTCGACATTGCCATCATAAGTTGTCACGTCGCCATCTTGGACGGCATCGACTTCGAGGTCGGCCCAGGTCTCACGGAAGCTGCCTCCACTTGTGTAAAAGCCGCTAGCATAGCGCAGCATAGCCAGGGCTATGTCGATCCCTGCTACCAAAGCAATCGGCGAGCGCCGATTGAAAACTTGCGCCTCGACGACCACATCGCCGACTGCGAAATGCGCGGGCAAAGGCAAGCTACGCGGATTTGTGCCTCGATAGCTATAACCCTGTACACTGAGAGCTTCAAGCACCTGTGCTACGTTGGTGAAGTAACGGTCGGCATAGTCGCCACGTCTCAGACCTTCTATATCTAGACGCATAGACGCTTGTTTCAGTCGCTGCCTGTCAAAGAGCGCCATACCTGCTCATCCTCCTCGTGTCGTGATTGCAATTATAGCTTGTTGCGTCTCGCATCTCAGACCCAGGATGGTATACTTACCCTCCTCTATCGTCCGCATTTGACCATATCATCTGAGAGTTTCCCAAAATGGACATCGTAGTAACAGGCTCTATTGCCTACGATTATCTCATGCGATTCCCCGGCAGCTTCCGCCAGCACATCCTTACGGATGCCCTTCATCAGGTCAGTCTCAGCTTTCTCGTGGACGATATGACCAAACACTGGGGCGGAGTCGCGGCCAACATCGCCTTTTCGATGGCTCAACTCGGCCTCAGACCGCGCCTCTTCGGCACAGTAGGCCGCGATTTTGCCGATTATCGCCATTGGCTGGAGAGCGCTGGTGTGGATTGCTCATTGGTTCGGCAGCACGACGACGTGTTTACTGCCTCTTTCTTTTGCAATACGGATAACGAGAATAACCAGATTGCTTCGTTCTATACAGGCGCTATGGCTTATTCACGCTATTACAGCCTGAGTGCGGCCATCTCTGGTCGCTTCACGCCTGACCTAGTTGTCATATCTCCCAATGACCCGCAGGCCATGAGCAACTATGCTGAAGAATGCCGTCAGCACGGTTGGCGCTTCGTCTACGATCCTAGCCAGCAAATCGCCCGCATGGACGGTGAAAGCCTACGCCGTGATATGTGTGGCGCGCACATCATGGTCATCAATGAATACGAATCGATCCTCATCCGCGACAAGACTGGCCTCACTCTGACTGAACTCATCAATGCTGTCGATATTTTGATCGTCACGCACGGCAAGAACGGCTCGCGCATTCACGCCGACGGCCAGGTGATCGAAGTCCCCATCTTTGAAACCGATCAACTGCGCGACCCCACTGGCGCTGGCGATGCCTATCGCGCAGGCTTCCTAGCAGCCTACAGCTATGGCTTGCCTCTGCGTATCTGCGGCGAAGTTGGGACGCTGTGCGCTGCTTATGTGCTGGAGCAAGTCGGCACACAAAACCACCGCCACACCATCAGTGACTTCATCGCGCGCTACCGCGAGCAGTTCAACGATCAGGGCCTGCTCGACGTCATGCTCAAGCCCCAAAAGGCTTGAGAATTCAAGCTCCGACACTAGAATAGCGGAGCGACAATTCTCGCATTCCATGCTAAGCTACCGCCGTTGTGCGGCAACACTCTGAGGAGAACGAATGATACAACACGATGTGAAAAACCTCGACCTAGCCACTGGCGGTCGTTATCGAATTGAATGGGCTGAGCAGGAGATGCCTGTCCTGCGCGCCATTCGCGAACGCTTTGAGCGCGAGAAGCCCCTGAGAGGAGTCCGCATTTCGGCTTGCTTGCACGTGACCACTGAAACTGCTAACCTCATGCGCACCCTGCAAGCTGGTGGAGCAGAAGTCGTCCTCACTGCGTCTAACCCACTCTCCACTCAGGATGACGTGGCTGCTTCCCTGGTCGTCCACGATGAAATTCCTGTCTATGCTGTCAAAGGCGAAGACAACGAAACTTACTACAAGCACATTGAGATGGCCCTGGATCACAAACCGCACATCACAATGGATGACGGCGCTGACCTAGTGAGTACTATTCACAAGACGCGTCGTGAATTGTTGGATGTGATCGTCGCTGGCACGGAGGAGACGACCACGGGCGTCATCCGCCTGCGCGCTATGGCCAAAGATGGCGCACTGGCTTTTCCAGTCATGGCGATCAACGATAGTAACACCAAGCACCTGTTCGATAATCGCTATGGCACTGGCCAAAGCACTATCGATGGTGTGGTGCGCGCTACTAACATCTTGTTGGCAGGTCGCACGGTAGTCGTTGCAGGCTACGGCTGGTGCAGCCGTGGCATCGCCAGCCGCGCTGAGGGCATGGGCGCAAACGTCATCGTCACAGAAGTTGATCCGCTGCGCGCTTTGGAAGCTGTCATGGATGGCTATCGCGTCATGCCCATGATCGAAGCAGCCAAAGTGGGCGACATTTTCATCACAGCCACAGGGGACATCAACGTCATCGATACTCACCATTTTGAAGTGATGAAACCAGGCGCTATTGTCTGCAACAGCGGTCACTTCAACGTGGAGATCAACCTCAAGGGCCTAGCTGCCATGAGTCAAGGTGAGCCGCGCTTGGTGCGTCCCTTTGTAGAAGAATACATCGTCAGAGGTCGTCCTATTTATGTCTTGGGCGAAGGTCGCCTCATCAATTTGGCCTCAGCAGAAGGTCATCCGGCCAGCGTCATGGACATGAGTTTTGCCAACCAGGCTCTTGGTGCTGAGTACATGCTCAGGATGGGCAAGACTCTCAAACCAGACGTCTACGTCATCCCTGAAGACATAGACAGAGAAATTGCCCGCCTCAAGCTGCAAGCGATGGGTATTCACATCGACACGCTGACAGAAGAACAGCAAGCCTACTTGAACCAGTGGCAAGAGGGGACATAAAGTGTCCTGACGCTTCATCGCAAAGGAAAGAGCCATGAGCATTCGCCGTATCTCTGTGACAATTACTGCGCTGACCCTGATGTTGTTGGGTGTTTTGCCCAGCAGCGCTCAGGGAACGAGCCAGATTCGCTTCGTCCATGCTATCCCCAACGCCAGCCCTGTTGACGTATACATCAACGGTAGGCTGGCCATTGTTGACCTGAGTTTCGGCACGGCGACGACCTATTTCAGCGCACCCGCTGGCGAACACGCCCTCGTTGTAACGCCTACTGGCATTGCAGCACCGCTTTGGCAGCAAAACATTAGCATCGGCCCTGAGCAGACCACAACTTTCATCGCTGCTGACAGCAACGACCTAAAGTTCAACGCATACGTCGATAACCTCGCCCCATTGGCTTTTGGCGATGCTCGCTGGTCACTTTACCACGCTATCGCTGGTGCGCCAGAGGTCAGCGTAGAACTCGCCAGAGACGTGACCATTCGTGGCACACGGCAGAGCGCAGGTACGATTATCGGCACGATGGGCTTTGGTCAGGTCATTGGCGCATTTGATCTGCCTGCTCAGGTCTACACTGTGAACCTGGTCTCGGACGGCACGTCTATCGTCGAGTCGCTGCCGCTCAGCTTTAATGCCGGCGAGTCGAGCATTGGCTTAGTTTATGGTACACCGAGTGCGTCTCGCTTCACCATTATCAGCGCTCCAAGCCGCCCAGGTGGAGCTGCTGGCTTCGTGCGCTTCGTCCACGCGGCCACTAATGCTCCTGCTGTTGATCTGCTCGTCAACGATACTGTCATCTTACCTGCTTTCGCCCCTGGCAGTGCAAGCCAACACTTGGCCTTGCCTGCTGGTGATCACGTCGTCAGTGTGCGCGTCTCTGGTGAGACCGACGAAGCTCTCAGCGTTGATCTGACCGTCAGTGAAGGCCAAGCACAGACCATCGTTGTGCGCCAGGACGACCAGGCTCTCTTGGCTGATAGCTTTGTAGACGACCTGAGCGACGTTTCAACTACTCAAGCCGTTGTCGGCGTCATCAACGCTGCTTCTGGTATACTCATCCAGGAAGTGCGCTTCAATGGCGTCGTGCTGGCCAATAATTTACAGACAGGCCAGAACACAACGACACCTCTCTCTCCTGGCGACGCCGTGCCAGCTGCTACTCTGAACATCGGTGGCCAGATTGGGACGATTCAGGGGGATTTCACGCCTCTGTATGGTGGCGTCTACTACAACATGATCTTGCTGCCGAGCAGTGGTTTCAGCGCTCCCCGACTGTTGATTGCAGCTACCAGTCTCTCACAGGAGATTGCCAGCGCTCCTCGCACTAACGTTGTCTTGCAAGTTCCTGCAGTCGTGCCGCCTACTGCCACACCGACTGCTCCTGTTGCGCAACCACCAGCCCCTGTTGTCCAACCACCTGCAGTTGTGCCTGGCCCTGACGCACCAGAATTTACAGCACGCATCGTCCTCAATCCTGGGGCTAATTTGCAACTGCGCCAATATCCCAGCCGAGATGCTCTGTCGTTGGGCCTTGCCCCATCAGGCAGCACTCTCATTGTCAATGGTCGTGAAGGTGCGCCAGTGGCTCTTGTCGAAGGTCAAACGCCGCCGCCTGAAGCTGATACCTGGGTTGATCCTGTTACTAACCTGGTCGGTGACGAAGACCTCAATCCTGCCGATACGTGGCTTAACGTTGTCTACAATACACCTGACGGTGGTACAATCACAGCTTGGGTGAATGCTCAGTTTCTGGATGTGCGCAACAGGCGCAATCGTCCGCAACGCCTGGCGGAACTGCCCACAGTTGGTGGCAACATTCCAGGCGAGTCGGTTGGCACGTCCATTCGCCCGCCTGTAGCTACCATCAGCAACGTCACTGTAACGGTCGTCAATCTTGCTGCCGGAGCAAACCTTAACGTCCGTCGTCTGCCGGACATCACCAGCGAGGTTCTTGCTTCTCTGCCCGGTGGCACAGTAGCGGACTTCATCGGTAATTCTGAGGACGATAGCTGGGTCTACCTCGAATATACTTCGCCTGACGGTGGTACGGTGACTGGCTGGGCTAGTCGCCAGTTCTTAGAGTACCGCGTCAATGGTACTCGGATTGAGCTGGAAGCTCTCAAGAATGCTGTAGACCGCACTACGCGCTCTCCCCTGTTTGCTACTGTGCCGAGCGACCAAATCGGTGTGGCTTCTGGGCCTATTCGTGCTGTGCCTGTGGCGACTGCTAACCCTGTGCGGAATCAATTCGTGGCTACTGTCGTCCTTGACCCTACGGCCAACTTACAACTGCGTCGCTTCCCAGACGCCACTTCGCAGTCTCTGGCTCTCATCCCCAGCGGCTCACAGCTTATTGTCCTCAGCCGCACAGAGGCTGCTGACTGGCTGCTTGTCACCTATGAGGGTCAGGAAGGCTGGATTAGTTCGCAGTTTGTCACCGTTCGCTTCAACGACCGCATTGTCCCTGTGACAGACATCAGCGTCGACCCCCTGTTGGGAGACTAGGCGCTCGTGAGATAAACGCAGCTCAAGAGGGACGCTAAGTGTCCCTCTTGTTAATTATAATGGCTTTAGCAGCGTTGTCTTGCTCGGAGAGGTAGTCTAATGGCTATGAGAAAATTTGGTGCGTTCATCGGCTTGATCGCTCTGCTGGTACTCAGCGCCTGCCAGGCGCAGCCTAGCCTGCCCACGATCGTTCCTACAGTTGCGCCTCCTAGCGTCACGCCGACAGCAGAAGCCAGCGCCACGCCGACACTCACGCGCACGCCGCGCCCTACACCTACACCAGCTCCGACACTGCCCCAGGCCGTCGCACCCAGCCCCGACCTTCAGGCTTACCTGCGCTTCGTTCATGCTGCGCCTGGGTCTGGGCCTGTGGATGTCTATATCGACAATCTGCCCATCGCCACTTTTGTGGCCTATAGCCAGTTCAACACCAACCTCCCCATGTCGCAAGGGGATTACACCCTGGCAATCGTTCCGCAAGGCGCGGCTGACCTGAGCCAGCCCATCCTCAGGCAAGCGCTGAGCGTTCGAGGACGACAGCAGATCACCCTAGTCTATCACGGCCAGGCCAACGATCCGCGCCTGCTGGTTCACGTCGAGGACACCGCTCCCTCGCAGCCCAACCAGGCACGACTCACGCTCATCAACGCCGTCAGCGGCAGCCTATCGGTGAGCTTGTTCAATCAAGACATACCCATTATCCAAGCCGTCGCCAGCGGTACAGCTTCTCCCGCTGTCAACCAGTCTATCGGTGAAGGTGTCTTCAGCGTGCGTGATGGAGAGCTTCCTCTGCTAAGTGAACGGTTGAACGTACGCTCCCTCAAGGCCTACACCTTCGTCGTCTTTGGCCTGCCCAACGCTGCCGAAAATCTGCGCCTCATCACTCTTCAAGCGGACTTGGCAGGCATTGCCAGCGTGCGCGCCATCAACATGGGTCTCAACGATGTTGGGCTGGATGTTTATTGGGGCGAGCAGTTCCTCGGCGACATAAGCTATCGCTCACTCACTCCACGCCTCACCGTCCCTGCTTTCAGTCAAGCGCTGCGTCTTTACCCACGCGGCGCAGACCGCCGCCAGACTCAGCCCATCTTTGAAGAAATCATCGGCATCTCTCCTGGCGACGTTGTGACTTTCGTCATCATCGGCGAGCCAAACCTTTTGCGCGTCGTCCCGTTCCGCGAGGATTTGTCCCCCATCGTCGGTGATTTTGCTCGCGTTACCTTCATGAACACCCTGCCCACTGTGCCGCGCGTCCAACGCCAGAGCAACGTCCAGGAAACTATCGAACTGCGCTACGGAGAGATCAGCCGCGCGGAACTCATACCCGCTGGTGATCTGCCGATGAGCTGGATCAGGCTGGAGAACGGAAGGCCCACCGAGACGCTGGAATTTGTGCGCGGGCTGAACTTGGAAGCAGGCAAAAGCTATCTTTATTTGTTCGCAGCGCGCAATTTAGACGAACCTATCCTGATTGAGACCACTGTTGGCGTGCTGCAACCCACCCCCGATCCGTCTAGTGTCGCTACGCCAGTACTCGCGCCGCAAGCGCGTTTCGTCAACGGCATAGAAGGCCTGACGGTCGAATTCCGCTTGAACGATGTGCCAGTAGCCAACCTGGCGTCGTTCCAGGGCAGTAGTCCGTTGCTGATCGGCGCGGGCCAGAACGTCATCACCGTCCACAACATCCAGACTCAGCTCCCCATCGCGCGCCTGATCTACGCCGTCGGCCCAGGCGAAAAATTCAGCTTTTACGTCTACGCCACCAGTTTCAGTACCTTTGATCTGTTGGCTATCCGAGACAACGAAGACGAGCTTGCAGACGACGCTCCAATTGTGCGCCTGGTCAACCTCAGCAGTACCAGCGTCAGCTACAGCTTGGGCTACGCCAATCCTTCAGCTTTCACGCTCGTGCAAGAAGTCAGCACGCCCGCACCAATCAACACAGGAAATGGTCAGCAAGAAGGCTTTGAAGGGCCTGTCGAGAGTAGCGGCACTGCTGCGCGCGGCGTCACCATCCCTGGTGGGTTACGCACCTGGGCTGAGCCACAAGACAGCGGCAGAGGCTCAGCTTATGCAGAAGCGCAGACGGGCACTTTCGATCTGTACGTTGTTAATCCTCAGACGCGCAGCGTCGAAGGTCTGTTAGAAGATGTAGCACTCAGCCCCAATCAGCGCTATGAGGTGTTAGCCATTCTGCGCCCGGAAGCGCCTCTGCCGCGCGTCGTCTTGCTCAGCGCACCGCGCTGAGTCCTCAAGGCTAGAAGCAGACTAATAGGCTGTTTATAATTCGGGTCTGCGCGTCGCCAAGCGAACAACTCACCTGTCAGGAAGGGAACTCGGTGCGCATTCTCATCACCGGAGCAACAGGCTTCGTAGGTCGCCACCTTTGGGATCATTTGCAGCAGGCGCAGCCCAACGCCACACTGCACGGCACGACCTTCATGAATCCACCGCAGAGCAGCGCCTACACCGAGATTGACCTCAAGGACAGCACGGCCGTCCTGACTTTGTTGGATCATCTGCGCCCTCAAGCCATCTATCACTTAGCGGGCCAGGCTTTTGTGCCACGTTCCTTCAGCGATCCCTGGGAGACGTTGGAGACCAACATCCGCGGCCAGATGAATCTGCTGCAAGCTTGCCACACGCTGAAGCTAGATTGTCGCGTGTTGATCGTCAGCTCTGCTGAGATTTATGGTCGCATTCAGCCCACCGATCTACCTCTGCGCGAAAGCGCACCGCTACAACCCCTCAATCCCTACAGCGTGAGCAAAGCTGCACAGGATTTGATGGCTCTTCAATATCATCTGTGCTACGGCATGCCGATCTTGCGCGCTCGTCCCTTCAACCACATCGGGCCAGGCCAGAGCGAGCATTTCGTAGCTACAGCTTTCGCCATGCAAATCGCTCTCATTGAACACGGCCTGCAAGAACCCATTATCCGCGTCGGCAACCTCTCTGCTCAACGCGACTTCACCGATGTACGCGACATCGTGCGCGCTTACCATTTGTTGATGGAGCGCGGCGCAGACGGAGAAGCCTACAACATTGCCAGCGGCCGAGCCTACAGTATCCAAACTCTGCTCGATACACTCCTCAGTTTCTCTGGCGTCCAAGTTACGGTTGAGCAGGACAAAGCACGCTTGCGCCCCGTCGATACGCCGATCATCATTGGTGATTATAGCAAGTTACATGCCGCTACTGCCTGGCAACCGCTCATGAGCTTTGAAGATACCTTGCGCGATGTTCTGGACGACTGCCGCCAGCGCGTGCGCCTCAACACCTACAGGAGTTAGCCTCTATGCCCAAGAAAGCTCTCATCACTGGCGTCACAGGCCAGGATGGCTCGTACCTCGCCGAACTTCTACTCAGCAAGGGCTACGAAGTTTACGGCATGGTGCGCCGCACCAGTACCGTTCGCTACGAGCGCATTAAGCACATTCAGGATCAGATTCACATCATCCAGGGGGATCTGCAAGACCAGACTAGTCTCTCACGGGCCATCGCCGACATTCAGCCCGACGAGATTTACAACCTGGCTGCCCAGAGCTTCGTCCCTACCTCCTGGAATCAGCCTGTCTTCACCGGCGAGGCGACCGCTCTCGGCGTCACTCGTATGTTAGAAGCTATCCACACTGTCAAACCCGATACGCGCTTCTATCAGGCTTCTAGCAGCGAGATGTTCGGCAAAGTCCAGGAAGTCCCCCAACGGGAGACCACACCCTTCTACCCGCGCAGCCCTTATGGCGTCGCCAAAGTCTATGGGCATTGGATCACCGTCAATTACCGCGAAAGCTATGATATGTTCGCCGTGAGCGGCATTCTATTCAATCACGAAAGCCCGCGCCGCGGCCTGGAGTTCGTCACCCGCAAAGTCTCGTATCACGCCGCCAAGATTAAGCTAGGGCTAGCCCACGAGCTACGCATCGGCAACCTGGACGCTCAGCGCGACTGGGGCTTCGCCGGTGATTACGTCGAAGCCATGTGGCTCATGCTCCAACAGGACAGCCCCGATGACTACGTCATCGCTACCGGCAAGACGCACTCGGTAGAGCGCCTGCTGGAAGTCGCCTTCTCCTGCGTCGATCTGGATTGGAAGAATCACGTCGTCCAAGACGCGCGCTTCATGCGACCCGCTGAAGTCGATCTGTTGATTGGCGACCCATCTCATGCCAAAGCCAAGCTGGGCTGGCAACCGCGCATCAGCTTCGAGCAGCTCATCCAGATGATGGTCGAAGCCGATTTGGAACGCCTGAAGAACGACCCAGAGAGCGTCGTCTAGGTATGCCCATCAGCGCGCCGATGGTGGACACCCACTGCCACCTCAACTTCGACGCATACGACCAAGATTTGACTCAAGTGCTGGACGAAGCGCGCCACCAGCAAGTGACGCGCTTCCTCATCCCTGCCGTTGACCTGGAGACCAGCAGGTCAGGGCTGCGGCTGGCCGAACAACACACGGGAGTCAGCGCAGCTATCGGCGTTCATCCTAACAGCACTGCCACCTTTGGCGAGTCTCTCTTAAACGAATTGCGCGCTCTTTCAGCACATCCTTGTGTCGTCGGGATCGGCGAAATTGGCCTGGACTACTACTGGGACAAGAGTCCCAAACAAGCTCAATGGGCCGCCTTCGAAGCCCAGCTGCGCCTAGCCGCTGAGCTAGCCCTGCCCGTCATTATCCACAACCGCGACGCCCACGAGGACACCATCGCCATTCTGGAGCGCTGGGTCGTCGATCTACCACCCGCCCTGCGAGGCCACGCGGGCGTCATGCACTCGTTCTCTGCCCCCACGCCCATCGCCGAGCGCGCCCTGGCTTGCGGCTTCTTCATCGGCTTCAGCGGGCCAATTACCTTCAAGAAAGCCGATGAGCTGCGCCGCGTCGCCGCCAGCGTGCCACCAGAACGCCTGTTGGTAGAGACAGACGCCCCTTATTTGACGCCAGAGCCACGCCGAGGTCAGCGCAACAGCCCAGCTTACATCCCGCATATCGTCGAACGCTTGGCAAGCGTCCATCGCCTAGATGATGACGAGATGGCTAGGCAGACTACCCTCAACGCAGAGCGGCTCTTTCGGCTGCCAACCTGAGACAAACAGGGCAACCCTGTGTGGATTGCCCCTGTACCATCTGAGGACGTCATGAGAGAAGTCTAGCTATTAGCCTGAGGCGTCGCTTCTGGCGTGGACTCAGGGGTTGTGGAGGGAACAGCGCGCGGCGCACGGCTCAGACGATCCAGCAGCTCGGCACGAGCCAGAGCCAGACGAGCATCGGCTACGGCCTGAGAGATACGCCCTGCGGCCACCTGCTCATTCAAGCGCGTCTTGAGCGCAGCTAGCTGTTCGTCGACGAAGCTGTTGAGGTTGACGCCAGCGCCTTCTAGAACGCTGCCCAAAGTCGCACCGCCTATGAGCTGAGCGCGCAGTTCTTCCACTGTCAAATTAGCCGCCGTCGCCACTGCTTGGAGCAAGTTGTTGGCGCGACCTACCAGACCACTGCCACGCCCACCGAAGAAGTCACCACTACGACCGCCGCGTCCTCCAGGCATCATCCCGCTTTCAGGTCTACTGAAGAAACCACCGCGCCAGAAGAAACCGCCCACGTTGTTCAGTACAGTGTCGATATGAGCCTCCAGGTTGCTGAGCATATTGTCGGCCTGAGACTGCGTCAGTCTGCCGTCCATCACTGCTTGGTTGATGGTCTCAGTCAAGGTAGCCAGCGCTTCTGCTTTGACCGCCGCCACGTCACCACCGGCTTCACTGATGATCGTCGCCAACGATTTGCCCGCTTGCAATTCCTGGCGAAGCTCTGTCGGGTTCAGACCGCTGGCCTCAGTGATGATCGTCGCCAAGTCGAGCATGACGCCGCCGTGTGGATTCCAGTGGCCGCCGCGTGAGCCGCCGCGCTGCGCGCTCACTGCGCCCACAGCCCAGAGGCTCAGCAGACCAACCGCGATCCAGATCATCAGGCGTTTCTTGTTTGTGTTCATGTTGGTTGTCCTTTCGTGTTTCGAGTCCGTGTGAGTGAGGGTTGACCTGCTCGCATGATAGGACAGCCTTGTAACAAAACTTCGCGCTGGGTGTAAATTGTTTGAAAATTATGCAGCTTCATTGGCGGCTGACTTGAATGGGCTGACGCAGCGTCAACAGGACAGGACAGGTCTGCTCAACCGCTTCATGCAGGGCCTGAAGCTGCTCTTGTGTCGCGCCACTGACTTCCAGATGAGCGCGATAGTGAATAGGCTGGATAGGACTAGGGGGAGAAACCTGCATTCCAATGGCAGGCCGCATGTCCAGACGACCTTCTACATCGACGCGCACCGCTTCCAAATCTAAGCCCATGACCACCGCCTGGATGACGTAAGTATGCACCAGACAGCTCGCTAGCGCCCCAAGCAGCATCTCTGGCGCCGTCGGCCCCAGGGCATGGCCAGCCAGGCCTGGCGCACTATCGGAGACGACGAGCGCTTCGCCCATGCGGGTAGGTCGCGCGCCCGTCACCCCAGCCAACGTTGAGCTAGCCTGGATTGTAATATGGGCCGACTCAGGCTGATCTATCCAGCTCTGACGGCGCGCTGCCATCGCCTCTGCTTTGCGCTTCAAATACTCTTGTAACTTGCCCATGATGTTCCTCTTTGATAAGCCTTCTAATGAACAGCCTTCTGTAGTTACAATACGTCCAACCATAACCCATCCCGTGCAGGCTTGGCAAGCTGCCTCCCACGCCACAAAAGACACCCATGATCGATGTCTCCATCATCATCGTCAGCTGGAACGTCGCCGACATGCTCTTGGACTGTCTAGAGAGCATTGAAGCCGCCCAAACGCGCCATCCTGCTATCAGCCTAGAGGTGATCGTTGTCGATTCGGCGAGTCAGGATGACACAGTCGCCAGGGTGCGCCAGCGCTTTCCGCAGGTGCGCTTGCTGTCCCAAACTGAGAACGTTGGCTTCACTAGAGGCAGCAACTTGGGGCTAGCCCAAGCACGAGGCCGCGCATTGTTCCTACTCAATCCAGATACGCTCATCATCGGCGAAGCTATCAGCCTTATGCTGGCTCATCTGGACACTCATCCACAGGTAGGAATCGTCGGGCCGCATACTCTCAACGGCGACGGTAGCACCCAGTCCAGCCGCCGCTGTTTCCCCACACGGCGCATTGCCTTCTTCGAAAGCACGTGGCTCCAGAGCTTAGCGCCACAGCGCTGGTTGGACGATTACACCTTGGCCCAGGCAGATGATCGCGCCACGCTGGACGTGGATTGGGTGCAGGGTTCAGCCCTTATGCTGCGCCGCGCTGTCTACGAACAAATCGGCGGCCTAGACGAAGCCTACGTTATGTACTACGAGGAACTGGATTTCTGCAAGCGGGCCAAGGATGCAGGTTGGCGAGTAGTTTACTTGGGCCAGGCCCAGATTATTCACCATGGCGGAGCTTCTAGCGAGCAGAGCGGCGCGTGGAAGCACATTCACTTCCAACGCAGCAAACTGCGCTACTTCCGCAAGACTTACGGGCCGAGCTTTGCGGCGCTGCTGCGCTCGTTCCTGCTGATGTCCTACGGCGCTCAACTACTCCTAGAAGCGCTCAAAGGCCTATTAGGTCACAAGCGCGCACTGCGCCGCCAGCGCGTCGACGTTTACCTCCAGGTGCTGCGCGATGGCCTCCTCGTCACCTAAGCCTACGAACGTACTGGCGCGCGCCTCTCGCTATCCTGATGTTATAGCCCTTGCTATCTTAGCTCTGGCATGGGTTTTCTTCTTCTGGCGCGTCCTCACCCCCAATCCCGCCGATCAGCTCGTCTTTCGTCAGGGTGACTTTAGCGGGCAGTTTGTAGCTTTCGCAGGCTATCAGTATCGGCGCTTTGCAGCTGGGGAAGTGCCGCTGTGGAATCCTTACAACAACGCAGGCCTGCCTTTCATCGCCGATACACAGGCCGCTGTCTTCTATCCGCCGCGTCTGCTCGTGCTGGCTCTGGCTCATCTATCGGGAGGTTTCAGCGTGCAGGCTCTGCAGCTTGAAGCGCTGCTGCACGTAGGGCTGGCGTCGGTGTTCGTCTATGTCTTCGTACGCCGCCTCACCTGGAGCGAGCCGACGAGTCCCTGTTCAGGATTAGCATCGGGCCTGGTGCTGGCCTACGGAGGCTACATCAACGGCTATCCACCGCTACAACTGGCTTTGCTGGAAGCCGGCGTCTGGTTTCCGCTGGCAGCGCTGTGCCTGTTAGAAGCCACGCGCGGGCCGCGCCTAGCCTGGAGATGGGCTTGGAGTGCAGGCCTGGTTCTAGGAGTCTCGTGGATGGCAGGTCATCCGCAGACGAGTTGGTTCGTCACCTATTGGTTGATGGCCTGGCTAGCTTACCGAGTCTGGCTAGGCAAGATGGGCTGGCGCACCTGGCTGGTCGGCACAGGGATCATGGGCTTGGTGAGCCTGGGAGCGACTGCCATCACCCTGCTGCCTGGCCTTGAATATCTGCTGCTGACGAGTCGCGCTGAGTTGGGCTTCGACGCCAAAGGCAACGGCTTCCCTTTCCAAGATGTAATCCAGTTCATTTGGCCTGGGCTGGTGAGCTTGTTCTCGCCGCTGTACGTGGGCCTGCCCACTTTGCTACTGAGCTATGCCGCGCTGCGCGCCTGGCCTGGAGCAGCTTTCTGGGGTTGGAGTGCGGCTTTCGGCCTGCTGCTGAGCTTTGGCGCAAATACGGCCTTCTACGGCTTGCTCTATTGGATTATGCCTGGCCTCAGCTTCTTCCGAGGCCAGGAACGCGCAGCCTTCTTCGTGGCCTATGGCCTGGCGATCTTAGCAGGGCTGGGCCTTGCTGCGTTGGCCCGCCAAGACGTGCTGCGCTGGCGCGCTGTGCTAGTAGGCTTCTCTGCTGCTCTGCTGATGCTGGCGCTGCTGGCCGTTTTCGCCTGGCTAGGCTTCCCTCGGCAATACAATGCGCTTGCTCCTGTGGCCAGCTTCAGCGCCATGATTGCCCTGCTGAGCCTGGCAGTGCTATGGCATTGGCCTCAGCCCAAACCCATCTTGATTGCTGCGTTGCTGGCCTTGATCGCTTTTGAGCTGTTCAGCGTCAACATGAATGCCGAGAGCAACTACGGCCATCCCGATCAACTCATCAGCCTCGAGCCGCCGCCGCTGGTGCAGATGATCCTAGATCAGCCTCATGATCAGCCCTTCCGCGTGGACGGCTTTCGCGGCCTACACGACAACTTCGGCAGCCTATACGGCCTGGCCGATATGCGCGGGATCAGCCCGCTGTTCCTGACCAGCGTCGCGCGCACAGTTTATGCTCACTATGTCTACAATCCGTTAGCCTGGGAGCTGTGGGCTGTGCGCTACGTCTTCAGCGAACGAGAGAGCTTCTCCACGCCTACGCGCCTGCTGGCCCAGGGGACAGACCGCGAAGGTGTGGTATATCTGCATGAGCTGGATGATCCGCGCCCCTTTGCTTACTTGCTGACGCGCTATGTGGCTGTCGATAGTGACGCCTTCGCCCAGGCCCTGCTGAGCGATCCACGCTTCGACCCGCGCCAAGAAATCATCCTACTCAATCCACCCAAGTTAGACATGCCTTCCGTCCTGCCCACCGACGCGCAGGCGCGCGTCATCGAGTTCCAGCCAGAGCGCGTGACCATCAGCAGCAGCGCCAGCACGCCTGCCCTGCTCAGCCTGGCCATGCCTCATTATCCCGGCTGGCGCGCGACAATCGATGAAATGCCCACGCCCATTATGCGTGCCTATGGCGCAGCAGTGGCTCTGGCCCTGCCTTCAGGACAACACACCATCACCCTCGTGTACGATCCTGTCACCTATCGCGTGGGTGCGTTGTTAAGCGCCATCACTTGGAGCAGCAGCGCCATGTTAGCTCTTCTCAGTGTATGGCGCAACCAACGTCTTCCGCGCCAAGAGGAGTCGCCATGACCTCAATTTCAACCTCCGTCCACGCTCGCAATTTCCAGCACTGGTATGCTGCTCAGCCGCCGCGCTTGCTGGCTCTGCTTATTGGCTTCGTCGGTGGTGTGCTGGGCGGACTACTAGGCCTGGGGATCGTCGTCCTCGGCCCATTCCCTGCCCTCGTCGTCGTCGCAGCGGCTTTGCTTGGTCTGACCATGTTGACCAACGTCATCTGGGCCTTGTATGGCGTAGTAGCCCTAATCTTGCTACTGCCATTCGGCACTATGCCCTTCAAGCTAGGCCTCACGCCCACGCTGCTAGACGCAGCCCTGGCTATCTTTCTTTTGGTCTATCTGGTTGAATGGATGAGCGGCAAGCGTCGCAGCTTCTTGGTCGTGCCACCCCACGCTTTGATCGCCCTGTATGCCATGTGGCTGATCTTCGCTTTCGTCCTGGGCCTGCGCTACGGTTCGCTCTCGGCAACTCTGCTGCGCGATTTCGCCTCTATGCTGCTCAGCATTGGCCTAACCTTCATCGTAGTCGATCTGCTGCGCGACAGTGCAGCCCTACGCCGCCTGGTATTGATCGTGCTGCTATGTGCTGGCGTCCAAGCCGTTCTAGCTGTTGGCCTGTTCTTGCTGCCAGACAGCGCCGCTGAGTCGCTGCTGGTGCGCCTATCGCGCATTGGCTATCCTGATGGTGGCGTCATCCGCTACATCGAGGACAACCCTGCTCTGGGAGAACGTGCCATCGGCACATGGATCGATCCGAACGCCCTGGGAGGTATCTTGGCAGTCAGCGCAGCAATGGTCGCTCCACAGTTGTTCGCTCAACGACCCGTGCTGCGCGCACGCTGGCTCACATGGAGCATATTTAGCGCGATTGCGCTGGCCCTGTTCCTCACCTCGTCACGGGCCTCATTCCTGGCGCTAGGAATAGGCCTAGGGTTAGTTGTGCTGCTGCGCTATCGCCGTTATGTGCCGCTGCTCCTGCTGACGGGGAGCTTATTCTTGCTGCTGCCACAGACACAGGGCTACATCGAGCGTATTTTGCAGGCCTTTCAGGGTCAAGATTTATCCACACAGATGCGCATCGGCGAATGGACGGACTCTCTGTCGCTCATCAGCCGCTTCCCGCTGACGGGAATTGGCTTCAGCGGCACGCCCTACATTGGCTTGTACACCGATGTGGCCAACATGTACCTCATTATGGCCAACCAGATTGGCCTCAGCGGAGTTGTCCTCTTTTTGCTGGCCATGCTAGGAATTTTCGCTTACAGTCGGCGTGCCTGGAAAGCTGCCCGCGCCAGCCCTGATTTTGAAGCCATCCATCTTGGCTATCACATTGCTCTGGTAGTCGCCTTGCTCAATGCGATTGCTGACTTGTACTACTTCCGCCTGGATTTTCAGTCATCTATCGCCTGGTTTTGGCTGGTGGCAGCGCTGTGCCTGGCTAGCTCACGTTTGGCCCTGAGCGTGACTCCTCGTTATTGACGCCACATAACCGATGAACTAGAATTTAAGCTTCGGTATTCAGGATGGATGGCGAAGCCTCGTGTTTGAGAGTCTCAGTCAACGACTGCAAAGCGTCTTCGACAAACTAGGTAAGGGTGGTCGCGTCAGTGAGCAGGATGTGAGCAATGCTATGCGCGAGGTGCGCATGGCCTTGCTAGAAGCCGACGTCGCCTTGCCAATCGTCAAAGATTTCGTGAGTCGCGTCCGCGAGCAAGCTATCGGCGCAGAAGTCCACAAATCGTTGCGTCCTAGCCAACAGGTCATCAAGATCGTCCACACCGCCCTGATTGAAACGCTGGGCGAGCCAGGACGACTCAATCTGAGCGGCACAAAGCCTGCCGTCATCATGATGGTTGGTCTGCAAGGCTCTGGCAAGACGACTACCTGCGCCAAGCTAGCTCTCAGCCTGCGCAAAGAGGGCAAACAACCTTTTCTCATCGCCGCCGATACTTACCGTCCAGCCGCTGTCGAACAGCTGATGACTCTAGGCAAGCAAATCGGCGTCGAGGTCTACCAAGAAGGGGTGAGCGCCAAACCCGAAGACATCGCCCAGCGTGGCCTGGAAGCCGCTCGCAAAGCAAACGCCGCCGTCGTCATCGTCGATACCGCGGGCCGCCTGCAAATCGACGACAACCTGATGAACGAACTCGAACAGATCAAAGCCCGCACCAAGCCCAATGAAATCTTGCTCGTAGCCGACGCCATGACAGGCCAGGAAGCGGTCAACATCGCCACAGGCTTCAACAAACGTCTGAGCATCACCGGCCTCATCTTGACCAAAGTCGATGGTGACGCTCGTGGTGGCGCTGCACTCTCTATGCGCGCCGTAACTGGCGTGCCGATCAAGTACATCGGCACGGGTGAGAAGATCAGCGCCGATGCCCTAGAAGTCTTCCATCCAGAGCGCATCGCGGATCGTATCCTGGGGATGGGCGACGTGATGACCCTCATCGAAAAGGCCGAACAGCTCTACGAAGAGGAGGAAGCGCTGAGGCTCCAGCAAAAGATGCTGGAGAACAAGTTCACGCTTCAGGACTTCCTCGACCAACTCAAGAAGATTCGGCGCATGGGATCGATCAGCCAAGTCATGGGTATGATCCCTGGCTTCAGCAAAATGCAGCTCCAGGGCAAGATCGACAATCAAGAGATTGAAGGCCGAATCCGTAAGGTGGAAGCTATCATCAGCTCGATGACTCGCCAAGAGCGCGAAAATCCGCGCATCCTCAACGCCAGCCGCCGTAAGCGCATCGCCAAAGGCAGCGGCGTCGAAGTGCGCGACGTGAACGACGTGATTAAGCAATACCAGCAAATGCAAACCTTGATGGCACAACTCAAGAAAGGCCGCTTCCCCAAAATTCCTGGCCTGACTGATGGTGGACTATTTGGATAACTCTGAGGAGCAAGCAACAACATGGTTCGTATCCGCCTGACCCGCGTTGGCGCGAAGAAACAACCCATCTATCGTATCATCGTCACCGATGGTCGCCGCCCACGCGACACCCGCTACATTGAGGTGCTGGGCTACTACAACCCGCGCACCCGCCCCTCGACAGAAGTATTAGATGAGGCCCGAGCCCTATACTGGCTGAGCAACGGCGCGCAACCTAGCGACTCAGTGGCCAGCATCCTGACCCGACTGGGGACGATGGCCCGCTTAGAGCGTCTGCGCAAGGGCGAAAGCCTCGAAGAACTAGCCGCCGAAGCAGCTCAGAATGCTAAGCCTCTGCCCGATCAGCGCACCAACTACCCTTCACCTGCTGCTGGTCAGGGCTACAAGAAGACTAAAGACAGCTAGGGCTGTCTTGACGACGAGTACCAACCCATGATGGAAGAAAATCTCGTCCGCTTCATCGTCGAAAACCTGGTCAGCTATCCTGACCAGGTGAGAGTCGAACAACGCCAAGCTGGCAAGAGCGTCGTCGTCCAGCTGCACGTCGCTCAGGAAGACATGGGGCGAGTCATTGGCCGCAATGGCCGCGTAGCCAACGCTATCCGTCATCTATTGCGCGTCGCCTTTGAAGATCGCCAGGGTCAGCGCGTCATCCTGGAAATTGATTAGTGACCGAACGTCCACAGCCTCACTATCTCATCCTCGGCGAGATTGTCCGCGCGCACGGCGTCATTGGCGAAGTGCGCTTACGCCTCGTCACGGACTATCCTGAACGCCTGCGCCAACTCAAGACGGTCTATCTGGGTCGCGATCCTCTCAAGCCCAACGCCCAAGCTCACGAATTGGCGAGCGTGCGCCTTTCATCCGATCACTGCCTCATCCGCTTGCGCGACGTGAACGATCGCAACCAAGCTGAGCTGCTGCGCGGCCTACTGGTCATGGTCAAGATCGAAGACGCTGTGCCGCTGGAAGAGGATGAATTTTACGCCTATGAGCTGATCGGCATGAGCGTCCAGACTCACGATGGCTTGTCTCTGGGGACGATCCGTGAGGTGATGGAGACGGGAGCTAACGACGTCTACATCATCAACAGCCCTGACTATGGTGAGTTACTTGTGCCTGCTCACGGCGAGACGATCCTCAAGATCGATCTGGAGACGCGCACCATAACTATGTCTTTGCCAGATGGCTTGCTGCCCACACGTTGAGTTGCGCCTTTCACTCAGACCTGAGGAGCAGCCCCTATGGACGAAGCTCGCTACTGGTTGGCTTTCAGCCTCTCGCCCCAGGTTGGCAGCAGCCGCATTCAGCAACTCATCACCTATTTCGGCAGCCTGGAAGCAGCTTGGAAAGCTACACTGACAGAGTGGCTGGAAGCGGGCTTGCCCCAGAGCGTCGCTCACGACCTACGACGTCACCGCGACAGCCTCGATATGGTGGCTGAGTGGAAAAAGATCATGAAGGCAGGCGCTCACATCATCACCCTAGCCGACGATAGTTACCCTACTCTGTTGCGCAAGATCAGCAACCCGCCCGCTGTACTCTATGTGCGCGGTGAATTGCTGCAAGAAGACGACCTGGCTCTGGCAGTCGTTGGCACGCGCCGTGCTACCCACTACGGCAAAGACGCCGCCCGCTACCTAGCCCGTGAACTAGCCGCTAACGGCGTGACCATCATCAGCGGATTAGCCCAGGGCATTGACTCAGCCGCCCATGAAGGCGCACTGGAGGGCCAGGGCCGCACCGTTGCCATCTTTGGCAGTGGCATTGACCAAGTTTATCCACGCGAACACCAGCCCCTGGCTGAACGTATTGTTCAGCGCGGCGCGCTCGTCAGCGAATTACCTATTGGCACACCGCCCCAAGCCCTTAACTTCCCGCGTCGCAACCGAATTATGAGTGGCATGGCCCTAGGAGTTCTAGTAGTAGAAGCACCTGCCAAGAGTGGCGCACTCATCACCGTCGAAAGCGCCCTGGAACAGGGCCGCGATGTCTTCGCTGTGCCGCACAGTATCTTCAACGCCGCTGGCAGCGGCACGAATCAGCTCATCCAGGAAGGAGCAAAGCTGGTCATGGGGCCTCAGGATATCCTCTCAGAACTGCAAATAAGCTATCAGCAGAACGAGACAGAACGCCGCACTCAGGAGGTCGTCCCCGAGAGTCCGCTAGAAGCAGCACTACTAGCCGAACTATCCAGCGAACCACGCCATGTTGATGATCTCATCCGTCAACTGGGTCTGAGTTCCGCTGAAGTTCTGGCTGCGCTGGCTATCCTGGAGTTAAAAGGCCTTGCGCAAATGACGGGACACATGCAATATTGCCGCGCGAATCCGTTGTAAGCCCGCGCTTCATCCCAACACCTGATCTTCGTGAGGGAGAAAACTCATGGAACATTTCTACGCTCTCATCCTAGCAGGTGGAGGCGGTACGCGGTTATGGCCTATGAGCCGCGAGGATAAGCCCAAGCAGCTCTTACCTCTAGTCAACGACCAGAGCATGTTCCAGGAAGCCGTCACGCGCCTCGCCCCACTCTTGCAACCTGAGCAAATCTTCGTCGTCACCGGACAAAAATACCTAGGGGCCATGCGCGCCGACGCGCCGCAAATCCCCGCACAAAATTTCATTGCTGAGCCATACGGACGCGACAGCGCTCCCGCTGTTGCTCTGGCCTTGACCGTGATCCATCAGCGCGATCCCCAAGCTGTCGTCGCTGTCCTCACAGCCGATCACCACATCACGCGCAAAGAAGATTTCCGCCGCGTGCTGGCTGCCGCTCACGATATTGCTCGCGAAGGCCGCATCGTCACACTCGGTATTGCACCCACGTTCCCTTCCACCGGCTTCGGCTATATCAAGCAAGGCGTCCATCTGGGCCAAGCCAACGGCTTCGACTACCATGACGCCGAACGCTTCACCGAAAAGCCAGACATTGTGAAGGCTACGCGCTTCCTGGCCAGTGGCAAGTACAGTTGGAACAGCGGCATGTTCATCTGGTCAACCAGGCGCGCGCTGGACGAGTTCGAACATCAGCAGCCTAAGATGTTTGAAATTATGCAAGCTCTTGCTCCTAGCGTCGATACACCCGATTTTCATGCTGAATTGGAGCGCTTGTGGTCTGATATGCCCAAGATCAGCATCGACTTTGCCATCATGGAAGGCGCGAAGAGCATGGCCGTCATCCCTGTCGACATTGGGTGGAGTGACGTAGGCAGTTGGGCCTCGTTATTCGACCTTTTAGACCGTGATAAACTGGGCAACGCCGTTCGCGGCAAACGCGCTGAGAGCCAGGTCATGCTGGACACACACAACACACTCATCTTCACAGATCGTCTAGCAGTTGCAATTGGCATTGAAGATGTGATCGTGGTAGAAACTGAAGATGTCTTGATGATCTGCCACAGAGACCGCACTCAGGATGTCAAGCAGATTGTGCAGTATTTGAAAGAGAACGGCAACGAGGAATATCTCTAACATCGGTTGTGGACAGTGGTTGTTAATGGTAGAGGACGGGCAATGAGCGACACACCGCAAGCTTACTGTGTGAAATGCAAGGCCAAACGCGACATGTTGCAACCGCAAGCAGCGTTCAACGCACTAGGGCGGCCCATCACCAAAGGCACTTGCGCAGTCTGTGGGACGTCCCTTACGCTGATTGGCAAGACAGTAGCCCACGAAAGCTTAGAGCCACCTGTCGTCTCTGCACGCCACAAAGCTGACAAAATCGCCAAAAGCGACAAGAAACCCAGCAAGAGAGCAAACAAGACCGCTGTTTCATCTAAAAGCCAATCCCCTAGAGGAACGAAGTCTGCAAAGGCCAAGACCAGCAGCAAAAAAGAGGTCAGCAAGCCAAAGACCAGCAGAGCTAAGCGCACCAGCATCGGCAAATTGGTCATCGTCGAGTCACCAGCCAAAGCCCGCACTGTCGGCAGTTTCTTGGGCCAGGGCTACACCGTGCTGGCCTCCAAAGGTCATGTGCGCGATTTGCTGGTGACGCAGCTCTCCGTCGATGTGGAGAACGACTTTGAGCCAAAGTATCGCGTCCTCAACGAAAAGCGCCAGACGGTCGCAGAACTCAAGGCCGCCGCCCAAGCCGCTGAAGAAGTCTACTTGGCCACCGACCCTGATCGCGAGGGTGAAGCCATCGCTTGGCATCTCATGCACGCCGCCGACATCCCCCAAGAGAAGACGCGCCGCGTCGTCTTCCACGAGATCACCGATCAGGCCGTCGCCGAAGCCTTTGCTCATCCGCGCGACATAGACTCCAACTTGGTCAACGCTCAACAGGCGCGCCGTATCTTGGATCGTTTGGTGGGCTACAACGTCACGGAACTTCTCTGGGAGAAAGTACGCGGACGACTGTCAGCTGGTCGTGTACAGAGCATCGCTCTGCGCATGGTGGTTGACCGTGAGCGCGAGATAGAAGCTTTTGTGCCGCGCGAATACTGGACAATCGATGTTTCCCTGGCCAAGCAGACTACAAATGGCAAGGCCGCAGAGCCTTTCATCGCTCATCTGTCGAAGATTGACGGTCAAGAAGCTGAACTTAACAGCGCAGAACAAGTACAGCCCCACGTCGATGCTCTGGAGCGCTGCACCTACCAGGTCGAAGAGGTCAAGCTAGGTACGCGCCAGCGCAAGCCTTCGCCTCCTTTCACCACCAGCACCTTGCAGCAAGAAGCCTCGCGCCGCCTGGGCTTCTCTACTTCGCGTACTATGCGCATTGCTCAAGAACTTTATGAAGGTATTGAAATTGGCCAGCGACAGATCGTCGGTCTGATTACTTACATGCGCACCGACAGCTTGAACGTCTCTGAAACGGCCCAAGCAGAGGCGCGCAACTATATCCTTCAGCGCTTCGGCGCAGACTACGCTCCAGAGACGCCACCTAAGTACAAGACGAAGGCTAAAGGCGCGCAGGAAGCTCATGAAGCTATTCGCCCCACCAGCCTCGGACGCGCCCCAGACTCGCTCAAGAACTTCCTCAACAAAGACCAACTGCGCCTCTACAAACTCATCTGGGAGCGCTTCGTCGCCAGCCAAATGTCTCCCGCCCTCTACGATACCATGCGAGTTGACATCAGCGCTCAGGCGGACGGCACGCCGCGCTACGAGCTGCGCACTTCTGGCAGTCGTATCAAGTTTGCAGGCTTCCTAGCCCTATATGAAGATACGCGCGATGAGGACGCCGTCATCGACCAGGACGAAGGTCGCATTCTGCCGCAACTGAGCGCAGGTGAAATGCTGGACAAGCGCGCCGTTTTGCCAGAGCAGCACTTCACCCAACCACCACCACGCTACACAGAAGCCAGCCTAGTCAAGGCTCTGGAGGAAAACGGCATTGGTCGCCCTAGCACTTATGTGCCGACCGTCGCAGTCATCCAAGATCGGGATTACGTGACGAAAGTTGACAAGCGCCTCGTCCCCACAGAGACAGGCAAGATCGTCGCCGATCTGCTCAAAGAATACTTCGCAGATGTTATGGACTATCAGTTCACTGCGCGCATGGAAGCCCAGCTGGATGACATTGCTGAAGGGGATGGCGTCTGGAAGCCTATGCTGCGCGAATTCTACACGCCCTTCCACAGCCAGCTTGAACATGCCCGTCTGTCTATGCCCAAAGTCAAGCAAGATGAGTTAATTGGTCGAGACTGCCCCAGCTGCGGCAGCCCACTAGTCATGAAGTATGGCCGCTGGGGGAAGTTCATCGGCTGCTCTACATACCCCGCATGTCGCTACACCGAGCAATACGTCGAAAAACTAGGAATCGCCTGCCCTAAGTGCGGCGCGAGTGATGGCGGTGAACTAGTGCAGCGTAAGACCAAACGTGGTCGTACCTTTTATGGCTGTTCGCGCTATCCTTTCTGCGATTTCTCCACTTGGAAGCTGCCTAAAGATAGCTCTCAGACCGAACAAGCTGAAGATGAAGTCCTCCAAAGTCAGGAAGCCTAAAGGTAGCTAATTCGTCATCTTGAAGCGAGATTCCAACCAGATTGATGGAATTCATTGGCAGACTCGTCAAAGGCGTATTAGAATATGCCTTGTGGCGTCGCTCTACCCAGGAAAGGCAAACCGCACATGAGTCTCTTGCGTCGGAAGAAAGACGAAAACGCCCAGGCCACGCCTGCGCCGTCTGCGACTGCTGCTCCCGTCGCCAAACAAAGCAGGGCAGCTAAAGCAGCAGACCAAGCCCCACGCGAGAGCGTGGTTAAAAGGGCCGCAAAATGGCTTCAAGACTCATACAACGGCCTTTATAAGGTCGTCCTTGAGCCAAGCATGCCGGCTTGGTCGACCACCTTCGCTCTAGTAATCGGCGTAGCCATCGGCCTCTTCTGGGCCTACAACGTCAACCCTACAGTGTTCAATGGCGCCAATCCCAACCGCCTCAACCAGCCCGCCCAGGATCAGTGGATCAAGCTGGTCAGCGCGTCTTTCCAGGGCGGCTACTACACCACTGAAGAAGCTGCTAATCTGCTCAACCGCGTCGATAACCCCGCTGCCAGCGTGCAGCGCCTGATCGACGATCCCAACACCAACGACGGCGAGCGCCGCGCGCTGCAAGCCGTACAACCTCTGGTCGTCAACTTGTCTGGCACTCCCACGCCACAAAGCCCTGGACTGTTGGGTGAACTCATTCAGTTTATCGTGCCACTAATCCTATTTCTCATCCTCTTCCCTGTACTGACTCTCATCTACCGTTTGCTCATCCAACCCAACTTCGTCGCTCCGGCCATCCAGCGCTTCAAAGAGATGCGCGATCCAGAGCTGCGCGCCAAGAATCAGCGCGCTCGTGAAGAACTCAAACGCCTTCAAGAGCAAAAAGCCGAATTAGAACGCATCAAGAGTGAGACCGTTGCCGATGCCGACCTGGGTGAGCCGGTCATGCAAACGCTCAAAGTCTACAGCACGGGTCGTAGTTTCGATGAAGCCCAAGAAATCGAAGTCGATGACCGCTTCTTGGGTCAATGCGGCGCTGTCATCCCAGAGACCGTCGGCAATGACCCCGTCGCCGTTGAAATCTGGCTCTTTGATATGTTCGCTGATGGAGACCAGAATCACAAGAAACTGTTCGTCGCTCAGGCTGCTCTCAACGATCCCTCCATTCGCGCTCGCTTGGCCAGCGATCCTGATGTGCGCGCCGAGGAATTCGTCTTAGCTGCGCCCGGTTCAAAGCTGACCATCGACGCCGAGAAGATTCGCTTAGTGGCCGAAATGACCAGCGTTGAACTGACAGAGAATGGACGTTTTGCCAGCTTCCGCATGAAGATGGCTGCTTGGGACAAGAGCAACAAGAAGCCATCTGCTGTTTCAAGCGCACCCCAGCCCGTTACAGCTTCCTACGCTCCGCCGTCCATGCCTAGCGCGACCCTGCCATCGCCCGTTGCCAGTGGTATGCCGCCCATGTCAGCTTACGATGACATCAGGTTTGACCCACCGCCCATGCCTTCCAGCAGACCGACGACGCCATCAACTTCGGTCGGCGCACCGCCCATGTCGGTCTACGACAACATCCAGTTTGACCCGCCGCCGTCCATGCCTAGTAGGCCAAGCCCAATCGCGCCACCACCCATGCCTAGCCTCGGCGACGAAGACGATCCCTTCGGTGGGACGGGCGACTTCACGCCAGTCCCACGCCGCTGAGGGCTCCTGAGGACGACCCGCTCCCAGGGTCCGCCCTCAATCTTCTCATTCAATTTTCTTGATCTTGAAGACCGTCTCGCCGTTTGGGGTGACAACACGAACCTTGTCGCCTTTTTTGCGGTGCATAAGAGCAGCGCCAATTGGACTTTTGACGGAGATTTTGCCCTCGCGCGGGTTGGCTTCCGCCGCGCCAACGATGGTGTAAACCTCGTTTTCAGTGCTGCCTTCTTCGACGATAGTTACAATTGAGCCAAGGCCAACTTCGTCGTTGCCGCCCTTGTCCACGACCACAGCATGACGCAAGGTCGCTTCAATCTGCTGAATGCGACCTTCTAACATGCCCATCTGCTCTTTAGTGTCGTGATAGTCGGCGTTCTCTTTCAAGTCGCCCATCGCTACCGCTTCCTTGAGCTTAGCAGCCAACACAGGCCGACGCTCGATGAGCTGCTGGAGTTCGCGCTCCAGTTCTTCTTTGCCTTGCGGTGTTAAGTAAGCAACCTCATCTACCATCCGTTCCCTCCAAGAGTTGATCTGTCGGATACAAAGTCTGCCGACGCTGTTGAGCCAGAGCTAGCACATTCTGGCGATGCAAAGTTTGAGCTGCGCCATTCAGCAGGATTTTACTCTTGCCACAGGCTTCTATCCTGATGCCCTCCAGTGCTTTACTGAGGCGAGTAGGGGCGGGCGCCGTGCCAATGGCGCGATCAACGGCGCTGCGCAGCTTCTCCAGATACTCCACATCTTCCTGTAAGCGATCTTCTATCTCACCGCGCAGGATCACCTCACCGTGACCCTGGACGATGATGTCATAGTTGCGCCCCCTCAGCGCTTCGATAGACCTCAGGATTGAGTCGTAACTACCATTGGCGAAATGTGGAATTGGCATCACGGTATCCGCAGCGAACAAAATCTGCTCTTCCTCAACAGCACAGACCAGCGAGTCCATGCTGTGGCCTGGCGAGTGCCACAAGGAGATCGTGCGATTGCCCAAGTGAAGCGTCATACGATCCTCAAACAGAATATGCGGCAACACAATCCGCACCTCTGCGAAATCGGAAGACGTAGCTTGAGTACGCGCCAGGCTCTCGCGCACGCGCGTATCAAGCAAGTCATAGCACAGCCGATGAGCGATCACCTGCGCTCCCGGAAAGAAGCAAGTCCCCATCGTGTGATCGGCGTGATGATGGGTGTTGATGACGTAGCGCACATGCGCACCTAAGCGATCTTCGATGAAATGCTTCATCTGAAGCGTCTCTTCAGGATACAGCAGAGTATCAACCAGCACAGCGCCTTCGCTGGTCAGAATGACACTAGCAGTCACCTGAACGTAAAGCTCACTGGTGAAAACATAAACACTGTCGCTGATTCGCTCGCGCTGCATAGCACTGCTGTTTTCTCGGAGCTGCGGGAAGACAGACGCTTGGGCCGATCATCTTTTGCTGGGCTAACTGGAGTATAGAAAGTGAGGCGACGAAAATCAAGTCAAGCATAAAGGCTTCCTAACAGACTCATCATTCGACATTGGTTAGAATACAGATCAGAAAGATAATTTTACGTCAGGAGTGACCCACGTATGAGACCGCTTTGGCGCATCACAGTCTTTTTCGCAAGCCTGGTGCTGACGACCTTCAGCCTGCATGCTCAGACTAGTCCTACCTTCCGTATAGGCTTGATAGATCGTCCCGACGGCTCATTGGCCAACGGAGTACGCCTAGCAGTTGAAGAAATCAACGCTTCTGGCGGCCTGACCGGCGCCGATGGCACAACCTATCTGTTGGATATCGTCCTGGCCAGCGATGAGAACACAGCCCAGGCCATCGCCAATCTGGCTCAGGCACGCGTGATCGCCGTCATCGGGCCTGTAGGATCAAACGACGTGCTGGCCAACCTGAGCGCCTTGCAAAGCTTGAACGTACCTATCTTGACGCCTGCCACCGATGATGCTATCACCGTCCAAGACACCAGCGGTCGAATTCTGCGCTTGCGCGCTGCCGAGTTAGTCGTTGGTCGCGCCCTAGCAACCTATCTCGTTCAAGAACGCCGCGTAGGTAGCATTGCTACTGTTCTACTGGACATCGAAAGCACAGTAGGGATGATTGGCTTCACCACGTCGCTGCGCAGCTTGGGAATTACACCCTTGCGCGAAGTGCTGCTCCAGGGCGGAACGACCCTAGAGCAGATGGCTGAGGAGCTGGCAGCACTCAATCCAAAAGCCATCGTCGTCTATGGCAGTAGCTCGGACACAGCTTCGCTGTATGTGGCGCTGCGCAGCAAGCGCTGGCAAGGTATCTTCGCCACCAACCGACTCATCGAGCCAGGCTTTCGCGCTCTGATCCCTGCCGAAGCCCTCGTTGGCGTCGTCGGCGCGACCACCTGGGCCTACGCCTCGCCCGACAAGAACAGCACGCGCTTCTTGGCTGATTACGTGCGCGCCTTCGGCGTTGTGCCAGACGCCATAGCTGCCGCCGGTCACGACGGCGTCTATCTAATCGCACGCGCCATCGAGCAGCCTGGTGACCTGCTGGGCAACCTCAGTCGAATCACCAATTTCAGCGGCGTGCAGGGCCTGCTTAGTCCTGCTCTGCTCGGTCGTGGCGAGATCAGCAGCAGCGCTGCCGTCGTAGAAGCTGGGCCATTCGGCGCACCAAGCCAGGTCGTGCGCTACGCCAACGGCCAGCGCTTACCCGACGATGAACTCATCGTACAGCCTGAACAACCCACCGCGACGCCAACGCCTCAAGGCGTCTTCGTGACGATCACGCGCTCTGTCCAAAATGTGCGCACTGGCCCTGGCACACAGTACGACGTGCTGGGTCAGCTTCGCCAGGGCGATACTGCGCAAGTCATCGGCGCAAGCCTCGATTTGTCCTGGGTGGTCATCAGTTTTCGCGGTCAAAACGGCTGGCTCTCCCGCGACATCCTCACTTTGACAGGGGACACAAACACTGTGCCAGTCGTGACAGCCCCTCCTACACCTACGCCGCCCCCAGCCACGCCTACGCCGCTCTTCCCGCCCACACCCACGCTGCAACCACAACCTGACATCGTCATCCTCAGTGCCACACCTAACCGACTGTTCTTAGGACAACCCTTCGCGGTGACTGTCACCGTCAGAAACAACGGCGCCAGCAACGCCGGCACATTCGCCGTCGCGGCTGGCCTCATGCCAGGCAACGTCTATAGTGCAGTGAATCTGCCTGGACTCAGCGCTGGTCAGCAGACTGTCATTACCCTGACCGGCACGCTACCGCCTGGCACGAGCGGCCCGCAGAGCGTCGTCATCGTCGCCGACTTGAACAACGAAGTTGACGAAGGCCCAGCCGGCGAAGCCAACAACAACACCTTCTTCTACAACTACATCGCCGACGCGCCGCTTCTGCCTGGCTCACCCGGCTCACTAACTATCGGAGATGGTGGCACAGTCTCGCTAGATGGTGGCACACCCGACATCCAATGGCAGAGCGGCATACTGATGATCCTGGGAAGCACGCAACTTGTCCTACTGGGAGGCTTCACGTCATTTGATGCAGTGCATTACAACGCCATCACGAGCGCGCCGCTGGCCAGCACTTCGCTGGCAGGGATTGCTCCTGGCCAGCTCATCGGCATCAAGACTGATGGCGGCGCCAAGTTTGGCGTCTTGCAAATCACCGGCGCTGCCATCGGTGGTAATCTCAGCTTGAACTTCCGCATGTACAACTAGCTCGGCGAGGGGGGCGCTGCTGAGCGCCCCTTCACTCGATCTCCAGCTCAACCCAAGCCGCACGTCCGGCTTCCAAAGTCACTGTTCGGCGCGCCAAAGCACGGCCACTGCGCTCAATCGCGACTACCTCGTAGGTGTTGGCGGGCAGATCACCTAGCGTGAAGTTCTCGCCCCAGGCCGCGTCGCTGCGGACGCGCGAGCTACCATAGACGTAGGCTTCACGGCGCAGCGCGTTTGAACGCACCAGGACGACTAGTCCTTCGACGGGTGCGCCACTACGCGAGTAGACTCGTCCCACCAACAGCCCAAAGCCGCGATAAGGCTTGAGATACAGCTCAGGGTTGCGCGTGTTGCGGTAATCCAGCGGATCGCCAACGCGCACCTCGAAGTGCAGGTGCGGCCCCTCTGCGATGCCGCTGTCGCCCACTTTACCGATGAGTTGACCCACCAAGACAGGCTGGCCTGTCTCAACCGCCGTCTCTTGCAGATGGCCGTACAAGGTGAAGATGGGCAGGCCCTCTGCCGAGAAGGCGTTGTGACGGATGATGACTAGTCGGCCGTAGTAATTCGTCGTCGGGCCAATGGGCGTCTGCGAGTCGTCGCCTGCGTAGAAGACGACGCCTTCCGCCGAAGCCAGCACCGGCGTAAAGCGCGGATTGAAGAACTCCACGCCCAAATGCACTTCGCGCTGTCCAAACTGCGTGCCGCCGTAGGGATAGCTGCGATCCACCCAATTTGCGCGCCCCTGCCCCTGCGCAATCGGACGCTCCAAGAAGAAATTAGACTGGCGTGAAGGCGTGAGCGAGAGCGTCGTCGAAGGCGTGGGGGTCGGGCCAGAAGTCTGTATCAGGGATGGCACGGGCGTCATCGTCGAAAGCGGCCCGAACATCGGTCGCGGGATATGAGGGAGGGGCGTGACGACGGGCAAGATGATCGGACTTGGGGTATTCGTTGGAGAGGGAAAGGCAGCAAGTAACACTAGAGCCAGCGTTGGAGGCGGCTCAGCAGCCAGAGCGTCCTCGCAGTTCAAGAGCAAGCTCAGCAGACACGATAGCACAATGAGTCGTCTCATGATCGGTTAGCGTCTTCTTCCACAAACTGAGGTCGTGTTGGCTTGAGGATGGTCAAGAGCGTTGTCTCGCTCAGCTCACGATTGTTGAGTTGCACGTACAAAGCCGAGTCGGCCAGCGGATCGACCGTGTAGCGCCAAGCATGTGGGCGAATTTCGCGCAGCACAGAGCGGCATTGGTCACAGCGCACTGTGTGACGTGTATCGGGCAGGCCCAAGAAGCGCTCTGAGCGGTTTTCGACGTGCAAACGCCCTATTTTGCATACTGGACAAGCTTCGCTCAGGAAGCCATCTTTGAAGCGCATAGCCAGGTTGTTGGCACGCCAATAGGCTACCACATAGAGAACGACTAACGTCAAGATGACCAGAGCTAGGCTCAGTTCTGCGCTAGGGCCAGGCGCAGGCTGTCCAGAGTCGTCAGGGACGAGCGTCAGCGCTGGTGCAGGTGTCGTCGGCAGGGGCAGGACGAAGGGCGTCTCGCTAGGCGTTGCTGTGTTAGTCGACGTCGGGCTGGCCGTCGCTGTGGGCGATGGCGTGACGCTGGCCGTCGACGTTGGACTGGTTGTCGCTGTGCTGGTGGCTGTCGCGGTGTTCGTCGCCGTCGGGCTAGCCGTCGCTGTGGGCGATGGCGTGACGCTGGCCGTCGACGTTGGGCTGGCCGTCGCTGTGCTGGTGGCTGTCGCGGTGTTCGTTGCCGTCGGGCTAGCCGTCGCTGTGGACGATGGCGCGACGCTGGCCGTCGACGTTGGACTGGCCGTCGCTGTGCTGGTGGCTGTCGCGGTGTTCGTTGCCGTCGGGCTAGCCGTCGCTGTGGGCGATGGTGTAGGGCTAGCTGTCGCTGTGGGCGATGGCGTGACGCTGGCCGTTGACGTTGGGCTGGCTGTCAGCGTGCTAGTGGCAGTGGGCGTATCGGTCGAGGTCGCTGTCGGGCTAGCTGTCGCTGTGGGCGATGGTGTAGGGCTAGCCGTCGCTGTGCTGGTGGCCGTCGCTGTGAGCGATGGTGTAGGGCTGGCCGTCGCTGTGGGCGTGCTGGTCGAAGTCGCCGTCATACTGGCCGTAGGCGTGATGGTTGGCGTATTCGAAGGAGTAACAGTCGCACTGGGTGTTGGAGTCGTGGTGAATGTGGGGCTGGGAGTCAGAGCCTCTGGCCGAAGAATAGGCAATCTGTTCAGCCCTGAAGGATTAACCCAGCGCACTAAGTTGCGGGCAATCCAAGCGAAGCCATCAAAGCCCTGCTCTTCGTCTCTGTAACGGATGAGAATCCAGTTGCCTGACACATCGCGCGAGACAGGCACGACGCGCCGACCAGGCGCGAGCTGGCCCAGGATGTCATAGTTGCGCCCCGGCCCGCTGCGCACATACGCCAGCCGAGCGTCCACTGCAACGTAGTTACCGCTGGGGGTGGACGTCGCCTCTCTCGGCGTCTCAGTAGGCTGAGGCACGGGTTCTTCATCCTGAGCCAAGGCCCAAGCCACGAAGACAGCCAGGGCTAGGATCGGGATCAGGACGAAGACGAGACGCAGGCGCACGACAGGATAATCCTTCTTTAACGAGAAGCCAAACTCGGCCTTTATCTTACTCAAGGCCAAGCAATTGCGCTATGCGCGGCACGAAATCCGTCAGAGCGCGCAAATCGGCGAAAGCCTGGCGCGCTTGGCCGACGACCAGCGTCGGCACAAGATTTTCAGTGTGGTTGCGCTGGCCAATATGCTCCACGTTGCCATGATCGCTGGTGACGATGACCACACCCTGCGAATCGTCCCAGACTTCTAGCAGGCCCGCCAAAACGCCATCGAAGCGTTCGAGCAGGCGTACCGCCGCTTCCATGTCGCCTCGGTGGCCTACGTAATCAGTCATCCAGTGCGAGTGCATGGCGAAGTCATAACTGCGCGCCAGCTCAGCCAGCTTACGACCAGCTTCCTGAGGACTGTAGAGGGGACAGTCGAGCTTGAGGTGTTGGCGCCACTCCTCGCCTGTCCATTCTGGCGTGAGCGCCCTGCCTGCTCTCAAATCGTCTAGGCTGAAGAGCCTTTGTCCACTGGCCATCGCCGCTTGCTGAATGCTAGAGGGCAAAGTTTTGCCCCGCGCTATGCGCGCTAGCAGGTCAGGTGGATAGGCGTCTAGCAAGACTGCGCGCTGCCCCCGTCGTCGCAGGCGAACGAACAGATTATCCTCATTGAGCAACTGGCGAATTGCCGCGTTGGGCTTGGGGCCATAATGCTCTCCGATGAGCGCAGGGACGTTCTGGCCCGTGAGAATGGCCGCCTGCGATGAGCCGCTCTGCGGTCGGCCTGGCACGCCGAGCTGAGCGTCAGTCGGGATGAACAAGGCTCGCGCGCTGACCTGGAAGCCCGCGCTGCGCGTCCAGGGTCGACCGTTGGCCAGGGCGCACAGCGTGGGAGTATGTGCCGCTATGAAAGGATTGTGTTGCGGGTCGTCATCTCCCAGGCCAATTCCATCCAGGAACAACAGCAAGACGCGCATCAGCTCGGCTCGTCATCACGCCAGTTCAGCAAAAAGGGATTGATGCGGCGCTCACGACCTATTGTCGTCGCTGGGCCATGACCACTCAGCACGCGCACATCGTCACCCAACGGGATCAGTTTGTCGAAGATGGAGCGCATGAGCAGCGGATAGTCGCCGCCAGGCAAATCCGTGCGGCCTATGCTACCTGCGAACAGCGCATCGCCGCTGAAGACTACATTCTCTGAGCGCAGGAAGAAGGCTAGATGGCCTGGCGCATGACCAGGCGTGTAGAGCGTCTCCAGGCTTATGCCATCCAGCTCAATGACTTCTGGCTCGCTACCCAGCAGGCGATCAGGCGCGGCAGCTTCAGGGAATGCTCCCAAGCCAAAGCGCATACCCTGCACAGGCAGCGCTTCTAGCCAGGGCAGGCAGTCAGCATGAATATAGAAGGGCGCGCTGGTCATGGTCTTCAAATCGCGGCTGGCTAGCACATGGTCAAAGTGCGCGTGAGTCGCTAGGATGAGGGCAATCGTCCATCCGCGCGTTTCGGCAGCTTGAACTAGGCGTGGTGCATCGTCTACAGGATCGATCAGCACGGCACGCCTGGTCATCGTATCCGCCACCAAGTAAGCGTTCGTTTGTGCCACGCCCAGCTCTAACCTCAGGATTTCCAGGCTCATGAGAGTCACTCCGTGGGATGAAATCAGGCTTGAGCCAAGCGCGGACGACGCAGCAGTAGGCGCAGCATAGCGTTCACTTCGTGCAGTCCGAGCGCCCAAGCGGCAAGCAGGAAAACCAGGCCGCCAACCACCACCTGTGCGCCAATCTGACCTACTGTGAACAGCAACCCACGTCCTGCCAGCCCCAGACTCTCCCAGAGCAGGCCCGCGCCCCACACCGCCAAGCCCATGACCAGGCTTGCCGCCAGGGTCTTGAGGGTGGTGCTGACGAGAGTTTGTTCATCTATGCCCTGCCAGCGCACTCGCAGGATGAGCAGCAGCACGCCCACTTCCACCAAGACGCCCAGCGAATTGGCTAAAGCTAGGCCACTAACGTCGCCGCTGATGGGCGCATAGCCCAAGTTGGGGAATTGACGTGCAATGGTGTTGTACAGGGTGTAGGCCTCTACGGCGCTCACCCCGCTCAGGATGAAGACCAGCACAAAGTTGATTGCAGCGCCAATCAGGGCGGCCCATAGCGGCGTGAGCGTGTCTTTGTCAGCATAGAAGGCGCGCGCCACAATCTCTAGCATGGAGTGGGTGATGAGACCTAAAGTGAAGGCGCGTAGCGTGCTGTAAACCAACACAGACGCGCTGGCATCGAACGCGCCGCGCTCCAGCAAGCTGATGAGCGGCATACCGATGAGGATCAAGCCCACCGCTGAGGGTATGCTGGCAATCATGATGAAGCGCAGCGCCCCGCTCATGGCCGAGCGCTTGCCCGCGCTGTCGCCCAACTCGCTCAGGGCAGCCAGCGTCGGGAAGATGACGATCCCCATCGCTGTGCCGATGAGCGTCTGCGGAATCTGCATGAGCCGCCAGCCCCAATCCAGCGCAGAGACTGAACCCGTCCCCAGGCGCGAAGCGACGTTGGTCATGACGAGGAAGTTAAATTGGAACACGCCCAGCCCCACAATGCGCGGGATCATCAGGCGGACGACGTGCCACAGCGTCGGATCGTTCCAGCCCAGTTCAGCGCGCCAGCGCGCGCCGTAATGCATCAGCCCAGGCACTTGGATGAGTAAATGGCCCAGCGCGCCCAGCACCGTACCAATAGCTACGCCCTCCAGGCCCAAGCGCGGCAGCAAGGCTACAATGCCGAACAAAATGCCAATATCGTACATGATGGGCGCCAGGGCAGGCAGCAAGAAATGGTTGTGGCTCTGAAGGATGCCACTGGCTAGGCCGCTGAGGGCGAAGACCAACGTCCCTAGCAGCAGGATGCGCATGAGGCTCGCTGTCTGCGCGCGCGTCGCTGCGTCAAAACCAGGCGCGATGACCTGATCCACCAACAGCGGCGCGGCCACAAAGACCAGCGCGCTGAGGACAGAAGCCGCCAGCAGGACGGTGTTGGCAACGTGGCTCGCTAGTCGCCACGCCCCTTGACGATCCTCACGGGCCAAGAACCCACTGAAGATGGGGATGAAGGCGTGAGTCAGCGCGCCACCACTCACCAGCACGACGATCAGTTCTGGAATGCGATTGGCGCTGACGTAGGCGTCTAGGTCAGCGCTGATCCCGAAGACGTTGGCAATGATGAAGGTTTGGGCCAAGCTGATGGCCTTCGTCGTGGCAAAGATGACTATCAGCATAGCCGTTGAGAAGGCGATATGGCGCGTGCGCTGCAAGTCGTTCATTTTGACTATCCCAACTGCGACAGAGCGACGCGAGCCAGCTGAAAGTTGGGGTTATAAGCCAGCGCGCGCCGATACTCCGCCGCTGCCGCTTCGCGCCGTCCTTGAGCCGCGTACACGCGCCCACGCCAGTAGTAAGTCTCCTCAAGCTCCTGGGCGTTGTTGAGGTTAATCTGCGCTAAGCTCAACACGTCGTTGTAGCGCCCTGACTCATAGTAGGCGACGAAAGGCCCAAATTGATACCATAACATACGCCAGGGCAGGCTGTAGCGCCGCGCCTGATCGAAAGCATTGGCGGCTTCTTGGTATCGCCCCAGCAACACCAGAGAAGAGCCGATGTTGAACCAGGCGTGGCCATCCTGAGGGTTAAAGCGCGCTTCGTCTAGGGCTGTTTGCAGGGCTGTCTCCGCTGCTACTTGCTCGTCCCACAGCGGGCCGAGGAGTTCTCGCACCAAGCCCTCCTGCTGCGGCGCATAGATGACGATGAAGGTACGGTTGAAGTGCCGCCAATCCTCATCTAACTTCTGATAGGGAGCAGTCACCCCCTCGCCGTTCGCTCCTGTCCCCATGAAGCTATCATACGCATAGAAGACGCTCGGCCCATCATCATAGGCCACTAGCGCCTGATAATGCCCCAGCCATTCGTTAGCTTCGAACATAATGCCGCGCTCAATGACCACTGGCAGGTTGTTAGCCAGCAGGCGCTTCAGAGTCTCCAGCGAACCACCAACGCGCATGAGGGCGCGCACGCCAGTCTGCTCATTGACAAAACGCACCAGCTCATCAGGGCTGACGTTTTTGTCCTCGCGGTTAGGCTTCAGGCGCTCTTCAGCATATTTCTGATCCTGCCGCCAGCCGTAGAAAGAGAGTGCAGTTGTGATCGTCGCCGGGCCGCAATTATTCCAAGTTTGCTTGTGGTGGACGAGGCCGAAGATTCGTGCCGCTGGGGGAATTGGCGCGTCCGAGTTGCTCTGCTCAGTTGGCGTTGGCGTAGGGCTAGGCAAAGGCGTAGCTGTGCTGCCGATCGTCGGAAGAGCTTCTGGAGTGGAGTTGACGAGAGGCGGCTCAGCTTGTGTGGGCATGACCAGCGAAGATGCTGCTTCTGTAGGGCTGGGAACTGTTGTCGGCGTCGCAAGTGGTGCTGTCGGATTCGGAGTGGGCGAGTTGAGAGCCAGAGGCATAGTGAGCAGGTTGCGAGCGGCATCGTTGTTGGCCAGCGCAGGATCAACGGTGGGCAGCAGACCACCCATCGGCGTTGGTGGCAAGAAGGCGCGCATGAATGGAACGACTTCCAAGACGCGCTGCTGCTGGCTAGGCCGCAGCACATCGCGGAAGACCAGCACACCACCCACCATGCCCAGTAGCAGCGCTAGGCTCGTGAGGATGACGCCCCAAAACAGCAGTCGCGGCGGCCTGTCATCGTCAGGGGGAAACTGGACGCGGCGCAAGCTGGGTTGAGTATCCGAAGAGTTGAGAGGCATAGCTTCGCTCAAATCTGTATGGACATATAGACGGCATATTATACAGGCTTTGAACCGTCCGAGCAGCGTTCATTGTGCAAGCCGAGTTGTCGCTAGGCTCAGGCTCTCATCAATGCTACAATGCCGCCGTCCTCATGCTTGTGGAGATTGTCATGCAGCGTTTGCAGCGTCGGCTCATTATTGGAGTCATTGTCATCGTCGGGTTGTACATTGCCTTCCTGATCGTCGCCGACAGTCAGTCACAAATGGGAACAGACGGCATAGGCGCGGCCCTAGCTAGCTTCAATTGGCACTTCCTGCCCCTACTCATCGGCCTACAAAGCCTGTTGATTGCTCTGCGCTTCTTGGGCTGGCAGTACTACTTGGGAGTGTTAGGCGCGCGCCACAAGATCAGCATACTAGACAGCTTTGTCATCTACGCCTCGTGCTTCACGATGGTCATCAGCCCAGCCAAGCTGGCCGAAGTCCTCAAGAGCGTCCTGCTCAAGGCCAAGACGGACACGCCCATCGCTCGCAGCATGCCTGTTGTCTTCGCTGAGCGCATCATCGATGGCTTAGCCGTGCTGATTTTGATGGTGGTTATGTTGTGGCTAGGGGGAGAATCGCTGCAATTAGGCACATACCAAGGAGTGGATTATCTGGCCATTACCCAGGGTATCGTGTACAGTGCAGCGGCACTCATCGGTCTGGGCCTAGTCGTCGTGCAAATCCGACCACTGGCCCTGCTTGCCCTGGCCATCATCGTCCGTTTGCCGCTCATCAAGCGTCTTCACGATCCGCTGGCCACGCTTTACGAAAGCAGTCGCGAAATCTTCCATCCCCGCCATCTACTGCCTACCCTGCTGATTGGCTTGGGAGTATACCTATCCAGCGCGCTGTGCTTCTACGCCATCTTCTTGGGCTTCGGCTTCGATCCAAGCTTGACGCTGCTGCTGCAAGCGACCTTCATCACCGGCGTGTCTGCCGCCGTAGGCGCAATCAGCCTCGTCCCTAACGGCGCAGGCGTCACAGAGACCAGCAACACCCTACTGCTGATGGCCATGATCGCCCCAGATCACCCGATGATGACGCTGGGTCTGGCAGCGGCGCTGGCGCTGCTGCAAGGCTTCTTCCACAAGTGGTATCGTGTGCTGGTGGGCTTAGCTGTTGCCCTCACCTTTCGCCATCGCCTGCTCAGCCGTCAGGAAGTTGCTCACATTCTGGCAGAAGCTCAAACGGAGAACCTGCGCGCAACGCGGGTTGCTCCTCAGGGTTGATCGATGGCGCGCAGGGCGTCCAGGCCGAAGGCCAACACGCGCAGGCCATCTGCCTGCTCCTCTAGGACTGCGACCAGCACTACGCGCCAATCAGCTCTGTCGACGAAGCCAACAAACCAGCCGAGAGCCTGCTGGCCGCTGTTGGCCAGCGCCACATGTCCGCCCCAATAGGCGCGTCCTGCAGAAGCCAAGTTGTCGCGCAGCAGAGCGCTCAGGCCCTCCGCTGCTTGGCGCGTGATGAAGCCCTGCGGCGCTTGCAGCTGTTCGACGAGCTGCCATTCACCATCGGGGGGGCGAATGGCTAGCAGCAAACGGATGGGCGGAGCGCTGCCTTCATTGCGCGCGGCCATCAGCAGACGCGCCAGCGCCAGTGGACTGATGGTCTGCCGTCCTTGCCCCAGAATTTCTGCTGATTTCGACGACCCCAAAAGAACACTAGCTTCACTCACCGGCCCAGAGGCAGCATTCATGCCGTCGATAGACGGCACACTCAGCAGACCAAAGGCTTGCAGAGCTTGCGACAGGCTTTGTTCAGGCTGAAACTGCGACCACTGCAAGAACGCCGCTGGGCAGCCCAATCGATAGGCTTCCGCCAGGGTCAAGGCTTCGCGTTCAGCGGGCAACGCACAGCTCAGACGTAGGTCATCCAGCGTAACAGGCTGTGCCGCACCTTCGTACACCTGGGCTAGATCATCCGCTCGCAGCAGCGCTGTGAGCATATGGACGGTTTGCAGCGCACCACCAGGCTGATAGCGTCCTTGCAAGACGCGGTTGAAGAAGGGATTATCAGTGTCCACCGTCAACGCCTCCCAGTCAGCGTCCAGCGTGTTGGGGTTGTAGCTGGGTCGGCTGAGCAGAGCCAGCATTTCCCCGGTCTGGGCATTGAGCGCGACAACCGCCCCGCGTTTGCCCTCCATCAGAGTCGCTAAGCGCTCTTGTAAGCCCAGATCGAGGCTGAGGCGCAGATCAAAGCCACGCTGAGGGCGGTGGAGTAGATCACGCTCCAAGCGCCCTGCCAGAGTCTCTGCCAGGGCTTGGCCACGCAGCAGCGGATCATAGACCGCTTCCAGGCCACCTACTCCGTAGCGCAGGCTAGCATAGCCTAGCGTGCCATAGAAGGCCTCATGCCAAGTACGACGCAGCGCTCGCCCGTTGGCTTGCGTAGTACTGGAGACGAGCAGGCGTTCATGACGATCATAGAGAGCTCCGCGCAAAAGACGGGCTTCGGCCTGCACACGACGCGGGTTATCGTCGCGGCTCAGGACGGAGTCGCGTTCAACGACAGCCCAATAAGCAGCCACCAAGCCCATCGTGACAAACCCCAGCACAAAGGCCAGTGCCAGGCGCTGAATCTCTCGAATCATCGGCACTACTCAGCGCTCCTCAATGGACAAGCGCAGCAGCATGCCCACGATGACGAAAGACACGAGCAGCGAGCTACCACCATAGCTCACAAAGGGCAGAGTGACGCCCGTGAGAGGCAGAATCTTCAGCACACCGCCCATAATGAGCAGGCTTTGCAGCGCGACCAAGCTGGTGAGGCCAACAGCTAGCAAGGCGTAGTAGGGTCGTTCATGGTGACGCAGCGCAATCTTCAGCCCGCGCAGCACCCAGGCTAGCAGCGCTCCAATCAAGGCCACAACGCCCAGCAAGCCCCACTCTTCCGCCACCGCCGCAAAGACAAAATCAGAATGAACGACAGGGATGGCGTTCGGTAAGCCTTGACCGACTCCCTGGCCGCCGACGCTGCCTGCCGCGAAGGCCATCAGACTCTGGACGATCTGATAGGCCCTGCCGCTGGCTTCTTCCCAGGGACTCATCCAGATGTCTACGCGCAGGCGCACCACGTCGAACAACTGATAGGCGATGACCATCGCCAACACCGTCAGCAGCAAGCCCATCAGCACCACCGCCGAGCGTCCACTGGCTACGTAGAGCAAAACCATGAAGACCAGGAAGAACAAACTGGCCGTCCCCAAATCGCGCTGCCACACCAGCACTAAGGTGGACAAGCTCCACATGAGGGCCAAAGGCCCAGCCAAGCGTGGGTTGAGCCACAGTCGCTCCGTCTTCATTGAATGATTGAAGGCGGAGACTTGGGCCTGCTCTGCCAGATAGCTGGCCAGGAAAGCCACCAGAATGATCTTGAGCGCTTCCGAGGGTTGGAAAAACAGGCCGCCAATGCCAAGCCACAGCTCTGGCGCGCCGCTCAGGCCAGACGGATTGCGGCCCATGAGGATGGTCGCTATCAGCAAAGCCAAGCCGAAGATGAGCAACAGGTAGCGGTAACGCGCCAGGCGGCGCAGCAATTGAGGCACGCTAGCGGTCGTCAGCAGGGCTACACAAGATACGATCAGCCACAAAGCCTGGCGCGACGCGAAGGTAGGCGCTAGCCGAGCGATCATCAGCAGGCCAAGAGCGGTCATGAACAACGTGAGAGGGAAGAGCAGCGGGTCGCGTTCGGGTAGCAGTCGATCTAGCCAGGCTCGCCCCAGACCCGCCGCCAAAAACCAGGCCAGCGCCACAAACAGTCCGTCCAGGCTGAAGCCGCGCAGCAGGGCCAGCGCTAGGCTGTTGACTGCGACGAAGGCCCCGCTCAGGGCCAACAGCAAGGTTTCAGCGCGGCGCGCCATCGCTCACAGACGCAATGCACGCGCCACGATTGGGCGCAGGCGCTCTAGCGTCGCTGCGCTCAGCTTATCGCGAGAAGTCATGATAGCGCCCTCCAGGGCTGCATGAGATGGCGTTGTCTGCGTGGGATCAAGCAACTCCACAGCGCGGGCCAGAGCCTGTTCGGCGCGCTGTACGTTCTCGCGGAAGGTCTGGATCACCATCTCTACTGTGACGCCTTCTTCGTGGTCACGCCAGGCGTCATAATCGGTAATATGGGCCATTGTCGCATAAGCAATCTCTGCTTCACGCGCCAAGAAAGCCTCCGGCGCCGTCGTCATACCGATGATGTCGCAGCCCCAGGATTTGAAGATGCGGCTCTCGGCCCGCGTAGCGAAGCGCGGCCCATCTTCAATGATGAACGTGCCGCCGTCATGCACTGTCGCCCCAACATCGCGCGCCGCCTGCACCAGCACCGTGCGCAGCGCCGCGTCGTAAGGATCGGCCACCGAGACATGAGCCACCAGGTCGTCCTCGAAGAAAGAGCGATCCCGACGACCAATGTTGTAGTCGAAGAGCTGATCGGGGACGACGATATGCCCAGGGGCATAATCTTCGCGCAGAGAGCCACAGGCGTTCACGCCGATGATGAAACGCACCCCCAACGACTTCAGTGCATAAATATTGGCACGCTGGGGAATGCGCGCAGGTGGGTAGACGTGGCCCTCACCATGACGTGGCAAGAAGGCTACGCGCTTGCCGCGCAGCGTCCCCACCACTACCGCGCCGCTGGGTGCACCAAAAGGCGTGTCGATAGTGCGACGCTCCGCGTCTTGCAACTCGGCCATGTGATACAGACCAGAGCCGCCGATGACGCCGATCAGAACAGTCTCGTCCATCGTTGCTCCTCACGCTCGGCTACAATGTAGCGCGGATCAGACCGCCATCGACGGGCAGGGCGACCCCTGTGATGTAGCTAGCAGCCGGCGAACACAAGAACACCGCTGCATTGGCGAATTCGTGCGGCTGACCGACTCGGCCTAGCGGCGCAGCGCTGGCGGCTTTGGCTAATTCCTGCTCTGGCGTCGTGCCATTCTTTTCCGCGCGAGCCTGCATGAGATAGTCGATGCGCTCGGTATGTATCGTGCCGGGCAGCAAACTGTTCACGCGAATGTTGTAGCCGCCCAGCTCAATCGACAGCGTCTTCATCAGGCCGATGACCGCTGGACGCACCGCATTCGACAGAGTGAGGTTATCGACAGGCTGCTTCACCGAAGCAGAGACGACGGCCAAAATCGCAGCGCGCTGCGACTCCTTGAGGTGCGGCAAAGCTTTCTGCACTAGGCTCACGGCGCTGAACAAGCTCAGATCAGTAGCAGTGCGCCAGTTGTCCATCGTCAGCGCTTCAAACAAGCCTGCTGGTGGGCCACCGGCGTTCAGGACAATGACGTCCAGGCCGCCCAGCGTCTCTACTGTGTTCTGGATGAGCTTGTCTACCTGCTGAGAGTCAGTCACATCGCAGGCGAAGGTGTAGACAGGGTTGCCACTCTCCTCTACGATGGCTGAAGCCGCCCTTTGCAAAGCTTCCAGGTTGCGGCTGCAAATGACTACTTGCGCACCCTCCAAGCTGAAGCGGCGAGCAATGGCCGCCCCTAGCCCTTGACTTGCTGCAGTAACAAGGACGCGAGCGCCTGCTAATCCTAAATCCATGAGCTTCTCTCCTATTTTTCTAAAGTGAATTGCAAGTGTACGTCGCCGATTGAGATGATGTCGCCTTCGCTGAGGATGGTGGGCTGAGTGACGAGATCGCCGTTGAGCAGCGTTCCGTTGCGGCTGTTGCGGTCTTCCAACCACCACTGGCCACTGCGCAAGGCGATGAGAGCATGTTCGCCGCTGGCGTAGTGCTGATCGATGATGATTGTGTTGCTGGGAGAGCGACCTATGCTGGTGAGCGGCAGCAGCGGGAAAACTTGCTGTGTAGGCAGATAATCCTGGCCCAGCTTGTTCAACATCAAGAGGTAGCCGCGAATTTGCCGCTGATAATTCATGGCCCACAGGGTCGCCCGCAAGTCCCACCACAAGGCACAGACCAGCAGCAGCAGGAAGGCCAGCAGCAAGGCCGCAGCGAGGAGGCGCAAGATCAAAAGCACATAATCCAGCATGGCTCACCCAACAGGTTCAAAGTGGGCTGTGCTGCTCAGATTGTCTTCTGCTAGGTAGAGCAGCAGTGATTGGCCCAAGCGGATCGTGTCGCCATTTTGCAGACGGTGTTCACGCACGCGCACCTCGTTCACAAACGTCCCACTAGCGCTCTCAGCGTCGAACAAAGTGTAGACGCCCCAGCGCAGGCGGATTTGAGCATGATGCCGCGAGACGTGTGGATCGTCTAGGATAATGTCGTTGTGTTCGGCGCGCCCGATGTTCAGCAAAGTTGTGCTGAGTGGAATCGTGCGCTGACCGTTAACGACCAAGCGCGCCATGCGCGGCGGCTCTCCCCTGGGATCAGCCACCGACTGCATAGCCTGGGTGCTAGGCCAGACCTGCGCCGAATGCTGAACTTGAATAGCGACGCTGCTCCTCTCCAGCCGAGGGTCGCTCTGGATGTGCAGCGTGAGCGCCTGGACGAAGATAGCGTTCGACTGGGCAGCCAGCTCGCGCAAGTAGGCTATCAGCGCTGCGCGCAACGGCTCTAGCTGGCGTTCTAGACGCTGGTAAGCCTGCGGACTCAGATGAACTACATAACGATCAGGAGCAATGAGACCTTGCTTGTCGTCGCGACGTAGATTTTGTTGAAGGGCGCGCGCCAGTTGCAAGGCGACGTCGTGCGCGCTCGGCGGGCGACGGAAGAAGCCGACGAATACGCCCTCGATGAATTGCTCGATTTGTGCTTCAAGTTGCGCCAATCGTCTCTCGTCCATAGGCTATGATTATAGGTCAATGGACGAAGGCCTGACAACGATGAGAAAGATCAACACAGAGAGAAGCCGACGACAAAGCATGAGGGGCAGTTCCTTGCGGGAGCGCCCCCCATGATGTTGCAGTGCTGCGCTGTGCGGGACACACGCTCAGCGCGGGACGTAATCCGTCCAGTTGAAAAGCTCGACGTTGCCAGCATTGGCTGCGCGCAGCTCTTCCAACCACCTGCTGAACGTCCGCTCTTGTAGGCGAGTGAGTTCACTGCCTTGCACAGGACGCTCTTCGCGCGCGCGCACCTGGATAATGTGGAAGCCAAACTCGGATTCGACGGGTTCACTCAGGACGCCGATGTCTAGGCTGAGGACAGCTTGCTCAAAGGGTGCGACGTAGTTGCTGGCCAGCGACCACCCTAACTCGCCGCCGTTTGCACCAGAACCCGTGTCAGTTGAACTGGCACGGGCCAGATCAGCGAAAGACGCACCAGCGCGCAGCGCAGCCAGAATTTCATTGGCTTCGTCTAGCGTCTTTACCAGGATGTGACGCACGTTGACATAAGTTGCCAAAACTTGGCCCTCTTCATTCTTCTTATCCGACGTCAGGTATTCGGCCACCGCTTGGCGCAGCGCTTCGCGGCGGAAAAAATCGTCAATCGGGCCGTCAGAGATGTTGCCTGTCTGGCGGATAGAACGACGGTAGTCGCTAACCTGACGCTCAAAATCGCGGCGCAGGTCGTCCGCCGATTGGGTGCTGGTGGGCTGAGCCGTCGGTAAGGGCGTCACTTCGCTGGTGGCCTCGTCAGTCGCTTCAGCAGTCAGTTCCGGCGTAACCTCTGGGTTAGGCGTTGGCGTCGGCGTAGAGGTCGGCGTCGGGCTTGGCGTCGGCGAGACAAAAGGTGTTGGAGTGATGGTAGGCGTCGGCGTCACCGTCGGCTCTTGACCGATGAGGGCGACCGCCGTCGGATCGTAGCCGAAGAATTCGTTGATTTGAGCCTGAATGCTGTCTTGGTTGACGCTTATGCCCAAGCTCGCCGCCTGTTGCGCCACCAGCACATCACCCACCATGTCATTGATGACGCGTCTGCCCAGTTGATCCGGCACGTTCAGTTCATTGATCCAAGTGCTGTAGGGCTCTTGCTGCAAGAACTGGTTGGCATCCATGCCAAAAGTTCGGAGCTGGCTGATAATGCCGTTGACCTGCTGCGTCAGCCGAGCGCGCTCGAAGCGCACGCGGTCGCGGAACTCGCGCACAGTGATCGCTTGGCCGTTCACCTGGGCTACAGCACGGTTGGGGATTACCACCTGATCGACGAACAGAGCAATGCCCAGCACTAGCAGGATGAACACGACCACAGCGACGGTGATGCGCTGAATCAGGCGGTTCAAGGCTTCTTCACGAGCCTGCTTGGTCTGCGGAGAACCCAAGATGCGGTCGAAAAAGTTGGGCGTCAGTTCGCTCTCTTTGCCTGTAATGGCCTTCTTCTTCGGCTGCCCAGTGGTCTGCTGTTTAGACATACATCGCTCCTCAAGGGACGCTCTAGCGCCCTCGATGTGTCAGTCGTTAATGTCCACGTAAGGCAGCAGGGCTAAATGGCGCGCCCGCTTGACTTCGCGAGCTAACTCGCGCTGGCAGCGCGCACAGTTGCCCGTCTGACGACGCGGACGAATCTTGCCTGTCTCGCCGATGTTACGCTTCAGCGTCTCCACATCTTTGTAGTTGTAGCAAGGACCATCAGGGCAGTGATGAGCGCGACGAAGGCTACGTCCCGACCCACGTCTGCTGCCTCGTCCTCCGCGATCGTCGTCGCGTTCATCGTCGCGTTCACGGTCATTGTCGTATCGGCTCACAGTAGCTTACTCCTAGAATGCATAATCGTCAGTGTTGTCGTCAGGTGAGTCTTGGATGTATTGGTGATCGTGGTTGCGATCACCGAGCAGAATCATCTCGTTGGCCACCAATTCTGTGCGGAAGTGGCGCTTGCCGCTGTCGTCTTCCCAACCGCGCGTCTGCAAGCGGCCTTCAATGTAGACCTGCTGGCCTTTGGAGAGGTGTGTCTTGCAGATTTCGGCCAAGTTGCCCCAGGCTACTACGTTAAACCACTCAGTCTCCTCGTGGCGTTCACCTTCTGCCGATGTCCAGGTGCGGCTCGTCGCCACGCTGAAGCTGGTCACGGCGCGCCCACTAGGGGTGTAACGAAGTTCCGGATCACGTCCGACGTAGCCAATAATCATCACCTTGTTTAAGCCGCGTCCCATAGCTAACAGCCCTTCCCGTAGGTTTCAGGCATTATCACAGTCCAGGCCATTATACCGCGACCTGCTCAGGCCTCGCTTGCACTGGGTTGGCTTGCTTTGGAAGCTTCCTCGTCTAGGCGGATGAGCAGATAGCGCAGAACAGGCGTGTAGACCTTGAGATTCAGCTCAAGATCGGTGAGGTGATTAGTTTCAACGTCGGCATAGAAAATGACGTACAGACCATCGCGCTGCTTGTCAATCTCATAAGCTAGCTTGCGCCGCCCCAACAGGTTGCGATCTATCTTGTTGACGATACCCTGGGGTACACCGTCATCGGTTGGCTTCTCAATCCAGGCTTTCACTTGGTCAATAGCGGCCTGAGTTTCTTCTTCCGTAGCCAAGATACGGAAGAGAATTGTAATCTCATAGGGTCGTTTCATTGGGGTATGAGGTTCTCCTTTCCTCGGATAAAGCCCCGCCTAGGCGCAGGTACGCGGTGCGGAGCGGAAAGTTGACAAGTTGAAGCAAATTCAACCTATCTATCATACTGCTAGGCGAGCAGAAAAGGAAGGTTGTACCAATCAATGAGTCGGCAGCACACCAAAGATTAGGCTGACCAGCAGTAGTGCCAGAGCCGTATTGAAGACAGTCGCCGCTGAGTAGACGCTGATCGGCTTCCAGCCTGACTCTTTATTTAACACCACCGATGATAGTGTGATGTGGACATTCATTCATCCTGTCTTTGAGCCATTGGCGCTATAATGCTACCCAATCATCTGCCCCAGGCACATGAATCAGCCAAGATGTGCTTTAGAAAGGACACACTTTATGGCTCGTTTCGTCTTAGCTGTTGACCAGGGGACGACTAGCACGCGCTGCATGATCTTCGATCACAGTGGTGCGGTCACGGCTCTGGCCCAAAGAGAACATCAGCAAATCTACCCGCGCGCTGGCTGGGTGGAGCATGATCCCACCGAAATCTGGATTCGCACCCAAGAAGTCATCAGCAGCGCGCTCAGCCAGGGACGGATCGACGTAAACGATTTGGCAGCCATCGGCATCACCAATCAGCGCGAGACGACTGTCCTCTGGGAACGCGCTACAGGCCGTCCAGTGCATAACGCCATCGTCTGGCAAGACACGCGCACCGATCAGCTGTGCCAGACGTTAGCAGCAGAGGGTGGACAAGATCGTTTCCGTGAGCGAGTGGGCCTACCCCTAGCGACTTATTTCAGTGGCCCTAAGATTCGCTGGCTTCTGGATAATGTCGAAGGACTGCGCACCAAAGCCGAAAAAGGCGAGGTGCTGTTCGGGACTATCGACACCTGGCTCATCTGGAATCTGACGGGCGGCGCCAGCGGTGGAGTCCACGTCACCGATGTGACCAATGCCAGCCGCACCATGCTCATGAACCTACACACGCTGGACTGGGATGAGGACATGCTGGCAGCAATGGGTATTCCGCGCGCTATGCTGCCTATCATCCATCCCTCATCGCAGGTCTACGGCATGGCTCAAGGCGCGCTCGGCGGCATCCCCGTCGCAGGTGACCTGGGTGACCAACAAGCTGCGCTCTTCGGTCAAACCTGTTATGACGTTGGCGAGGCCAAGAACACTTATGGCACGGGCTGTTTCATGCTGCTCAACACCGGCACACAAGCTGTGCAGTCACAAAATGGTCTGCTCACCACGTTGGGCTACCAAATTGGCGGCCAACCAGCAATCTATGCCCTGGAAGGGTCAATCGCCATTGCTGGCGCGCTGGTGCAGTGGTTGCGCGACAACCTGGGACTGATCGAAAAATCGGCAGACGTAGAGACGTTGGCGGCGCAGGCCAACGACAACGGTGGAATCTACTTCGTGCCAGCCTTCAGCGGGCTGTATGCCCCCTATTGGCGCAGCGACGCGCGCGGCGCCATCGTCGGCATGACGCGCTACGTCAACCGCGCTCATATTGCCCGCGCCGCCCTAGAGGCTACTGCCTACCAAACCCGTGAGGTGTTAGAAGCCATGAACAAGGACAGTGGCGTCGCTCTCACCGCCCTCAAAGTCGATGGCGGTATGGTCTTCAACGAAATTCTCATGCAGTTCCAGGCCGATATTCTGGGCGTCCCCGTCGTCCGCCCCACTATCTCAGAGACGACCTCGCTCGGTGCGGCCTATGCTGCGGGCCTGGCGGTGGGCTTCTGGTCAGAGTTGGGCGAGCTGCGGGCCAAGTGGGGCATAGACCGAGCATGGCAACCCGCCATGAGCGCCGATCAACGCGAAGCGCTCTATGCCCAGTGGAAGAAAGCCGTCACTAGGACGTTCGACTGGGCTTAGAGCGCCGCCTCTAGGATGGCACGCAAACGCAGCGCGCTCAGTACGAGAGCATTGCCTTTCATGCTACTGGCGCGCGCTGCCTTGTCTACCAGCTCGTCAATGTGCGCCTCGCCAATTCCATAGGCGCTCAAGGGTGGGATGGCCAGGACTTGACTCAAAGCCAACACCCAATCCACCCCATTCTGAGCGCTGGCCTGTGGATCGTCCGTGAGCCAGCGTGCTACCTGAACATAGCGTTCTACTATGTCTTGGCGCTGAGCCTCTTGTGCAGCTTCGATGTTGGCGCGCATGACGTGAGGCAGCAGCGCAGCGCACACTGCTCCATGTGGCACGGAGAACATGCCGCCAATCGGTGCGGCGAAGCCATGCACAGCTCCCAGCTTGGCGTTGGCCAGAGATAGGCCGCCCAACAAACTTGCCAGAGCCATATCTTCGCGGGCTTGAACATCGTGAGGCTGCTCGTAGGCGCGGCGCAGGCTGCGCGCAGCGCGTTGAATGCCCTGCGCAGCCAAAGCATCAACGATCGGATTGGGTGCGTTGCAGGTGTAAGGTTCGATGTTCTGAGTCAGCGCATCCATGCCCGTGCTAGCAGTGATCGGCGCGGGCAGACCATAGGTCAGCTCAGGATCGATCAGAGCCACGCGCGGCAACATGAGCAGATGGCGCATACTCACTTTGACCTGCGCTTCTGGCGAAGCCAGCACAGCGTTGCGCGTCACTTCGCTGCCTGTGCCTGCGGTCGTCGGGATAGCCAGGATAGGCAGCGGTGCGCGGGTCAGAGGCTGAGCCTTACCGATGACTTCCAAGTAGTCCAACGGATCGCCAGGATTGGTGGCCAGCGCCGCGATAGCCTTCGCAGCGTCCAACGCGCTGCCGCCGCCGAAGCCGACGACCATCTGTGCGCGGCTGCTCAGGGCTGCTTCTCGGCCTGCCTGAGCCAGCGCAATTGTCGGCTCGTGCTGCACCGAGAAGACAGTCACTTCAAGGCCAGCTGCGCTGAGATAGCCCAGCAGACTTTCGGCACGTCCCACGCTGCCGCCCACCACCAGCAACGCCCGTTGACCATACTCAGAGGCCAGTGCCCCAATCTGCTTCAGCGCACCTGCCCCAAAGACGATACGCGCTGCTGTCGCAAATTCAAAATTGGCCATGAGTCTGCTCCAAGTCAGCCCAAAAGTCCGCCGTCAGCGCCTCCATCGTGTCCACTTTGCGCGCACACAGCGCCAACAGCTCCTCCGACAATGGGAAGGCAGGACTCGGCGCAGCCACACAGACCATGCCAGCTGCGACAACCGAGCGAATGCCGTTGCCTGAGTCCTCTATGCCGACGCAGCGACGCGGATCAACGCCCAAGCGCTCGCACGCTCCCAAGTAAACGTCCGGCGCAGGCTTGCCATTGGGATAGTCGTCACCATAGACCATCACCTCAAAGACCGAGTCTAGACCTGTGAGGCGCATGACGTGTTGAATGATTGCCGTCGGTGAGCCACTAGCTAACGCCACTCGCGCGCGCCCAGAAGCCACGCGCACGGCTTCTAACGCACCAGGACGCAGAGGCAGACGCTCATCGTAGTGAGCTTTCACGCGGTCGATCATCTCGCTCATGATCGCCTCCGCCGCTTCGTCCAGGCTCAGACGCTCGCGCATAACTTCTGCCCATTCGACAGTGTTGCGACCCATTGCCTGTCGCTGATCGGCGTCCGTCCAGACCTTGCCGCGCGCTTGGGCGAACTCCTGTCGTGATTTCAGCCAGTAGACCTCGCTATCTACCAGCACGCCGTCCATGTCGAAGATGATCGCATCGAAGCTCATGGGTAAGGCCTTAGCTCCACTTGGGGCAGAAAACGTTCAATGTCGGCGCGGTCGCACATGGCCGTGCCAGGCTGAATGCAGACTGCTGCCGAAGCGGCTGCGCCTAGGCGCACGCCCTCTTCAATCGGCAAGCCGCGATGAATAGCCGCGGCCAGGCCAGCCAACATGGCGTCGCCTGCTCCGCTGGTGCTGACGACCTCTATCGGCAGAGGCGGCACATAAAAAGCCCGATCTGCCCCTAGTACGGCTAACGCGCCTATCTCCCCCAGGGTGATGACAGGACGCGTGCCGTAGCGCGCCAGAATGTCCAGCCCTGCCCGATAGGCTGTCTCTACGTCGGGGATAGGGTGGCCCATCAGCGCTTCCAGTTCATGCTGATTCGGCTTGACATAGGTAGGGCCTGCACTCAGACCCACGCTCAAGTTGGGTTGGTCGGCGTCGAAGATGGTAGGCACTCCCGCTGCTCTGATGAGGCCGATCACCTCGCTGTAGAACTGTGGCGTCATGCCCTGCGGCAGCGTGCCACCCAGGATCACCACTGATGCCTGGGGCAGGACGGCTTGCAAGCGTCGGTGCAGTTCGTCTACGTGCGGCGGATCGACGATCAGCGTCGAAGTCGTCACCGTGAGCTGGCCGCTGCCATCTTCGATGACGATCACGGTGTTCATGCGCGTCTCGCCGCGCACGGTGATGAAGTCAGAACGCACGCCCTTCTGCGCTAGCAGATCGACGACTTTGTGGCCAAATGCGCCGCCATAGAAGCCCAGCGCCAGCGACTCAAGGCCCATCTCGCCTAAGATCCACGAAGCATCGGTGGGCTTGCCGCCCATGCTGATGATCTGACCTGTCGCACGGATAGTGCGATTGAGTGGCAGAACAGGCACAAACAGCGTCTGATCCAGCGTGGTGTTGGCGGTTACGCTGACGATCACTCTTTGCCCCATCGGGCTGCTTCGCTTTCCAGCAGTTGATAGGTAGCTTCGACGTCCATCCCCAACTGCCGTCCCATCAGAATACAATAGGCGTTGGTGTCAATGCGCTCGGCAGCATCAAAGGCAGCATCCAAGTCCTTGCCCATGACAAACAAGCCGTGCCAGGGTGCGATAGCCGCTGCCGCATGTTTGCGCACACGCGCCTCGTGACCTATCATTGCCCCCAGGATGTTCTGCGAAAGCTGAGCCGTGTGCGCTGGCGCATAGGCTACGATGGGAATCTCGCCGAACTTCAGGTTAGCTTCCAAGATGGGAGGCATAGATTTGTTGGCAGCCGCAAACACCAAGACATTGCGCGCATGGCAGTGGATGACCGCTGTCCCGTACTCCTTGAAGTGCCTGTGCAGCTTGAGATGAACTTGCGACTCGCGCGAGATTTGTCCCTCGCCCTCCAAGATGTTGCCGTCTTCGTCCAGCAGCAGCACGTCTTCAGGCTGAAGTTGCCACTGACGCTTTTGTCCACTGTAACGAGGTGAAATGCAAATCTTGTCGCCTACGCGCACGCTGATGTTGCCGCCTGCTGCGTCCGTCAGGTGGCGTTCGAAGAGCAACGCACCAAAGCGCACGATGTCTGCTCGTGCTTTATCAATTGTCGTCGTCATGCTTCGCCTCTGAATGTAACGAGTCGCCTCGCAGGATAAGCTCTCACAAAGGCAGGCTGAAAAGTCACTTCGGCCTGTGCGTCCTCAACCAGGAAAACCACTGCTGCTGGCCGCGGCGCTGCCGCGTTCCTCGGCCACGCGCCGCGCGTAATCATCGGCGCGATAGGCCGCGATGGGGTCTTCTGGCACGCCCATCTCGCGGCGCACCTGAGCTAGCAGCGGGCGAACATCAGTCTCGTAAGCGGCTTGCAAAGTACGGTACGCGCCCAACACATCGCCATTGAGCTGCTGTTCGCGCAGCTGTGCGCGGTTGACGATCAGCGCTTTGGCATAAGCCGTCTGACAATTCAACACGCTCAGCAGCATGGCCTCCAGCTTGGGTTCGATGTTGTGGCTTTGGTCGATCATGTAGGCCACCTGAGAGGCGCGCTCGCCTGCGCCCACCAGCTCATGGTAAATCTCGAACAACTCAAAAGGATTGATCGTGCCGACGATCAAATCATCATCGGCGTACTTGCGCGCGTTGAAGTGAAAGCCACCCAGACGACCTTCGTCTAGCAGAAAGGCTACGATATGCGCGATGTTCGTCCCCTGAGCATGGTGGCCTGTATCCACCAGCACCTGGGCGCGCTCGCCCACCTTGAGCGCCGTGGCATAAGCCATGCCCCAATCTGCCAGGTCGGTGTGGTAGAAGGCTGGCTCAAAGAACTTGTACTCAATCAACATGCGCGCACCATCGGGCAGGTGCTTGTAAGTCTCTTTGAGCGTCTCTTCTATGCGATGTTTGCGCGCGCGGATGTCGTCTTGGCCGGCATAATTCGTGCCGTCGGCGAACCATAAGCTCAGCAGGCCGCTGCCTGTCTTAGCCATGATCTGGCAGCATTCGATCATATGGGCCAGGGCTTCTTCTCGCACCTGAGGCGACGGATGAGCAATGCTGCCCAGCTTGTACTTCTCATCCTGGAACAGGTTGGGATTGACAGCGCCAATCTTGACTCCATGCTCAGCCGCGTATTGGGCTAGCCCCTCCCAGTCATCGGTCTTATCCCAGGGGATGTGGATGGCCACGCTGGGGGCAATGCCCGTCAAGCGATGGACATAGCCTGCGTCAGCCAGCTTCTCGTGGATGTTGCGGGCTGCGCCGGGCCAGGGGAAGACCTTGAAGCGTGTACCGCTGTTGCCATAGCCCCAGGATGGCGTTTCGATGTGCTGATGGCGTAGTTGGGCCTTGATCGCTTCCACGTCCAGGCCTTGCTTTGTTAAATCCTCGGCTAAAGTTTCGTAGCGCATGACTTTTCCTTGTACAATAAGAAGCGAGCTTTCTTTTGCTTTCGTTTCATGTCAGTGTAACCTGCACCTCAGGGACTGTCAATTATGAGCGATAGTTTGTTTGTGGAAGAACGCCGCCAGCGTATTTTAGACCAATTAGAGCGTATTGGACGAGTCGCGGTCAAAGACCTGAGCGAGCAACTTGGAGTGAGTACTGTCACCATCCGCCAAGATTTGCGCGCCCTAGAAGAGATGGGGTTGCTGGATCGCACGTATGGTGGCGCAATTCGGCGTGAAGAGGGTCGCAGCGCAGAATTGTCGTTCCATGTGCGCCAGCGTCGACAAGTCGCCGAAAAAGAGGCGATTGCCCGCGCCGCCTTCGCTACCATCCGTGAAGGCTGGAGCATTGCCCTTGACGGCAGCACCTCTTGTTACGCCCTAGTCAAGCACCTCAAGACGCTCAGTCAGCTCACCGTCGTCACCAACAGCCTGATGATTGCCCAAAGTTTTCTAGACAGCCCCCAGATTCAGGTACTCATCGCTGGTGGCCGCCTGCGCCGCGACTCCATCAGCACTGTGGATAATCCTGAGAGTCTACCTTCGATCAACCTCAACATGGGCTTCTTCGGCGCACACGGGATCACCTGGGCCAACGGCATCACCGACGTTGGCGCAGACGAAGTAGCAGTCAAGCAGGCCATGATCGCGCGTTGTGTGGCGACGACGATTCTGGCCGATGGCAGCAAATGGGGCGAAGTTGCACCCTACACGTACATCCAGCCACTCCAAGTAAGCACCATCATCACCGATAACAGCGCACCGACAGCGATGGTCGATCACTTCCGCGCCCAGGGCGTGAACGTGCAAGTCGTCCGTCTACAGGATTTATGAGCTTCCTGACGTCAAAGATCAACTGCTGTGTGAAAGCGGTCACAATGTTGACGAAATGCCCTATGCGCGTTAGAATGTTGCCAAGTGCAAGAAACTGAAAACAAAACAGTTTCGTTTTCTTTTGTTGATGGATATTTTGATGAGAAACGATCATCGCTTCAGCGCAACCACAACTCACGAAGGTTGTCCAGCATGATGCCCCAAGTGATCGCCATCGATCTGGGAGCGGAGAGCGGACGCGCCTTGCAAGTGGCCTACGATGGCCAGCGCCTAGTTGCGCTCGACACCCATCGCTTCTCCAATGTGGCCGTAAGCGCGCGCGGCACGCTCTACTGGGATGTGCTGCGCTTGTGGCACGACATCCAGGAAGGCATCCATAAGCTGCGCGACGACTCGCTGAGCGTCGGCGTGGACACCTGGGGCGTCGACTTCGCTTTGCTGGATGAGCAAGGCAACCTCCTCGCCAACCCCGTCCACTACCGCGACAGCGGCAAACATGGCGCTATGGAATGGGTCTTTGAGCGCGTGCCGCGCCGCACTGTGTTTGAGCGCACTGGCATACAGTTCATCGTGCTGAACGGCCTCTACCAACTGGCTCACATGCGCCGCAGCGGTAGCCCACTATTGGATCGGGTTGGCACGGCTTTTTGCATAGCAGACTTGTTCCATTACTGGCTCAGTGGTCAGCGCGTCAGCGAGTTCACCATCGCCACCACGACACAATGTTACAACCCACGCACCAAAGCCTGGGACGAGGAGACGATCCAAGCTCTGGGTTTGCCAACTCACGCTTTCCCGCCTATCGTCCAGCCTGGCACGCGCTTGGGGGACTACGAAGGCCTGCCCGTCATCACTCCCTGCGCTCACGATACTGCCAGCGCTGTAGTGGCCATCCCGTCAACCCATCCTAACGTCGCCTACATCAGCAGCGGCACGTGGAGTCTGGTGGGCATGGAGACCGACGCGCCTGTCATCACAGACGAGGCCTACCAAGCCAACGTCACCAGCGAAGGCGGCTACGACGGCACATTCCGCCTGCTCAAGAATGTCATGGGCCTGTGGTTGGCCCAGCAGTGCCGCACTGCTTGGCAAGCTGAAGGCCAGTCTTTCAATTACGAAGCGCTGGCCCAAGCTGCTGAAGCTGCTACACCTTTCATGGCTCTTATTGAGCCGGACGACATACGCTTCTTACCGCCTGGCGATATGCCCGCTCGCATTCGTGCCTTTTGTCGCGAGACCGAACAACCTGAGCCACAGAGCGTGGGCCAGATCATGCGTATTGTTTACGAAAGCTTGGCCCTCAAGTACCGCTATGTCATCGATCAGTTGCGCCGCCTGGCGGGCCGCCCAATTGAGCAGATTCACATCATTGGTGGCGGCGCGCGCAATGCCCTGCTGTGCCAGATGACCGCCGACGCTACGGGTTGTCCTGTCATCGCTGGCCCTGTCGAAGCGACGGCGCTGGGCAACGCCATCGTCCAACTCATCAGCCTGGGTGTGCTACACGATGTCGCTCAAGCCCGTTCCGTCTTGGCCAAAGACGAAGAATTGCGCGCTTATGCGCCTCATCACACCGAAGCCTGGCAGGCCGCCTATGAGCGTTTTCAGCCGTTCGTCGGGAGGAATTCTTATGCCCCCAATTCTTGAGCTGCATGGAATCAGCAAGAGCTTCCCAGGCGTGCAAGCCCTCTCTGGCGTCGATTTCAGCCTGGAACTGGGCGAAGTCCACGCTCTGCTAGGCGAGAACGGCGCAGGCAAGAGTACGCTCATTAAGATCATCAGCGGCGTTTATCAAGCCGATCAAGGCCAAATGCTGATTGACGGCCAGCCCTACGCCTTCCACAACCCGCGCGAGGCTCAGCGCGCTGGCGTGGCGACTATTTTCCAGGAACTCATCCTCTACCCAGAGCTGACCGTCGCCGAGAACATCTTCATGGGCCACGCGCCGCGCAGCCGCTACGGCCTGATCGACTGGCGAGCCATGCGCCAGCGCGCTCAGGAGCTACTCGCTTCCCTAGAAATTTACGACATGGATGTCGACTCCAAAGTTGGAGCGATGAGCGTTGGCAAACGTCAGCGCGTAGAGATTGCCAAAGCGCTCTCGCACAATGCTCGTATCCTCATCATGGATGAACCCACTGCCGCTCTCACAGAAGCTGATGTAGAGCGCCTGTTCAACATTGTGAGACTGCTCAAACAGCGAGGCGTGAGCATTATCTACATCAGCCACCGCCTGGAGGAAATTTTCATGCTAGCTGACCGCGTCACGGTGCTGCGCGATGGTCAGCATGTCGCTACGAAAGCCGTCCGCGATACTCATGAAAGCGATCTCATCCAGATGATGGTAGGTCGTGAGATCGATGATCTGTTCCCTAAACTGCCCTCGCAGCTCGGCGCGACGGTGCTACGTGTGCGCGGCGTGGCCCGCCATCCCCTGCCACGCGGCGTCTCGCTGGAGGTCAGGGCCGGCGAGATTGTCGGCTTGGCTGGTCTGGTGGGATCGGGCCGCACAGAACTCGCTCACGTCCTATTCGGGATCACGACCGCCCAGGAAGGCGAAATCTGGCTCGACGGTCAGCGCGTGCAGATCAAGAATCCCAGCCAGGCTATGCGTCTGGGCATTGCTTATGTGCCGGAGGATCGCGGCAATCAAGGCCTCATCAAGCAGATGAAAGTCCGTGAAAACACGTCGCTGGCCATCCTGCGCAGCATTGCACGCAGCGGCTTCATCAATCACCAAGCTGAAAGAGACCTAGCAGACAGGTTTGTGAGAGAGCTGAGCATACGCACCCCCAGTATTGAGCAGGTGGTCAACAAGCTCAGCGGCGGCAACCAGCAGAAGATCGTCGTCAGCAAATGGCTGGCTAGCAAGCCCAAGCTGCTCATCATGGATGAGCCAACGCGCGGCGTTGACGTGGGCGCCAAGAGCGAGATTCACCGCCTTATCAGCCAATTGGCTAGCGAAGGCATGGCCATCCTGATGATCTCTAGCGAATTGCCAGAGATTCTCGGCATGAGCGACCGTGTGCTGGTCATGCGCGAAGGGCGAATTGTGGCCGAATTCAGCCGCGCCGAAGCCACTCAAGAGCGAGTCGGTGCAGCGATGATGGGTGAAGTCTACCGCCAACCTATCCCAGAGAAGGCCTGAACGTCATGGACAAAGCCAAGCTCAGGACTGCACCGCGCGCAAAAGCCGCCTGGCGGCGCTTTATCAATCAGGAACTCGTCCTTGTCGTGGCAATCATCACCCTAGCGCTCGTCGTGAACAACATCAACCCACGCTTTCTGGCTCAGCGCAATGTATTGGACATCCTCACCAACACAGCTATCTTCGCCGTCGCTGCTGTCGGCATGAGCATGGTCATCATCAGCGGCAACATCGACATCAGCGTTGGTTCGCTGATCGGGGTGCTAGCGACTATCAGCGGCAGGTTGGCCGTCGGCGCAGAAGCGGGGGGCTATCCGCTGTGGCTAGCTTGGGTTGTGCCGCTGTTCATCGGCCCTCTAGTTGGCGCGTTTATCGGCTTTCTGGTGGCCTACATGCGTATACCGGCCATCGTCGTCACCCTAGGCATGATGAGCATTTTACAGGGCGGCCTCATCATCGCCACCGGTGGCGAATGGATTTACAACCTGCCCCGCGACTACGCTCTGGCTCAGCAGCGCCTATTCGATATCCCTGTCCCCGTCTACGTCATGATTGTTGCTTCGCTGATCGGCACGCTCTGGATGCGTTACAGCGGGCTAGGACGTTCCATTTACGCCGTCGGTGGCAACGCCGAAGCAGCGCGCTTGTCAGGCATTAACGAACAAAGCGTGGTGCTGCGCGTCTTCATCATCAATGGTTTTATGGTGGCGATTGCCAGCCTGCTATTCGCTACCAAGTTCAACGCCATTCAATCTACCGTGCCAGCTGGCATCGAGCTGCAAATCATCACCGCCGCCGTCGTCGGTGGCGTCAGCATTCTGGGAGGCACAGGAACGATCCTTGGCTCGACGCTGGCTGCGCTGTTCGTAGTCAGCATTGGCTCAGCCCTGACCTTCGCTCGCGTCTCCCCCTACTGGATTCAGACAATCCAGGGCGCGCTCATCCTCATCACTGTCTTGTTTGATTTGTTCCGCCGTCGGCAGATGGCGCGAGGAGACTGAAGCCTATGACCTGGCAAACGCGCCTGCGCAACGCCTTCACCAGCCAGGAAGGCATTCTGTTCATCATCACCATCTTAGCTGTGCTGCTCATCAGCCTGCAAACTGACCGCTTCCTGACGGTCAACAACTTGCTCAGCCAGGCTCGCCTGATGATCGAAGTCGCCCTGATCGCCCTACCAATGACCTACATCATCATCACTGGCGGCATTGATCTGTCGGTAGGTTCTATCTTCGGCCTAAGCGCTATCGTGCTAGGCTTCGTCTGGCAAGATGGAGGCTGGCCTTTGGAGCTGGCGATTATCTTGGGCATTGTGGTCGCCACCGTCGCTGGCTTCATCAACGGCGCGTTCATCGTCTGGATCGGCGTGCCGCCTCTCATCATGACGCTGGCTACGCTGGCCCTCTATCGCGGCCTGGCCCTGGGGATCAGCGAAGCGCGCTCGGCCAGCGGCTTCCCGTCCTGGTTCTTCGAGATTGGCGCAGGCAACACATTGGGCCTGCCCAACCAATTGTGGATTTTCATCATCGCCGCCGTCTTCTTCGGCGTAGTGCTGTCGCGCACTGTCTTCGGCCGCTGGATTTACGCCATAGGCAACAACGAAGTTGGAGCGCGCTTCGCCGGCGTTCCAGTGGCTTGGGCCAAGCTGACCATATACACCCTCAGTGGCTTCATGGCTGGGCTGGCGGCGTGGATTTTCACGGCGCGCATCAGCACTACTCGTTCGGATATGGGTTCTGGCCTGGAGCTGAACGTCATCGCCGCTGTCGTCCTGGGTGGGACGAGTATTTTCGGCGGCTCCGGCAGCATCTTCGGCACAGTGCTGGGGGTGGTACTGATCCAAATTTTGAGAAACGGGCTGTCGCTGGCCGGCATGAAGGGCGACGCGACGATTGTCGCTATCGGGACAATTTTGATCCTGTCCGTCTTGCTCAATAGCTTCATCCAGCGGCGTCTTAGTTCTAGAGGATGAATTGTAGCCCGTCAGAAAGGAGTGTCTATCAGCGTTTGAAGCCTTCTTAGACCCGAACCCTTAATTCACCCTTGTTACGATTTGAGCATCACTAGGAGAGAAACCGCTATGCGAATCAAGACTTTCGGCTTTGCTGCTCTCGCCACCATGCTGCTGATCGCTCCGCTGAGCGCCCAGGAAACTCGCTGGGTTGGCGCTGACAATTTGCCCACCAACCCCCTGGCTTGCCCTGGCGAAGAAGATGTCGCCGCCACTGAAGAAGCTCCTGCCGCTGAACCCATCCCCTACAACGGCGGTGTGGCAGTCAATCCTCCAGATTTGGCGGGTAAGCCCATCGTCCTGGTTGACGTGCCGAAATTGATCGGCATTGGTTACTTCAACGCCACCAGCGCTGGTATGCAGGAAGCCGCTGCTGAGCTGGGCAATGTCACTGTAACTACCGACGGCCCAACTCAGGGTGATGTGGTACAGCAGGTACAATTCATCGAGAACTACCTAGCCCAAGGCGTGGACGGCATTCTGTTCGCCGCCAATGACCCTGTGGGTATCTCGCCGGTGCTGCGCCGCGCCCTGGAGAGCGGCGTGCGCGTGGTCGGCTACGACGCCAACAGCGAACCCGACGCTCGTGAGTGGTTCGTCAATCAGGCCGAGTTCAACGGCATTGCGAAGGCCATGATCGACAGCCTGGTTGCGGAGATTGGTGAAGAGGGCCGCTTCGCCATCGTCACCAGCAGCTTCACTGCCCCCAACCAGAGCCGCTGGATCGCCGAGATGCAGGCTTATGCCACCAAGTGCTACCCCAACCTGGTATGGTTGGAGACCGTCGAATCGCAAGAAGACCAGAACCTAGCCTTCCGCCAAACCCAGGCCCTCATCAATAGCTACGGCGATGAACTGGACGGCGTCCTCGGCATGTCCAGCGTGGCCTTCCCTGGCGCAGCCGATGCCGTCGCTCAGGCTGGCTTATGCCCTACTGACGCCACCGAGAACGCTGCTCCTAGTGCCGAAGAAGCCGTCTCCGTCGTCGGCCTCAGCACCCCCAACCAAATGCGCCCCTTCGTGGAGAATGGCTGCGTGAAGTCGGTCGTCTTGTGGAATCCAGTCGACCTGGGCTATGCTGCCGTCTACGTCATGCGCGCCCTAGTCGATGGCGCGCTGACGCCGGATAGCACCAGCGTAGAGGCTGGCAAGCTCGGCACGCTCCAGGTCGTCAACGGCAGCGAAATCCTGCTCGGCCCGCCCTTCGTCTTCACCATCGATAACATCGGTGACTTTGACTTCTAGGTCATAGTCATCGCCTGGCGAGCGGGGCAGCCCGAAGGCTGCCCCGCTCGTCCTCAGCACCTAGGCTGCGCTGTCGAACGTCGAACGATCAGTTCTATAGGCAAGATGATGTCGTGCAGCGGAGCGAGGTCTTCGCCTTGAAGCCGCCGCACCAGCAGAGTTGCCGCTTCCTGGCCCAATTGATAAGGGTTTTGGGCAGCTGTTGTCAGAAAGGGCTTGGGGAAAATCTGGAACTGAGTATCATCAAAAGCCACCAGCGAAATGTCGTTCGGCACGCTCAGGCCTAGTTCTTCTAGCGCTGTGAGCGCCCCGAAGGCGATAAAGTTGTTGCCCGCCACCAGAGCTGTTGGATGAGGGCGAGCTACACGGAACAGGTGCATAACTGTGTCGTAGCCGCTCTGTTGTGTGTAGCTGGTCGGGATGACCTGTTCGCTCAGTCCAGCTTCTGCCATCGCTTGATGATAGCCGCGAATGCGCTGCACGCTAGTGGACTGCGCCATACCACCGCTCACCATCACGATGGCTTCATGCCCCAGTTCAATCAGGTGGCGCGTGAGGGCATACGCCCCTGCTTCGTTGTCGCTGTAGACGGACGGCGAAGGCACATCTTCCAGAACACGATCCACTAGCACTACCGGGATATGGCTATCTTCGATCATACGTACGACCGAGGCGTCCTGGCTGGTGGGCGAGATGATGAAACCATCCACCTGGCGCTGCAACAAGAGACGAACGTAGTTTTCTAACTTCAGGCTATCTTCGTCGGTGTTGCACAGGATGACGCTGAGGCCGTGACGGCGGCACACGTCCTCCACTCCGCGCGTGATCGTCGTCCAAAAAGGATTAGCCACGTCAGAGACGATCAGGGTAATCATGTGCGTCTTTTGGTAGCGCAGGCTTTGCGACAGGCCGTTGGGGATGTAATGGAGCTGGGCAACGGCGCGCTCTACACGCTCGCGCGTTTGTGGGCTGACATAACCCTGATTGTTGACGACGCGAGAGACGGTGATCGGGGAGACCTGGGCCAGCTTGGCCACATCACGGATCGTTGCCCGCCCCTTCGCAAGCTTATTCGACATGGTACGGCCTGAGGTGCGATCAGGTGAACAAACTGTCAATCTTATTTTAACACAAGGGGCATGGTTGTCATGCCCCTTGCAATCTACATATTAAGTTTGTTTTGCTTCAGTCGTACAGCACCGCGGCGATTTCTTCGTCTGTATAGTTGCTAGCATCGTAGTAGAAGAAACCTGTGTCGATGTTCGGCTCAAGTTCTTCGCCGCGCAAGGCCTTGACAGCCGCTTCGACAGCCTTGTAGCCGATACCAATCGGGTTCTGGGTGATAGCGCCTTCCATGATACCCTCGGCGATGGCCTGCACTTGCTGGCGACCGCTATCGTAGCCGATGACGACCAGCTCATCAGCCATATCCAGCTCGATGACGGCGTTCAGCACACCAATCGCCGAACCCTCGTTCGCACCAAAGAAGCCCTTGAGGTCGGGGTGGGCTAGGATAATGCTGCGGGCCAGGTCAGTGGACTTCAAGTGATCGCCGCCGCCATATTGTACGTCTACCACTTCGATATTCGGATAAGCTTCTTTGATACGATTGACGAAGCCATCCACGCGGTCGATGCCCGTGCGGCTCGTCTGATCGTGAGCGATGACCGCAACCTTGCCCTCGAAGCCAATCAGCTCAGCCATCATGTCAGCAGCCAGAGCAGCAGCGGCGATGTTGTCGGTGGCGGCAGTGGCCAACAGGATGTCGCTGTCTACGCCGCTGTCGAAGCCGATGATCGGAATGCCGTCCTCGGCGGCCTGCTCCAGCAGCGGAATGGCAGCCTTGCTATCTAGGGCGGCGAAGACCAGGGCAGCCGGTTTACGATCTAGGGCCGTCTGGAGCATTTCAAGCTGCTTGTCGACCTGTGACTCGCTCTCTGGGCCTTCAAAGGTGATGGTCACGCCGCAGTCCTCAGCTGCGCGTTCCGCACCAAGCTTGACAGCTTGCCAGAACTGGTGCTGGAAGCCTTTAGAGACGATGGGGATGTAAATGTTCTTGGCGCGCATTTCCTCGGCAATGTCTGGCGTGCAGTAGGGAGCTTCCTCAGCCTCTGGAGTGGCTTCGGGGGTGGCTTCTTGAGCGATGACGAAGCTCATGCTCAGAGCGCCAACGGCCAACAGGGACAAGAAGTGTTTCTTGGACAACATAACGGACTCCTGTGGTATAGTTCAACGATACGTGAGCGTTAAAGCGCACTTGCTCCGCAAGCACGCAATTAACCAAAGTCAACGAGAACGGCGACGGCGCACCATGTCGAAGTAGACGGCGACGATGATAATCACCCCCGTCACGACGATCTGCCACTCCTGCGGCACAGACAAGATACGCAGTCCATTGGTGAGGACGCTGATCACGAATGCGCCGATGATCGTCCCTAAGATAGAGCCTTCGCCACCACTGAGCGATGTGCCGCCGATAACCACCGCTGCGATGGCGTCCAGCTCATAGCCCTGCCCCAGGGCGGGTTGTGCCGAATTGAGGCGCGCTGCAATGACCACGCCGGCCAGGCCCGCGAACGTCCCCGACAAGGTGTAGACTGCAATCTTCCATAAGTCTACATTGACGCCGGAGAGGCGCGTCGCTTCTTCGTTACTGCCCAGCGCAAAGGTGTAACGACCCAAGATGGTCTTGAAGAGGATGAAGCTGCCCACGATGGCCGCGATGAACATAATCATCACCGCGTTTGGTATGTTGAAGTCGGGCAGGATTGAACCCACGACCGAACCAGTCGCAATAGTAGAGAAACCTGGAACATCGTTGAAGTAAATGGGGCGCAGCTCTGCAATGATGAGGGCTAGGCCCTTAGCCATATACATCATGCCCAGCGTCGCCACGAAGGGTGGCACTTTCATCTTGGCGATGACAATGCCGTTAATCATACCCGCGAATGATCCGGACAGGATGCCGCACAAGACGCCCAACAGCGGATCGAAACCCCAGCGGGTGATGAAGACACCGGTCATAACTGCCGAGAAGGTCATCACTGTGCCTATTGACAGGTCAATGCCCGCTGTAATGATGACGAAGGTCACCCCAAGAGCTAGAATGCCGTTGACTGCCGTCGCCAAAAGAATGCCAGTGATGTTGCGGAACTGCAAGAAATTCGGAGAGGCGATGGAAAAGACGACGATCAGGACGATCAGCGCCGCGAAGGCCAGCACACGCTGCAGCGCTGGCGAATATAGCACGTTCTCGATCTTGATCTTGCTCTTCCCTTGAGGCGATTCCAGAACTTGAGCTGTCATTGACAACAAACCTTTTCAACAAACAATCAGGGACTTTTTAGTGAATAACCATCTCGTCACGACGGGTGGCCAAGCGCATGATCGATTCTTGATCGGCTTCTGCCGCGCTCAGTTCACCCGTAATCCGACCCTCACACATGACCACGATGCGATGACTCATACGCAGAATTTCCGGTAGCTCTGAAGAGATCATGATGATGGCCTTGCCCGCGTGGGCCAATTCATTGAGCAGCTTGTAGATCTCGCTCTTAGCGCCTACGTCAATGCCGCGCGTCGGCTCATCAAAGATGAGGACATCAGTGTCTGCCGTCAGCCATTTGGCGATGACTACTTTTTGCTGGTTGCCACCACTGAGGTGCTTCACACGTTGGTTGACAGAAGGCGTGCGGATAGTTAGTTTTTCGACGTACTCCTGAGCCACGCGGGCTGTTTTGGCGTCGTCCAAGACGAACCAAGCCTGGAGAAAATCACGCATGGAGGCCATCGCCACATTAGCCGACACTGTCATCCCCGTCACCAAGCCATAGCGCTTGCGATCTTCCGAGAGATAGCCGATGCCGTGCCGCACAGCATCGCTTGGGGTGTGGACGGAGACGCGCTGTCCCTTGACGAACAGCTCCATCGAGTCCACCTTATCGGCGCCTACAATGGCGCGTGCAACTTCAGTACGACCAGCCCCGACCAGACCGGCAAAGCCCAAAATCTCACCTTTGTACAACTTGAAGTTAACATCGCGCAACACACGTCCACGATTCAGGTTGCGCACTTCCAAAGCCACTTCGCGCTGAGAGTCTTGGGGAATTTCAGGCTTGGACTCGTAGATGGTACGACCCACCATCAGACTGATGATCTGGTCGATTGTGCAGGCGGCTGTGTCTAAGGTGTCGATGTACATGCCGTCGCGCATGACTGTGATCCGATCCGAGATTTGCTTGAGTTCTTCCATGCGGTGGCTGATGTAGACAATGCCCACGCCTTGCTCGCGCAGACGTCGAATCATAGAGAACAACTCCTCTATTTCCGCTTTAGTCAGCGAGGCAGTCGGTTCATCCATGATGAGGACTTGTGAGTGATAAGACAGTGCTTTGGCAATCTCCACCATTTGCTGACGTGCCACTGTCAAATCGCGAACGCGCGTGCGCGGGTCAATCGCTAAGTGCAACGAATCCAGCAGGGCCTGCGCCTCTTGGTTCATGCGTTTCTCGTCTACGAGGAAAGGCAGCGCACCGCGCGGCTCACGCCCGATGAAGATGTTTTGCGCCACGCTCAGGTGCGGCATCAGGTTGAGTTCCTGGTGGATCATGGCAATGCCCAGCTCTTGGGCCATGCGCGGGTTGTGAATGTGAACTTCTCCGCCTTTGACGTAGATGTGACCGCTGTCTTTGACGTAGACGCCGCTGAGAATTTTCATCAGCGTTGATTTACCCGCGCCATTTTCACCCACCAGGGCATGGACTTCTCCCGCTTTTAGGTCGAAATGACACTGTGAGAGAGCCTGCACGCCAGGGAAGGACTTGTTTACATCCTGCATCAACACCAAAAGGTCGCTGTTCATGAAGTCCTCTAGGCGACAATCTCGGCCTAAATAAGATGAGTTGGAGTTTGGCCGAGCGCCTTATTTTTTGAGCTTTTGTTTATGGTACGGGTAACATCTGATTGGAGATTAGCACGGCTTAATCAACTTGTCAAGAAACTGCTCAGACAGAAATGCATTTCAAACATGACAAAACATCCTTTGACAAGACAGGCTCGCAGAGTTATAGTGATTGTGGTACGGGTAACATAGTCTCAAGACGTATACAGCGTCTGTGCCTTTGGACACAAGTCAGCGTTGCTGGCTCAGTCGTTACTAATGATCATTTTGAACGATCCAAGCAACCAATAGAGAGGTTTGAGATGTGCGCTTATGTTTTGCCTGAAGTGAATGAACCCACTGCTATCGCTGATGACGAGGCCATCCTGATCGCCAATGGCGACCTACGCCTCTCGGCCAACCAAGTCTGTTGGGCCACTCAGGAGGCGATGGAGCAGCAGGTCATCGCCGCTTTCGCCAGAGAAGGGATCACCGTGAAGCGCGGCCACGCCTACGATCCCGCCCTCAAGCACGGCTTCATCTGGAATCAGCGCATGGGCATGGACGTGTTCAAATCCATTCCCAAGACAGCGCGCCTGATCGTGGCTGAGTCGGTCTGGCAGTACAGCCATCACATCCTGCACGGCCTGCGCGATCATCAAGGCCCTATCCTCACGCTGGCTAATTGGAGCGGTCAATGGCCTGGCTTAGTTGGTATGCTCAACCTGAACGGCTCGCTGACCAAGATGGGCGTGCAGTACAGCACCCTATGGAGCGAGGACTTCGCTGACGAGTACTTCCTAAACGGCATTCGCCAGTGGATTCGTGAAGGCAAGATCATCCACGACACCAGCCACGTTCGCGACTTCGTGGCGGCCGAGGCTGGTTCTGAAGAACGCGCCTTAGGCGAAGCACTAGCCCGCCAGCTGCGCCATGAGAAGGCCATCTTAGGCGTCTTCGATGAGGGATGCATGGGCATGTACAACGCCATCATAGACGACGAAATGCTCAATCCTGCTGGTATCTACAAAGAGCGCCTCAGCCAGTCGGCTCTGGTGGCTGCCATGCGTCAAGTCAGCGACGACGAAGCTCAGGCTGTGCGCGATTGGCTGGACGCGCGTGGTATGAAATTCGTCACTGGCACAGACGAAGCCACAGAACTCACCGACAGGCAAATTCTAGAGCAGTGTAAGATGTACATCGCTGCCGTGCGCATTGCCGCTGAATTTGGCTGTGACGCCATCGGCATCCAGTACCAGCAAGGCCTCAAAGATATGGCTCCCGCTTCTGATTTGGTTGAAGGCTTGCTCAACAACGTCGAACGCCCTCCAGTCTACAGCGGCAACGGCCAGGAACTCTACCCAGGCCAAGCTTTGCCTCACTTCAATGAAGTTGATGAATGCGCTGGCCTAGATGCTTTGGTCACCAACCGTGTTTGGCGCGCAATGGGCTTTGATCCCGCCACCACCCTGCACGACCTGCGCTATGGCGAACACTACAAGGGCGATGGCGTCGACGATTACGTTTGGGTCTTCCTCATCAGCGGCGCAGCGCCGGCTTCGCACTTCATCGGCGGTTACAGCGGCGCTTCCAGCGAGCGTCAACCTCCTATGTACTTTCGCTTGGGTGGCGGCACGCTCAAAGGGATCAGCAAGCCTGGCGAGATCGTCTGGAGCCGCGTCTTCGTCATGGGTGGTGCGCTGCACGTCGACTTGGGACGCGCGACCGTCGTCAGCTTGCCCCACGAAGAGACCGAACGTCGCTGGCAGATTACGACTCCTCAATGGCCTATCATGCACGCTGTCCTACACGGCATCACCCGCGACCAGATGATGGCTCGTCACAAGGCTAATCATCTCAACGTGGCCTATGCTCCCAGCGCTGAAGACGCCGACAAAGCCCTCGCTGCCAAAGCCTCGATGTTCCAGGCCATGGGTCTGCACGTCCATTTGTGCGGCGATGTCAAGGTGGGCTGAGGCATGGACGCCCCTGACTCTCTCGTCCAGCTCTCTAGAGCGCTGGCCCAGCCCGACAGGCGCTACGCCATCATCGGCGAGGGCAACACCTCGCTGCGCGCCGATGACGACAGCTTTTGGGTGAAAGCCAGTGGCCATCAATTGGCCACTATCGGCCCAGAGGGCTTCGCGCGCATTCGCTTCGCACCCATCCTAGAGATGTTTGACAACCCACCATCGGGCCTAGACGAAGAGCGCGAGATTATGCGCGCAGCCCGCATCGACGGTGGCACGTCATATCCCTCAGTAGAGACGAGCTTCCATGCCATGCTGCTGTGGGATTGCAGCGTCCAGTGTATTGCTCACACTCATCCCATACCCGTCAACCGTCTGCTGTGCAGCGTCCACGCCGAGAGCTTCGCCAAGCACCGCACCTGCCCAGACGAAGCCGTCGTCTGCGGGCCAGAATCGGTCTTCGTCCCATATGTCGATCCAGGCCTGCCCCTGGCCCTGGAGATACGTCGTCGCACCCGCGCCTACATGGAGACTTACGGCGAAGCGCCTAAGGTCATCCTGTTGGCCAATCATGGCCTGATCGCCCTAGCCCAGACGCCTGCCGACGCTCTCAACATCAGCGATATGGCTGTCAAAGGCGCTGAGATTCTCTGGGGCGCGTTGGCCGCTGGCGGGCCAGTCTTCATGAGCGAAGCTGACGTGCTGCACATTTGCCGCCGCCCTGATGAGATTTATCGGCGCAAGCTGTTCAGCGCTGAGCAGACGAGAGGGAGGGAGGGATGAGGATGCGAGCTGTCATCGCCGTTGATCTAGGAGCAGAGAGCGGTCGAGTCATGCGCGTGAGCTTCGATGGCCAGCACTTCAGCCTGGAAGAAGTCCACCGCTTCCGCAACCAGCCCATCGAAGCGCACGACACGCTCTACTGGAATGCCTTGCGTCTATGGCGCGATATTCAAGCGGGGATTGACCGCGCTCTGGCGCTCGGCCCAGCCGAGAGCGTCGCCATCTCTACTTGGGGGGTGGATTTCGCCATGCTAGACGAGCGCGGCCAGCTCATCGACAACCCCGTACATTACCGCGACAAGCGCACTCAGGGCATGGTTGAATGGGTGCATGAGCGCGTGGACGCGCGCACCATCTTTGAGCGCACAGGTATTCAGCTCATGAGCATTAACACGCTCTATCAACTGGCTAGCTTGCGCGCCCACAACGATCCTGCGCTGCGCCTAACCAAGCGCATTTTGACTATCCCCTCGTTGTTCACCTACTGGCTGAGCGGCGCTCAGGTCAACGAATTCACTCACTCCACGACGACGCAGTGCTACAACCCACGCCGCCAAAACTGGGATGACGAGACGTTGGAAGCCGTCGGCATCGATCCGAGTCTGTTCGCCGAAGTTGTGCCGCCAGGGACGCACCTGGGAGCATATCGCGGGCTGACCGTCTTCGCCACTGCTTCGCACGACACCGCCAGCGCGGTTGTGGCCGTGCCGTTGACGAATCCGAACAGCGCCTATCTGAGCAGCGGCACGTGGAGCTTGATTGGCTTGGAGATTGACCAGCCCATCATCAACGACGAAGCTTTTGCTGCCGCCATCACCAACGAAGGCGGCGCCTACGGCACATACCGCCTCCTCCAAAACGTGATGGGCCTATGGTTAGCGCAGCAGTCGCGCGAGACTTTGGCCAGAGCTGGCCAGACTTACAGCTATGACGACTTGGTGACTATGGCTGAGCGAGCCGAGCCGTTCCGCAGCCTGATCGATCCCAACGATCCGCGCTTCCTTGAGCCTGGCGACATGCCCGCGCGTATTCGCGATGCCTGCCGCGAGACGGGCCAGCCTATGCCAGAAGACGCGGGCCAGATCATCCGCACCATCTACGAGAGTCTGGCCTTCAAATATCGAGCTGTACTAGATAAGCTGATAGCCCTGACGGGTCGCCAGGTAGAACGACTGCACATCGTCGGCGGCGGCAGCCGCAACGCCTTGCTCAACCAGCTCACCGCCAACGCCATTGGTAGGCAGGTAGTGGCTGGCCCGACGGAAGGCACAGCGCTGGGCAATGCCATCGTGCAGCTCATCGCCCTGGGTGAGTTGGATGACGTACAGCAAGCGCGCGCAGTCCTCAGTCAGACGGAACAGACGGGAGTTTACGAACCCCAGGAACGCCAGCTTTACGAAGCGCAATACCAACGTTTTTTGGCCCTCACACAGGCCTGAGTCATTGGAGTTCACGGTCATGCACCTCTCTCACCCGCGCCAGCAGCTCGTCCAGATTATGAGCCGAATCTACTATGGGGGCATGACCACGCTCTCCGGCGGCAACTTGTCCATCCTAGACGATGACGGTAGCTTGTGGATCACCCCTAGCAGCGTCGACAAGGGCAAGCTGACGCCCAACGATATCGTGCAGGTGTGGCCCGACGGCAGCTCTAAAGGGCTGCACAGACCTTCGACTGAGTTGCCTTTCCATCGGGCCATCTACGCACATCGCCCCGATGTGCGCGCCGTCGTCCATGCTCACGCTCCGGCGTTGGTGTCCTTCAGCATTGCCCGCCAAATTCCCGATACCAACATCATCCCTCAAGCGCGACGCATATGCGGACGAGTAGGTTACGCTCCCTATGCTCTGCCTGGCAGTGAAGCGCTCGGCCAACGTATCGCCTCTGCCTTCGCCGAAGGCTACGACGTGGTGCTGTTAGAGAATCATGGCGTCGTCACCGTCGGCGGAAGCTTGTTGGAGGCCTTCCAGCGTCTGGAGACGCTGGACTTCTGCGCGCGCACCCAAATGTACGCCCAGAAGCTTGGGCCAATCACCACGCTCAGCGAAGCGCAGATCGCCCAATTTGACCACCGAGACAACCTGCTGCCTTCTTTCGAAGTCATCCGCCACAGTAGTCGCGAGCGAGAACTGCGCGAACAAATCGCTGATATTGTGCAGCGCGCCTGCCGACGCCAGCTTATGATTAGCACTGAAGGCGTCGTCTCGGCGCGCATAGACGTAGACAGCTTCCTGATTACGCCGACGGGTCGTGACCGACCTAGCCTAAGCCACGAAGACATTGTGCTGATCCGTCAGGGTCAGCGCGAAGCAGGCAAGACGCCCAGCCGTTCCGTGCGCCTGCACGAAGTCATCTATCGGCGTCATCCAACTATTCAATGTATCATCACTGCCCAATCGCCTTACGCCACCGCTTACGCCATCTCGCCGCAGCTCATGGACACCAAGACGATTCCAGAGAGCTACATCATGCTGCTGGACGTTCCCAAGTTGCCCTACGGCACACAGTTCCATGACCTGGAGTCTGTCGCTGAGCAGCTTGGGCCGCAGCACCCCGTTTTGCTCATCCAAAACGACTGCGTGCTGACGACCGGCAGCAGCGTCCTACAAGCTTTCGACCGCTTGGAAGTCGCTGAATTCACCGCCCGCTCGCTGATCGAAGCCTTATCTGTAGGCCCTATGGTACCCATCGGAGAGCAAGAGCTGCGCGATTTAGAGCGGGCATTCGCCCATCTCATGCAATAAACCAGCCTGGCTATTCACGCGACACTCATGAGGCCACCCAATTATGTTCCAGCCCCAAGACTATCGCCACGTCAGTTATCTGTGGGACGACGCTGCCGCCGACAAGCTTGACCCCGTCGAGCGCCTGGTCTACCGCTCCAACCTGTTGGGCCGCGATCAGCGCATAACCAACACGGGCGGTGGCAATACCTCTGCCAAGCTCATGCAGATCGATCCGCTCACAGGTGAGCAAGTTGAAGTTATGTACGTCAAAGGCAGCGGCGGCGATTTGCGCACTGCCAAGCGTGACTTGTTCGCTTCGCTCTACATGGACAAGCTCATGTCGTTGCGCCGTATTTACGAAGCCGCCGAGGTGCGCGGCGTCAAGACGCCCATCGAAGATCAGATGGTGGGCATGTACACCCACTGCGTCTACAACCTGAACCCGCGCGCAAGCTCCATCGACACACCACTGCACGCTTACATTCCCTACAAGCATGTCGATCACACCCATCCCAACGCTGTCATCGCCATTGCCGCTTGCGATCGTGGGCCAGAGTTGACGCGCGAAATCTACGGCGATGAAGTCGTCTGGGTCGATTGGCAGCGCCCCGGCTTCGATCTGGGCCTAGTGCTGCGCGCCACTATCGAAGCTAACCCCAACGTCAAGGGCATTGTCCTCGGCGCACATGGCCTCATCAACTGGGCCGACGACGACAAAGCTTGCTACGAGCTGACCCTGTCGCTGATCGAAAAGGCAGCACGTCACCTAGAAGCTCACGACAAAGGAGCGCAAGCCTTCGGCGGACAGAAGTACCGCAGCCTGAGCGAAGAAGAGCGCGAGACGACTCTGACAGCTATCCTGCCCAAGCTGCGCGGCATGGTCAGCCAGCAGAATCGCTTCATCGCCACCGTGCAGAGCGACGAGGCACTGCTGACCTTCGTCAACAGCCACGACGCCGCCCGTCTAGCCGAGCTGGGGACGAGCTGTCCCGATCACTTCCTGCGCACCAAGATCAAGCCGCTGTATGTGGATTGGAATCCGCAGAGCGAAGATAGCGCCGCGCTGTTGGCCAAGCTACAGAGCGGCCTAGACAACTACCGCGCGGATTACGCTGCCTACTACGAGGCCTGCAAGCGCCACGACTCGCCTGCTATGCGCGATCCTAACCCGACTGTGATCCTCGTCCCTGGACTGGGCATGATCGCCTTCGGCAAGAACAAAAGCGAGTCGCGAGTGACGGCGGAATTCTATAACAACGCAGTAGCCGTCATGCGCGGCGCTGAAGCAGTGGGCCACTACGTCGCTCTGCCACGCCAAGAAGCCTTCGACATTGAATATTGGTTGCTCGAAGAGGCCAAGTTGCGCCGCATGCCACCCGACGCTCCATTGGCTCGCAACGTCGTCGTCGTGGTGGGTGCGGGCAGCGGCATTGGCAAAGCCGTCGCGCGCCGCGTCGCCAAAGAAGGCGCACACGTCGTCAGCGTTGATCTGAGCGCAGAAGCCGCCCAAGCTACTGCCGATGAGTTGACGAAAGTCTACGGCATGGGTATCGGCGTCGCTGGCACGGGCATTTCGGGCTGCGGCCCTGCTATCGGCTTGCAAGCTGACATTACCCGCCGCGAGAGCGTGCGCGCCATGCTGCGCCAAGTCATCCTGGCCTATGGTGGCGTAGACAACGTCATCGTCACCGCTGGCATCTTCGTCTCCCCTGACCTGACGGGGCATATCAGTGACGAGAAATGGCGCACGACTTTTGACGTGAACGTCTTGGGTAGCTACATCGTGGCCGATGAGACGAGACCCATCTGGGAAGCGCAGGGCCTGCGAGGAACGCTGGTCATCACCACCAGCGTGAACGCCGTCGTCTCCAAGAAAGGCTCTATCGCCTACGACGCCAGCAAAGCGGCGGTCAATCACATGATCCGCGAATTAGCGATTGAGCTTGCGCCGCTGGTGCGCGTCAATGGTCTGGCGCCAGCCACTGTCGTCGATGGCAGCAGCATGTTCCCGCGCGACCGCGTCATCAGTTCACTAGCCAAGTACAACATTCCCTACAGCGATAGCGAAGATACGGACACCCTGCGCGACAAGCTGGCCAACTTCTACGCCCAACGCACGCTCACTCGCCTGCCCATCACGCCAGAAGATCAGGCCGAAGTTGCCTACCTACTCAGCACAGATGCCTTCTCCAAAACCACAGGACAAATCTTAAGCGTGGACGGTGGCCTACATGAAGCCTTCCTGCGTTAAGGATGACCTCCAGGCGGCAAGCCCCTCTCTCGTCGAACGCTTAGCAAAAGCAAGCCCTTGATCCACAGGCCCATCGTCTACTAAGCTTCAAAATGCTTTAGCCGCCCTACAAGACAGGCTTTCTCCTCATGACTCGCACGCCTTACATCATCGTCGCCATCGCCTACGTCAGCTTCGTTGGGCTAGGAATCTCCGCCGCGATCATCGGCGTCTTATGGTCGCCTCACATCCTCAGCGATTTCAACCAGAGTCTAGAGGCTCTGAGCATTTATCTGATTGTAACCACCGCTGGCTATTTCTTAGGTAGTAGCGTCAGCGGCCAGGTATTCTCGCGTTATCCTGTGAGCTGGGTGCTGGCAAGCGCGATGGCCCTCACAGCCGCCAGCATGGCGAGCTTTAGTCTATCGCCTGCTTGGTGGGTGATGGTTAGCTTGAGCGCACTCATGGGATTGGGGACAGGCTTACTAGATGGGGGTATGAACATCTACTTCGCTGCGCACTTCAATGCACGCCTGATGAACTGGCTTCATGCTTGCTTTGGCATTGGCGCGCTGGCTGCGCCGCAACTCGTGAATTTCATCGTCATCGAACAAGGTGTATCTTGGCGCTGGGCTTACGGCATAGTCGCCCTGGGCTTCGCTCTGATGGCGCTGGCTTACGCCCTAACTCGTCATTTGTGGCTTCCCATCCAGGAGACGGGCCATCACAGTGGCACACCCTACCGCGAGACGCTGCGCTTGGGCGCGGTCTGGATAGCAATCATCATCTTCATGGCCTACGCCGGCGCAGAAGCCGGAGCGGGGAATTGGCTCGCCCCTTTTTTTCAATCCCAAGAAATTCCCGACGCTGTAGGGAACAACTGGGTGACGGCTTACTGGCTGAGCTTCACAGTGGGACGGATTCTGTTCGGGACGATTGCCACGCGCTTCGCACCTGCCATGGTTGTTCGTTTGTGCCTGCTGCTGGCGCTAGCAGGCTTGGGTCTGCTAGTCTGGCGCCCCATGCCAGAGGCCAATCTGATCGGCGTTGTGGTCTTCGGCTTTGCGCTCTCGCCTTGTTTCGCACTGCTCATTACCGCGACTCAGGATCAGCTCGGCCCTGTTCACGCCCCCAACGCCATCGGCCTAGAGGTGGCAGCTGCCAGTCTGGGAGCGGGCATTCTGCCTGCGCTGATGGGCGCAACGATCCCTCTCACGGGCATAAGCTTCCTGCCCTTTATGCTGATTGGTTTAATCGTCGCTATGCTGCTGCTGTACCAGTGGAGCTTGTCGCCCATTTTCAGCCTGCGCAAGCTCAGGCAGGCCTGAACAAGCTACCCGTGTCCGATCAAACTTCGCACGCCAGGAACAGCTCAACGTGTCTGTCGTCTCCCTGTTGCTCATCGTCACCATCTACGCTGCGCTCGCCATCGGACAAGTGCCGGGCCTGAAGATGAACCGCGCCACTATCGCCCTCGTTGGTGCAGCGCTTCTAGTGCTTCTAGGCACGCTGAGCGAAGAAGAGGCTTTCCATGCCATCGACGTTGGCACACTGCTGCTGCTGGGGGCGATGATGGTCATCAACGTCAATCTGCGCATGGCCGGCTTCTTCCGCTTTGTCACCAATCGCACACTGCGCATGGCCCGCACTCCCGGCGCGCTCCTGGCCTTGCTCATAGGGGCATCTGGCGTCCTCTCGGCCTTCTTCCTCAACGACACAATCTGCCTCATGCTCACGCCGCTGGTGACCGATACCACGCTGCGTCTGAAGCGCAATCCCATGCCTTACCTGATCGGCCTAGCTGTAGCAACCAATGTAGGCAGCGTAGCGACGATCACGGGCAACCCGCAGAACATCATCATCGGCCAGAGCAGCGGCATTCCTTACGTCACCTTCGCAGCTTATCTAGGGCCGATCGCTATTATGGGGCTGGCGATCTGCTGGTTGGTGCTGCGCCTAGCTTACCGTAGTGAATTCAAAATACCTTTGGAAGTAGTAGAACTCCCTCCACCTCGACCCTACAATCCGCTGCTTACGCGCAGCTTGGGGGTTGTGTTGGTCATGCTAGTGGCTTTCTCGGCAGGGGCGCCCATTGTCACGGTGGCCTGTAGCGCAGCTGGCGCGCTGCTCATCAGCAAACTGCGCCCCTCTAAGCTGCTGGCCATCGATTGGGAGCTGCTGGCTTTGTTCAGCGGTTTGTTCGTCGTCACCGGAGCAATTGAGACGAGTGGACTCAGCGCAGCGCTGTTTGAATGGGCGCGTCCTGTCCTAGAGGGTGGCGTTGCGGCGTTCAGCTTGGCCGTCGGCGTGCTGAGCAACGTCGTGAGTAATGTGCCGGCGGTGCTGCTGCTGCGACCGGAGATGAACAATTTCGCCAATCCACAACAAGCCTGGCTCACACTGGCGATGGCCAGCACGCTGGCAGGCAACCTCACGTTGTTGGGCAGCGCCGCGACGCTCATCGTCGCGGAACTGGCGCGCATGCGCAGCGTCCAGCTCAGCTTCATGGAGTTTTTGCGCGTCGGCGTCCCCATCACCATTCTGACGATGATTGTTGGGATTGGGTGGCTGACGCTCATGACCTAATGCCCTCGATAGGAATCGAACCTACGCACCTGGCTCCGGAGGCCAGCGCTCTATCCACTGAGCTACGAGGGCGGATAAGCAACCCAAGTGTAGCGGAAAAGTCTCAATTCGTCTACTCTGGATAGCGCATGGACGGTGGGTAGATGAATATGGCAGGCCGCTGATACAGCACTGCTGCGAACTGCTGTGGCACGAACAGCACCTCGTCTTCCTGCTCAGCAGCAATCCTCCAAGTCTCAGGCGGTACACTGACAGAAAAACGCGCCACTGCCTCGCGGCGCAGCGGAGTAGCCTGCCAAAAATCGCCCAGCGGCGCATGTCGATCCAAAACCCAGCTCCACGTCAGGCCGCGCACATAATGTTCGACGATGATCTCGTCATCGGCAGCACCCAGAGTCTCTGCCAAGCGCGCCCAGTGAATGCCAGCTGTCGTTCGTCCATGAATGGTCTTAGCCCGCTCTAACGCCGATAAGGCCTCATCTAGTCTGCCCGTGCGTTCATACAAGTCTGCCAGACGCACCCAACCTACATCCCAACTCGGCTCAAGGCGCAGGACAGCTTGCAGCGCAGGTAGCGCCTCATCAGCACGCGCCTCGTCCAGCGTCAGCAGATAAGCCATGTGCAAATCGTAGAGGTTGAGCCAGGGGTCAAGCGCTTCAGCTTGGCGAGCCAGCGCATAGGCTTCATCGACAGTTGTAGCGCTCATGCTGGCCATGTAGACGGCCTGCGCCTGGTCAAGTCGAACGAAGGCCAGCCCATAGGCTACGACGAGGATCATTGCTGCCCAGGCCAGACGCTTGTCACCAGGCCGAATGGGATCGAGCCGAGACGTAGGACTGGGCGTAGACGCATAAGCCGCCAGCAGCACCGCCAACAATGCCAAAGGCGTCACGCTCAGGACTTCGACCAGGCTATGCGCCGCCAAGCCCAGCAGCGCGCACAGCGCTGCTTCTATGCGCCGCCGCTGTGCGCTAGAAGCAGCCAGCCAGTGCCGCCTCACCTGCGCTGCCCAAGCGAACACTGCCCACAAAGCCAGCGCTGCTCCGACGATCCCCGTCTCTGCCAGCGTGTTTAGGTACAGATTATGGGCCGAAGCCAGCTGATCCTGAGCAACAGCAGGGTCGCGCACTTCGCGAAAGGCGCGTCCAAACTGACCGTAGCCTACCCCCAGCAGCGGATGCTCAAATGCCAGCAGCAGCGCACCGCGCCACATGTCCAGTCGACCTGCATTGGAGACGCCACCACGCGGCACTGTCCAGACCAGAAAGCCCACGATCAAAGCTAAGCCTGCAAAACTACCCAGGAGCAGCGCCGTGCGCGGCTTGAGCCTCGCCTGTCCTTTCTCTGACTGTGCCAGCCGCAGCGTAATCCATGCCCCTAGCCCCACCAGCAACGACAAACCGCCACCGCGGGCCGAGGTGAGGAAAAGTACTACTAGCAGAGATAGGCCCAGAAGAGCCAGCACACGCCGATAGGCTGAGCCGACTGTCGTCATCCAAGCCCAGGATAGCACCACTAGCGGCGCACAGTATGCCCCGACCAGCGTCGTCACGCTCAGGGCTAGACGAGCGTTAGGCAAGGCGTCCAGCGGCGGGATGAGCTGACCCGTCGTCAACCAACCGACTTCTGTTCCGGGGATGATGCCCCAGCCAAAATACCATGAGCCAAACTCTAGAGCCGTGATGAAGACGACGACCATCCCCAGGAAGAAGAGCGCTTCCATGACGACTCGGCTGTCGCCGCGCTGTATGCGCCGCACTGCATAGAAGAAGATGAGCAAGTGCAGCAAGCCAAACCACAAGCTCTCCAGGGCCATGCGCGGATCAATCGACAGCAGCGCACTAGCCATCCAACCCAAGAAGAGAGCCATCAGCGGGCGATTGAAGCCCGTATCAGGCAGACCGTCACAACGCGCGCGACGCAGAAGCCACAGCCCTAACAAAAGCGTCATCACAGCGTGATGAGCCACGCGCACCGGGAAGACCAATGCATAGTACGCACCACCGCCGACGAAGGTCAGGTAGAAGGCGAAGAGTAGGGTCAGCGTGCGACGCAGCATGAGTCATCCTGGGAAGGTGACTGAACACAGCGTATGATTGTAACCAGTAAGTGCGCCGACAAGGAGATTGAATGGCCTCCAAATTCCATCTCGCGGCTCTGGCTTTCATGCTTGTTGCCTGCCAAAGCAACAGCGCAGAGCAGGATGCCATGCGTCAAGTCCTGACGACCTATCCTACCGAGAGCGCTGCCTTGCTCCAGACCATGCAGGCCCAGCGCATCCAGGCCGACGCCACCATCCAAGCTGCCGACTCCGATGGTCAGCGCTACCGTGATTACACCAGCCTTATCCTAGCCACCGTGCGCGCCAACCAAGTTCCCACTCCCTCAGAGCGATTGGCCGTCGTCGAAGGTGGCGCAATGTCCCTGGAAATGCTCAACATCACCGATGACCAAATGCGCTTCATGCAGATCGGCATGGCTGGCTACGTCAATCCATCAGACGACTGCTTTGAGACGCACCAGCAGTACTACACCCAGGCCAACACGCGCATCATTTACATGACTGCACTAGCCATCAATCTGAAGGCTGGTACAAATTTCACCGTCAACTGGCTGTATAACCGCCAGCGCGTCTTTCAGTCGTCCTGGACAGCTCCGCGCGATGAGCTACGTCGCTGTATTGCCATCCCCATGCGCAGCAGCGATGTGACTTTTCAAGCAGGGAGCTGGACAGCTGAGCTGCTCGTTAATGGTAGAGCAGAGGCCAGCGCCAGCTTTGAAATCCGCAACTGACCTCTGCGCTCCTGACGAGAAGCGTCCTAGAAGTAGCTGCTTAGCAAGCGTAGTAGATTGCCGATGTTCTCTGGCGTGCCACTGAGGACGCGCGTCTTGCTGGCATCAGCCAGGGCATTGAGCTGGACAATGCTGGCATCCTTGCCATAGGCCAGCGGCACCAGGATGACAGGGTTGAGCGAGTTGCGGCTAGCTGAAACCGCACGCACTGCGTCGTTGAGGGTTGTGCCTCTGCTGCCTGTGTCCTCACCATCGCTGAGCAGGACGACGGCCCGCGCGCGGCGACTCTCGTCGCTCAGGCGGTTCATGATGTTCATCGTCTCAACGACAGACAGGAACAGCTCAGTACCACCGTCAGCTACCAGGTTATCAATGTTGCGCAGCAGTTCCTGTTTGTTGCTCTCCAGCAAGTCCAGCGGCACAAGCTCGCGCAGCGTACTGCTGAAGACCATTAGGCCGACGCGATTGTTAGTCTCTAGGTTCTCCACGAAGGCGCGCGCGGCCGCGCGCGCCTGACCAATCTTGTCTTCCTCATTCATGCTGCCGCTCACGTCGATCAGGATCATAACATCAGCCTGCTTCTTGACCAGCGACCAGCTCTGCTGAATAGCGTTGATTGTCTCAATGCTGGGCAAATCGAGTTGCGGTGCGCGAATATCCGTCTGTATGCCATTCGCTTCTACAATTGGAAATGCCAGCGGCACAGCTGGATTAGCTGGACGGAAGCCAAAAGTCATGATGTATTCCTGGCTCGGCACAGTCAGCAGAAAATCGATGAAGACCCGTGCCGCTTCGCGTTGCTCTTGCGTCGTCCAGCCACCCTGAGCTGCGTCGTACTGCACGATGGCAGCTGCTCGGTCGTGCCACAGAATGCCCTCGCTGGGATAGAGAGCCACCAGATTGCCACCCTGTGGCTTGAGGCACTGCTCATCGCCTTGCACCGCTCCCATGTTGATACAGATTAGATCAACCTCCTCCAGCGCCAGCATATCCAGATAATCTGGCCCTTGGCCGAAGTAGTTGAGGAAGTCCTCTGTGCGACGAGCGTAATGGCGCACTAGCCCTTGCAAATCGCGCATACACTCCTGGGTCTCTTGATCGTCAACCGCGTCGACTGTCAAGACACGGCTCGCGAAACCTTCTCGACGCGCACAAGCGTAGAACTCGCTGACCGTCGCTGAAAGGCCGGTAGAGCTGTGGCGTGGATCAGCGTGGCCATAAAAGACTGCTCTGCGTCCCTCATTCCAGCCATTTTCCAGCACACGCAGAATATCGGCCCAGCCAATCTCATCACGACTCTTGCCCGTCATGCGCTCCAGCTGCTTCAAACGCTCTTCCCAAATGCCCAAGATAACCGGAGAGGGTGCAATAGGCTTGGCATCGTCTATCTTGAATATCTCGCGCCGCGTCTGAAAATTCACCCACGCTAGCCATTTGACCGTTGAAGGGATGAAGATCGTCGGCTTGTAGACGTTCTCGTTCGCAGGGGCGACCACAGCGTTGAAGACACCCTGAGCCATCGTGCCGCTAGAGCCACCAGCCTTAGGCTGCGTCCCCCAGACATAAATTGGACGTTCGTTTGAGCCAAGCGCTGCGCCCGTCAGAGGGTTCTTACCTTCTGCTGAGAGCTGATTGAAGCGGCGAATCAGCTCTGGCATGTAGGTGTGAGCTTCTGGCGAGTAGCCCACATAGATTTCAACGGCGTTCTGTGGACGCGGCACAGCGCCGTTCACGTCAAAAATTTCGTAGCCAGGGCGAGGCTGTACCCCGCCGGTGTTGCCTACTGGAGCATTGGATTGCTCAGAGCTGCCACCACAGGCAGTCAATACCAAAGGCAAAATCACCATCCACAGTGTTAGACGTTTCATGGTTTCAACTCCTCATAAAGACCAATCTACCCCCATTGTAGGATCACAAAATGCCCAGCTCTTTAAGCTAGCTTTAAGGCTCGATCTAAACCCCCATTTTCTCGTGGCCTGAGTCTGTGCTATGCTGCAAGCATCGTTGATTGTTCGATTCATCATGAAATCACGCCTGCGCTCTGCTCTGTTGTGGATCACTTGGGGGCTGCGCCTTGCGCTGCTGGTTTGGTTGCTGAGCAGCCTTGTGCCGCCGCGTGCGCGCGCCATCCTGGGTGAGCCGCAGCAGGTCAGCACGACCAAGCCTAAACTCTGTCTGCATACGCGCCTAATTGACGAGGTTTACGACTGGAAAATTCAGCGCAGCCTGGAGATGATCCGCCAGATGGGCGCTTCGACCATCGTCGAATTCTTCCCCTGGGCCTACTTTGAACCGAGCGCAGGTCAATTCAACTGGCAGCGCGCCGATTTCATCATGCGCCACGCCGAAAACCAGGGGCTGCGCGTCTTGGCCCGCATGGGCTTCGTACCAGAATGGGCGCGTCCTGCGTCCACAGGTCAAATTAGCACTTTTAACAGCCTGCCTCGTCAGTCATATGCTGCCTTTGGGCGTTTTGCGGCGCAATTCGCTGTGCGCTATCATCACCTTCTGGCAGGGATTATCCTCTGGAATGAGCCGAACCTGGATTATGAATGGGGTTATCGTCCCGTCAGCCCTGCCGAATACGCTGAATTGCTGGCTGTCGCTGCTCCACTCATCCGACAGGCAGCCCCTAGCGTCTCCATTCTGGGCGGCGCGCTCGCTCCCACCCGCGAGCCACCGGGCAGTCCGCACGGCATGGACGACCTCATCTACCTAGAGCAAATGTTGGAAGCAGGCGCTGCCCAGCACATGGATATGTTGGCCGTCCACACCTATGGCTTCACCGCCCCTGCCGATGAGCCACCCAGCCCCGACAGGCTCAATTTCCGCCGCGTGGAATTGCTACACGCCATCCTCCAGCGCAGCGCTCCGTTGCCTATCGCCATCACCGAGTCGGGCTGGAACGATCATCCGCGCTGGACGAAAGCTGTCAGCCCCTCTCTGCGCATTCAATACACGCTGGACAGTCTGCGCTTGGGAGAGTCCTGGGATTGGCTGCGCTACCATTGCCTGTGGGTCTTCCGCTTTCCAACGCCCTACTATGCCTATCCAGATCATTTCGCGATGGCTACGACTCTATTTCAACCTCTGCCCATCTACTACGCTCTGCGCGACTATGCTCAGGGCCAGCCCATGAGCGTCGTCCGATGGTTGCCCGCCCCACGCTGAGACGCCTGCGCTGGCCCACGCTGGCCTTCTTAATTCTAGTCATTGTGCTGGCTTGGCCGAGAGATGACGCTGCACGGCAACGAGACGAAGCCCGCCGTCTAATCGCCAGCGGAGTCTTACGGATTGGCATTGACGCCAGCTATCCGCCCTTCGCCAGCTGGCAAGATGGCCAGCTGGTCGGCTTCGATGTAGACTTAGGTCTGGCTTTGGCAGAAGCCCTCGGCGTCGAAGCGCGCTTCGTGCCGCTCAGCTTTGACGGCCTCTACGACGCGCTCAAGACTGTACAAGTAGACGTCCTCATCAGCGCCCTGGTCTACAACCCCGCTCGCACCGCTGAGGTCGCCTACACACGTCCCTACTACGATAATGGCTTGCTGCTGGTCAGTCGCGCCGAACGCCCTCTAGATGCTATGGCGGCTATCGTCGGCCTACGCCTGGCCTATCAGTATGGCAGTGACGCCGACACGGAGGCGCGCAAGTGGGCTAGGCGTATCGCTGATTTCGACATCATGCCTTACGAACTACCCACGCACGCTCTGGACGCCTTGTGTCTGAGCCAGGCTGACGCGGCCCTAGTTGAAGCGACGACCTATTTCCTACACGCCAGACAGTCCAAGAAGTTGGGCCGAACATGTCCTGCACACGCCATCTACGTCACGCATAATCCTTATGTCGTCGCCACGCGGCTGGATCAGCCTGCCCTACGCAACGCCCTAGACAGCCTGATCGAGTCCTTCCAGCGCACAGGCCGTATAGACACGCTGCGCGCCAAGTGGCTATAATGCAGCGCATGGCACACATCGGCATCGACGCACGCCTGCCCTACTACCGCGATGGCGGAATAAGCACCTACGTCCGCCGCCTGATCCGCGCCCTAGAGCAATTAGACGCGCACAATGACTACACTATCTTCCATCGGCGCGGCGCGCCAGAGACGCTCACTCAACGTTTTAGGCGCGCTGATTTATGGACGCCTGCTCATCATCGTCTGGAGCGTCTGGCGCTCAGCATAGAACTCGCGCCGCGTAGGCTTGACCTGTTCCACAGCGTCGATTTTATCCCGCCCTACCGCGCCGCCCGCGTCCACATTATCACCGTTCACGACCTGACTTTCTTGCACTACCCGCAGTATTTGACCACCGAGAGCCGCCGCTATTACAATGGCCAAATTCGCGCTGCTGTAGCTCAGGCTCGGCACATCTTGGCCGACAGCGACTCGACGCGGCACGACCTGATAGCCATGCTGAATGTCCCTCCAGAAAAAATCACTGTCCATCTTTTGGGAGTAGGGGAGCAGTATAAGCCTCTGCCCGCCGCTCGGATTGCGCCTATTTTGGCAGGCTACGGGTTGTCGCCGAGTTACCTGCTGCATGTCGGCACATGGGAGCCGCGCAAGAACATCCCTGCCCTGCTGCGCGCCTATCGTGAGTTGCTGCTGACACATGCGGATTTGCCACCACTCGTCTTGGTAGGACGTCGAGGCTGGCACTACGACGACTTGCGCGCCGAGTGCGACGCGATCGGCCTGGGGAAGCGCGTGTTGTGGCTTGACTCTGTCCCTGATGAGCATTTGCCCGCCCTCTACAACGGCGCTCTGCTCAACCTGACTGTGTCGTTCTACGAGGGCTTTGGCCTGCCTGCTCTAGAGGGCATGGCCTGTGGCGTCGTCCCTATCGTCAGCAATCGCTCCTCTCTGCCAGAAATCGTAGGCCAGGTGGGCTTGCTGGTCGATCCTGAAGACGATGCTAGTATTGCCACTGCAATCCATCGTGGCTTACACGACAATGCCTGGCGCGCTGAACAGCAAGCTGCAGCTACTCGGCGCGCCAGTGCCTTCACCTGGGAAGCCTGCGCACGCACGGCTTTAGATGTTTACCGCGCCGCCCTGGGCCAATCAGCTTAGCGCCTACAAGAAACGAGGCTTATGCGCACCCTGATCGTCACTAGCAGCCTACCCTACCCGCCTGCGTCGGGTGGCGCACTGCGTGCTTATGGGATTATTCAGGGTCTGGCCCACGCAGGCCACGACCTCACACTGCTCAGCTTCCACGACGGCACACCTGACCCCACGCAGACACCGCTGGCTCACCTCTGCCGAGCTATCGTGACCGTGCCTTCCCCGCCGCCGCGCCACCACACGCAGCGCCTGCGCGACCTGCTGTTGTCTAATCGGGCCGACATCGCCTGCAGGCTCTACAGCCCTGTTTTTGAAGCGAGATTGGCAGAGCTATTGCGCCAGCCTTACGATCTGATTCAATTTGAAGGCATTGAAATCGGCTTGTATATGCCTCAGGCCCGCCGCGCCGCGCCTCAAGCCCAAATCATTTTCGACACCTTCAACGCCGAAGCCGACTTACAGGCCATGATGGCCCGCATTGAACGCGCTCAGCCCGTGCGCTGGCCCGCTGCCTTATATTCGTGGATTCAGGCACAGCGCATCGTAAACTACGAAGGTGCGCTATGCCGCATGGCCGACGGCGTGATCGCCGTCAGCGTCGAAGATCAAACCGTCCTACGAGCTTATCGCAACGACGGCAAGACCTTCGTCCTGCCTAGCGGAATCTTCGTCCAGGACTACCAGGCAAAGGAACACGCCCAGCTGCCCGCACACGCGCTAGTCTTCACAGGCAAGATGGACTATCGACCTAATGTTGACGCCATGCTCTGGTTTCACAAGACGATACTGCCGCGCCTACCCCAGGCCCACTTGGTCATCGTCGGGCAAAAGCCTACGCCGCGCCTACAGACTTTGGCTCAGCGTGGTCGCGTGAGCCTGACGGGCTGGGTCGATTCGGTGACGCCCTACCTGCGTGCCGCCCAGGTCTACGTTGCTCCGCTGCGCATGGGCAGCGGCACGCGACTCAAATTGCTAGAAGCGATGGCCTGCGGCTGCGCTATCGTAGCCACATCAACGGCAGCAAGCGGCCTCTCAGAGCAGGCCCGTGCTGCCATGCTCTTGGCTGATGACGCCTGCAGCTTCGCTCAGGCTGTGCAAAGTCTGCTGGACAACCCTGAACGCCGTGCAGCCCTGGGCCAGCAAGCGCGCGCTGCCGTCGCAGAAGCTTACGACTGGCCGCGCCTCATTCCTCGCCTACTGGCTATCTATGCCGAGGTGCAGTATGGACAGAGACGCCATAGCTCAGCGTAATCAGCTCATGGCACGCGCCTTTCACGCCGATTCGCCGCGTCATCGCCTGCGCCGCGCATTCATTCACGGTGCCGCGCGCCTGCCCATCGCCTCACAAACCGCCAAAAATCGCGTCCTGCTCATCCGCCCCGATCACCTGGGAGACATGATTCTAGCTACTCCGGCCATGCTAGCCCTTAGGCAGAGCAGGCCCAACTTAGAGCTTCACGTCTTGGCTTCGCCCAGCTCTGCTGCTGTGCTGGCTCATCTGCCCGCTGTTGATCGCGTGCTGACGACCGACTTTCCCGGCTTCAACCGCAACGTACCTAAAGAGTCGCTCATTCAGCCCTACACCCATCTGCTGAAAGTGGCGCACCAACTGCGCCTCGTCGGCTATGAGACAGCCATCATCATGCGTGCGGATCACTGGTGGGGAGCTATGCTGGCCTATCTGAGCGGTATCCGCCAGCGCATCGGCTACGATCTACCTGACGTAATGCCCTTTTTGACCGAAGCCATGCCCTTTGCACCTGCTAGCCACGCCGTGCGCCAGAACATGCGACTGGTGGAGCGCTGGACAGGCTTCATCCCTGACTCAGAGATACCCTTCGGCCTGCACGTCGCTCCACAAGATGCGGATGACGTGACCGAGCTACTTCGTCAGTATCGCCTACACGATCAGCGCCTGGTTGCCATCCACCCTGGTGCTGGCACGTGGGTCAAGCAATGGGACACCGAGCGTTGGGCTGTCGTCGCTGACACGCTGACGGAACAGCTTGGAGCGCGAGTCATCTTCACTGGCACAGAGCGCGAGCGCTCACTGGTCGATCACATTCAGAACGCTGCTCACCACAAGACCTACACCACGGTCGGCGCGCTGAAGATAGGCCAGCTCGCGGCACTGTTCGCCCGCTGCGCCGTCGTGCTTGGGCCAGATAGCGGGCCGCTGCACCTAGCAGCTGCTGTTGGCGCGCCCACTGTCGCTCTGTTTGGCCCAGCAGACCCGCAGGAGTTCGCGCCCTGGGGGCCGCGCACACGCCACGCTGTCCTCACCAGTACCATCGCTTGCCGTCCCTGCCGCGTCTTGGATTGGGCCGACGACGATCCGCAGTTCCATCCTTGCGTGCGCGACATTGGGCTAGGCGAGGTGCTGGACGCAGCGCGCCGCGTCGCTCGTCGCTAATCCGCGATGACGACTTGATCCAGGCCAGGCTCAGGTTCAGGATAGCGCAGCGGCATAGCGTCTAACGCCTCGGCGATTGTCTTGGCGATGACGTAAGTGCGATACCAGCGTTTGTTGGCAGGGACGATGTGCCAGGGCGCGTAAAGCGTGCTGCAGCGAGCAAAGACGTCTTCGTAAGCGCGCATGTACTCGTCCCACTGCTGGCGCACTGGTAGATCGCCGATGGAGAACTTCCAATGCTTGCTAGGGTCGTTCAGGCGCTCTTGGAGCTGCTTCTTCTGCTCATCTTTGCTGATATGCAGATAGAATTTCAGAATGTGCGTGCCGCTGTCGTGCAGGAGACGTTCAAAAGCGTTGATGTGGTCGTAGCGCTTGCGCCAAACATCTTCGGGGACGAGCTGATTCACGCGCACGATTAGCACATCTTCATAGTGGCTGCGGTTGAAGACACCAATCATCCCTCTTGGCGGCACTTGAGCATGGACGCGCCACAGAAAATCGTGGGCCAGCTCATGCGCTGCTGGCGCTTTGAAGTTGGCCACGCGAATACCCTGGGGATTCACACCGCTGAAGACGTGACGAATAGCGCTATCCTTGCCCGCTGCGTCCATCGCTTGGAAGATGACCAGCAGGCTGTACTTGCCTTGCGCATAAAGGACTTCTTGGCGCTGAGCGATGCGCGCCTTGTACTCCTCGGTACGCTCGGCAGCCTCCTCTTTGCTCATGCTGCCTGCGTATTCGGGATCGTAATCCGTCAGGCGCACAGGATAGCCCAGCGGTGGGATGAGCGCTTGTTCAGCCATGCGATAGTATCTCCTCATTGTGCGGCGCGACGGTGACAGTGGTTTCGTTGCGATAGGTGACCATGCCAGGCCCGCCGCCCTTGATCTTCTTAACGTATTTGCAGCGCGTCACATCGACGACGACGCGACTCTCTTGACGCTTGGCGCTGTAGTAGGCGGCTATTGCTGCTGCGCGCTGGATTAAACCATCGCTGATTCGCCGTCCATCGTTACGGATGACGACGTGTGCTCCTGGCACGTCACGGGCATGCAGCCACAGATCGTCGCTTTTAGCGTTCTTAAAAGTGACGGTTTCGTTCTGACGGCTGTTGCGTCCCACCCAGATCACATAGCCATCGTAGACCAGCCTGAGCGGGCCTTCGAGCTTGCCGCCGCGCCGCCGCAGAGGCGCTTGACTCGCTGTCCAGCCGCGTTCGTGTAAGCTGAGCATCACCTCATCGATCTCGTTCCAATTGGCGGCTATGCTCAGGTCATGTTCGAGCTGGGCCAGATAGTCCATCTGCTGCCGCGTCTCTTGGATGAGCTGCGGCACGCCCTCCTGAGCGCGCTTGGCGCGCTGGTACTGGTCGAAATAACGCTGAGCGTTCTCCAGCGGCGTGAGTTGAGGGTCGAGGGCTATCTCTAACTCTGGCTGATCGAAGTCGTACTGCGCCTTCAAAGTCGTCTGTCCGCGCTCGATGGCATACTGATAAGCCAGGATCAATTCTCCGCTCTGTTGCAAGCGCAGCAGCTCGCTCTCGTCTTTGAGGCCGCTCTCTAACGAGGTCAGCTTAGCCCTCAACTTCTTGCGCGTCTCGTTGATGATCTGCTGAGGCAGACGCTTGGCTTCGGCATACGCTTCTGGCCCGACAGGTGCGCCATAGAAGGCGCTCATTGCCTCGCTCAGGCTGGAAACAGGTCGCCAGCTCTCCAGGTGGCGCAGTGGATAAACGCTGTAGGCGCTGACCTGGCCAGCATGGCCCACCACGCCTGGCTGCCATTCGCGGCGCTGCAAAGGCTCGCACACGGCTTGTATCGCCCCGTGCAGCGCGAAGGGATCGGCGTCGTGGGCTTTGGCGTTCACGTCACCCTGCGCGCGGAAGACGACTTCTTTGGCCAGCAACGGGCTGAAGCCCAGCAGAATTCCCGTCAGTGCGCCAGCCAGCTTGCGCTTGGGATCAGCTTCACGGCTGAGAGCCGCGTCCAGCTGATGAGCTGTCACCGTGAAGGGGTCAAGCCGTTCACTCATCGGCGGCGGCAACTGGTAGACATGGTTGGGCAGGCTGAGGCGATGGCGGTTTTCATCTGGCCCAACGCGCCACATGCAGTCCAGGATGATGCCATCGCGCAGCAGCAAGATGTTGCTGCGCCGCTCCATCGGCTCAACTACGATCACAAAGTCGCCTTCGGCGCTCTCCACATGAAGCTGGACAATCCGTTCCCAGGGAGGCTGGCTGACGTGTGTCAAACGGCCATCCTGGATGTAGCGGCGGAACATCAGGCCGAGCTGGGTGGGACGCTCTAAGCCGCGCCGCAACTTATCTCCCACTAGGTGCAGACGCGGCGCTTGCTTGTCGGCGCTCAGGTACAAATAGCGTCGCTGACGATTGGCGTAAATTTCTAGTCCAATCCCTGTCGCGTCGACATCCAACACATCCTGGATACGTCCACCGACGAGCGTATCCAGGAATTCGTCCACCAAAGACGAGAGCGACAAGGCATCGAGATACATAAACTACTGTGTGAGCAGATAAGCCACCATGTCGCCAATTTCGCGCTCGCCCAGGCGCTGCGGATAGTTGGCGGGCATGGCGTTCGGGTAGCCTTCGACCACATAGTCGGACGGTTTGGTGATGGCCAAGTACAGATACTCTTCAGGACTGAGCGGCGCGTGCTGGGCCGCGCGCTGACCCAGACCTACGAACGATGGGGCAATGCGTCCGCCACCTTCGATGTGACACACATGACACTCATAGCTTTCGCGCACCAGCCGCTCGCCGTTAGCAACATCTGATCCTTCCAGAATGCGCGCCACGCGCTCTGCCAGCGGCTCGGTGTCGACGGCTTCAGGCACAGTGCTGCTGACAGTACGCAGGCTGGCAGCAACGAATTCGAGCAGGAAGACAATGGCTACCAGAGCCACGAAGCCTAGGGTAAGCTGAGTGATCCAGCGCGGCGCGCTGGTCGATTCATGCGGTTGCACGTTGTCGTATCCTTCGTGTCGTTGCTCAGCTTATGAGGCGATCCAAGATCATGGCCAGGAACAGGAGAGCCAAGTACATCGACGAATACTTGTAAGTGTTGCGCGCCATCGCTTTGTCAGCTAGTTGGATCAAGCGCCAAGCCACATAGATTAGACCGCCACCTAGCAGTAGTGCCGAGGCCAAGTAGAACAAACCTAGCATGTCTTCGCCAGGCACAAGCAAGCCTAAGCCCGGCATGAGCGTAATCAGCACCAGTTGGACGGAGTAGAGCAGGATTTGCAAGCGCGTCACGTCTTCGCCGCGCGCGACTGGCATCATCGGTACGTTGGCAGCGGCATAATCCTTGTTGACTAGGATGGCCAGCGCCCAACTGTGCGGCGGAGTCCAGTAGAAGACGATGGCGAACAGGATAAAGGCTTCTAGGGCCAACGTCCCTGTCGCGGCTGCCCAACCGACTAGCACCGGGATCGCCCCTGCTCCACCGCCGATGACGATGTTCACCGTCGTGTTGCGCTTGAGGACGAGGGTGTAAAGGACGACGTAATACAGCGCGCCGATCAGAGCCAGGCTTGCTGCCAACCAGTTGACGAAGACGCCGAAAAGCAGCACAGCCCAAGCAACAAGGGCTAGACCAAACAGCAGCGCGTTGATCGGCTGCACACGACCTGACGGGATGGGACGACGCGCTGTGCGCGCCATCAGCGCGTCTAGATCGCGGTCAATATACTGGTTTAGCGCGCTTGCGCCGCCTGCTGCCATCGTGCCAGCGACGATCGTCCACAAGAGCGCCTGGACATTGGGCAGGTCATTGGCAGCGACGATCATCGCTGTGACAGTGGTGAAGACCAGCAGAGCGACAATGCGCCACTTCATCAAGCCCGAATAGGCGCACAGGGTACTTAGGATTGTGGAAGTGCTTCGGATTGCGGATTCCATGTCTCGCTCGTGTTCAGCTGAATTTGGCCAGTGTTAAGCGCTTCGACCGCGCTCAAGACCACCAACAAAGCCCAGGTAGCTGCTGCCATCCCCACGTGTGCTGCTCCCCAGAAAGGCGCGCCCACGCTCAGGACATAAAATGCGCCCACGCCTGCCTGAGCAAAATAGGTGACAGTTGCTGCCAGAGAAATTTGGAATGTTAATCGATCGCGAGTGCGCCAGACCTGCCAGGTGAGCAGGACGAGAGTCAGACCCATCACTGCTACCGCTAGGCGATGGATCATATGGATGACGGCTAATTGGCCATATTCCAGCGGCAAAACAGAACCGTTGATGCAAGTTGGCCATTCCACGCAGGCTAGCGTCGCGCCGCTGCCGCGCACCAGCGCGCCAGTCAGGATGATGACCAGAGACAGGAAGGTATTGGCGTAAATCAGCGTCGTCGTGTTGCTCACGCGGCTGCGCTGACGGGGACGATAACGCGTCATGACCGCCGCCATCAGCAGGCCGCCCAGCAGCAGCATAGCTGTCCCCAGGTGCAGAGTGACGAAAGTGGGTGGTAAGTCGAGGACGACCACCAGCGCGCCCAGCGCGCTCTGGAGCAGGAACAGGCCTGCCGAGACCAGCACAGCATTCAAGATGACCGTGTCCTGCTTGCGGTAGGCGCGCCAAGCCACGCGCAGCGTCATCAAGCCACACAAGCCGATCAGCACAGCGAACAGTCGGTGCAGCCACTCGATCCAGGCTGTCAGGTTGTCCAGCGGTGGGATGATCGTGCCATTGCACAAAGGCCATTCGTTGCCGCAACCCAAGCCCGAATCGGTGACGCGCACCACCGCGCCAAAGACGATCAGGCCTGCTGTTAAGAAAGCCGTCGCCAGACTCCATAGAAATACTGCGTGGGGCTTGCTCGCCCCTCCGTTACGCACAGCTGCTTGCATAGCAACCCTCTACCAGTAAACCATCAACCAATGAGATAAGGGCTTTAGGGGTTTTACTCTTTGCTGGCTTCTTCGGTTGCTACTGGTGCGCCATCAGGATTGGGCAGAGCTTTGGCCCGCTCTACTGCGCGGTTGCCTAACCAGAACAGCAACGCCAGCGTCAAGCCAGCACCAATGACGTTGATGATGACGAAGATAATCCAGAAGAAGAACTGGTTAGCCTGCTCTGGAGTTGCTTCAAAGGCCGAAGCGTTGGGATCATTCGTCTGGATGATCTGCAAACCAGACAGGTCGATCAACCCAGAAGACACCGCACCGCCTGCAATCAGCAAGGCGACCACCACGCCCATCACGGTCAGATACTGTTTCACCGCCCAAACTCCTCTTGGTCAAGCATCTTGGAAGTGCTGCGATTGTACTCTTTATCACGAAGAACTGCAATTGCGCCTAAATTTCGTCACTGCGCGAGTCGTCTTGGGTGTCGTCGGGTGACTCTTGCAGCGAGTCATCCAAAGCATCCATCACCTCCAATGAGTTGCGTTGAGTCTGAGCCGTGTGTCCCGTTAGTGTAAGAGCAGCACTGCTGGCCAGAGTGGGCAACCAAACGCTGAATGTGCTACCCTGACCCAATTGGCTTTGCACGGCTACTCGTCCGCCATGTTTCTCAATCGCGGTTCGAACGATAGCTAGTCCCAGGCCTGTCCCCTCTAGCCGCTTGACCTCGCGGGCGTCAGCGCGGAAGAAGCGCTCAAAGACGCGCGGCAAGGCCCTTGAGTCGATGCCAATGCCTGTATCGATGACATCTACTCGGATATAAGCTCCTTCGTCGTGGGCCACCAAGCGTACCATGCCGCCGTGACGGTTGTACTTGATGGCGTTGCCCACTAAATTGGCGAAAGCGTGGCGCAGCAGGTTGGGATCGCCGTAAAGCTCAACCTCGTCCACTGAGGGATCAACGATGATCGTCAGGTTATGGCTGCGAATGGTCATCTCAAGAGCCACAAGCGTCTCTTCGACGATTAGACGTAGATCACAGCGTTGGTGATCTATCGTCTGCTGAGCTTCCGTGCGGGCATAGTCTAGTAGCTCTTCAACGATGCGCAGCGCGCGGCCAACATTTTTGTAGGCTTTGTCAGTGAAAGCCTGGGCCTGCTCAGCATTCTGGCTGATCTGTGCCAATTCCAGAAAACCTTTCGCTGCGCTTAGGGGCATCTTCAGGTCGTGGGCAAAATCGTTGAGCAGATCAAGGCTCTCTTTCATATCATTCCGCCGTGTGGATCAACTTGGGCAAGGCTTCCAACGCATAGGCTAGGCGCGTCCCGTGCCAGGTGAGCAGCGAGCCATCCACTAGATGAATTCGCCCATTACGAGCAGCCGGAACATCGAGGCGCTCAAACAAAGGCAAGTCAGCTTCGCTGAATGTATAAGGCTCACTGGGCAATAGTATCACATCTGGCTGATGAGCAACAACTTCCTCCCATGTCACTCTGGGATAGCGCACGTCGCGTCCCCGAAGGCGTGGGTCGTCTTCTGGCCAAGCTTCTTTCTGGCCCAAGTCAGCAGCCAGAGGATAGAGTCGCTCGCGATGAGCGAAGACGTTTGTTCCACCACACACGCGCAGCAAATCATGGATATAGGTATCAGCGTTGAAGGTCATCAGAGGATCAAGCCAGATAGGGACGAAAACTTTTGTCGGCTCATCTTCGCGGGCCAAAGACACGCCCTGTACCCAGTCGAACGTGTATTCGATTAAGCGTACGCGGGCCACCATCTTAGGATGATCGAACAGACTCATCATGTCCCAAAGCAGATTCAGGGCATCCTGCACGGTACGAGGATGAGTCGCCCAGGTAGAAATGCCCGCCGCCTGAAGGGCTTCGGCGTCCTGACGGCGATTCTCCTCGCGATTGAGGATGACCAAATCAGGTTGTAGTTCGATGATCCGCTGAATATCCGGGTTCTTTGTGCCACCCAGAGTGGGTATGCGCTCCACTTGACCCGCAGGATAAATGCAGTAGTCTGTCCGTCCGATTAGGCGACTGCCCAAGTCCAGGTCGAACAGCGACTCGGTTACGCTGGGGACGAGCGATACTACGCGTTGAGGTGGACGGCTTAGAATTGGAACGTCGGGATCGTTGTATGGGCTAGTCGCCTTCATAGCACTACCAGTTGGCTACGCTCTGGCCCAACGCTGACCATCGTGATCGGCACACCACAGGCTTGAGCCACATAATCGACGTAAGCACGAGCCGCACGGGGCAGGTCCTGTAGACAGCGTGCCTGGCTCAAGTCCTCCGACCAGCCTGGCAGCATGTCATAGATGGGGTTAGCGCGCTCCAACTGAGCATTGCTAGTGGGTGGGGTCTCCCAGCGTTCCCCATCAATCTCATACGCTACACACACACCTACTTGCTCGAAGCCGCTCAGCACATCTAGCTTGGTGAGAGCCAGCTCGCTGAAGCCGTTGACCACTGCCGCGTAGCGCAGCATGACCAGATCAAGCCAACCACAGCGCCTGGGCCTTCCTGTTGTCGTGCCGTACTCATCCCAGAAGTTCTCTCCTGTGCCGCGCAGACGCTGACCAACGACCCCGTGATCCTCGGTAGGCATAGGCCCGCCACCAACGCGCGTGCTAAAGGCTTTGGCAATGCCCAAGACGCGATCCACGTAGCGTGGGCCAACCCCCAAGCCAGTGAGCGCCCCACCTGCTGTCGGTGATGAGCTAGTGACGTAGGGGTAACTACCATGATCTACGTCCAACAGCGTACCTTGCGCTCCTTCAGCGATGACGCGCGCTCCCTGGCTGAGGCGTTGGTTGAGGTAGAGTGCAGTGTCATAGATGAAGGGCTGCAAGCGTTCTGCTGCTCGTGTGTAAGCCGCAACGCTGGCTTCTACGTCTACAGCTGCTCCCTGAAGGCTCAGACTCTGGTTAGCATGTTGAAGCGACTGACGTAGCGAATAGGCAAAGTCTTCGAGCTGGATCATCTCCCCTATGCGCACGCCGCATCGCCCTACTTTGTCATGATAGGCTGGGCCAATGCCACGTAACGTTGTGCCGATAGCCTCTGCGCCGCTAGCTCTCTCTCTGATCTTGTCTAGCTCAATATGAGCTGGCGTGATGAGGTGAGCGCGCGCACTAATCAGCAAATTGTCAGGAGTGACGTTCACTCCTTGTTCTCTTAGACGATCTATCTCGGCTACCAAGCTGAGCGGATTGATGACCATGCCATTGCCCATGATTGCCACGACGCCCTCATGTAGGATTCCCGATGGGATGAGGTGCATTTTATAGAGCTTGTCGCCCACAGCGACGGTGTGGCCAGCGTTATCGCCACCGCTGAAGCGAGCCACGACCTCTGCTTCGCGAGCTAGCAAATCAACAAAGCGTCCTTTACCTTCGTCGCCCCACTGCGCTCCAACAATGATGCTGATCGGCATATGTCCTCTTGTTTGTTGTCTTCGTCACCGTGCTTGACTATGCGTAGTAACTGCCGAGCGCCACCGTCACCTGGCCTGCACCCCAGACCTCCAATTGGCCACCTGCGCCCAACGCCAGCGCAGAGTCCACCCCAATCTCCAGGGCCATCGCTCGCGGGTGCGCACGCAAGACCATCTGCACCGCCCGCGATTCTTCTATGCTGCTCACGTTCGGTTCAATAAAGACGTTCTTCAGCCAGTTCAAGCCTTCAAAGATGCGGCCGCTATCTGAGACGCTCCAGCGCCCAAACAGGTTGACTGCCAGGCCTTCTACCAGTATCAGTGCACCGCCTTCGTAGGCTTCACGCAGAGCATCTGCCACAGAGCCGCGCAGCAGGCGCGCTAGGCTGTCTAAACTTGTACCACTCTCTAGCACAATCATGCTGATGTCTTTGAGCTGCTGACGAATAGTGGCGCTGTCTTCAAGCTCAATATCGATCATATACCCTGTTGGCGCACCTAAGTCTTCCATGTCATCCAGCAACGAGTCGCCGCCGTCGTCTGCCAGCGAGATATAAGCCACACCGCCATCCGAGTCCATGCGCGCCAGAGCTTGTGCGCGGATAGCGCTGTCGCTGTTCTGCGCCGCGAAGACGAGCCAACCGCTCCCGCTGATCCATTCAAGCTGCATCATCTATTCCACCAACAAGTAATCTGCCACTGCTGCTGACAGCAGAGCCACGCCTAACGGCAAAGCTTCTTCATCAAAGTCGAAGCGCGGATGATGGTGCGGATGATCCAGATCACGCTCGCTGTTGGCTGAACCCAAGAAAAAGTACATACCAGGGATGTCAGTCATCAGAAAACCTACATCTTCTGAACCCATTGTGCGCTCGTAGACGAAGTGGTCATGGCCGAGGCGCTGGAAGGCAGCTCGCGCGCGAGCTGCCGCTTGCGGATCGTTGCTCACCGGCTCGGTGTGGTGCGTAATACGGATGTCGGCCTGGCAGCCTAGGCTGCGCGCTACGCCCACGACGATTTCGTTCATGCGCGCTTCCACTAAATCACGAACGGGACGGCGGAAGGTGCGGAACGTCCCCGTCAATGTTGCAGTCTCTGGAATGACGTTGCTAGCGCTGCCGCTGTGAAATTGACAGACGGAGACGACTACGTGATCCAAAGGGTCGGCGCTACGGCTGGCGATAGTCTGCAAAGCGCTGACGACCTGCGCCCCAGCGACGATAGGATCGTAGGCGAGCTGCGGCACAGCGCCATGCCCTCCCCTACCCCTGATTGTGATGACGAAGTCGGAGGCGGCGGCCATCACTGGGCCGTCGGCAACGCCCAGCGTCCCCAGCGGCATACTGTTCCACAGATGCAAGCCCAGCGTCACGTCGGGACGCGGATTGGTCAGCACGCCATCGGCAATCATGGCCTTGGCGCCTCCTGCAACTTCCTCTGCCGGCTGGAAGACAAACTTGACGCGGCCAGCCAGCTTGTTGCGATGAGCGCTCAGCAACTTGGCCACGCCCAACGCAATGGCCGTATGGCCATCATGACCGCAGGCGTGCATCTTGCCCGCGTAGGCCGAAGCGTAATCAGCCTGGTTGGCCTCTTGGATGGGCAGGGCGTCCATATCGGCGCGCACCAACACAGTTGGCCCATCTTGCGCACCATCCAGCATGGCCACGACGCCCGTCTTGCCGACGCCACTCTGAACCTCTAGGCCTAGCTCTGCCAGGGCTTGAGCCACAATGCCCGCCGTGCGCACCTCTTCGAAGGCTAGCTCTGGGTGGCGGTGAAAATCGCGGCGGCGCGCTATCAGCTCCTCGCGCATAGCCTGCGCCTCAACTTGAAAATTAATCGTCGTCATGGACTTGTTCCTCAATTAAACGTCGAACATAAATTATTCAGCGGCTCAGTTGGATGAGCCGAAACGATTCAATCCAGCGCGGATAAGTTGGCGGCGCTTGTGGATCAAGGCTGCGCTCACGAATACGAGCTTCCATCGCTTCCATGTCCACAATCTGGCTCTTGTGTTGGCGCAGATAGGCCAATTTGCGTTCTAGCGGTTCACCTGTGATATCCACGCGCACGTTTGCTTCTGCAGGGCCAGCAACATAAATCGTCATCACCTTGTGTGGATGCAGACCCTCATCGCGTTCCTGCTGCGGGAAGTTAAGACGATCACGAGCTGTCGGATAGATGGCTTCTAGCGTTGCCGCGCCAATGGCCCGATGGTCGGGATGGTTAAGGCTCGTCGTCCCCCACCAATAGACAGTCGGATCAAGAGTCACCACCACGTCAGGGCGCTTGAGGCGAATCAAACGGGTGATGTCGCAGCGCAGCTCCAGCGTCGGGTAAAGCTCGCCATCCCTGTAACGTAAAAAGACGACCTCGTGCGCACCCAGAGCTTCGGCAGCTGCCCGCTCTTCCGCTTCGCGGATAGTGGCGAGCCGGTCACTAGTCATCTCAGGCTCAGAGCTGCCCTTGTCGCCACTGGTCGCTACCACCAGGCTCACCTGCGCACCCTCCAGCGCCCAACGAGCCAGCGTCCCTCCAGCGAAGAAGCCAGCGTCGTCAGGATGAGCAAAAACACCCAGGACTCTTTGGCCTTGCATGGCTTGGCTCATGGTGATCCTTGCTGTAGCTGCTGATCGGCGCGGCGCTGACCTTTGGGTCTGCCGCAGTCGCAAGGGCCGTCGCCATGCTTCTTACATGGCTCTTTAGCCGCTTTGGCCAGGGCCTTCAGCTCTTCTAGCGGCACAATGTCCTCGCGCTGCACGATCTTCAGACCCACTTCTTCGATGTAGACAGCTACGGCGTCTTTGAGGGGATAGACATCGACGACTTTGCCCTCGCCAAAAGGCGTGCCAATCATCTTGTTCTTGCGCGGCAGCACTTTGCGAGCGTCGACGTACTGCTCATACTCGTAGACTAAGCAGCAGCGCAAGCGACCACACATGCCTGTAATCTCCGTCGGGTTGAGCGAGATACCCTGCGCTTTCGCCATCTTGATCGATACTGGGCTAAAATCGGTGAGGAAGGTGCTGCAACAGCGCTCCGAGCCGCATGCCCCGTAGCCGCCTAGTAGTTTAGCGACATCACGCGCGCCCACTTGACGCAGTTCTACCTGTTGGGTGGGCAGAAGGCGTTTCAACTCGCGGGCCAGGCGAGTCGTGTCTATGCGATCCTCGCAAGTGTAGATGATGACGAGGCTAGAGCCGTCATAGTTGTACTGAGCCGCGATGAACTTCGCCGCTTCATAGCCGCCCAGGGCATCGGCGCGTTCCTGACAGATGATGAGAGCCTCCGGCTGACGCGCCTCCCATTCGCTGCGCAAAGCCAGGTCGCGGGGCGTCGCCGGTCGCAGGATGGTTCTGTATTCCTGCTGTGCTTCTGGCGCGATGAACCCCATGATCTGGCCCATTTGCCGCCCGCGCACTGTCTCCACGATCACAAAGTCGCCCGCCTGCAAGTGGGGAAAGTCGCTGCAATCGAAGTGATAGAGCTTGCCAATCTTGGTAAAGCGCAAGCCAGCGATGCGCTTGTTCGCTTCGCCGCTACGCGGCTGGTCAGTTTGTGTGTTGAGCATGTAACAACCTCTCAAGCATAGTCGTTTCAAGCGTACAGAATCGCTCCTGCAAATGCAATATGACGCGCATTTTTGTATAATGCCAACGTCTTTATGTTGACACCGCAAAGGCGCGCTTGATGAGTACATTGGTCATGAAATTCGGCGGCTCAGCTATCGGCACGCCTGCCGCACTCACCCAAGTGTTGAGCATTGTCATACATGAACATCAGCGCTGGGATCATCTCGTCCTGGTAGCCTCGGCTCTGGACGGTGTGACTGATATGCTCCTGGAAGCCGCCTATCTAGCCCAGATGAGCAATCAGCGCGGCTATCGACGCATTGCCGCTACGCTGCGCACCCGTCACATAGCCCTAGTAGAAGCGCTGCCTTTGGGCCAGCAAGAGCGCGTCGGATTGCTGGCTGACATTGACCGCCTGCTGTTTGAAATGTTGGATGTGTGCCAATCTGTCGCCAGTTCGTCCACCGACACGCTCTCACCCCAGGCGACCGACGCCATCGCAAGCTGCGGCGAACGGCTATCGTCGCGCGTCATCGCCGGGCTGCTGCGCCAGAACAACCTACTCGGCGTAGCCATCGACGGGATGGATGTCATCATCACCGACGACGTTCACGGCAACGCCACCCCCAACTTGCCCCTTACGCACGAACGTATCCAGCAAACCCTCGTCCCCATGTTGGCGCGCCACATCATCCCTGTGGTGACAGGCTTCATCGGAGCGACGCGCCAGGGCAAGATTACGACGATGGGACGTGGCGGCAGCGACTACACTGCCTCCATCCTCAGCACCAGCATCAACGCCAACGAACTATGGATTTGGTCAGACGTAGACGGCATGATGACTGCCGACCCGCGCGAATACGAAGACGCCCAGATGATCCCGCTGCTATCTTACGACGAAGTCGCCGAGATGGCTTACTTTGGGGCGCGCATTTTACACGCACGCATGATACGTCCCCTGCGCGAGCGCTCCATCCCTATACGGGTCAAGAACGTCTACAAGCCGCAAGGCGTCGGCACGCTGATCCAGCCCTACACCGACGATTATGCGCCGCAGATGAAAGCTGTCACCAGCGTCCAAGCCGTCACCCTCAGCGCAGCGCGGGCCGGCTCTATCACTCAAGTCTTAGGTCTAGTCGATCAAGTCTTCCAGGCCACTATCGGCAGCCCCGCCGAAGTAACGCTAAGCTCTCAATCTTCATCCAGCACGCTGCTTTGCTTCATCATCCCGCCCAGCATTGGCACAGAAATCGTCGATACGCTGCGCAGCAACCTAGAAGAAGCGCTCCGCGGCTTCAGCGATACAGTAAGCTGGCGTGTGCGCCCCGCGACAGTCATCAGCCTGTTAGGATCGAATATTGACCGACTTGCCCATTTGTGGGGCGGGATCATGCAAGCCATCAGCCACTACAGTCTGCTGGGCATTGCTCAAGGGCCGTCGCATTGCAGTCTGTCGCTGATCGTCGAGCCACAGGACGCTGAAGGAATCATCCAGCGCGTTCATCCGCTAGTGCTTAAAAGCGCGTCAGATAACGCTCCAGCTCCCAGGCCGTAACCTGACGGTTATACGAATCGACTTCCTCGCGCTTGGCAGCCAAATAGCGGTCGCTGATGTACGGCCCCAGAGCATTCAGCACCACGTCATCATTCATCATGGCTTCCAAGGCCTCTCCTAGAGAAGTCGGCAAGATACTCACCTGGCGTAAACGCCCCTTGTTGTGGTTGAGCAGAGTCTCCTCAAGCGGCTCTGGCAAAGGCAAGCGCTGACGAATGCCATCCAGGCCTGTCGCCAGCATGACGGCTTTGGCCAGATAGGGATTGGCCGTCGGATCAGGGCAGCGAATCTCCAAGCGCGTATGACTCTCACGACCTGGCCTGACGCTGGGGACACGGATCAGCGCCGAGCGGTTGACGTGCGCCCAAGTCACATAAACCGGCGCTTCGAAGCTCGTCCCCAGACGCTTGTAGGAATTGACTAGCGGCGCGAGGATGGCACACATGGCGCGCGCATGGGCCAGTTGACCCGCCAGGAAGTAGCGCGCCACATCAGAGAGGTTGTAGTCGCGCCCTGTGTCAACGAAGCGATTCGCCCCCGTGCGACAGTCGTGTAGGCTTTGATGGGTGTGCATGCCAGAACCAGGCATGTCGTTGAGCGGACGTGGCATGAAGGTACAAAATAGGTTGTGCTGACGCGCGATAGTCTTCAAAGCGACGCGCGCCGTCAGAATATGATCGGCAGAGACCAGAGCGTGGTTGTACTGAAAATCAATCTCGTGCTGGCCCTGGCCAATTTCGCTGTGCGTCGAATCAACCTCTATTCCCATCGCTGTCAGCGTGCTGACCATGTGACGGCGCACGCGCTGCGCACTCTCATCGGCATTGTCGAAATAGCCGGCGTGATCCTGCCCGACACGGATGAGTGGCTGCCCCTGAGAGTCGGTCTGGAACAGGAAGAACTCCAGCTCCATGCCTGTCTGGAAGCTGTAGCCCAGCGCTTCGGCGTCACGCAGCACGCGCACCAGAGCGTGACGCGGATCGCCAATGAATGGCTCGCCATCCGTCGTGTACACCGAGGAGATGAGGCGCGCTGTCTTCTGCTCGGCTTCGCACCAGGGCAGCAGAGTGTAGGTGGAGGGGTCGGGGATGAGCAGCATGTCGCTCTCTGCCACGCGTGCCGCTCCCTCTACTGAAGAACCATCGAAGTGAACGCCATTGGTCAGCGCGTCTTCAAGTTGGTCGATGGGCAGCAACACGCTTTTGACAATCCCAGTGATGTCTGTAAACCACAGAGAGACGAAGCGCACATCTTGTTGGGCGGTCAGGTCGAGAATCTCGGCATGAGTCGTCGGCATATATTCTCTGCGTTCAGAAAGTTGCATCTCTCATGCTCCAGTGTATGTGTCGCGTGCGACTCTCAACAGCGCCTACTTGCCCAAAGTTCAGGGGCTAAAATTGGCCAAGCACCACAATGTCTTCAGCCTATCAATCCCCAATGCCCCAAGAGCGCTTGCGCTCCCAATATGTAGCTACGCCAGCCGAAGCCGCTGATCTGGCCCAAGCAGACCGCCGCCAACAGGGACTGATGGCGAAAGGCTTCGCGCGCGTGGACGTTCGACAAGTGGACTTCCACTACGGGGATTTGAATGGCGCTGATGGCATCGCGCAGCGCAATCGACGTATGCGTGTACGCGCCAGGGTTGAAGACGACGCCATCGGCCCAGTTGCGGGCCACGTGCAGTATGTCGATCAGCGCGCCCTCGTGGTTCGATTGTTCAGCGCGCATACTCACGCCATACGGCTGCACATACCGCATCACCCAGTCTTTGATGTCGTCCAGCGTAGCTTTGCCATAGACTTCAGGCTCACGAGTCCCCAACAGGTTGAGGTTTGGCCCATGTAGCAGCAGCATGTGCTTGCTCATCTCAGCGCCTCCAACACGGCTAATACGTCGCTACGAGGGACGCCTTCCACCAGGCGTGGACGCTGCGGCCCATCCAGCAGCACAAAGCGCGAACGTCCAGAAACCCATTTTTTATCGGTAGCCATCGCCGCATAGAGCGCTTCAGCTTCCAGCCCACCCAGCGAGAGAGGCAGTCCTAGTTCTGCCAGTATAACCGAAATTTCGTCGGCCAGCGCTTCATCACACAGTCCTAAGCGCGCCGAGAGCTTAGCAGCCGCTAACAAACCCACTGCCACCGCTTCGCCGTGCAGCCATGCGTAGCCGCTCACCTGTTCAATGGCGTGTGCGAAGGTGTGGCCCAGGTTGAGATACGCGCGGATGTTTTGTTCATAGGGGTCTTGCTCTACGATGTTCACCTTGACCTGCACCGCGCGTCGCACCAGCTCCACCGCTCGTTCGGGCGCGCGCAGCGATGGATGAAGCAGCTCAGGATCGGCCAGCAAACCATGCTTAATGACTTCTGCCATGCCCATCCGCCATTGCACAGGCGGCAGGGTCGCTAGGGCGTCGGTGTCGATCAGCACCAGCGCCGGCTGCTTGAACGCCCCTACCAAGTTCTTGCCCTGGGGCAGGTCAACGCCTACTTTGCCCCCAACGCTGCTGTCGACCATTGCCAAGAGCGTCGTCGGGGCTTGCACCAGGCGTAAGCCGCGCATATACGTCGCTGCCGCAAAGCCCGCTGTGTCGCCCACCACGCCGCCGCCCAGCGCTAAAATCGTCGTCTGCCGATCTGCTCCTAACGCAATCCATTGGTCATAGAGCGCGGAGACCGTCTTCAGCGTCTTGTGCTGCTCGCCATGCGGTATGAGCGCGGCCCGCCCTTGCGGCAGCTGGGCCAAGATAGGCTTCGCCCACAAGTCGCGCACGATATCGTCCGTCGTCACCACGACCTGGCCGTGCAAACCCCATTCGTCGGCGCGCTGTCCTATCTGCCTCAGCAGTCCTGCTCCGATGAGAATCTCATACGCTCCCGTTGGAGAATGAACTACGATTCGCTCTTCCATAAAGCTATCACCTCCTCCGCGACCTGTTGCGGCGTCCTGCCTTCCGTCCAGACGTGATGAGGCAAGCTAGCGTAAATAGGCGCGCGGGCTTGCCAGCGTTCACGCCATTCGCCCGCCAGAGGACGGCCTGTCTCGCCTACCAAGCGCGCTTCGATTGTGTTGGGGTCTGCGTCAAGGCAGACGACGAAGGCATAGCGCAGCAGCACCTCTCGGCTCGCATCGTCGACGAGCGCGCCACCGCCTGTCGCTACCACTTCGCCCGTGCGCACCGCCACCTCGTGGCACACACCGCGTTCGATGGCACGAAAATGTGCTTCACCGTAGCGCGCAAACAAATCAGGGATAGGCCAGCCTGTGCGCGCCACGATCAACTCATCTACGTCGATGAAAGGTCGCTGGAGCTGGGTCGCCAGCAGCGCTCCTACCGTACTCTTGCCCGTCCCCATGAAACCCGTCAGGACGAGCGAGCGTTCGTCAAAGTCCGCCATCATAGGGGTAGTTGAAGCGCCAGGGCTGAGCATTCATCGGTAAATCCTGGGTGCGGTTGCGCCGTAGCGCCGCGAAGCGCGGCAACATTTCTTCAATGCTGTCGCCCCCCAGCTTCTCCAGCAAGGCATCAGCTAAGACGATGGCCAGCATGGCTTCGCCAATCGGGACAGCACGGGGCAGCGCACAGAAGTCACTGCGCTCGTAAACCGTCTTGCTGGGCTGGCCCGTCGCCAGATCGACGGAGTCGGCGCCGCGCAGCATAGTGGCGATAGGCTTCATGGCCACGCGCACCACGACCGGATCGCCTGTCGTGATACCTCCCTCGAGGCCACCAGCTCGGTTACTACGCCGCGTAATTCTGCCTTCTGCATCCACGTCCATCTCATCATGGACTTGGCTGCCAGGTAAGCCCGCTTGCGCGAAGGCTTGTCCAATCTCAGCGCCCTTCATGGCCTGGATACTAACCATCGCTGCGACAATTTTGGCGTCCAGGCGCCGATCATGATGCACATGTGAGCCGAGGCCAGGCGGCACGTCCAGCGCCACCAGCTCCATCACGCCGCCGAGGGTGTCTTTGTCAATCTTTGCTTGACGGATGGCTTCGTGCATGGCCTCAGCGCTGTCAGGATCAGGAGTACGCACGTCGTTGGCTTCAGCCAGTTCAAACAGGCGCTTATAATCAGGTTGCTCAGGGATATTGGCCCGCACGCCTCCAATCTGGACGACGTAGCCGCCTATGCGCACCCCAAACTGAGCCAGATAGGCCTTGCACAGCGCCCCAACAGCGACGCGCATAGTCGTCTCACGCGCGCTAGCGCGCTCCAACGACAGACGAAGTTCACGATAACCATACTTCAGCGCACCAGTCAAATCGGCATGACCAGGACGCGGCGTGGTCAGCGCTTCGATGTCTTTCTCGCGCCAGTTCTTGTAATCGCGATTGGCCACGTGCAGAGCGACGGGCGCTCCTGTCGTGTGGCCTGCCACCACTCCCGCGCTGATTTGCACAGCGTCGCGCTCAATGCTCATGCGCCCGCCGCTGCCATAGCCTGCCTGACGGCGCGCCAAATCTTCGTTGACGGCTTCGGCGCTGATGGGAATGCCGGCTGGTAGCCCCTCCACGATGGCCGTCAACATAGGGCCGTGACTCTCACCAGCAGTCAAAAATCGGATCGGCATACGCTAAGACCTCATCTCTCCGTGAACTAAAGATGTTGAGCCAGGGCTTGTTCAGCGGCCTGACGCATGACTTCCAGAGGAGCTTCTCGGCCCGTCCACAAACGAAAAGCAGCCGCTCCCTGGCGGATTAACATACCCAAGCCGCCGATGGCTCGGCCACCAACTGCTTCAGCCTGGCGCATAAAGGCTGTCTGGGCAGGTCGGTAAACCATATCGTAGACGGTGACGCCTTGTGGCAAAGGCACACCCGCAATCCAGGGCGACTCGTCAGTTTGGGGCTTCATGCCCGCCGAAGTACAGTTGACGATCAGGCTCGCACCCCACTCCGCCGCTTTGTCTAGGGTGAGAATCTGCACGCCCTGCACTCCTGCCGAGACGGTGAGCTGAGCCAGCATATCGTCAGCGCGCTCTTTGGTGCGATTGACGACGACAATTTGTGCACCCTGCTGCCACAGCCCATAGACAGCCGCTCGCGCAGCGCCGCCTGCCCCTAACACAATCACCTTCTCGCCGCGCAGTGGCAGCTGATGAGCCAGCAGGTCTTCGATGAAACCATCGACATCGGTGTTTGTGCCAACATCGGTGCGAAAATCAATCGTGTTCACTGCGCCGATGGCGCGTGCTTTAGCGTCTGGCGTGCAGTAGGCCATGACCACCTGCTTGAACGGGATAGTCACATTCAAGCCTACGTAGCCCGCGCGGCGCGGTTCTTCAACGGCATGCTTAGGGATGTCTGGGGGAATCTCCATCGCGTCGTAATGCCAGTCTGTCAGGCCCAGAGCAGCAAACGCTGCATTGTGCATGATGGGACTGAGGGTGTGGGACAGAGGAAAGCCGATGATCCCTACGCGCTTAAGCGCCATTCGCTCTCACCTCACCTTCGACGCCCAAAGCTTGCAGAGTTTGCGGGAAGCCAGGGAAAGAATCCGCTGCACAGGCGATATCATGCACTACCGTCTGGCTTTGTGCAATCATCGCCGCCACACTGAGCGTCATGGCAATACGGTGATCGTCGTGGCCATCGACTTCTGCGCCGCGCAGTTTTTGTGGGCCGACGATTCGGTAGCCATCAGGACGTTCTTCAATTTCGGCGCCCATCTTGCGCAGCTCGGCAGCCATGACCGCAATCCGATCCGTCTCTTTGACGCGCAGCTCTTGGGCATCGCGCACCAGCGTCTCGCCTTCAGCGCACAACGCCGCCACCATCAGCACGGGGAATTCATCGATCATGCGCACCACGACATCGCCGCCGACTTCAACGCCGCGCAGGACAGCGCTGCGCACGCGCAGCGTCCCTACGGGTTCGCCGCCTTCGACGCCGCGCTCTATAACCTCAATATCTGCGCCCATCGCGCGCAACACATCCAGCAAGCCGTCGCGCGTGCGGTTGAGGTTGACCCCTGTCAGGGTGATTTCGCTGTCAGGGACGACGCTAGCCGCCACCATCAGAAAAGCTGCCGAGGAGAAATCGCCAGGCACGCTGAGGTTGAGGGGCTGCAAGGGCTTGCCTGGAGTCAGAGTGACAGTGTTGCCCTCCACCACCAGATCAGCGCCCATCGCCTGGAGCATGAGTTCTGTGTGGTCGCGAGCTGGGCCTGGCTGGACGACGGTCGTCGGGGAGTCAGCGAACAAGGCCGCCAACAGCACGGCGCTCTTGACCTGCGCGCTGGCGATGCTCATCACATAATGCACGCCGCGTAACTGCGCAGGCCGAATGTGCAAAGGACAACGGCCATCAGTCGTGCTGATGTTCGCGCCCATCAGTTGCAGCGGCTCAGCTACGCGCTTCATCGGCCTACGTCGTAGCTGATCGCTGCCATCTAGCACGCTGGGGAAGGACTGGCCAACCATGATCCCTGCTGCCAGGCGAATGCCCGTGCCAGCGTTGACGAAATTCAGCGGACCATCGGCCTCGCGAAGGCAGCCACCGTCAATGCTCAGCGTGTTCGTGTCATGGCGCAGAATCGGCACGCCCAGGGCGCGCGCCGCCCCCAGCGTTGCCTCAGTATCGCCCGCCGCCAACCAGTTGCGCACCTCGGTACGGCCCTGAGCCAGCATACCTAGCAAGATCGCCCGATGAGAGAGCGACTTATCACCCGGTACGCCGGTCTGTCCCCGCAGGCCCTGGCCTGCCCGCAGGGGTTGCAAGATGAAGCTGTCCTTCGCTGATGCCATTCTGTCTCGCTCGCTTGTCGTAGTAGTCTGTCATCCAATCCAGGCGCGCCTGACGCACCGGGTAGAGAGAGGCGATGAGCTTATCATACTCACCACTGATGAGCATAGTCTCCAACATGGCCAGACGCACGCGGAACATAGCCAGCATGGTCGCCACTGCACGCGCATTCGTGCTGAGGATGTCGCCCATCATCTTAATGTCGCTGGCTGCCAAGCGCGACATATCGCGGAAGCCGCCTGCCGCCAACTGCCAGAAAGCTTCATCTTCCTGGGCTTGCTGGGCAATGGTGGCTACCAGCGACGCGCTCAGGATGTATGGAACGTGGCTAATGCCCGCCACGATCTTGTCATGGCGTTCTGCATCCATCATGATCGGCTCTGCGCCCAGAGCCGCCACCAGACCAAGCGCGCGCGCTTGGGTGGCTGGCGTGGTGCGGCGCGTATCGCACAACACGAAAGGCCGTCCGCGATACAAATCCGCCTCTGCTGCATCCAGCCCGCTGCTCTCTTTGCCCGTCATCGGATGGCCACCAATCGCGTTGATCCCGATAGGCAGGCGTCCCATCGCTTCGCAGATGTCGTGCTTCGTGCTGCCGATGTCGATCAGCAAGGTGTTGGAACGCAGATACGAGCCAATCGTCATACGTAGCATGTGGGTGATGACGCGCACCGGCACGCACAGGACGACCACGTCGGCTTCGCGCACGCCCTCGCGCAGATCATCCGTCGCTCGGTCGACAATGCCGCGCTCTAGGGCCGCGCGCTGCGCCTGCGGATTGCTGTCTATGCCGCTGATCGTCTCGGCAAAGGGCCGAAGGGCCATTGCCATGCTGCCGCCCATCAGGCCTAGGCCCACCACCGCCAGGTGGCGCGCAGAGAAGGTGTTCATAGGGGTTCGGCTGTCTCCGTGATGATCGACATTGATGAAGCTAGGTTGTCCGACTGAAGTCTGGGCGCAGCGCCACTGCGCCGCGCAAGTATACGTGGATCAGGTCTTCCAGGCGACGTTCGGTGTTCCAATGGATGAGCGCACGAATGCACATCGGCACGCCTTCGTCAGAATTCATCTCCGTCGCGCCCAACAAGGCGGTGTAGCGCCAGCCCATATCGCGGGCTGCGCGGGCTGGGAAGCAAGCGGTCAGGTCGTGAGTGGTGGTGAAGAAAATGCTGGCAACATCATCCTCTTGAATGCCGTTGGCGTCGATCAGCGCCTGAAGAAGCTCCGTCGTCGCCTCTAAAATCGCCTCCACCGTGTTCGCTTCGCAGGTCGTCGCGCCGCGTACCCCACGCACCTTCATCATCGCACTCGCTCCTGAGTCGTTCGCCTGAGCTGTCACTAGAATTGGCTTATTATGACGCGCTCTCAAGAATTGACCAGGGCTGTTCGCAAGCTGTGAGCCAGATCGCGCACTGCGTCTACGCCCTGACCAGCAGCGCGCACCACTGCGCTGCCGACGATGAAGCCTTCAACCAGGCCGTTCATCTGACGGGCGTGGTGCGGTTGGCTGATCCCGAAGCCAAGCACCAGCGGCGTTTGGGTATGCTGGCGGATACGCCCGATGAAGTCGGTCAGATCGGCAGGCAGTTCTGCGCGCGCACCAGTGACGCCTGTTAGCGAGACGACGTAAATGAAGCCAGTCGCTCGTTCTGCTACCAGACGTATACGCTGCTCGTCGCTGGTCGGCGCAAGCATGAAGACCTGGCACATCTGAGCCTGTTGACAGGCTCGCGCGAAGTAGTGAGCTTCTTCGGGCGGCAAATCTGGCACGATGACTCCGTCTGCACCAGCTGCTTGAGCGTCCGCGACGAAACGTTCTGCGCCATAAGCCAGCAGTGGATTGGCGTAGCTCATCATCAGCATAGGCTGATCCAAGCCGCATCGGCGCAGCTCACGCACCGCTTGCAAGCACTTGCGCACCGTCGTGCCGTTCTCTAAGGCTTTTTGGGTGGCCATCTGGATCATCGGGCCGTCGGCCAGCGGGTCGCTGAACGGCACGCCAATCTCAAAGCCGTCAACGCCGACTTCAGCCATCGCCTGGATGACTGCCAGCGAAGTTTCATAATCAGGATAGCCGATGGGGAAATAAGGCAAGAAAGCTGCCCGTCCCTCAGCTTTGGATCGCTCAAACATGGCTTCCAATGCGGCTAGGCCGCTCACTCTGCTCATGATGATCCTCTCTGTCATCGTTGCAGGCGCACCACAAGACCTTCGTTGGCCCTATGCGCCCACTCCTCATCGTTAGCAAAAGGTGGACGCTGACTCCAAGTCGCGCCCAAATCGTAGGCCAGTGTACAGGCCGCCACCGTCACACAAGCCACCACCGAGTCAGCGGCGTCCTGCGTTTGAACGTGGGGCAGGATATCGTCAGCGCACACTTGCAATTCCCCACGCGCGTTGAAGCGGCGCACGAACTCGCCCACATCCGTGCTGCGCTTCATCCCTAACAAAGCCCAAGTATGCGATGGATAGACCTCCAACAGGTTAGCTCTGCCCACTTCAGGATCGTAGGGATAGATACGAGAGTCTAAAAGGTGCGCTGTATACAGGACTTGCAGCCCGCTATGGAACATCGGGCCTAGATTGGGGTTAATGCGCTTGAGGACACCATATCCCTTGACAGCTTGGTCGGTGTGGCGACAGAAGCCCATCGTCCCGCACTTGCGTTCGTGGTCTTCGTAGTACCGCCTCGTACCCTCTAGCAAATTGAGAAAAAGCAAGCGCGGGGTGCGCGCCGCCAATTCTAGCAATTCCCGCCAGGACTTTGCACCCAGGCGGCACATGAGGTCTTGCGAGGTGCTGAAAGGGCAGTCCAGACCCGTCCAAAGCATCGAGTCGGCTTCGCGCATAGGGCGGATGAACAGCGCCAGTTCCAGAGAGTCGGCCACACGATAGGTCACGATCAGGCGCAGCACCTCCTGCTCCATCACGCCCCAGGTGACGTACATGTTCGGCTGGCGCGCGGCGCTGTAATCCACCCCGACGAAGTTCAAGGTCATAGCTTATCGCCCAAGACGCGGATCACAGTGTCGAGGTCTTTGTCGCCACGCCCACTCAGGTTGACCAACAGAATGCTATCTTTGCTCATGGTCGGCGCGCGTTTGATAACCTCTGCGATCGCATGAGCCGACTCCAGCGCCGGAATGATCCCCTCTAGTTCGCTCAGGGTGCGGAAGGCTGCCAGCGCTTCTTCATCGGTAGCCGAAGTGTAGTAGGCCCGTTCGCTGGCGCGCAGGTAAGCATGTTCTGGCCCAATGGAAGGGTAGTCTAAGCCAGCGCTGATGCTGTGCGTCTCGCGAATTTGGCCGTCTTCGTCCTGCATGATAAAAGAGCGTGTCCCGTGCAAAATACCTGGACGGCTGATGTCCATGTTGGCGAAGCGCGCTGCGTGCTTGTCCGTGTGCGTGCCGAGTCCGCCGGCTTCGACGCCGATCAGCTCCACTGACTCATCGTCGCGGAAAGCGTGGAACAAGCCGATGGCGTTGCTGCCCCCGCCCACGCAGGCCAGGCAAACGTCGGGGAGCTGGCCGGTAGCTTCCAAGATTTGGCGGCGCGCTTCAACACCGATCACGCTCTGGAAGTCGCGCACGATCATCGGGTAAGGGTGTGGGCCGAGTGCCGAGCCGAGCAGATAGAAGGTGGTGCGAACATTAGTCACCCAATCGCGCATAGCTTCGTTGATAGCATCCTTGAGCGTCTTGCTACCGCTGTCCACCGCCAGCACCTCCGCGCCCATGAGCTTCATGCGGAAGACGTTGGGTCGCTGGCGGGCCATATCGACGCTCCCCATGTAGACGTGGCATTCCAGGCCCAGCAGCGCAGAAGCCGTCGCCGAAGCTACGCCGTGCTGGCCCGCGCCTGTCTCTGCGATGACGCGCCGCTTGCCCATGCGCTTAGCCAGCAAGGCCTGACCCAGAGCATTGTTGATCTTGTGCGCGCCAGTATGAGCCAGGTCTTCTCGCTTGAGGTAAATGCGCGCCCCGCCCAGATGGTCGCTTAAGCGCTTGGCATACGTGAGTGGCGTAGGCCTGCCGACGTAGGTCTGCTGTAAGTGAGCCAGCTCAGCATGGAACGCGGGATCAGCCATCGCCTCTTCGTAAGCATGCAACAGCTCATCCAGGGCCGGAATGATCGTCTCTGGGACGAAGCGCCCGCCAAACTCGCCATAGTAGCCCTGAGCATTGGGCAAGTTGCTTCCACCAATCATCTTCAACTGTCCTCACGATCTTCTATACTTTAGCATGAACGACGAAATCTCGGACTTTCTGCGAGTCTTTGCGGCCTGGTGTCTCGCCTTCAACACCGCTGGCTACGTCCACCCCCCAGGGCTGCACGGCGCGCACGCGCTCCGCCACGTTATCAGGCTTCAGACCACCGGCCAGCATGAGGCGTGACACGGCCTGGCGCAGCGCTAGGGCTATCTCGGCGCTGACTTGCGCCCCTGTGCCACCGCGCAGCCCAGGATGGTGAGCGTCTAGCAACAGAGAAGGGGCGCGTTCGTCCTGCGGGCCGAGCGACCCATAGGCTTGGGACATGGACAGCGCTTGCGCTAGATCAGCGGGCTGCACCGCCTTGAAGGCTAATCCACTCAGGTCTCGCAGCGCCTCAGGGCTTTCATCTCCGCTCAGCTGCGCAAAGTCCAGGCCAACCCGCTGCACGACGGCTCGCACTGCCTCGCTCGGCTCATTGACGAATACGCCCACCAAGACAGGGCAGCGCGAGCCAAGCGCCGCGCGCAAGCGCTCAACAATCGCTTGCGCCGCTTCTGGCAAGAGGTAGCGTGGACTAGGTGGGTAGAAATTCAGGCCCAGCATGTCTGCACCCGCACTGGCTGCCTGGTGAGCGTCTTCATAGGTTGTGACGCCGCAAACCTTGACGACGGTCATGCCTAGTCCTCGCGACGCTCGCGACGCGGCACGCCCGTCAAGGCGCGCACAGCCGCCGCCCGATCCTGCGCCGTCACCAGCGACTCCCCGACCAGCACAGCATGAGCGCCGCAGTCGGCCATGCGCCGCACGTCTTCGGGGGTGAAAATGCCGCTCTCGGCGACTAGGGTTATGCCCAGAGGCAGCTTGCGCGCCACCCTCTCAGTCGTGGCTAAATCCACTTGAAAGGTGCGCAGATCGCGGTTATTGACGCCGATCAGCGTGGCGCCACATTCGATAGCTCGCCCCAGCTCGGCCAGGTCGTGGACTTCGACCAGGGCGCTCATGCCCAGAATTTCGACCAGGCTGAGCAGGCTGGCTAGGGGCTGGTCAGGCAGCGCCGCCACGATCAGCAGCACGGCAGATGCGCCCGCCGCACGCGCCTGGTAGACCTGGAGCGGATCAATCACGAAATCCTTGCGCAACGTGGGTAGTTCCAATGCAGCGCTCACCTGGCGCAGGTGATCGAGGTGACCCTGGAAGTGCGCTTCGTCGGTCAGGACGCTGATCGCGCTCGCCCCACCCTGGGCATAAGCCGAGGCGACAGCTAGCGGGTCGAAGTCAGCCACCAGCAGGCCCTTGCTAGGCGAGGCTTTCTTAACCTCCGCGATGATAGCCACTGTCTCGCGGCGCAAGGGAGCAACAAAGTCGCGAACGGGTGGGGCTGCGTAGGCTGCTTCCATCGCCTGGGCTAGCTGCAAGCCATAGTCTGAGCCTTGAGGCAGTTGTGCAGCAGTGTGGATCAGGATTTTGTCTAGGATTGAGTCGGTGTGACGAATGCTGGTCATGAGCGCTCCACAAGCTGCTGGCCGAAAGCGATGAGCTGATCGAGCTTGGCCAGCGCCGCTCCACTGTCGATGACGTATTCAGCTAGGCGCAGACCTTCCTCTATGTTAGTCACCCGATCTGCCGCCCACAGGGCCGCCGCCGCGTTCAACAGCACCACGTCGCGTTTGGCGTCGCGCAGGCTGCTGTCTAGCACACCGCGCAGGATGGCAGCGTTGCGTAGCGCATCACCGCCCAACAGATCGTGAATGTTGGCGGGCCGCAGGCCCAGGCTCAGAGGATCGAGAGCGAAGGTCGTCACATGGCCCTCGTGTAGCCGGCTGACCTGATTCGGGCCAGTAGTCGTCAGCTCATCCAGGCCGCCGTAGCCGCTGACAACGAGCGCCGAGCGTGAGCCGAGCGCGCGCAGCACATGAGCCAACGAGTCGGTCAGATCAGCAGCGAACACGCCCATGAGCTGATTCTTAGCGCCAGCGGGGTTAGTCAGCGGGCCGAGGATGTTGAAGATGGTGCGCACCCCAAGTTGCTTGCGAGCAGGCCCAACGTGCTTCATAGCCGGGTGCAGCTTGGCCGCGAACAGAAAGCCAATGCCTATTTCATCGACGCACTGGCCCACTTGTTCAGGAGTCAAATCTAGGTTAACACCCAGCTCTGACAGCACGTCAGCGCTGCCGCACAGGCTACTGGCGGCGCGGTTGCCGTGTTTAGCCACCTTAACCCCCGCCCCAGCCGCCACAAAGGCGACCGTTGTGCTGATGTTGAACGTGCCACTTTTGTCACCACCTGTGCCACAGGTATCCAACAAAGCTTCTGGTGGCGTCTGCACAGGGACACGCAGCGCATTGGCACGCATGGCCCGCGCACTGCCGACAATTTCGTCGATGGTCTCGCCCTTCATGCGCAGGGCCATCAAGTACGCGCCAATCTGCGCTTCGGTAGCCTGGCCCAGCATGATCTGCTGGGTGACCGCTTCGGCTTCGTCAGCTTGCAAGTGGCCAAAGCGGCTGAGGATGTCGATGGCTTTCTGAATGTCCATGAGCCGATAGGCCTCTCAGGTGGCAGCGAATTGCATGGCCAAGAAATTCTGCAAGATGCGGATTCCGCCGTCGGTCAAAATGCTCTCTGGGTGGAACTGCACGCCAACAATCGGATAAGCCTCATGGCGCACACCCATGATCTCGCCGCTGTCTGCACGAGCAATGATGCGTAACTCAGCGGGCACAGTCTCTGGCAAGATCACCAGGCTATGATAGCGCGTAGCAGTGAAAGGATTGCTCAGGCCCTCAAACAGCGGGTCACCGTCGTGGTGAATCAGGCTGGTCTTGCCGTGCATTTGCCTGGGCGCATGGCTGACCGTCGCGCCAAAAATCTCGCCGATTGCCTGGTGACCCAAGCAGACGCCCAGCGTAGGAATGGTTGGGCCAAGCTCGCGGATGATCTGGGGCGATACGCCGCTGTCTTTGGGGAAGCCCGGCCCTGGCGAGATGACGATATGCGAGGGGTTCAGGTCGCGCACCCCTGCTACATCAATCTGGTCGTTGCGAATGACGCACAGCTCAGCGCCTAGCTCACCTAACTCTTGGACGATGTTGTACGTAAAGCTATCGTAGTTATCTATGACGAGGATCATACGCCGTGACTCCGTTCACGCACTGCGTCATCAATCGAAACCAAGCTGGGAATGCCTTCCAGGTGAGTAACATCACCTATCATCGTGAGTTGCCAGGGGCTATTCTCATCTGCACGCCGAATGGTCGTCACCGAGATGTTGGGCAGGCTATACTTGTACATGTCATATCCCGCCACCAAGTCGCTCAGGATGGTATGAATAGCCAGCGTATGGCTGACGACACAGACCACCTCGCCAACATCTTGCGCCATCAGCTCTGCGAAGAAAGCGCGCACGCGCTCCGCCACTTGGGCGCGCGACTCGCCACCGGGAATAACGTAGCCCTCTGGATCCTCGCGCAGGCGGAGATACTGATCTTCATACCAAGAGACGACCTCAGCATGAGTGAGGCCCTGCCAAGCGCCGATGTTGCGCTCACGCAGACGCTCGTCAGACTTGGGTTGTAGACCCAGGGCTTCGCCGATGATTTGCGCGGTCTGCTCAGCGCGACGTAGATCGCTGGTGTAAAGAGCCGAAATACCCAGGGTGCGCACAAAAGACGCCAGACGGTGAGCCTGTTCACGACCACGTTCGTTCAGCGGCACAGCCACCCAACCCTGCCAACGCTCACTGCGATTCCAGTCCGTTTCTCCCGGACGAATGAAAACCAGCATTTTCAAAGTCATGTCAAATCCTCTTTCATAAACAGGTTCACAGAAGTCCTCTTTCAGCGTAGCGCACAGCTTCTGCCTGGGCGCTAGCCTTGTTGACGCACTCTTGATGCTCAGCGGCAGGGTCGCTATCAGCGACGATTCCTGCACCTGCCTGAATATAGACGCGATCCCCACGTATGAACAAGGTACGAATAGTAATACACATGTCCATAGAACCATCAAAGCTGAAGTAGCCCACTGCACCACCGTACGGGCCGCGTCGCGTGCCTTCCAGCTCTTCGATGATCTCCATCGCGCGCACCTTCGGCGCGCCGCTCAGCGTGCCAGCCGGAAAGGTGGCGCGCACCAGATCGAAGGCGTCCATATCGGCGCGCAACTTACCCTGCACGTGGCTGACGATGTGCATGACGTGGCTGTAACGCTCAATGAACATCATTTGCGGGACACGCACCGTCCCATAGTCGCACACCCGCCCCAAATCGTTGCGCCCTAAATCCACCAGCATGACATGTTCAGCGCGCTCTTTAGGATCATTGAGCAGTTCTTCCGCTAAAGCCTGGTCTTCTGCTTCTGTCTTGCCGCGGCGGCGCGTGCCTGCAATCGGCCTATTGCTGGCGATGCCGTCCTCCAGGCGCACCATCATCTCCGGCGAAGCACCTACTAGGGTCAAATCGTCGCTGAAGCGCAACAGAAACATGTAGGGCGAAGGATTGAGGGCGCGCAATGCACGGTAGATTTGCAGCGGTGGAGCGCTGGTGCGCCGCGAGAAGCGCTGCGAGAGGACGATCTGGAAGGCATCGCCGTTACGGATGTAGTCTTTAGCGCGGCGCACGCGTTCCTCAAAGTCTTCTTGACGCATGTTAGAGATGAGAGGCTCGTCTAGCGGCGCGCTAGTCAGCGGCACGGAGGGCAAAGGCTGGCCTAGCGTCACAACGATTTGATCGATTCGCCGCACCGCGTCGCGATAAGCAGCCGCAGGATTGCCGTCGTGATTGTAAGCGTTGGCCAACACAATAAGCTGGTGCTTGACGTGGTCGAAGATAACCAAAGTATCTGGGAACATGAACGCTGCTTCTGGCACATCTAGCTCGTCCTGAGCAGTGTTGGGCAGGCGCTCAAAGTAGCGCACCACGTCGTAGGCCAAGTAGCCCACTGCTCCGCCCACCAGGCGCGGCAAGCCCGCTATGCGCACAGGATGATAGCGGCTCATCAGCGCTTTCAAGACGTGTAACGGGTCCTCGCCAAGCGCAAGAGGGCGCTCAGTCACCTGTCCATCTTCTTGAAAGATAGCTTGCCCCCTATAAACCCTCAGCCAGGCGCGCGGATTGACGCCGATGAACGAATAACGGCCGACATGCTCGCCACCTTCCACGCTCTCCAGCAAGAAGGCCATCTGGCCCGACTGAGTGAGTTTCATGAAGACGCTCACCGGCGTCTCTAGATCAGCGAGCAGGGTACGGTAGACAGGTACGAGGTCGCCCTGCTCAAAGAGGGCTGCTAGCGTTTCACGGCTCGGCTTGATATCGCTGCGTTCGCTGCTGGTGATGACCATCGGCACTAGCTCCAGAATAGAAAAACGCCCTTAACAATCGGTCAAGGACGAGAATGTCTTCCCGCGGTGCCACCTTGATTCAGCCCAGGGGCTGCACTCTGGGGTACGCTCATCGCTGAGGTATACCCTGCGCTATGATGACGGTGCGCTTCCGTCGCAATCTACTAGGGCTATCAGCCTGTTCTACTGCGCGACTCCCCAGCCCATTCAATCATCTCGTGTGTGCCGTCTTCACAGCACCCGACGGCTCTCTGTACACCGTAGAAGATTTACTCTTCTGGTTCAACGTCTTTGAAGGTCACATATGCAATTAGCTAGAGATTAACGGGAATTGTTCTGCATGTCAAGTAGGATTCTGCACAGTCTGGCGAGCTTCTTGTTCCAGAGCGCGTAGGGTGTGGGTCAGCGCTTCTATGGCGATACGCTGCTTGCGGAACAGATCAGGTTCGCTCAGGCTCATGCGCCGCGCCACGTCGCGCACCTTCTTCCCCTCGATGAAGCGTAACATCAGAATGTTGTAGATTGTCCACTGAGGACTGGTCATAGAGCGCTCGCCCTCTGGCCGCTGCTTGTCAATGGCTTCCTGCAAGACAGCACGCAGAGCCTGCACCGGCGTCTCGTAGTCGGTCAGACGCTGCTGCACCACGCGCCAATCGAGCAGACGGCTTTGGCTGATGCCCGGCCCACCCCAGTAGTGGCGCAGCGCCGCGCGCACCTGCTCATATACCTCGTCCTGGCATTCTTCTTCTGTCGCTTCTTCGCTGAAAGCTTCTCGGCCTGGCTTGTATTCCATAGCATCGGCGCGCGCGCGCGTCGTGCTGATCTGAGGCAGTAAGCCCTCAAGCGCTGCGAAAATTTCCTCTTGTAGGAGCAAGTCATCTAGCGTTTGCTCTAAGCGACGGATGAAGCGTTGGAGCATCTGTCCCATCTCAGCGCTGTCTTGGCTCGGCTCTGTGCCGTTGCTCAGTCCAAACAGGCCGATCAGGCGCAGCAAATTGGATTGGGCTTGACGGCGCGGACTGTAGAGCGGGATGATGTAGTAATCCTCAAAGCTCAGCAAACGCGGATCGCGAGCTTGCAGGGTAATGCTATTGGTTAACTGGGACAGAGCTTGCTGATGAACTTGGAGCTGCTCAGAACTATATGGCTGTTGACCTACGCTGCGGATGAGCGTCATTCCTCCTTGTGACAAGCCGATTACGAAGGCGTTAGCCACCCGTAGATAGTTGCAGCTTGCCTCTAGTGTAGCTTCGATGAGCTGAAGCATGTCGTTGCGCGTTAGCATACGGTCGCTTAAGTCCTGAAGCTTGCTCATCTGATCATCATCTTCATCGCGATAGACTAGCCATTTTTCAGCATAAGGCAGGGCCAGCGCAATGAACCACTGCCAGACCAGAATAATTGTCACCACTGCGAAAGGGATGAAGTCAATGCCTTCTAGGCCTAAAATGCGCGTGCCGCGCGTGCTAAACACGATGACCACCAACGCGAGCAGAGCCGTCCCTGGCCCACGCAACAAGAAGCGCAGCAAATCCACTTTGACGACGCGATCTGGTTGGTCTGAACCGAAGAATGACAGCGGATAAGCCAGGAAGATGAGCATGGCAACGACAATCCCATTTGCCAGGATGATGAGCAGCGACACTGGCAACGAGAAAGCTTGCTCTGGCGACAACCACACCGAGAAGGGGAAGATACCCAGTGCCGGCGTGAGGATGGCAGCTTGCAAGTAGAGCATACGCCGCTCAGCACTGCGGGTGAGGCAGCGCAGACGCGCGCGGTTGACGTTGATGAAGGTCACCCAAGCAATGAGGACATAGTAGATGATGAAGAGCCACAACCAAGGGCCAGCTTGCAGACTCGCGCCCGCGCGGCTGTTGACTACGCGAATCAAATCGTCGCTGAGAGCAGCCCAAAGGAGAAAGGCGCTGCTGAGCAAGTACAACAGGCGGATCACGCGCCGCCTGCGGCCGCGCGAAGGCAGGCCAGTCGTCGCCAGCAAGGCGTCAGACAAGTGAAAGAGAGCTGCTGGCATGAGTGCAATGCCAATCCACTGGAGGCGCAGAGCTGCTTCTGTTGCAGCGACACTTGGGCCAAGCGAGATGAACACATCAGCAACGTATGGCGGCGTAACGCAGGCTAGCACAGCGCCGCTGGTGCGGGCCACCCGATTGCCCAGATTGCGCGAGAGGTTGTAGAGCAGCAGCGAAACAGTCAGCACGACGATAGCAGACGCCAACACCTCGCTGGCTGCCTGCAAGAATTCGTTAATCACTTGTTCCATAGCGATACTTCGGGCCTTTTCAGCGCAAGGATTGGCCAAAGGATACCGCGATGTCACCTGCCTGAAAATACTGATCGTTGTAGCCACAAAAGCTGAGGCCCTGACGCTGGCAGAACTGAATAGCGGGGAAGTTGTGCGTCCGAACGTACAAACAAAGTTGCACTGCTCCACGCTCCGTAGCCCAGCGGCGCACTACATTCAGCAGACGCGTGCCAATTTTGCGGCGGCGGAAGGCCTGGCCGACGACCAACTCATGCACCACGCTGTGACCCGTCACACGATCACAGGACGCCAGAGCGTAGCCCAGAATAGCGTCGTCTTCTTTGGTGCAAGCTACGAAAAAACCCTGCTGCGCCTCCAATACACGAGCTATGCGCTCGGCGTCTCCCCGTTGATCCACTTCCACTGTGCGCGGTAGGCGTTCGGTGCGGAACAAGACGCGCCAAGCGCTACCTTCGTTTTGGATCGTCATCTGCCACACCTGATCGGTCTCGTAGCCGTGTTCTAGCGTCAGGCAGGCGGCTATGTCGGCCGGCAGAGCATCGCGAATGACAAAGTTGAGCATAGGGACTTCTCAGACGAGGCGCACGTCACCAAATGTTCCGCTGATCTGCACACGAAGCAGCGGCAGCGTTTCGTCTGCCGAGCTTCGCCAGCCCTCGGCTGTCAGCTGATAGCGCGCAGGATCGGCGTTCAGACGCAAAAAGCGGCCCTGAGCCTGCACCAAGACGCGCAGCCCAAGCGGCGTGCTGATGGTCAGCACAGCCAAATTAACGCGCACCTGTACCCACGCGCCTTCTAGGAATTCGCGCGGCAGCACCAGACGAATTGCGCCAATACCGCTGGCCAGATGAGCTTGCGCCAATACTAGCTCTGATAGGTCGATAATCTGTTGGCCTGTTGAGGTACTGGTGTAGATTACCCAGGGAACGTTCTGGGCCAGGCGCACTTCCCACTCTGCTAGGCTGTTCCAGCCCACTTCAGCGCGATCCATGCGCACAAGAGCGTGAGTGTCGTTCACTGAGAGCGCGGGTCGTGCCGCCAGAGCAAAGCTGCCAACCACCAGCCTTTCCTGCTGCTCAACGGGCAAAGCCATCAGCGTTACATCAACATCGCCTGCGCTAATTTCCAGGGTAGCAGACTGCACGCTGCCGCGCGTAATGCTGAAGCGACGAGTCTGATCGTTGGGAGCGAGGTCGCCGCGCACCAACACGAGCAGGCCCAGGCCAACTAGAGCCAGAGGCCAGAGGCTGCCCAGCTGCACCTCCCCTAGCAGCATGAAGCTGTTCAATAGCAGGACAAGGCCTAATCCCACCAGGGTCGAAGACCCCAGCAGAGAAAGGGATGCGCGGTGAGGCGTGCTGCGCGCCACAATCAGCTCTCAAACAGGTAGTCGCGCAGAATGACATGAGCAGAGGACTGGCGCAAGCGATTGAGAGCCTGAGCCTCTAACTGACGCACGCGCTCGCGGGTGACGCCAATCGTCTGTCCCACTTCTTCAAGCGTGTAGACGCGACCGTCGGCCAAGCCGTAGCGCAGGCGCAGGATTTGAGCTTCACGCGAAGGCAGCCTGTCCAGGGCCTGTTGAATTTGCTCTTGCAACAGATGGTTGGCCACTTCTTCCGCTGGCGCTGGACTGTTGATGTCTTCGATGAAATCACCAAAAGTCGAGTCACCTTCGTCATCGATAGGCGTCTCTAGGCTGACAGGACGGCGCGAAATCTCCAGCAGGTTTTCCACTTTGTCTGGCGTCGTCTCCATGCCTTCGGCCAGTTCCTCTATCTTGGGGTCGCGTCCCAGCTCTTGCAGCAATTGGAGCTGCACGCGGCGCATACGGTTCAGCTGATCGCCCATGTGGACAGGGACGCGGATTGTGCGGCCCTGGTCAGCAACAGCGCGACTCACAGCCTGGCGAATCCACCAAGTGGCATAGGTGCTGAATTTGTGGCCGCGCTGATACTCAAACTTGTTGGTAGCGCGAATCAGGCCGATGTTGCCCTCTTGAATCAAATCTAGGAACGGCACGCCACGACCTATGTACTTCTTGGCCACGCTAATCACCAGGCGCGCGTTGGCACGGATGAGGTGTTCTTGGGCCACCTCACCATCCTGGATGAGCTGACGTAGAGCCTGTTCCTCAGACCAAGACATCTCGTCTTCGCCCTGGCTCTCAATTTTGCACTTAGCCCAATGAGCAGCTTCCATGCGCTTCGCCAGGGAGACTTCTTCTTCGGCCGTCAGCAGCGGCACGCGACCCGCTTCTTTGAGGTAAAGGCCCACCACGTCATCAGTATCAAGAGCCTGCTGGTAGCCGGCATCATCGATGAGGTCGTCGTTCTTGAGCGCCAGCTCAATTTCGTCCAGTTCCTCAGCGCCAAATTCTGTGCCGAAGGGTTCGTCGGACACTTCTTCTAAGTTCTGAACGCTCGGTACGACTTCGATCCCAGCTTCCAGAAGCTCGTCCATGATATCGTCCAGCAATGCAACATCGCGCTCCAAATCGGGCATAGCTGCCATGATGTCATCGTAGGTGATGTAGCCCTGTTTGTTGGCCCTGGCGATCAATTGAGCGCGCAGTTGTTCTTTTGAGATTGTTTGCACTGTACTCATCTCGTTTTACCCGTTAGACCATCACCGCTTATCACAGTATATCCTGAAGCGGCGTTGACGACCAAGAGAACCAAAACATTCGCAACAAGCCAATCTCATACTTTAATTCTGACGTTCAGGTGAGCTGCACGGCGTGGAAACTATGAGTAGTACACAACCGAACTGTGTTTTTCTTTGCGTAATTTAACCATAACGGGGCAAACGTTCACTTTAGCGCTGTTTCGATTCCTTGTCAAGTTAACGAAGACCGATGCGCTAGTCCATGCACTGAAGAAATAGGCTTTTGCCACGTCATCATCGGTTGGCCTGCGCACAGCGCGACGAGCTTCTCTGAGAAGACAACACAAGCTCAGACTATCAAGGGCATATCGCCTAGTATCCAGATGGCGTCTGCCGCTGCTTGGTCGATCCTAACGATTGGCCCGCTGTTCGGCATCTCTGGCTGCGAAGGCCAAAAATTCTAGCGGATCGCGCAGCACCTGGTAAATTTGTGGACGATCGTCTACCAGCACATAATAGCTGCGCTGGTCAGGCGCGCGATCACCAACGACCAGAGCATGGGGCGTGCCATCGGTACGCACCACTTGGATGAACATTTGCAGGCTCTCGCGGCTCAGCCCAAATTCGGCGTAGCGTTCAGGTGGAACTTCATCCAACTGGCTGAGGATGGGCAGCTGCGCCAGAGTGCGGGCCACGCCCTCGGCGGCCTGTTGATCGACGAGGGCTTGAGTTGCAGGCGAGAACCACACACCTGCCTCACGCTGAAGCTCCATCGGAGCAACACCGCGCACATCCACCACCAGCGCCAATATCTGTTCGGCAGGCCAATCATACACATAGCGAACCGTCTCTGCACTTGGCACAGCAGTCGAAGTCGCGGGCATGTTCAGCGCAGGCCCAAGCACCAAGAAGGCCAGCACCACAAAGACAAGCCCCAGGAGAATCGTCAGGCGCTGTTGCTTCATTGTCGCCACCTGCGCAAGTAAGCTAAGCCGGCACCCATCAGCATAAGACCAGGCATGAGGACTAAGGTGATGAAGGTCACCACGTCTAACTGCTGACCACTGGTGAACAGAATGGGCGTCGTGGTGTAAGCACGCGGCTGGAAAGCCACCTGCTGTGCAAAGCCCGTCAACCAGCCAATGCTGTTCAAGAAGAGAGTAGCGTTGCCCTGAGGCTGACGCACTTGGCCATTCATCAGGAAGTCACCATCACCCACTAGCACCAAGCGCGCCCCGTTGCTGGGATTCTCTGCCCAAGCGACCAGAGTCAGCGGCCCTTTCAGATCACCCTCGTCATAAGCATATTGAGTACGTTGGATGACGTCGGCTAGGTTACGTTCGCCCCAGGCTTGCGCGCTGGTCTGGATGGCCGCGCCATTGCGCACGGACGATTGTGGATTGATTTCAATCGGGCGCGCCAGGCGGAATTGGGTGACGCTGCTTGGATCGTTAAGTTTGTTGATGTTCTGCGTCAGCTCACTGTCTTCGAAGATGACGGCGCTCAGCACATCCAGAGCTGTTTGGCCGCTGGCACTGGGATCGACTACCAGGGCATCGCGCAAAGCCAAGCCGAAGTTGTCCCATAAATCACGACCGAACGGATCATCCTCATCCAGAAAAGCTTCTGGGATGGGCAGATAATCTGCTGCGATGAAGACGCGCCCCCCTTGAATGAGGTAGCGGTTGAGCATGGCCCGTTCAGTAGCGGTCATACGTCGCCCTGGCCTAGCAATCACCACTGCCGAAGCATCGGCGGGTATCTCTTGGTTGCGCGCGATCAAATCTTGCAACGAGAGTGGTTGCGTCACAATGCCATTGGTGCGCAGGATGTTGTTGAGGATGGACATGCCTTGCTGCTGGTTGTCCGCAGGGTCGAGCGTCTCTAGGCTGCGCTCAAAGTAGACAACGAATTGGCCCAGCGCCAAGAGCTGAGAGAGCGCCTCGGTCATGTCTTCTTCCTGGCCACTGTCCGTACTCACAGGGATGATAGTTGTCTGATCGATCAGGCCATCTGCACCCAAGTATCCTACGTAGACGTATATACCCTGGTTGAAGGCTGTTTGGTAACGCGCAAAGAAGGCCGGCTCAACGTTTGGATCGACGTAGCGGCGACTGATGAGACCTTCGCTCAGGCTGCTGTACAGCTGCCAATACTGATCGTCAATCTCGCGCTGGATGACATCTTGGGGCAGATAGAAGCCTAGAATTTGGATGGGTCGGCCATTGCGCAGGGCCAGCGCAACGACCTCGCGGCTCTGTGCCGAGAGCGTGAAGCGCGAGTCAACGGTCATATCGACGACGATGTTGGCGCGCTGCACAGCTGCATAGGTCATGGCGACAATGCCCAATAGCAGCAGCAGGTTGACAACAGAGAGCGCACGGCGCAGCATCAACGCAACCTCCGCGCGTCCAGGGCCTGTATGCTCAAGTAGAGAGCGACCACAATCACCCCCGCATAGTAGATCACATCTTCGCCCCGAATCAAGCCCACTGCAAACGACGGGGCGAAGTGGCCTTGCAGCGTTAAGCTGAAGATGAGGCGCGCCAGATCAACACTGGCCACAATCTGACCAACATTTTCGCCAATATATAGCACGAACAGCACCACCATGCTCAGAAAGGCCGCTACGATCTGATTCTCTGTGAGGGCGGAGAAGAATAGGCCGATGGCCAGAGTCGCGCCACCGTACAGCCATATTCCCAGATAGGCCGCGATGACGTGAGCCAGATCAGGACGCGATACGCTGAAGACGATGACCTGGTAAACCAGCGTCAGGGCTAGCAACAAAGTGTAGAACAGCCAAGCGCTGAGGAACTTGCCCAAGACGATAGCCAAATCGCTGATGGGCGCAGTCAACAACAACTCCATCGTCCCCTCGCGGCTCTCCTCCGCCAGCAACCGCATGGTGAGCAGCGGTGCGAGGAAGATCATCACCTGGGTGAGCAAGCGCGGGATCAAGGCAGGATCAAGCGGACGTACTCCGAGGGCGAACGTCAGCTCGTTGTTGAAGCTGACGCCAGTCAGCAACAGGAAACCAGCAGCAATTAGGTAGGCAATCGGAGACGTGAAGTAAGACGCCATCTCGCGGCGCAGGATCAGACTTACGCTGCGCATATCAGGCCCTCCCACTAATGGCGCTCATGAAGCGCTGCTCCAACGAGACGCCGCCCAACTGGCTCAGCCTCACCTCGTCGCGCACGCGTCCCTGGTGCAAGATGATGGCTCGGTCGCACACCTGCTCAACTTCAGCCAGCAAATGACTGCTGAACAGGACAGCGTGATGGTCGCGTAGCTCATGGATGAACTGACGCACCTCCACCACTTGCTGCGGATCAATGCCAATCGTTGGCTCATCCAGGATGACAATGGGCGGGTTATGGACGATGGCTTGGGCCAAGCCCAAGCGCTGCTTCAACCCTTTCGACAAGGCGCGCACTAGCTGCCGCCTACGTCCCCACAAGTCGAAGCGCTCTAGGACGTGGCGCGTGCGCTCTGCTGCGCGCGGCGTGCGCCGCAAGCGCGCCCAGAACAATACGTAGCCCTCAACTGTCATATCAGGATAGAGAGGAACCCGCTCTGGCAGATAGCCGACCTGCGCTCGCGCAGTTAGGGGATCATCCAGCAGGTCGTGTCCTGCCAACTCCACACGTCCACGCGTAGGTGGTATGTAGCCGGCGATGACGCGCATGGTCGTCGATTTGCCTGCGCCGTTGACTCCTAAGAGGCCCACTATCTCGCCGCGTTCAGCGCGGAAGCTAATACTTTCTATGGCCGCCCGCTGTCCGTAATACTTGCTGAGTTCTTGCACGACGATCATTCGCGCTCCCTGCCTGTGCGCGTCGATAAGCTGTCTCTCATGGTACACGTCCCAGGCACGAATCGCTGTGCAGCTTCGTTGACAATCTTATCTTTGTGCAAATTGCCCAACGCACAGGGCAAAGTGTATGATCTTGACAGGATAAGTTGACGCAATTGATGAAATAGCGTACACTCAGCTCACTCTGTGAGCCTTTACGAGCCAACTCACGATGACGATGAAAGACAAGCGCCGCCGACCTTGCCAGCGATGAGGTCAAAGCGGTAAGAGCATGTACCTGCAAACACCGTATTTAGGGGAGAAACACACGCCCTAACCTCATCGTGGCCGATAGGTTAGGGCGTTTTACGTCTGGCGATGCACGAAGAAAGGTCGTTGATGAGCAGCATTCGCGTCGGCGTCTATGGCGCTTCTGGCTACGCTGGCCTAGATTTGGTGGAAATCCTAGCTCAACATCCCCACACAGAGGTGGTCTTCGGCACATCTAGCACTTACTTGGGCGATATGATCCCCCACACAGGCCTGTACTACGTCCGTCCAGAAGACGCGCCGCTCGATGAGGTCGATATGGTCTTTCTGGCTCTGCCTCACAAGACCTCAGCTCAGTATGCCAAGCGCGCTAGAGATGCAGGCAAGCGCGTCATCGACCTGTCGGCGGATTTGCGCCTACACAGCGCCGAAGCCTACAGTCGTTGGTATGGCGAACATCCTCACCCAGAACTGCTGCCCGTGCCATATGGCCTGCCAGAGATGCACCGTGATGAGCTGCGCGGCGCTTCTATCATCGCAGTCCCTGGCTGCTACCCCACTACGACGCTACTAGGTCTATATCCACTGCTAGAGACGCGCGCTCTGGAGCTAGATGCCCCGATCATCGTTGACGCCAAATCTGGTGTGAGCGGCGCTGGCCGCAATCCCAGTGATAAAACCCACTTTGTGGAAGTCTACGGTAATCTCTCGCCCTACAACACGGGTCGCCGCCATCGCCATGTGGGCGAAATTGAGCAAGAGATCAACAAGTTTGGGCCATACGGAGAGCCGTTGGTCTTCAGCCCTCATCTGCTGCCCGTAGATCGTGGGCTGATGGCCAGTATTTACGTCACGCTTAACCCGACCTTGCGCACCGATCACGTCCATAGCCTTTACACCAATATTTACGCCGACGAACCGCTCGTCCAGGTCAAGCCGCTGGGCCAGGAAGCCACCCTGCGCGATGCTGTGCGCACCAACATGTGCGTCATCAGCGTCAACCCTGTCAACGAACACTTAGTACACATCACCAGCGTCACCGACAATTTGCGCAAGGGCGCGGCCAGCCAAGCCGTTCAGTGCTACAACCTGATGTACGACTGGCCAGAGACTCTGGCTCTGCTCTGAGGAATGCACCCAATGACGGAGATCGTCAAACTCAGCGGCCATGAAATCGACGACGCCGCATTCCTAGCACGCTTCGCCCAGGCCGCTGCCCAGCGCGCACCATTGATTGTGGTACACGGTGGTGGCAAAGAGATCAGCGCTATGCAGGCCCGCTTTGGCCTAGAGACGCGCACCCATCAGGGTGTGCGAATCACTGATGGTGAGACGCTAGAGGTAGTGCGCATGGTCTTGTGCGGCGCTATCAACAAGCGCCTGGTGCGCGCCTTGCAAGAGACGGGAGTGGATGCTGTAGGCCTGAGTGGCGTCGATGGCCGCCTGTTAGAAGCCGAGCCTATGAAGGTCGAAGGCCTGGATATGGGCTTCACTGGGACGCCCACCTGCGCGCGTGCTGAGCTTTTGCGCGCCCTACTGGCTCAGGGCTTCAGCCCTGTGATCGCCCCGATCGCCTACGGCCAGGCCAGCGATCTGAACATCAACGCTGACCATGCCGCCGGCGCACTGGCTGCCGCTCTGCCCGCCGAGCGCCTAGTCTTCCTCAGCAACGTGGATGGCGTGCTGCGAGGAGGTCACGTCGTGCGCCACCTGAGCGCTGCCCAGGCTGAAGCCTGGATCGCCGATGGCACGATCAGCGGCGGCATGATCCCTAAAGTACGCACGGCTCTCGGCGCTCTGCACAGCGGCGTGGCGCAGGTGAGCATTGCCAGCCTGGACAGTTGGCAAAATGATAGCGCAACCATCTTCAACGAATGATGATGTTTCCTAAGGATTTAGACTCATGCAGACTCTCAACCTCACCGACGACATCCTAGAAAAAGAGCATGACTACCTGGTGCAGTCGTATCAGCGCCCATCTTTCTTATTGGTACGCGGCCAGGGCATGACGCTCTACGACGCTCAAGACAAGCCCTATGCCGACTGGGTGGCGGGCATTGCTGTCAACGCTCTGGGCTACGGCGACCCAGGCGTCGCGCAAGCCATACAGCGTCAGCTGGAGACAGGCCTCATCCACACCAGCAACTTATACCACACTATCCCCCACGCCCGTCTAGCTGAGGCGCTCGTGGCGCGGTCTTTCGCAGATCGAGTCTTCTTCTGCAACAGCGGCACAGAAGCCAACGAAGGCGCGCTGAAGTTTGCGCGTCGTGTCGCCTACGACAGCGGCCAGACAGACAAGACCGAAATTGTGGCCTTCAGTGGGGCATTTCACGGGCGTACCTTCGGCTCTCTGTCCATCACTCCCAAAGACAAGTACCAGAAGCCGTTCAAGCCGCTACTCCAGGGCGTGACCATCGTTGATTACAACGACATCGAGGGTGTGCGCCAGGCCATCACCGACAAGACCTGTGCTGTTATTTTTGAAACCATCCAGGGCGAGGGCGGAATCCACTGCGCGACGCCTGAATTCGCCCGTGAAGTGCGCTGTTTGTGCGATATGCATGGTGCGCTGCTCATCTTCGATGAAGTCCAGTGCGGCATGGGGCGCACTGGTCACCTGTGGGCGCACGAAGCACTAGGTGTGACGCCAGACATGATGACGATTGCTAAGCCATTAGCCGCCGGCCTGCCTATCGGCGCTATCCTGGTCACGCAAGCCGTTGCCGACCATATTCATCTGGGCGATCACGGCACGACCTTTGGTGGTGGGCCGCTGGTGACTAGCGTCGCTCTCCACGTCCTAGAGCGAGTCAGCCAACCCGATTTTCTAGCTCACGTGCGCGACGTAGGTGACTACCTACTAGAGCGCCTGAGCGAGATCAACAGCCCCCTCATCCGCCAGGTGCGCGGACGCGGCCTAATGGTGGGCTTGGAGCTGACCATCGACGTTTCGCCCATCGTCAAACAGGGCTACGAACGCAGTCTGCTGCTGGTCAACGCCGGCACAAACGTCATCCGCCTCGTGCCACCGCTCATCGCTCGGCACAGCGACGTCGATTTTCTGATTGAGCGCCTCTCCCTTTTGTTGGAGCAAGCTCATGTTTGAAGTACAAGGAAGCATTGGGGCAGTGCGCGGCTTCCGCGTGGCGGGCATTCACGGCGGCCTGAAGAAGAGCGGCGCGCCCGACCTAGCCCTCATCGTGGCAGATCGGCTGTGCGTTGCCGCTGGCGTCTTCACGCGCAACTTGGCCAAAGCCGCTCCGATCCTCGTCAGCCAAGAGTACCTGCGGACTCATGCTCAGACTATACGCGCCGTCATCGTCAACACCACCTGCGCCAACGCTCTGACGGGCAAAAAAGGCATGGACGATGCTCGCCAAGTGACGCGCCTCGTGGCCGATGGTCTAGGACTGCAAGCTCCCCAGCAAGTGCTGCCCATGTCTACTGGCGTCATAGGCACTCTGCTGCCGATGGACAAGATTGCCAGCGCCATTCCCCAAGCCATCAGTCGTCTCGGACAGGATTGGCAGGCCGCAGCTCAGGCTATCATGACCACCGACACCCGACCCAAGATGGCCAGCGTATGCGTTGAGACAGCAGAGGGCAGCTACACTATCGCCGGCATAAGCAAGGGCGCGGGCATGATTGCGCCCAACATGGCCACCATGCTGGGCATCATCGCTACCGACGCTAAGATCAGCTTGCCCATCGCCCAGCGCACCTTGCACACCGCCAACGAGGTGAGCTTCAATCGGATCGTAGTTGACGGTGACACCAGCACTAACGACTGCGTGTTCCTGCTGGCCAACGGGGCAAGCGGAGTCGCCATCGACAAGCCCAGCGAGTTGGCCCTGTTCGAACGCGCCCTGACAGAAGTCTGCGTCAAGTTGGCTCAGGCCATCGTACGCGACGGCGAAGGCGCGACCAAATTCATCACCCTGCGCGTCATCCACGCTCAGGACGCCGCTTCCGCCGCCCAGATCGCCCACACCATCGCCGCTTCGCCCCTAGTCAAGACGGCCTTCTTCGGCCAAGATGCTAATTGGGGCCGCATTGTGGCGGCAGCTGGGCGCGCGGGTCAACCCTTCGATCCAGACCGAGCGCAGTTGTGGATTGCTCCAGGCGAATCCTTGCCCAACAGCGGGCATGGTCTGTTGCTCTTCAAGCATGGCACAGTGGCCAAATACTCAGAAGCCGACGCAGCCGCCATCTTCCGCGAGCCGTCCATCTCCGTCACCCTAGACTGTGGCGTCGGCGGACGAGGCTCAGCTGTCGTCTGGACGTGCGATCTGAGTCGCGAGTACGTCGATATCAACGCAGACTATCGTTCGTGAAGCCTCCAGGAGCGATCATGAGTGCAGGTGTGTTGGTGCTTGAAGACGGCCTGATCCTTCAGGGAATAGGCTTTGGGGCGCAGGGCGTCCAGGCCGGCGAAGCCGTCTTCAATACGTCGATGACCGGCTATCAGGAAATTCTCACCGATCCTTCATATTACAGGCAAATCGTCGTGATGACTGTGCCGCACGTGGGCAACACGGGTATCAATCGCGAAGACATGGAATCCGAGCGCGTTTGGGTGAGCGGCTTCGTAGTGCGCGCCCTCAGCCCTATCGTCAGCAACTGGCGGCAGCGCGACAGCCTAGACGGCTTCCTACGCGAGCAGAACGTCATCGGCCTGAGCGAGATTCCCACCCGCCAACTGGTGCGCCATCTGCGTGAACGCGGCGTTATGCGGGCTGTTGTAGCACATGGGGAAGCCGCTCAGGACACTGAAGCGCTGTTGGAAATGGCGCAGAACTTCATGGATATGAACGGCGCAAATCTCGTGGATGATGTGACCACCCCCGAGCCATATCACTGGACGGAGCAGAGCGATCCGCAGTGGTACGCTCAGCACCGCTACGATCCCAACGGCCCGTTAATCGTGGCTTACGACTTCGGGATCAAGCGCAACATCTTGCGCATGATGACGGATCGTGGGCTGCGGGTGACCGTCGTACCAGCCCGCACTCCTGCAACAGAAGTCCTGGCCATGAAGCCCAGCGGCGTCTTCCTGAGCAACGGCCCCGGTGACCCAGCAGCAGTCGATTACGCCATCGACAACGTGCGTCATCTATTGGGTCAAGTTCCCATCTTCGGTATCTGTTTAGGTCATCAGATTTTGGGCCTGGCCCTGGGTGGGCGCACTGAGAAAATGCGCTTTGGCCATCGCGGTGGCAACCAGCCAGTGAAGAATCTGCTCACAGGCCACGTCGAAATCAGCGCTCACAACCATGGCTTCGCAGTGACGCAAGACAGCGATCTGCACGGGGGTGAAGTGACGCATATCAACCTCAATGACCAGACGATTGAAGGTCTGCGCCATCCAGAGCTACGCGCCTTCAGCGTGCAGTATCATCCAGAAGCTTCACCTGGCCCACACGACAGCCTCTACTTGTTCGACGAATTCGTGCGCGCTGTGCAAGGCGAATGAACTTCACATGTTCAACTTGGGACGAACGACGTCTTGTCAGTTTGCACTTCGGCAGGGCGCGTTGCGGACAACTGCGCGCCATAGACGGATCATTCGTACTCCACTGAATTAGTCGCCATCTGAGCAAACGAAAGTCATGGCATAAGCTATGCCCAAACGCACTGACATTCAAAGCATCATGATTATTGGCTCTGGCCCCATCGTCATCGGCCAGGCCAGCGAATTCGACTACAGCGGCGTCCAGGCCTGCAAAGCGTTGCGCGCCCAGGGCTACCGAATTGTCCTGGTCAACAGCAACCCGGCCACCATCATGACCGATCCGCAGTTTGCTGATGCAACCTATGTTGAGCCGCTGACAGTGGACATCTGCGCCCAGATCATCGCTCAGGAGCGACCCGACGCTCTGCTGCCCACCGTCGGCGGCCAAACCGCCCTCAACCTGGCTGTCGGTCTCAAAGAGAGCGGCGTGCTAGATCAGTACGGCGTGCAGCTCATCGGTGCGTCGTTGGAGAGCATACGCCTGGCGGAAGATCGCCAGCTGTTCAAAGACACAATGACAGAGATTGGACTCAAATCGCCGCCTAGCGTCGTCGTCTCGTCGGTGGAACAGGCGCTGAACGCAGTGCGCGATGTGACCGGCTACCCCGCTCTGATCCGCCCGTCTTTCACTCTAGGAGGCAGCGGCGGCGGCGTGGCATACAACGAAGCTGAGCTGCGCGAGATTGTGGCGCGCGGCATACGCCTCTCGCCTGTCGGACAAGTGTTGGTAGACAAGAGCTTGCTAGGCTGGAAAGAGTACGAGCTGGAACTCATGCGCGATGCGCGCGGCAACTTCGTCGTCGTTTGCTCCATTGAAAATCTCGATCCGATGGGCGTCCACACCGGCGACAGCATCACCATCGCACCCGCACAAACTCTCACCGACAAAGAGCTTCAGCGCCTGCGCAACTACTCGCGCATGATCTTCGACAGGATCGGGATCACCACTGGCGGCGCGAATGTACAGTTTGCCATCAACCCTGACGATGGCCAAGTCTACGTCATTGAGATGAATCCGCGCGTCTCGCGTTCGTCTGCGCTGGCCAGCAAAGCGACGGGCTTCCCCATCGCCAAGATCGCCGCGTTGCTGGCGGTGGGCTTCACCCTGGATGAGATCACCAACGACATCACGCGCGTCACGCCGGCCAGCTTTGAGCCTTCGCTGGATTATGTCGTCGTCAAGATTCCACGCTGGGACTTCAAGAAGTTCGTTGGCGTTGACCAGGTACTTGGCCCGCAAATGAAAGCCGTCGGCGAAGTGATGGCGATTGGGCGTACTTTTCCAGAGGCGTTGCAAAAAGCCGTGCGCGCCCTGGATATCGGGATCAGTGGATTAGGCAGCAAGCCGGAGCCGCTGCCCAGCCCGCTGGCTCTGCGCATACCAACGGCTCAGCGCCTCTTCCAGGTGGCAACGGCTATCCGCGAAGGCATCAGCCTGGAAGAAATCGTTGAACAGACGCGCTTCGATCCCTGGTTTGTCCAGCAAATGCAGATGACGATGGCCATTCACGAGACCATCCTGCGCAAGAACCTACGCCTGGATGACCTGGACGCGCACGACTTTCGCAAGCTCAAGCAGCATGGCTTCAGCGATGCCTACATCGGCCAGCTCACGGGTGAGGACGAAATGGTCGTGCGTGCGCGCCGCTTAGCTCTAGGTGTGCGCGCCAACTTCTACCGCGTCGATACTTGCGCCGCCGAATTTGAAGCGCAAACGCCCTATCTGTATTCGACCTACGAAGAAGGCGATGAAGCCTTCCCGACGAGTCGGCCTAAAGTGATGATCCTGGGCGGTGGGCCGAATCGCATTGGCCAGGGCATCGAATTCGACTATTGCTGCGTCCACGCCTGTTTTGCGCTCAGCGAATTAGGCTACGAGACGATCATGGTCAACTGCAACCCAGAGACGGTCAGCACGGATTATGACACCGCCGACCGCCTCTACTTCGAGCCGCTGACCGCTGAAGACGTGTTAAACATCATCGACCGAGAGAAACCCGACGGTGTGCTGGTGCAGTTCGGCGGCCAGACGCCGCTCAACATCGCTCATGCGCTGCAAGCCAGTGGTGCGCCCATCTGGGGGACGAGCGTGGAGACGATCGACTTGGCTGAAGATCGCCGACGCTTCAACGCTCTCATGCGCGAGCTGAAGATCACCCAGCCGCAAGGAGCAACGGCCAACAACCGCGAAGAAGTCCTGGCCCAGGCACGCGCCATCGGCTATCCCGTCTTGGTACGGCCCAGCTATGTACTCGGTGGTCGTAACATGGCCATCATCTTCGACGAAGAAGGGCTGGAGACTTGGTTGCGTGAACGAGTGGAATGGACGGGTCACCCAATTCTCATTGACCAGTTCCTGGAGGACGCCTTTGAGGTGGACGTAGACGCCCTGTGTGACGGCCAGCGCGTCACCATTGGCGGCATTATGCAGCACATCGAAGAAGCCGGCATCCATAGCGGCGACTCAGCCTGCGTGCTACCCCCCTACAAGATCAGTCAATACCACCTGGACATCATCCGCGATTACACAGTGCGGATCGGCCTAGGCTTGGGAGTGAAGGGGTTGTACAACATCCAATATGCCATCAAGGATGACGAGGTTTACGTGCTGGAAGTCAACCCGCGCGCCAGCCGTACTGTACCGTTCGTCAGCAAGGCCACCGGTCATCCACTGGCGCGCTACGCCGCCCAGATTGCTGCCGGCCGCACCCTGGAAGACCTGGGCTTCATCAAAGAACCTAGCATTGATGGCTTCTTCGTCAAGGAAGCCGTCTTGCCTTTCCAGAAGTTTCCTGGCGTCGATGCTCGTTTGGGGCCAGAAATGCGTTCGACTGGTGAGGTCATGGGCCATGCTAGCAGTTTCGGTCATGCCTTCGTCAAGGCGCAAATTGCTGCTAACATGCCCATCCCCACGCGCGGGACAGCTTGTATCAGCGTCAACGACTTCGACAAGGCCACGGTTGCCCGCATCGCCCGTGAACTAGCGGCCCTGGGCTTCCACATCGTCGCCACTCAAGGGACAGCTGACTATCTCAACCGCGTTGGCGTGCAAGCGCAGCGCGTGAACAAAGTCTCAGAAGGCTCGCCTCATGTGCTAGACATGCTCAAAGCCGGGCAGATTCACCTCATTATCAACACGCCACTAGGCAGCCAATCATACGAAGATGGAGCGATCATCCGCAGCGCTGCTTACCAAGCTGCCGTCCCCATCGTCACCACCATGAGCGCAGCCATGGCCACCCTCCAGGGGATTAAGCGTCTGTTGCAAAAGCCGCTGCGCGTGCGCAGCTTGCAGGCTCACCATAGGCCTCATTCGCCCTGAAGCCACCTGCGCCCTCTCGCCGCCTCACTTTAAGATTTATAATAGATGAACGTCAGGAGGCACGAAGGAGGGCGCACAATGGCGCGCAAGACAGCCCAAGAAGCAAGAGTAGAGCGCTGGACTTGGTACGCGATGGTCTTCGTCTTCGTCGTTGTTGGCTTTGACCGCGACCTGCTGTTGCCTAGCTGGATTGTGCCAGGCGTGTTGGGCAGCATTCTGTTTTTCTCGGCTCTCTACCAGTACAGCAAAATTAAATTAGGCTGGCGCGCTGGCATGCTCAACATCATCACTGCTACGGTGCTGATCCTGCTGGCAGCTTACGACTTCTACATTGGCTCACCAGCTGATCCTGTCCTCGTCTCGTTCATCGCTACTATGGCCATCATTGGCTACGGTATTGTCACCAATGAGGGCTAATTTGACCAATAAGCCTGCAAAAGTCTTTGTGCAACTTGACAGAATAGCCGCTATCAGTTAATTCTTAAGGTACATTCACGCATGGCTGTTGGATATGATGAGCGAACTCACCCCTACTGTCACCGTCGAAGACATTCGTAAGCTGGCACTACCCCTGGGGACGCGCGTCGTCACCGGCGAAGGCGTCCTCAACCGCGTCGTCTCTTGGGCTAGCGTCATCTTCATGGACGAACACTTCAACCATAAAAGCGTCCAGCCAGGCGAAGTGCTGCTGGTCGCGCCACCGGAGAACTTCGGTCGCAGTACTATTACAGACGTAGACATCGTGCGCTGGGCAGCTGACATTCAAGCTGCCGCTGTCGTCACTAGTTTAGCCCCTTCGCCAACCGCCGTTGCAGAGGCAAAGGCCTATAACATCTCGTTGATGACGCTGCCTGTCGGCGCGCGCGTGCGCCAGGTCGAACGCAGCGTCATTAGCCTGCTAGTCGATCGCAAAGGCCAGCTTGAGCGGCGCGGCACGCAGATTTACCGTCAGCTCACCCAAATCTCTTCGCGCAACGAGGGCATGGCGGAGATCGTCACAGCAATGGCCCGCCTGACCAACAAAGCCATCGTCGTCCAGGACAAGCGCCTACGACCCATCGAACACACGGTACAGCCGCAGCTCGTGGCTGCTTGGGAAGACATCGACCAGTTCCTGCGCAAGATGGAACATATACCGCCCGCTTTGCAAGACCGCCACCGCGTAGCTGATCTAGACAACCCCGTCATCCGCCAGAGCCTGCCCATCATTGGCTTAGCGCGCTTCGTCGCGCCGATCATCACCAACAGCATAGGGCGCGGCTTCCTATCCGTCATCGGCCAAGAGAGCGACTTGGACGATCTAGATCGCCTAGTCGCTGAACACGGCGCTGGCGCCTGTGCGCTGGAGATGGCCAAGCTGAAAGCCGTCAGCGAGACCGAGAAGCGCCTGCGCGGCACTTTTCTAGACCGTCTGCTGATTGGCGATGTAAGCCAACAAGAAGCCGTGCGCCAGGGCGAACGCTTCGAACACGACATGACACAGATTCACGTCGCCATCGTCCTCTCTTGGCGCGGCGAGAATCCACCCTCTATGCGCCGCCTGGAGACGATGGTCAACACGATCATCGATAGCCAGCGCGCCAAAGCCCTGGTCTGGCAGCGCGAAAAAGAGCGCGAGATCGTCGTCTTCCACGCCACTGACCGCGAAAACCCGATTGACACCAGCCTGCGCCTGACGGAGATCTTCGCCAGGGAGATCAACAGGCAATACCCCAACAATCACGTTGCCATTGGTCTGGGCCAATCCGCCAAAGACATCAGCGCCTGGCGCAGCAGCTACCGTGACGCCGTCCAAGCGATGGAATTAGCTGTGCGTCTACAAACCGATACGCCGCTCTACATTGGCGACTTAGGCGTCTACCAACTCATCCTCAGCCTGAATGACCGCGAGAAGTTGATCGAATTCTGCAATCGCACTCTGGGCGCGCTGATCGACTACGACACGCACCAAAAAGCCGACCTGCTCAAGACGTTGGAAGCTTTCTTCACCTGTCATGGCAACCTCAGCTCCACCGCCGAAATGCTGATTGTCCATCGTAACACCCTGCTCTACCGCATGAACCGCATCAACGAAATCGCCGAAATTGACCTGAGCAGACCAGAGACGCGCCTGGCTCTACACTTGGCTCTGACGATCCGTCGTCTGCTGAGCCTTAATTGAGCCTCGCCTCACCTTCGCACAACAAAAAGAGCCTCTTTTCTTTGTGCAATCTAGCCAATGGCTATGATGACCTATGAAAAGTGGCTTTTCTTGGATAAATGTTCCAAGCAGGGACGTGAATTTTATCCATAGTCGTCTAGCAAACAGACTTGCTAGACTTATGCTGACAAAATTTCACTCTAGTGCAGCACATCTGGATAGTCCAGACGCTGACACCGAGCAGCGACTCTCCAGACTGTACCCCCGACAACTATTTTTACGCCTCAGCCTTTGTGCAGTTTATTGCAGTTTGAAATCACATACGCATGAGGAAAGCCATGAATAATCGTTTCCGCCCAACATCCCTCCCTTTCCAGCAAGACGCGGAACTCCATCGTATTGACCGCGAAGAACGTGATGCCTGCGCCCTCATCTGCGCGGTGCGCAAAGGCGGTCAACCCACGCATGGCAACGTCAAGCGCACTATCGAGGCTCTGTCGCGCATGGGCCACCGCACCGGCTACATCAACGGCGAAGGTGACGGCGTCGGCATTCTGACGGACATCCCGCGCCAGATGTGGTCAAAGTGGCTGGCCCAGGCTGGTATGCTCTCCTCGCCGGCTTCGGATCGCAATTTCTGGGTGGCTCACATCATGATCCCCGCCCAAGACCGCCAACGCGCGCGCCACATCGTCGATCAGATTTGCCGCACCATCAGCGAAGCCGGCCTGCATATCCTGCTCGATCGGCCCGGACAAGTCAACAGCACTGTACTCGGCCCGAACGCGGAGAAGTGCGAGCCGAGCTTCTGGCAGGTGGCCGGCGTCAACGGCCAAGTGCGCAGCGACCGTCTAGAAGCTACGCTCTTTGAGCTGCAAGTGCGCTTGGAGCGCGAGCTAGGGGTACATTTCCCGTCCTTCTCCTCGCACAGTGTGGTCTACAAAGTCCAGGGGACGATCGAGATTCTGCGACGCTATTACCCAGAGCTGCGCGATCCCGACTACGCTTCGACGGTGACGATGGGCCATGCTCGCTACAGCACCAACACCAATCCCATCTTTGAGCGCGTCCAGCCTTTCAACCTGCTAGGCCACAACGGCGAATTCAACACCATCTCACGCTTGCGCCTAGAAGCCGCCATGCTGGGCGTGCCGCTTCCGGAGGATGGCTCTGATAGCCAAGACGTAGATCGTCTAATCCACGCTCTGTGCGCCAGCTACGGCCTAGATTTGATCGAAGCGATGGAGGTAGTCTTCCCGCCTTACAGTCACGACCTCATCCAGAATGCGCCCAACATTCATAAAATGTACGAGGAGATACGCCAGTCTTTCGGCCACTTCGCTGAGGGGCCAGCAGCAGTGGCGACGCGCATGGGTAACCAACTCGTCTTCAGCGTAGACGCTCTGGGCTTACGCCCATTGTGGTTTGGCGAGACGGAGAAAGAATACTTCGCTTCATCGGAGCGCGGCGTCTACCATCTGGATTCGCTGGCCAACACGCCCAAGCCTATGGCTCCAGGCGAGAAAATCGCCCTGCGTCTCATCCCTGGCCAGGGCGTAGAGGTCATGGACTACCCTGCTATCCAGCGCCACGTCCACGGCCGCTATCAGCAGCGTCGTCCCGCCAGCCCAGATGCTCCCAGCATTTGGACGCTGAGCGCCCGCGAATCCAGCAACAGCTTCTTCTCTATACCATCCAGAGGCGGCGATGGCGCTCAGCTTCAGGCTCAGCCCATCATCACCAACACTGCCTTGCAAGCCGAAGCCAACATCAGCGTGGGCGGCTACGTCGCCCCACTGAGCGCAGCCAAGCCCTGGACGCGCCCAGGCCAGAAGATCAACGCTTCAGTGATGGCAGCCTTCGGCTGGGAGCGCTATCACTTGCAAATCGTGGAGACCATCGCTGAGACGAGCAAAGAGCTGATTGGCTCACTCGGCTGGGACGGGCCGCTAGGTGCGCTGTCGATGACGCGCGTCAACATCGCTGATTACTTCAAGGAGACAGTGGCTGTCGTCACTAACCCGGCCATTGATCGCGAACGCGAGCAGTCGCAGTTCTCAACTCGCGTGGTCGTCGGCGCGCGCCCCGACATCGCCCGGGCTCGCAACGACCACGACCTGCTCGTCCAGCTTGAAGTGCCTTTCCTGCTCGGTGGTCACCCTGACCTGGGTTCTGAGGAAGTCCTCAGCGCAATTGCACAAAAATACGGCACGATGACGCTCGATCATCTGATGGAAGTCTTCGGCAGCCGCGCGCGCATCTTGTCCATTGCTGCGCGCCACGATGAGATGATGGAAGAAGCCATCGAGCGCCTGCAAATCCAGGCTATTGACGCTGTCCTGGAAGGCGCACAATGCCTCATCCTAGACGATTACGACGTACTGAGTGGTCAGCAGTTATTCATCGATCCGCTGCTGGCCACAGCCGCCATCGACAAGGCGCTGCGCCTGGCCGAATATAGCCCCAACCTACGCCGCCGCGTGGGGATCGTCTTGCGCTCCGGCGCGCTGCGCGACCTGCACGACCTAGCACTGGTCATTAGCCTGGGAGCAAATGCCGTCGTCCCATATGCTATGTATGCAGTGGCCATCGGCATTGCGCCCAAAGCAGGTAAGACCCCGCCCAGCGACGCCGACATCACCAAAGCGATGAGCAATCTGTTCAAGGGTATGATTAGCGGGCTGGAGAAGATCATCTCCACGATGGGCTGCCATGAACTACGCGCCTATGGCCACGTCTTCAGTTCCATCGGTTTGGCCAAAGGCGTGGCGGCAGTCTTCGGCACGCCCAACTACTTCGGCAGCGACGCGCGCGGCCTCACCTGGGGGCAGCTCAAGGCCGATGCTGAAGAACGCGCTCGCGAATTCAGCGGCGAGATCAACGGGCGCATGGTCAATCCCGACCGCTTCTATCCAAAGGTGTACAAGAAGGTGGAAGGCGTGGCTCAGGGCGAAATTGGCCTGGAAGAATACAGCGCTGCCTTGCTGGAACTTGAACGGACGATCCCTGTCAACCTCAGCCATCTGCTCAGCCTGAAGGAATCGGCTCATCCTGCTGATCCCAGCCAAGTTGACCTGCGCGTAGGCGACCACGACATGCCGATGATTATCAGCGCCATGTCGTTCGGCTCACAAGGCGAGCTGTCCTTCCGCGCTTACGCTGAAGCCGCTGCCAAGCTGAACACGATCTGCGTTAACGGCGAAGGTGGCGAGCTGATGGACATCATGGGCAAGTATCCGCACAACCGCGGACAGCAGGTGGCATCAGCGCGCTTTGGCGTCAACATCGGCTTCCTGAACTCCTGCTACTTGATCGAGATCAAGATTGGCCAGGGCGCTAAGCCAGGCGAAGGCGGCCATCTGCCTGGCTTCAAGGTGACGGAGCAGGTAGCCGCTTCACGCGGGACGACGCCAGGCATCGACCTGATCTCCCCCAGCAACAATCACGATCTTTACTCCATAGAAGACTTAGCCCAGCTCATCGACGAACTGAAGACTGCCAACCCCCTAGCCAAAGTCTCCGTCAAGATTCCGGTCGTGCCTGGCGTGGGGATCATCGCGGTCGGCGTGGCCAAAGCCGGCGCTGATATCATCACTATCACTGGCTACACTGGCGGCACCGGGGCAGCTCGCGCTCATGCGCTGCGCCATGTGGGACTGCCCAGCGAGATTGGCCTATGGCTGGCTCACCGCGCCCTGACTGAGAGCGGTCTGCGCGCCGATGTTGAGTTGTGGGTAGATGGTGGCATGAAGAGTGGTCGCGATGTGGTGAAAATGCTGTGCCTGGGGGCCAATCGAGTCGGCTTCGGCACGTTAGCGATGGTGGCAGTAGGCTGCACCATCTGTCGCGGCTGTCATGAAGGCACGTGCCACGTCGGCATCACGACCCATGTCAAGACTAAGGAAGAAGCAGAGATTAAAGGCTTCAAGGCTTTCCGACCCTTTGAAGAGAAAGGCTCATCTGACGGTATCGTGCGCGTCTTCAATATGCTGGCCGAAGATACGCGCCAGTGGGTAGCCAAGATGGGCTTCACCCGCGCTCAAGACCTGGTAGGCCGCGCTGATTTGCTAGAGCAAACCGCTCTGCACGACCGCGTCGATCTCTCAGCACTGTGCCGCCCCGTGCCACGACCATCCAAGAAGGTCGTCCAGGCAGGCGGGCGCGTCTTGTCGCGTCCGCGTAACACTGTGAGCCGCCAAATCACCGAAGTCGTCAAGCGCTACGTGGATCGCGGTGAATATGAGCTGACCTATGACGATGGCCAAGTGATGGCGATGGATCGCGCCCTGGGGACGCACCTATGCGGCGCTATCAAGCGCGGTGAGCTGGGCAACCCAGAGCAGATTCAGGCCATCCACCTGTCGTTCAGCAACAGCGCCATCCCCGGCAACGGATTGGCGGCATTCATCGATGAGCCAGTCCACGTCTTCGTAGAGGGTGGCGCACAGGATGGCGTGGGGAAATGCGCTAAGGGCGGCGTTGTGACCATCCTCAAAGGTCTCAACCACAATGGCGCGCGCGTCGACGGCTCAGTGGGCAAATCGTTCGCCTACGGCGCGCAGGGCGGCTTGTTCATCGTCCAGGGCGACGCCGATACCCGTGCCTGTATTCGCATGAGCGGCGCGTCAGTCATCTTCGGCGGCGAGGTCAAGCAACCGCTGCGCGACGAGTTGGGCGGCTTAGGCGCGCGTGCCAACCTCAAAGGTTACGCTTTTGAGTACATGACCAGCGGCCGCGCTCTCGTCCTCGGCGATCCTGGCCCCTGGATTTGCGCTGGCATGACAGGCGGCGTCATTTACCAGCGCATTCAGCCGGAGATGAACCTGACCATCGAAGCGATCAAGCGCCGACTAGCCCCTGGCGCGGTCGTAGACATCCTGCCGCTGGATGAGCAGGGCAGCGCCGACGTGCGCGAACTGCTGACGCTTTACATCCAAACCCTGGAGCTTAATAACCAGGCCGAAGCAGCGCAGCACCTCTATGCTTTGCTCAAGCGTCCGGCCGCTCACTTCATCAAGATTGCCGTGCCACAGCGCATGAACTGATCCGTATCAGCGCAGGAAAGCCCCCACCTCGACCATTGCGTTCAGCGTCGGCGAGAAGAAGCTCTCGTCGGCGCTGAAGACGCCTAAGCGCCGAAAGCCGCTGCTCTCTTCACCGCGCACCCAGCACTCCATGACGCTGTACAAAGGATCAACTAGCCAGTATTCGCTCACGCCGTGACGCTCGTAGGCGAAGTATTTGTCTTGACGGTCACGCTTGACGGTACTCGGCGAAAGCACTTCTACCACCAGATCAGGCGCGCCTGTCAGGCGCTTCTCACCCACTGTGCAGCGGCTGTTAGGACGCAGGTACAGCACGTCAGGCTGATAGACGTTCTCGTCGTTCAGCATCAGCTCCACAGGCGCAGAGAGAGCTTCACCACCCTGTGTGCGGGCTAACTGCGTAAGCCAAAAGAGAATCTCGCGGACGATACGCTGGTGTTGTGGCGTCGGTGGCACGGGCAGGACAATCTCTCCCCCAATCAATTCAATCGAGTCTCGCTCGGCGTATTCAGGCCGCTGGAAGTAGTCTTCAGCGCGGATGGGGACGCGGACAGTCTGGGCCATATTCAGCCTCCAATATGTTTATGAGTATAGCGTCTAGCTCGGCACAGTCGCCAGCACGCGCTGAATCTTGAGGGCCAAGTGAAGGATCAGGCGATTGTCGGCGTCGTCCAAATCTAGGTCGGTCAGCTCAGCAATGCGCTCTAGGCGATAGACCAGCGTGTTCCTATGCACGTCTAAATCTTCGGCAGCTTTGGCCAGATTGCCGTTGGCGTGGAAGAAGCCCTCTAGCGTGCGGATGAGGTCGCTCTGCTTGCGCGCATCGTGTTCAACCAACTGGCCCAACGTCGCCTCGTAAAAGCGCCGCAAGTGTTCCAGGTTGAGTTCTTTGAGGGCCAGCAGCAACTGATAGAGCTTCAAATCGCCGTAGAAGGTAGTCTTCTCGCGCTCGCCGAGTTCTTGAGCAATGCTCAGGGCGTCTTTGGCCTCGCGATAGGCGGCGCGCAAGCCGTTCAACCCATTGGTCACTCGGCTAATCCCAGCGGAGACCAAGCCGCTAGGAGTGCGCTGCGCCAACTGAACGCGCACCTCTTCGATGGCATCGCGCAGGCGTGGCAGCTGGGCCACGTTGTCCAATGGATACAAGACGACGATCACATCGACGTATTGACCTACCGCGCCGTTGATCTTGCGCCGATTCATGTCATCTTTGACCAGCGACAGCAGCGACTCTAGAGGCAGCGATTGACCATTCTCGGATTGTGCGCGGAAGACCACCGTCACAAAAGACGTGTCCATCTCAAAGCCCGCTTGCTGGGCGCGGGCAGTCAACAGATCGTCGTCAGCAGGCGTGCCGCTCAGCCACATCTGAATCCAATCCCCACGGGCCTGCTCCACAGCTGAAGCGATGGCCCGCGATTTGGCCATCTCGATAGCGCAAACGTCAGCCCCCACCATCAGCACCAGACGATCAAACTCATCCAAGTCGCCAGGTTTGTCCACCAACGATAGATAGCCTGCAATGCGCCCCTCCACCTTGAGGACAGTCGTGAAGCCGATGGGGCTAGCAGCAATCGCGCCGATGGCCGAGGGAGCATCGGACTCCAGCCACTTTTGAAAGGCGCTGTAGGGAATGTTCTGGATGAGCGAACGTCCGCTGAGGCCCTGCTTGCCCACGTTGGGATGAGCCTGAGCCATCATCACGCCTGCGTCATCGTGGATGACGCAGGGCTTGGCGGTCGCGCGCGCCATCACTTGCAACAAGCTCTTCAAATCACGGTTTTCCGCCGCAAGGCGCGCCAACTGCCGCTGAATTTCGATGGCCCGCTCAGTGAGCTGTGCCGCTTGATTAAGGATGAGCTTGTTGACAGCCCGCTCTACAATCGACAAGCCACTCTCGCTAGGCAGCGCCAGCAAGCACACGCCGCGTTCGTGCGCCACCGCCACTGCGCTCTGCGGCACATCACCTGCCACACCTACGGCTCGCACCCCGACTTCAGCCAGGCTCTGCACCACATCAGCCAGCGTGATCCTGCTGTCATAGCTGCGCAGAACATCCATCGACACCAGGGCTAACTCTCCACCATAGATATCAGGAAAAGCAGGCGGTTGGGCGCGCACCGTCACCGCCCAATTGATCGGCGTATCCGCCTCACCTGCTAGCAGGACGGTGCCCAGGGGCAGGGCAAAGCGTAGCAGCGATTGCAGAGTGGCGGCATTCTTGTCCATACGACACGCGAGCCTTTCTCGTCGTGAGTTATCACCAATGACGCGCTCATTCGGGCGCAGACAAGCCCTAGTATATAGCCATAGTGACCAAAATTAAACAGGACAGAACAACCAAAGATCGTCCTGTCCTTTTTGGGCTTTAGTGATTATTGACAAAGAGCGCATTCAGGAAAGGCGTTTCACGCCGATCACCAGCTCTACGTTGTTCAGTTCACCCTTGAAGCTGCCGCTGAAGTCTTCGACGTGGTAACCGTCCTCAGCTTCGCCCATCTGCAAGTCATCACACAGCGTCTCGGTCTGGATATAGGTTGCAAAAGCCGCCACCGCTTGAGCAACAGCCTCGCTGGCGCGATAGCGCACAGCGATACGGTCTGCAATGTCGAAGTTAGCGTCCTTGCGCAGAGTCTGGATACGGCGCACCACCTCGCGAGCTAAGCGCTCGTTGATGAGTTCAGGCGTCAAATTAGCGTCTAGCGCTGCCAAATATCCCTTCTCTTGGGCCACAACATAGCCTTCAGCAGCTTCTTGGCGTACTTCAACTTCATCCGCCGCCAGGGTAATCGACTTGCCGCCTTCCAGCTCCAGGGTGATGCTCTGACCTGCCATAAGAGTCTGCCCCCAAGCGCGCGCCTGCTCTGGTGTGGCTTCTTCCAGCGCTGCTTTGACTAGCTTCATATCGCCCTTGAGCCTGCTGCCCAGCTTGGCGAAGACAGGCGCAAGCCTGACCCGCGTCGCCTCGCCCTCCTTCAGCACGCGCACGTCCTTCACGTTCAGCTCATCACGGATCAGATCAGCATAGCGCAGCACGACTTCGCGTTCGTCGCTGCGCGAGATGGCAAAGGACACGCTGGCCAGCGGTTGGCGCACGATCAAGTTGGCGCTATTGCGCGCCGCCAAGCCCAAGCTGACGAGGTTCTGCACCAGGGCCATCTCAGCGCTCAGCGTCTCATCGATAGCTTCGGCGTTGACCTGCGGCCATTGGGCCAGATGGACGCTCTCAGGCACTTTGCCCTGGGCCACCTCCACCACCAGATTGCGATACATGGCTTCGCTCAGGAAGGGCATAGTCGGCGCGAGCAGCTTGGCCACCGTCACCAGGCATTCGTAGAGTGTGGCGTAGGCGCTGAGCTTCTCCACGTCCGACTCAGCTTTCCAGAAGCGCCGCCGCGACAAGCGCACATACCAATCGCTCAGGCTCTCCACAAAGGCTTCGATGGGACGAGTAGCGCCAGTGGCATCGTAATCTTCAAAGGCTTGGGTGACGCGCTGCACTAGCTTGTGCAACTCAGAAAGCACCCAGCGGTCTAGCAAGTCGCGCTCAGCCAGAGGCGGCGCTTGACGTCCAGGCGTCCAGCCGTCTAGATTGGCATAGGTGACGAAGAAGCTGTAAGTGTTCCAGAGCGTGTTGTAGAACTTGCCGATGACCTGGCCGACCAAATCGACGGAGAAACGGCGCGATTCGCCAGGAGGATTGGAGGTGTACAAATACCAACGAAAGGCGTCTGCTCCGTGCTGATTCAACACCATCCAGGGATCGACGATGTTGCCCTTGCTCTTGGACATCTTCTCGCCGTTCTCATCTAGGATGTGGCCCAGGCAGATGACGTTCTTGTAAGCTACGCTCTCAAAGAGCATAACCGCAATGGCGTGGAGGCTGTAAAACCAGCCGCGCGTCTGATCGACGGCTTCACAAATGTAATCTGCTGGGAACTGCTCAGCGAATTTGTCCTTGTTGCGGTGTGGATAGCCCCACTGAGCTAAAGGCATAGCGCCGCTGTCAAACCACACGTCGATCACCTCTAGCACGCGGCGCATGAGACCACCGCCGTTGGGATTAGGGAAGACGACCTCATCCACGTAGGGGCGGTGTAGATCAAGATCGCTCAGATCGCGGCCGGCCAAGCGGCTCAACTCTTCAACGCTGCCTACGCACAGGCCCTCACCCGTCTGCTCATCAATCCAAATAGGCAGCGGCGTCCCCCAATAGCGCTCGCGCCCCAGTGCCCATTCTTTTAAGTCTTCCAACCAGTTACCGAAGCGTCCGTCGCGGATATGTTCCGGCTCCCAGTGGATAGTCTTGTTGAGTGCTACCATTTTGTCGCGGTAATCCGTCGTGCGGATGAACCAAGTGTCGCGCACCATGTACATGAGCGGTTGGCCGTCGCGCCAGTTGTGCGGATATTCATGCTCGTATTTCTGACTACGATACATCAGCCCACGCTCCTTCAAGTCGCGGACGATCTCAGCGTCAGCATCCTTGAACCACATCCCCTTGAACTTGTCCACAGCGTCGATGAAGCGACCGTCAGGACGCATGGTCATGAACATGGGCAGGTCGTACTTCTGACCCGTCTCAAAGTCGTCCTGGCCAAAGGACGGCGCAATGTGGACGATACCTGTGCCGTCTTCTGCGCTGACAAAATCGCCTGTCACCACATAGGCGTGTTTCTTGTCTGTCGGGATGAAGGTGTAAAGGGGCTGATAGAAAATTCCCGCCAAGTCGCGGCCTTTGTAACGCCTGACGATGGTGTACTCCTGACGGCCCGTGAGTGCTTTATCTAACAAGCTCTCGGCCAGGATGAGCTGTTCGCGGCCCTCAGCATGGCGCAGTGGGCCCTCCACTTGAACATAGTCTAGCTCTGGATGAACCGCCAGCGCTGCGTTAGCCGGCAGCGTCCAGGGTGTGGTCGTCCAGGCCAAGAAGTACACTCCCACTTGGTCACGCAGGGGGAAGCGCACGTAGACGCTGGGGTCTTTGACGGTCTTGTAGCCCAGGGAGACTTCGTGGCTGCTGAGGACTGTGCCGCTGCTAGGACTGTAGGGGACGGTCTTGAAGCCGCGATAGATCAAGCCCTTGTCCCACAACTGCTTGAGGATCCACCACACGCTCTCGATGTAGTCGTTGGTGAAGGTGATATACGCATTGTCTAGGTCTACCCAGAAGCCAATGCGCTCCGTCAACTTCTCCCAGTCGTTGATGTTGCGGAAGACGTTGGCGCGGCATTTTTCGTTGAAGGCAGCGATGCCATATTCTTCAATCTGGCGTTTATCGGTGAAGCCCAGCTCTTTTTCGACGGCAATTTCGACAGGCAGGCCGTGCGTGTCCCAACCGCCGCGCCGCTCACAGTAGTAGCCCTGCATAACCTTGTAGCGCGGGAACATATCCTTAAAGGCGCGCGCCAACACGTGGTGACTACCAGGTTGGCCATTAGCCGTTGGTGGCCCTTCAAAGAAGACATAGCGAGGCGCATCCTCTCGGCCCTCAGTAGTGCGCTGGAAGATACGCTTCAGCCGCCAGAACTCTAACTGCTCTTGTTCGAGCTTCTGCACGTCGAAGCTCGGTGATACGGGTTTAAACATAGTTGAACAATACTCCGAGGAGATGAGTCAAGTCGGTGAGATTGTCAGGGGTACGCCGCAAATGCCCGCTTGCACATCGGACGAAGGCCGAATAATACGTGGCACGATATACGCCACGAGTCCACCTCCGCAACAAGGCTATCAGGGATGGCACGATTATAACGCAAAGCGTCCTATTCCTGCGCGGGCAATTCCCCGTTCCAAAAGATTTCTCGCTCTAGGCGAATCTCAGCTTGTGGAGCAAGGCTGTCACCGAGCGTGCTGAGCGTCGCACGCCAGCGCATGGCAAAGTCCGCGAAGCGCTGCTCGCCTCGGCAGCGTCCCAGGGGTGTATGGGGCATAAAGCGCACGTCCACGCCATCAGGTGGGCAAAAGCGCTCCCAGCTGCAAGAAGCGCCGCTGGACTGATAGTAAGCGATGCTGGCGCATAGCGGGGCCGCGTAACGCCACTCGTCTTGTCCGTAGCCCCTGGAATTGTGGCTGAGCAAGGCCGCGCCATCGGGAAGCGGTGGCATGGGCGGCGCGACGATGCTCAGCAACAGCGCCACCCCTTGCCAAGTCAGCAGCCCTGCCCCCAGCAGCAGCAGCGGCACAATCAGCAACCACCAGGGACGCCGATGGGGAGACTCAGGGCTGCCAGCGTTGCTCATAGACGATGACCACATCGCCGAAGGCGTTGCGGTTGGGGTCTTTGCTGTCCACGCCAGGGTAAATGGTGACCTTCGTCCACTGAGTCGTGTTCAGGCCGCTGCGATCGAACATGCAGCGCCATAGGTAGGGGATGGATTCGCCCGGCACGAAGCTGGGATCGAATGTGTTGCCATCTGGCCCGCGCCGACTGTCAGGGATGTTGGTGTACTCACCGACGGGCGGGACGCGCTGACAGCGCTCACGATCCCGTACGCTGACGGACGATCCGTAATGCTCGGCCATGCGCTGATCGTAAAAATCGGCTATCGCTTGCGGATCGCCCCCTGGCACGCGATAGTAGACATCACGCCAGGTTGACGAGTAGACGTTGGGAGCGCCCCACTGCCGCGCACCTTCTGGCAGGCGAATCTCTAGCGGCGCGCGACGCGACTGCTGATCGACGTTGAAAGCCAGCACACCACTGCCAATCAGCAGCGCTCCCAGAATAGCCACCAAGAGGCTCACGCGGAAGACGGAAATTGTCCCATCGCGGTTGGTGAAGAACGACGCTTCGCTCTGGCGGCCCTTCTGTCCAGCTTTGAGAGTAGCATATGGATCGGCGCTGCGGCGCTGTGGCGTCTTACTCGGCGAAGGTTTGGATGCCATGAATATCCTCCAGAAGAGCGCGTCCGTAGGGCGTATGGGCACAGCGTTGAGTCTCGGCGTGCCAGAACGCGCTTCCCTCGCGGACGAGTTCAGCCGACGGGGCTGGCCCATTCCCCAGACGATACAACCAGTAGGCGGCCAACAGACGCCGATGGGCTTCAGGAGCTGTTTGGGTCGCTCGCAGCAGAGGAATTGCCTCGGCGTTTCGACCCTGTCGGATCAGCGCGTGGCCTAAATCAAATTGTACAACGGGTGGCGCGCCAAGAGCTAAAGATTTTTTGATGAATGACTCAGCTTCTTGATATTCACCGAGCGCGAGCAGAGTACGGCCCAAGCCATAGGCTGCTAGATGAGAGGTCGGTTGACGGCGCAGGGCGTCGCGCAGCAGGCGTTCGCTCTCTTCCAGAGCGCCCAGCTGGCGCTGCACATTGCCCAACAGAGCCAGAGCGCGCACTGATGGCGCTCGACCTTGAGCCTGGCGTTCATCTAGATAAGACAGCAGGACGGCGCGCGCCGCTTCAAGATCACCAACCAGCATAAGACGCTGAGCTTGGGTGATGGGCGCGATTAGGTGGCGGTTGCCCCACATGACGATGACTTGCGCTACGACAATCACGCCCACCAGGGCAATCGCGGCAGGGTTGCGCCATTCGGGCGGGCCGAAAGTCACCAAGCCTGCACAAAGCAAGCCCATGAGCGCAGCCACCAGCAGAGCGAGTTGGCTCGGCTTGTCCCACTGGCGCAGGTCTTCCCAGAAGCGGTTGAGCAAGCCCATGAGCGCTTATCTTTTTTCGCTGTCGGCTAATTCGCGAGCGATGGCGTCTTCGATGGCAGCGATCTCATAGCGCAGCGTTTGGCCATAGGCCGTCCCCTGCATAGCCTGCACCAGCGGCTGCCAGGCCTCTAGACTCTCAGCCGAGCGCAGCATCTCAGCGCTAGCCTGCCGAGCTTGGACTTCATCTCCGTTAGACCTGGCCAGGCGAGCCAGATGATAGGCTACGCGCACGCGGTACATAGAGGGCAGATCGTCGCTGCGAGCTGCCTCCTGGAGGGCCGCCTGAGCAGCCTTCTTGTCGCCATTCAGGACGTGCAACAGGCCCAGCTCAGCCCAGACGACGGGTTGCTGCGGATCAAGCTGGAGAGCGCGCTGCAACACCTGGGCCGCAGCGTCGTAGCTGGCCTGCAGCCGATAGCCGTTGGCCAGAGCGATGTAGGCGCTGGCGTCCTGAGGATAGAGCGAGACAGCGCGATCTGCCGTCGCTTGGGCTTTGGCCAATTGGCCCGTGTGTGCATAAGCGTTGGCCAGCAGCATGAGCAAATCAGGCGTCTCGCGGCCCATCCTGATGGCGCGTTCCAACAAGGGCAAGGCTTGTTGGAACTGTAGTTGCTCCATCAGCGACACGGCTTCGCCATAGCCAGGGGCTTGGCGGCGCGTCTGGCGCGCCAGCAGCAGGCCCACTAGCACAAAGCCAGCCATCATCATGCAAGCTGACAAGCACAGGCCAGCGATGGCAATTTGAATCTGAGGCGAGAGCAACTGAGGATCAATAGGTTGAGTGCTGAACAGCAGCTCTGCGGCCATACCTACGATGAAGAGAAGGAAACCCAAAATAGCTAAGCCAGCAGCAACGTAGACGCCAACCCAGGCCAACAGACGGCGCGTACTCATGCCTTCCCTCCATCGATTAGGCGGCCAATAGCCTCAATATCGTCCGCCAGGGCTTCACGCAGCAACACGGCTTGCTCGCTGCGCAGCAGAATCTGCCACTCACGCAAGCCATCTCTCTCGCGGCGCAGCTGGGCCAGGGCGCGCTCGGCTTCGCTTTGCTGGCCCAGGTGGTCATAGGCGCGCCACAGATAGAAGGCCACCAGCAGACGATGGCGCGCATCGGGAATACGCACCCTGAGCTTGCGTGTGAGCGTCTCCACCACTGACGACCACAAGCCCAGGCGATCTTCGATCATGCCCAAGTTGTAGGCCGTCACCCAATCCTGCGGCGCAAGTTCATAAGCGCGCAGGGCGTAATTGCGGGCCGACTCGTAGTTACGAGCCTGCAAATCAAGCTCCGCCAGGCCATTGAAGGCCACCGCGCGCGCTAAATCATCTTGAGCCACCTGACCCATCTTCTCGTAATCTTTGCGTGCGCGGGGCAGCTTGCCCCATAGGCGCAACAACTCTGCGCGGAAGCGATAGTGGTTAGGCACGTCTGGCTCATCTTTGATGAGGTCGTCCATCGCCTTGACCGCGCCTTCGTAGTCGTTCTTGCGCATGGCCTTGATGGCCACGCGGTACTGCATAGGCGAGCGCGCTCGACCAAAGATGAGCGCACCGATCATTGTCCAGCCCAGCGCCCCACCGATGAAGAAGCCCAGCGATTGCGGGAAGAACAGCACTCCTAGCAGCAGCAGACCCAGGGCTGGCAACAAGATGGCTGCCCACTTACCGCGTTCTTCTGCTTCCAGGCGTCCAAGCGTAATGCCTACTGCTCCCAGTATGAAGACGAAAGCCAGGATCGTCTGCGCTGCTGTGGCCCACTCTGCACCACTTGCGCCTATGAAGGCACTAGCCAGGCCCGTAGCAATGAAGAGGAAGACCAGCGCGCGCAGGCTTCCAGCTCCGAAGAAAACTCGTATCCGCTCCAGCATAATCACCTGTGGGCATAATTGAACAATTCAGCGATGGGTACTGCTTGAGGCAAACGCATGGCTTGCAAGGGGATGTTATGGTCATCCATCCAGACGCGGAATTCATCCTCGGTGGCCTCATTGCGCACCCAGTAGCGTCGAGCTTGATAGTCACGCTTGCCAACGGTCAGCGACTCATCCGTCTCATATTGGGCCACCAGCGTCTCGATTAGCGGACTGAACAGTTGGACACCAGCGCTCAGGAAGAAGGCTTTGGCGCGCCTCATGCCATGCAGAGTGAAGTCAGCCAGCAGCAACATAGAGCGAGGCAGCAGGATGGTGTCGTCGTCAAGGCTTACCTCGAGCGTCTCATGTTCTCCATAATCGATGCGGCGCATGAGCAAGGCGCGCTGACCTTCGCGCATGACGCTCATGCTGGCCTCGCGCTTGGGAGCGCCACGTTGCGTCAGCCAGCGGCGCACATCAAAGCGCTCAATTTCGCCTTTAGAACTGCGGAAGACTTCAATTAGCTCGTTGACACCGCCCAAAAGGGGCGCGTGGTCAATACGGATGAACTGGCCGCCCTGACCCACTTCGTGGATCGTCCAGTGTTCATGCGCATACAGTTCGGCCATGCCGTCGCGATCCTGGCTGAACAAACGGTACGTGCCGCGTGCGACGAATTTCTCATGAGCAGCAATTGGGTGCAGGAAGCGCATAGCTCAGTCCTCAATCACAACGCGCATACGATACATGATCTCGCGTCCACCAGCCGATCGCCAGAAGGCCAGGCCGACGGCATTCGCCGAGGCGACGTGCAGTTCATAATAGCGCACCCGGCGCAGCCGAAACCAGCCCAGAGCCGCTTCCAGCAGGGCGCGTCCTGTACCACCACGATAGTCTGGTTGCACGTACAAATCACCCACCATGCCGCCGCGTTCACCCTCAAATGTATCTGGCAGCATTTCAACGATCATCGCCGTGATGAAGCCCACCACCTGACCATCGACTTCTGCGACGAAGACAGCATAATCCCAGTCCTCCAAACGCACAGCTAGCTGATTGGCGTAGCGCAGCGCCCCGTCTTGCGTCGCCTGAGGCATAGCCGGGTCCAGCGCCGCGTGATAGCGCACGAGTTCCAACCACAGCGTGCCTATGCGCTCCAGGTCGGTGTACCGCGCAGGCCGTATCAGCATACTTCACCTCCATCTAAGAGCAGAAGCCAGCCTTGGGCCACAGGACGCGCGCCCACTGCTCGCCAAAAGGCTTCCTCAACCGCCAAGCCTTGAGGGCTGGGCAGAAACAGATTGCGCGCACCATGCATGCGCAGGAGCGCCAGAACGTCAGCCAGGAGACGCTGGCCCGCTCCGCTTAGGCCAAGACGTAAATGCAAGTCCAGAACCCAGGCCAACAGCGCTGCCGACTCGCCCTCAAGTTTAACGCAAGCGCCACCCAGAACCTCATCGCCTGAAGTGACCACCAGGAACGAAGTCTGCTCGTCTCCGAGCCAAGCTAAGGCTTGCGACCGCCAGGCTTGCAGGTCTGCGCTGCTCAGCGTTGGGCCGCCAATGACCTGCTGACGCAACGCCATGCGGTCATACCAGTAATCTGCTAAAGTATGAATATCGCCCGCTTGGGCTGGTCGTGTGCTGAGCTTGTCCATGTTGCTTAGGATACCTGATGAACCCCACGCCCGCGATACCCGAAGACCAACTCCCTGACTGGATGAAACAGGCTTTGCGCGGCGTCGATTGGGGCGCGTTGATCGTCGTACTGCTGTGCTTAGGCCTGAGCATAGCAGTCTGGTGGCAGTCGGAGGGGTTGCCGCGCACCTACTGGGGAGACAGCACCTTGTTCCGCGCTGCCGATGTGGCTCAGGCTCTGCGCGAGGGACGACTTTATCCACGCTGGTCGCCACACGCCCTGCGCGGCTACGGCGCGCCCATCGCTCATTTTAGCCCACCAGCCGCTTCCTATGTCATCGGCCTGACTTCGCTCATCCTCGGTGGCGATCTGATCCTAGCAGCGCGCCTGCTGGGGAGCGGAGCGCTCATCCTGAGCGGAGCCGCCGTCTACAGCCTGGTTGCACGCCGAAGCCAAGCTGCCCTAGGAGTCGTGGCAGCCCTGCTCTACACCTTCAGTCCCATCAGTGCCCTGATTGCGCCGCGCATTCAGGGCGATTTTGCCTTGCTGCTGGCCCTGGCTCTGTGGCCTGCTCTGCTGTGGGCTTTGGATCGGCTGGGGCAGGGCATGAGCGCCTGGGATGAGTGGGCTGTCGCCCTCAGCTGCGCCGCGCTATGGCTATGCGACCCTCGTATGGCGCTGGCAGGGGTAGGACTGGGCCTAGCGCACAGCCTGATTCACCACCGAGCGCTGCGCTCTGCCACGTGGCCTCTGCTTCTTGGACTGGGGCTGTCTGCTTTTTACTGGCTACCAGCCGCCCTCGAAGCGCCCTCTATCAGCTGGTCAGACAGCCCTTTGCCCGCTTTTGACCAGATTTTCGATTGGGCCGCGCTGCTGCGTCCACCTCAGCAGCTTGATCCTGCCGCTCTGCTCCAGCCTATGCAGTACAGCCTGGGTTGGGCAGCCCTGGCCCTGGCCTCGATGGCGCTAATATTTCATCAGCGCTTGCCAAACGACGCACGGCGCGTGGTCATCTACTATGGCAGCCTGAGCCTGGCGCTGCTGTCCAGCGCCTCTTGGTGGATGAGCAACCAGACTTGGCTGTTGGGCTTGATGACGCTGGCCCTGGCGCTGACGGGCGCACAGTCGCTCCATCTGCGCCGATTCCTGCACAGCACAAGCCAGCGTCTGATTCTGGCGTTGGCCTGCTTGGGCATTCTGAGCGCTAATGCTGCTGTCTGGCTCAGTCCATCGCCACCCAACAGCGATCAGCGTTACAATCCACTCGACCAAGTCAGCTACGAAATTCAGGGCTTTGGCGTCGCCACACTGCCCCAGGGTGCGCTCGTCCCTGGCCCCATAGACCTACCCAACGAAGCCGCCCTGCTCAACGGCTATCGCAATAACGCGCTCAACCGCTTCAGTGCCTCGCCTGTGCTAGCCAACCAAGCTTCTGTGCTGGAAAACAGCAGCCATCGACTGCGCTTCCAGCTGCGCACCACCAACTACGTCGAAACAACCCTCCTGTTGACGGCCTTCGAGGGCTGGACAGCGATCCTAGGGCCAACGCCGCTCAGGCTCGGTTCACAGGCCGACGGACTCATGCGCCTGAGCGTGCCGCGCGCCAGCAGCGAAGAGCTGGTCGTCGGCCTAGAGGGTACGCCTCTTCGCTCATCCTCGTGGCTCATGGCCTGGCTGAGCATAGCCATCCTCGTCATCCGTTCGCGCCGTCGCCGCCTAGTCATCCCCAAACCTCGCCTGAGTGATTTTCTTCTGCTCAGCCACGCTGAGACGCGCCTACTGTCGCTCGCCCTGATCGCCTGCGCCATCATCGGTCTAGCGCTCAGCCTAGCGCCGCGGCCCTACAGCTTGCGGGCCAGCTTTGGCCACGCGCTGCGCCACGCCACGCCGCTCAACAGTCGCAGCAACCAGGACGTGGTGCTGCTGGCTTATGATCTGCCCGGCAGCCAAAGGTTAGATCAACCACTCCGCGTCACCCTTTATTGGCAAGCCATTCGTCCACTACGCCAAAACCTGAGCGTGCGTCTGAGCCTGCAATCGGTGAGCAGTGGGCAGAGTATCCCCATCAGCACGCCGCGCCCACCGGCTAGCTATCCTACGCGGCGCTGGCTGCGCAATTTTTACTTGGTCGATCAGCATCGGATCACCCTTGAACCAGACACACCGACAGGCCGCTATCTGCTCAGGGTAGAGCTGCTAGTGTGTGCAGAAGCCTGCGACGAATCAAGTCGAGCTACTTTCTTCGACTCCCAGGGGCGCGTCTTGGGCCGCGCCGTTGCTCTGCCCCAAGTGATCGATATTGAGCGCTAGGCGTGCCAGAATTGCGCCGCCTGGTCAAAGGGATTACACTTAGGCAAATAATCATGAGAATTACCGAACAAGGCATACACCTCATGGACGTTCAAATCTTGGAGCAAAAGATTGGCGATGCCTGGCAAGCTCATCGCGCAGGCAATCAAGCTCAATCAGTTGAGCTGTTTGAGCAAGTCCTCAATGACCTAGAGCAGCTCACCGACGCAGACCTCAAAATCAGCAAAATACGCCTAGAAGCTGACGCTCACTACGGCCTGGGTCTGGCTCTGCGCGCCAGGGGCAATCGCGACGCCGCCATCCGCAGCTTTCAAGCTGCTCATCAACTGTGCCAGGAGCGCTATCAAAAGCTCGCCAGTCACCCAGACTCGCAGACCTACAGCAACAATTTGGGGACGATGGAAGACGACCGCTACATGATGCTGCTGGTCATGATCGGTCAGCGGCTGCGCGAGCTGGGCGCTTCTGTCCCCGACTGAACGATGAGCAAGCGCAGTCGGTTGGAGCAAACCCTGCTCGGTCAGCCCAGCGATAGGACGCCTATCGCTCTGTGGCGGCATTTTGGCGGGGACGATCAGCGCGCCGCCGATCACGCTCATGCCGTGTTATGGTATCAGAGCCAGTTTGAATGGGACTTTGTCGTCGCCGCGCCGTCCAACGTCTACAGCGTCAGCGGCTACGGCTTGCAAGACGCCTGGACAGGAGACGCCAGCAGCCAGCGCACCATCGTGCAGCCACTCATCCAGCGTTCGCTTCAATGGACGGAATTACGTCCGCTCGACCCATTGCGCGGGGAACTAGGCAAGCTGTACGACGCGCTAAACCTAATAAGCGACGTGCTGCAATCAAACGCGACACCACTGTTGCCCGTCATCTACAGTCCGCTAGCTCAAGCGCTGCGCCTGGCAGGCCGAGACCAACTGCTGCGTCATCTGCGCACCCAACCCGACCGCCTGCACAGCGGCTTGAACACCCTCACTGAAACCACCCTGCGCCAAATCGACAGCTTTCGCCGTCTCAAGCTTGATGGCATTTGTTACGTCGTCGAACTAGCCGACACGAGCAGCCTCTCAGAAGCTGAATACTTGAGCTTTGGCCTGCCCTATGATAGCAAGATCATGGACGCTTTGAGTCGCCAATGGTGGTTGAACATCCTGCGCATCACTGGCTCAAGCCCCATGCTCCGCCTCTTCGTCAATTATCCCGTGCAAGCCATTCAATGGCATACCTACGATGAACATCCGTCGCTCGATGAAGGACTACGCCTGTGGAGCGGCGCCGTCGTCGGTGGTCTGAGCAGTCGTGATGATCTGCTGCTTGGAACGCCACCCATCGTCCGCGATGCCGCGCGCCGCGCTATACAGATCAGCGCAGGTCGCCGCCTAATCCTGTCGGCGGAAGGGCCGCACGCTTCTAGCGTTCCGCTGGCCAACTTGCTGGCCGCTCGTGATGTCGTCAAGCCCACAGGAGGATGAGGATTATGCCGCTGCGCGTCATCGCTGGTTCTGCCAGAGGGAAAAAACTCAAACTCGTACCGGGCGATAGCACGCGCCCTATCATGGACAGAGTCAAAGAAGCGCTGTTCAGCATTCTGGGCAGCTTCGTGGTGCGCGCGCGTTTCCTGGATTTGTTCGCTGGGACGGGCAGCGTCGGCATTGAAGCCCTTAGCCGAGGCGCAGCTTTTGCCTTATTTGTCGAAAAGAGCAAAGCTGCCCTGGAGACCGTGCGCGACAACCTGCGCATCGTCCAGCTTGAAGCCAAAGCAGAGCTGCGCCTGGCCGACGCCCTCGAACTACTGCGCCAGACGCCGTCCCAAGCTTTCGACTACATCTACATGGCGCCACCGCAGTACCAGGGCTTGTGGCGCGAAGCTCTGCTGCTGTTAGACGCCAATCCCTCTTGGTTAGATAATGATGGTATCGTTGTCGTCCAGATTGATCCCAAAGAGCAGGAAGAGGTTGTTTTACAGCACCTGCGAGCCTATGATGAACGGCGCTACGGCGCAACCTTGCTGTGGTTCTTCGAAAAGATCGGTAATGGAGAGGAGACAGAACCGTCGTGATCCGTGACATTCTGGAACAGACTGCCCAAGACATCCTGACCATCTTCGAAGTCCACGCGCCGCCTATCCCGATTGAATCCATGCTCCAACGTCCAAGTGGCAATCTGTGGGACGCCGTCGATCCAACTCAGCTCAGCGGCAGCTTCATGAGCGTAAAAGAGAAGTTCTCTCCTCGCATGTCACTAGCTCGTCTACTGGTGCGTCACGTCGCTTCTTCAGAATGGGGACGCGCACGCGGTCTGTTCCAGATTATGCAGCAACCGGAGATGATCCAGGCCTTCGCCCGTATGCTGATGATGCCGCGCGATATGGTCTTGAGCATGACGCCACGCGAACAAAATCCCGTGAGTATCAGCCGCGAGTTTGAAGTGCCGCAATCCGAAGCCGAAGCACGCCTGCGCGAGTTACTGGTCTGAACAACGTCTCAGCCAGTCGCGCGCCCAATCCAGCACACCGTCTGCTTCTAGGATTTGCCCCTGCACTTGAGCTTCGCGAATGGCTTCTAACAGACGACCCAGCGCACGCCCCTGCTTCAGTCCCAGGGCTTCCATGAGCTGTGTGCCATTGAACCATACTGTCGGACGCACAATCTCTTCATAGCGCTCAAAGTACGCCTTCATAGCCTCCAAGACGCGCTCGACCTGGGCTAACCAGTCATTCTGGCGCAGCTCTAAGCCTTGCTGCGCCAAGTAGAGGGCTAGCCCTAGCAGCAGCGAATCGATGCCCTGAGTTTCCAGAGGATACCAGAAGCGGTGTAAGCTCAGCGGTTCGACACTGAGGTCGTTAGCCTGGCGCCAATGAGTGACAGCCAACACAACGACTCGCTTCTCAGCGTTGCTCAGCCGCAAACTGTCGGCTAAAGCTTCTACCTCAGTCTCTGGTAGAGCATGGCACAGGCAGGCCAGCATGAGCAACGCGCGATGTGGTCGTTCGTTGGCGTAGCGCTGCTCCAGGTGCTGATTAAGCTTCGCACGGTAGCGATCGAGCTGGATGACGAGCATTCCCAGGTCAAAGGCAGCAGCTGTCGAGTCGGTGCGGCGCGGGCTGATGGCCAACAAGATATGTTCTAACTTCTCCAAAGCCAGCAGGGTCTGCTGCCAGGCCTGACCCTCTGACGCCAAGAGGGGCGATATAGCCAGCAGCAGGCCCAGAGTTTGAGCCAGTCGCAGACCAGAAGCCACCCTGTCACCGCTGAGCAGCGCAAAGAACTCATCGCGCACGCGCTCCGCCGAGGTCTGGTTGAGGCGTGAACCATTGCGACGAATCTGAGCCAGAGTTTGAGGCTCAATCCGCAGGTTGAATGCCAAGCTTTGGCGCACAGCGCGCAGCGCGCGAATGGGATCATCAGCAATGGATTGCGCCCCACAAGCACGCAGCACTCGCTGATGAGCGTCGCGTTCACCTTCTATGGGGTCGATGAGCATAGACAAGTCGCCACGCGCATCGACTGCGAGGGCGTTGATGGTGAAATCACGCCCTTGCAAATCTTCTAGCAGACTTGCACCTCGGAAGCGCGTCACGTCAATTTGCCAGCGCCTGCCTCGCACGTCCGCCCAAATGCGCACTACGCCGCGCTCAGCGTCCATGATGAAGAGATCACCACGCAGACGGTCTGCCAGCTTACGTCCCAAGCGAATAGGGTCTCCATCGGTCGTCAGGTCGAGGTCTTTGATGGGCCTGTGCCAATAGGCATCGCGTACAGCACCGCCTGCGATGTAGAGCGACGCCTGAGGCATGAGGTCTTGCCAAGCTTCTTGCAAAAGCTCAACGCCATCCTCCCACAGCAGGGGGCGGAACTGGGGAACGCGCGGAGTCAGGTCAGTCACTTTTCAGCGCATCCTCATCCACGACGCCGATGAAGGGCAGATTGCGAAAGCGCTCATCCAAGTCCAGACCATAGCCAAAGACGAATTTATTCTCTATTTCGAAGCCCACATAATCAACATCAATCTCAACCTCGCGGCGCGAAGCCTTGTCGAGCAGGGTACATAGGCGCAGTGAGCGCGGCTTGCGCGCGATCAGCGTATCCATGACGAAACGCAGCGTGTGGCCGCTGTCGATGATGTCTTCGATGACTAGTACGTCCCGCCCAGCGATGTTGGCGCGCACGTCCATCTCAATGCGCACACTACCAGACGACGCACGCTTGCCCATGCCATAGCTAGAGGCGGCCATGAAGTCAATCTCGTGCGGCAGGGTAATGTGGCGCGAGAGGTCGGTCAGAAACATCACACCGCCCTTGAGGATGCACAGCAACAGCAAGTCAGGAGAATCGGCGTAATCATGCGAGATTTGCGCGCCCAACTCCGCAATGCGCGTCTGGAGTGCTTCCTGCGAGATGAGAACTTCCTTCAAATACTTTTGGTAGGCTGGTGTCATGCACACAAACCTCAGCTGTTCATAGCTGCACAGGCGCTGATTGTGTGCCAGGTGGCCACTTGGAAACAAGTCCTAGTTCGTCAGCGAAAGAGAATCTGGATTGGTAAGCGTCCAAGCATCAGCTCATCGCCTTTGCGTAGGACGACAGGGTTGTTGGGTTCAAGGCGCGTTCTGCCTATGAACGTGCCGTTGGTGCTGGCGAGATCAGTCACATACAGGCGGCCATCACGAAAGTGAATGCGCAAGTGATGACGGCTCACGCCACGATCCATCGCTCCGTAAGGCGTGAGGTCAATTTCACCAGGGTTGCGCACACCCGCTTCAAAACGGCCCAAGATATACTCTATGGACTCGTCGATGACTAGTCGCTCCACCATGCCACGAATCAGCAGGATCATCTCGCGAGCTTCACCAAGAGAGCTGGTGTTATGGTTGATGGACGCAGTCGTCGCCGAGTCCTCGGCAGATTGGTTATGGCGCCGTCGAGGACTAAGCGCACCGGTTTTGCGCACTTCGTCTTCATCCACTGCTTCATCGACTCGGTTTGTGCCTGATGAGAAGTGAAAGGAAAAAGTAAGCGGCTTTTGGTCACCAGCATAGGGACGATCCTCTGCTGGATCACCTGAGGGCCTTTGCCCTCTGACGGACTGGCTTTCGTCCTGCGGGTCGTCTTCAAGCTGGTTTGGTCGGTTGACAAGACTGGCCATAGCACTTCCTAGACTACTCTGTACAGCTTGGGCTTACAATGATTATACACAAATTACAGATCATCGCATTTTTCATCGGGATATAACAATATGTCGCATAAGATTAAGCTTGTCTCAGCACGTCAAGAAGTTCAGGTTCAGTTTGACGACCGTCTGATCTTGTCTGCGCCCATCGGGACGAGTTTGCGCGATTTCTTCGAAGAAGCTGCTCAGCACCGAAGCTTTGACGCTACTGTTGTAGCCGCCGTCTACGAAGGTAAGTTGCGTGAATTGAGCTACGCTCCGAGACGCGATGGCCGAGTAGAAGCTGTGACCATGCGCAGCACTGACGGCGCGCGCATCTATCGGCGCTCGCTCGTCTTGCTGCTGACAGCGGCAGCTCACGAGCGTTTCGGCGCGCGCATAGCTGTAAAACATGCCATGCCCGATGGGGCATTTTGGTGCGAAGTCGTCCACAGGCCCGCCTTCAGCCCAGAAGAACTGGCCGAGCTAGAACATTTTATGCGTCAGATGGTCATTCAGGACGAACCCATCATCAAGCGGAGCGTGCCTCTGGATGAAGCCGAAGCCCTGTTTGCCCAACGCGGCGATCAGGACAAGGTGCGCCTGCTCCAGCACCGCACTGATGAGTATTTGACGCTTTACAGTCTACGCAGCTACAGCGACTACTACTACGGCTACATGACGCCTTCTGTGGGCTGTTTGCAGTATTTTCGCCTCATTCATCAGGGCCAAACCTTTCTGCTCCAGTATCCGCACCCTGAGACGCCCGACAGGCTAGAGATCATCCGCGCGCATCCCAAGATCACTGAAGCCTTCAACCAAACCGAGACCTGGTTAGAACGCCTGGGCATTGAGGACATTGGGCGACTAAACGCCCTCATCAAAAGCTCGCGTTGCCAAGAAATCATCCTGGTAGCAGAGGCGCTCCACGAACAAGGCGTAGCACGTATTGCCCATCAGATCAGCGAGCGCTACGCCCAGGGGCTGCGCGTGGTCTTGATTGCTGGGCCATCCTCCAGCGGCAAGACGACTTTCAGCAAGCGCTTGGCCATCCAACTTCTGGCACACGGCATTCATCCCCTCACCTTAGAGATGGACATGTACTTCGTGGATCGCTCATTAACGCCGCGCGACGAGAACGGAGACTACGATTTTGAGTCGTTCGACGCGATCAATATCAGCTTGTTCAACCAGCAGCTTGGTCAGCTGCTGCGCGGCGAGAGCGTACAAGTTCCACGCTTTGATTTTGTAGAGGGACGCAGTCTGCCAGGTCGGCATGTACGTTTGCGTCCTAACCAAATTATCCTAATTGAGGGCATTCATGGCCTCAATCCATCGCTGGTGACGCAGCTCAAGGCTGACCAACTCTTTCGAGTTTACGTGTCTGTGTTGGCTCAAGTCAATTTGGACATGCACAACCGCGTACCGACGACCGACGTTCGCCTGCTGCGGCGTATCGTGCGTGATGCGCGCACACGCGGCTACGACGCCCAAGCCACGCTAGAGCGCTGGGCCAGCGTGCAGCGTGGAGAGAAACGCAACATCTTCCCCTATCAGGAGAACGCCGATGCCGTCTTCAACTCAGCGCTCATGTACGAATTGGCCGCGCTGAGGCCATTGGTTGAGCCGCTGCTCCTTCAGGTTAAGCCGCTCACCTGGGCAGCCATCGAGGCCAGACGACTGCTGGCCTTCTTGCGCTGGGTAGTGCCTTTGCCTGTTAGCCAGATCAACGCCATCCCTGATACATCGCTGCTGCGCGAATTCATTGGCGCGTCCATCCTAGACGACTACCACCCCACCGATCCTTTCAGCATCGAAGAAGAAGCCGAGTAATTGGAAACAGGCAGTACAATCCTATCTCGAATGCTTGCGCACTCGCTGTTTCGCATTAGAATGAGGTGCTGTACCTCGTCATTAGTTAGCGAAAGCGCCGCATGACACGTACAGCACATCTCCATGTCCTAGTGACCTGGACTTTCTCGATGATGATCTTCGTTGCCTGTAGCAGCCCCTCTAGCGACGCCAGCGGGCCGCGCCTGGTGCGCGAGGTGACTTTGCCACCTGCAACAGCGGATTTGCCTACGCTGGCGGTGACGGCTACTATCTTGCGCACTCCGGAGATCATCTCCCCTTTGCAGCAGGTGACAATTGAAGCTGATTTCGTGCTAGTCACACCAACTTTGCCGCCTAGCAAAACCCCCACTACCACGCCCACCCTCACTAACACACCCACTGCGACGCTGACACCCACCTCGACGGCGACGGCTACTGCCACCGCGCTGCTGTTCCCCACCAGCCAGATCATCCCAATCATCGCGCCTGTTGCTGCGCCCATCAACGAAATCTGCCTGAGCAACTGGTTCTTCCTCAGCCCGCGTCCAGCAAGCTGCCCGCTCAACCCACCCAGCGCCAGCAATGGGGTTTACCAATCCTTTCAGAACGGTTATATGGTCTGGGTAGGTAACCAGACTGCAATCTACGTCATGTACAGCGATGCTGCTCAACCGCGCTGGGAGGTGTACCGCGACGGCTTTCTAGAGGGCATGGACGAATCCAGCAGCGAGTTCATGAACGCCCCTGCACCCAACTTGTGGCAGCCGAGGCGTGGCTTTGGCTTGCTGTGGCGCGAGAATCAGGCCGTCCGCAACCGCATAGGCTGGGCCACGTTGGAATGGGAGCAACCTTACAGCGTCCAAGTTCAGACGGCGAGCGACGGCGCTGTGTTCGTCAGCGCCCCCGGAAATGTGGTCTTCGCTCTGTTTCCCAACCGTGCAAGCTGGCAAATGTTCACCAACACCAACGCACTCGCTCCTGTTGGCTCATCGCCTCTGCTCTCACCAGGCGTCGCCTTTCCGCCAACGACGCCCGTCCCTCTGCCGCCGCCGCCGACGCCATGATGGCTCATTCGCCAATCAAGGCTTCATAGCGACCACGCCATTCGCTCTCGGCGCGCATGAACTTGGTGATTTCAATATCGGCAAAGTAGGGCAACAGCTTCATTAGTTGGACAGGCAGATCGTCCCACTGTTCGGCACGGATCAGTTCTTCTATCTTCTTGCCCATGACAGAAGCCCACCACCATTTCTCCTGGAAATCATCGGCTTTCTTCCAATAATTCAGTTTCTCCCAAGCGCGCACCGATTCTTCTACTGTGTCGCTAATCGTGCGCAGGCTGAAGACGATAGCCGAAGCCATATCCTTCGACTCATCATCTATGGCAGGCTTTTGGCTGATCCGACGCAAAATTTCGGCGATGGTGCGCATTTCGTATTTGCGGCGCTTATCAGGTTCGTTGGTGTTAATCACTCGTCCCATGATGGTTCATTCTTCTTTCTCAGCTTCAGGGTTGACGATCAGGGGGCGCAGGCCCTTGTAGACTTTCATGCCGCCCAGGGTCTTGAGGATGGTGTTAGCGTCGCGTCCTGTGTCCTGAGCCAGTTCGCGCGGGGTACGCGGCAAATTGCCGTTGGCTAAGAAGACGCGAAACACACTGTCCACTAGCGACGTTTGAGGATTAATAAAGTCGGGCTGTTTGGCAGCCTGCTGAATAGCCAGACCTAGTTCGTCCAGTTGAAAGACTTCCCCCGTCTCCGGATGGATGTAATCGACGACGCGTTGCTCATCATGAGCGCTGAACAAAGCGCGCTTTTCAGGTGGTAGATGCGTCAGCAAGTAGCTGCGATAATCTTCGTCGGCCCGCTGTTCCCACCATTCATAATCAATATGAAATTTGGTGTCTAGGGTGGGCTTCACCAGGTTGCTGGGTTTACCGGGCAGGGGTTGCATGTTCGTCGGCCTTTCTCATTCGTTCAATTTCCACAAGACATCGCCGATGGCATGGAAATCGGGGTTAGCCGCCAGCGTAGCGAACACCAGGCCGGGCGGCACGCGGCGAAAGACGTTGGCCAAGCTGTAAATCGTCTTGGCATGAACAGTCCCCTGAGGCGAGAACTTACCAGCCTCGGCGATGATGGCTTTGAGGATGGTAGCCAGGTTCTTGTTTTGGAAGACGCGCGTCAGCTCATCAGTCGCCTCCAGGTTGTCGATGCCCACGATGAGCTGCATGTCGTACTCTGCACCGATTGGACGCTGCGTTTGCGTGAGGGTGAGCTGATCGCGGGTGGCCTGAACAACAGGAATAAATTCACGCCGAGGCTTGTAGGCGTCGTAGCGCAGACGCAATTGACCAGGGTGTTCCCCTCTGCGCAGGTAAAGGCGCGTGCCAATCGACAGACGATTTTGTGTGTAGTAATCCAGCAGGCCGTAGACGTATTGATGTTCATGGACAACCCAACCAGGGAAGCGGGTATGGTTCACATCGTCGACAATCTCCACAAAAATGCGCGGAGTACGCGCCGTCGGTACAATCTGCCGCGTCGCGCGGTTGATGGGCAGCGTACCCGCTCGGCGGTGAGGATAGATCAGGTACAACGAAGCTTCCTCCAAGTCTTCTTCTATCGGCGGTAGCTTGCTGAGTTCGTCATTGAGTTCCATCTCCAGTTCGCGCATAGCCGGCGAGAGCAAAGAAGGGTCAAAGTCGATGGCGCGATGTTGCAACCAGACGGGTGGACGACGCACGGCTTCTGGCTGCTGGCGGTGCAGATACCACAACACCTGGCCCAGTGGGCCGACTTCATCGAAGCGTTTGTCCTGGCTCATAGCAACGTTCATTGAAAAGACTTGCAGACTCATCGGGGCATTGCCCAGCCCGCCAATCTGTTCGATGATTTCCTGGGTGGTCATGGGCTTATCACCGCTGACATCTAAAACAGCTTCAGCCAAGTGCAACATGCCGATGTCTACCGGTATGACGAGTTCCTGGGGAAACCAATAACCAGCTACGCGGCGCAGGTCTTTGCTAGCGCTGAGAGTCGCCTCCAGCTCCTTGATGAAATGAGGGTGAGCCTTCAAGACATCCTCGGCACTGAACTGGCTGAGCTGGGGCGCTTGAGCAGGCGCGCCGTTCAAAGCGTGGGGTTGAGCCAGACGCGCGGCGAAGTCGCGCACGCCGCGCGCGCCGTTGTACAACGGTTCATCGAATTCTACGCTGATGACCTCAAAATCGCCGTAATCAGGATTGTTGCCAGGCCGCAGCGCCGATACGGTGGCCAGAGCATAGTCCATCTTGGAGAAAGTCAGACGATCCCCGATGTTGTACGCCTCAGCCGGATCATAAACTTTGATGTTCTGATAGCGGGTTTGCAAGGCCTGGCGTTCGCTCTCTAGGCGCGTCTCGATCAACCAGTGCGCCAGTTCCGCCGTCGTCATCGGCGTTTCCCGCTCCAGCAGCAGATTGGTGATGGCGTCGATTTCGGCACTGGTGGGCAAAGGCGGGGTGCTAGGCATGAGGGGCATCAACTTCCTCCTTGCTTGAGAGCAATCACAGGGACGAATCAAGCTATGAGTATAACACAGGCCATTAGCTAAGCATGGGTTGACCCTTGCCAGTTCTCTAAGGTATACTTTCGCCTCGTTATCTCGCTTCAACCACAGGCCAATGAGGAAAAGAGATGTCCACGAAACGCACATGGCAGCCAAAGGTGCGTCGCCGCAAGCGAGTGCATGGCTTCAGAGCGCGCATGGAGACCAAAGGCGGTCGCCGCGTCTTGAAAGCGCGCCGCGCTAAAGGACGCCACCGACTGACGGTGACGCCAAGCCACGTCAAGAAGGTGAACTGGAACGCTTCTTGAGAGAAAGCGTTGTGCCGTGCGACGCCAATGGCGCTTGTGCCGCCGCGAAGACTTTGCGCGCGTGCGGCAGACGGGGCAAACCGTCAACCACCTCTGGTTTGCCCTGGGACGCGCTGCCAACGGCTTGCCTCACAACCGCTATGGTATCATCGTCACCAAACGTCTGGGCAGCGCTGTCGTGCGCAACCGCACGCGCCGACGTCTACGCGAAGCCCTGCGCCACCTCCATCCGCGTTTAGTCCAGGGATACGACCTTGTGCTTGTCGTCCGACAGCCTGTCGCGCACCAGCCTTACGACCAACTCAGCTCAGCCCTCGTTGCTCTTCTCCAGCAAGCCCGTCTGCTCAAGTCTGGTGACTGACCCATGATGAACCCCCTGAAATGGCTAGCGCTCAAGCTCATCCGCTTTTACAAGCGCTTCATCTCCCCCGTGCTGCCCTCGGCCTGTCGTTTCACCCCCACTTGTTCCGAATACATGTACGAAGCTATCGAAGTTCATGGGCTGCTGAAAGGCCTGCGCCTGGGCCTATGGCGCATTTGGCGCTGTCAGCCTATGTACCCCGGCGGCTATGATCCCGTGCCGCCTAAAGTCCAGAAGACGAAGGAGTGAGGTTTGAAGCCCTCTCAAAGGTGGTCTTTCATCACATGGATGATCCTGCTCAGCCTGATGGTGACAGGTTGCGTAGGTACGCGCATTGGCGTCAGCTGGTCAGCTACTCAGGTCATCACGCTCTATGGACAGGATCGTATCTTGGTCGCCTACAACAATATCCTGTCTATGGTCGACGCCGACACTGGCGCTGCCACGCGCTTGCAAAGCGCTGACGGGCAGATACGCATTGACGACAGCGGCAACCCACGCCTGTGGTTCATCGATGGTCACAACGCCGAGAACGCTCAGTTCTTCACACAGGCTGTCCTCAACCAAGCCGGTGATACCACGACCATGATCTTGCCGTCCTACAACAACCGTGTGCTGAAGGTCGACTTGCCTACAGCACGCCTGGATACTGTCGTCGGCACGCCGCTCAGCGGCCCCGTCATTGCCAATGCGGCCTACGATGACACGACCATCTATCTAGGGCTGAAGCTGCGCGACGTAGTAGCCCTAGACCGTCAGACTCTGCGCCAAAAGTGGGTTTACAGCACAGATGCAGGCATTTGGGCCGCACCCGTCTTGGCCGATGGCATTTTGTACGTGGCGACCATCAATCATCTCTTACATGCCCTGGACGCTGAGACAGGCCAGCCTATCTGGGAGAAGCCCGTTGACCTGGAAGGTTTACCTGGCGCTGCCCCACTGTTGTACAATGGCCACCTCTATATCGGTAGTTATTCTCACATGCTGTTCAAGATCAACCTACAAGGCCAAATCGTAGGCCGCTACAAGGCCAAGAACTGGATTTGGAGTACGCCAACTCTGTACGACGGCCTGCTTTACCTCTCTGACCTGAGCGGCGGCGTCCATGCCATCAATCCAGAGACGATGACCGCCATCTGGAGCGTCAACCCTTCTCCGCGCGGCATTCGCCCTGCCCCCGTCGTCACAGAGCGCTACGTCATCGTGGCCGCGCGCGATGGCCTAGTCTACTGGTTGGATCGGCGCGATGGCGCGACGCTGTTCAGTCGCGAAATTGCTGATCGCCCCGAGATTCTTTCGGACATTCTGTATGTCCCTGCCAACCCGCAGCGCGGCGTCCCAGAAGACCTGGTGATCGTCAGCACTACCGATATAGGCAAGTTGTTGGCAGCCTTCACCGTCGAGAATGGACGTGCCGCCTGGGTTTATGGTCGTTAGTTGAGCTGAGGCATACCTTACGATGTGGGACTTAATCATCAATCCGTTCGTCACCATCCTGACCTGGCTCTACGCTGTCCTCAACAACAACATCGTCTTGGCCATCGTCATCTTCACAGCCCTCATCCGCGTCCTGACGCTGCCGCTGATGGTGCGTCAGCAGCAGTCCGCCGCCAGAATGCAAGAACTCCAACCACAGCTCAAGAAGCTGCAAGAGAAGTACAAGGACGACCGCGAGAAGTTGGCCCAGGCCCAAATGGAACTCTACCGCGAAGCCGGCGTCAACCCTTTTGGCGGGTGTTTGCCCTTGCTGATCCAGTTTCCCATCATTATCGCCCTGTATCAGGCCATCTATTTCGCTCTAGCAGCCACGCCCTATCAGCTCGTTGACCTGTCTGAGCGCCTGATTATCCCCGGCTTAGATGGCCTCATCCCGTTGCAAAACATGTGGCTGGGCATGGACTTGACGCAGCCACCAGCGCCACCTACTAATCCCATCTATGCGCTAGTCTTACCTGTCTTGGTGATGGCCACCACCTATTTCCAGTCCAAAATGGCCATGCCCAACATGAGCAACGTCGATCCCAACGACCAGGCCGCTGCCATGACTCGCTCTATGACGACTATCATGCCCATCATGTTTGGCATGTTTGCGCTATCGTTCTCAGTGGGCTTGTCAATCTACTTCATCGTCGGCAATGTTTTGGGCATCTTACAATACAGCCCGCAGGGCAAAAAACTGATTGATCGCGTATTTGGGTCAGGCCCAGGCGTCAAAGTCAAGCCGATCGAGAAAGATGAGCCTGCGCCGGCAACCACCCGACCGAGCAGCCCCAAACCCAGCGCTAAGACCGCACCAGCGCCCAGCAGCGGGACTTCATCCAAGCCCACAGCCAAGATTTACGCCGGGGCAAAGCCCAAAAAGGTCAGGCGGTGATGTTCGCCTGTTCACCAACTAGATAATCATGGCGATGAGGCGGTGCGCACAGCGTTCCCGCCTCGTCTGCTCACTACTATCGTTTGAGGAAGACCTATGGAATCGATTGAGAAGGTAGCCGAAACTGTCGAAGCTGCCATCCAAGCAGGCTTACGCGAACTCAATTGCGGCCCTGACGATGTCATGGTCGAAGTCCTAGAAGAGCCGAGTCGCGGTTTCCTGGGCATTGGTGCGCGTCCAGCGCGCGTGCGCCTGATCTTCATCGGCAGGCGACCAGAGCCACCCAAAGAAGCGCCACCGTCTGCTCCAGCAGCACCATCTAAGCCTGCTCGCAGCAAGTCCAACAGGGCTAAGACAGAAGCAACTTCGAAGACCGAGAACGCGCAGGGTGACGCCGACGGGGCGGAAGCTAGTGAAGCTAACGCGGCCTCTGCTTCTACATCCGACGAGAGGGCTGCCAGCACAGGTCGTAAGCGCAGGCGGCGGCGCGGCGGACGAGGACGCAGCGAGCGCACTGAGCGCGGTGAGCGTGGAGAGAGGAGCAGCAAACCGCGTCAGGGCGGCGGACGCAGTGCCTCGGCGTTCGAATACGACTACCCAGATGACGACGATTTCAGCACTGTCCCTAGCGCCAACACAGTAGCCGATGAAGATGCCGACGAAGACGTGCGCGTTGGCAAACAAGTCTTGCTAGAACTGCTAGACAAGATGGGTTATTACGACGTCCAAATCACGCTACACCGCGCCGAGTCAACTCGTGCGGACGAAGATATGCACTGGGTTCTCAACATCACTGGGCCAGAGGTGCAAAGCCTGGCTGCGCGACGCGGCGAAAGTCTGGCTTCCATTCAATATTTGCTGCGCCTCATGCTCAGCCGTCGCTTACAGCGCCGCGTCAACATCATCGTCGACGTAGCCGAGTACAAGTTGCACCGCGCACAACGCCTTCAGCAGTTGGCCACCCGCATGGCCGATCAGGCCATCGCTCAAGGGCGCACTGTCACCCTTGAACCCATGCCGCCCCATGAGCGGCGCATTATCCATCTCACCTTGCGCGAACGCCAGGACGTGGAGACGCGCAGCATTGGCGAAGGCAGCGCCCGCAAAGTCACTATCTCACCTGTCAAGTCATCCTCATGATCGACTATTTGTTGCTGGGCCACGTCACTGCCGATTTGCACCCTGAAGGGCGCACGCTGGGCGGCACGGTGGCCTACTCTGCGCCTATCGCTCATTTACTGGGACGGCGCGTCGGCATCCTGACGAGCTGTGCGCCTGATGAACCGCTAGTTGAGCCGTTGCGTAGCCTGGCCAAGTTGGTGATCCAGCCGTCACAATCCACCACAACGTTTGAGAATCGCTACACGTCCATTGGCCGCGTTCAGATCGTCCATCGCTTGGCTGAGCCGCTGAGCCTGGACAACTTGCCCGCTGCCTGGTGTGAAGCGCCTGCCGTCCATCTGGCGCCGCTCGTAGCCGAATTCGACCCACGAATTGCCAGCGCCTTTCCGCGCGCACTAGTCATGCTCACGCCGCAGGGCCTGCTGCGCCAATGGGATAGAACAGGCCGCGTGATGCCTCGCCCCTGGTTAGATGAAGGCGCTCTGCGTCTGGTACGTCTGGTCGTCCTCAGCAAGCAAGACATCCAGGGCCATCCATACCTAGAAGCACAATACGCCCAAATCGTCGAACAGCTCATCGTCACCGATGGCGCACAGGGCGGAGTAGTCTATGATCGAGGACGGCCCTACCCCTACGCTGCCTATCCCGTCCAAGAAGTAGACGCCACCGGCGCAGGAGACGTGTTTGCCACTGCCCTGCTGGCTAGTTTGCCGCGCTGGCTAAGCGACCTGCGCCAGCCTCAATCCGATGATCTGGCTCGCGCCGTTGCTCTGGCCGTGCCACTGGCAGCGCGGCTGGCAGCGCTGGCCGTCACGCGGCGCGGGGTAGCTTTCTTCACTTCCGACGAAGTGCGCCCCTGGCTGGACGCCTGAAGCGCTCGCACAGACAAAACAGAGAAGCTCTTCATGGACACGATCATCTACAATGCCACCATCATCACCCTGGACGACTCGCGCCCGCGCGCTCAGGCTCTGGCCATCCATCAGGGGCGCATAGCTGCCGTAGGCAGCGACGACGACGTGCTAGCCCTGGCTCAGCCCCACACGCGCAAGCTCAACGCCAACGGCGCAGCGCTCATCCCTGGGCTGATCGACTCTCACTTGCATTGGGAATGGACGACACGCGCGCTCAACGGCCTCGACTTGTTCAACGTAGGCAAAGATGAAGCCCTGGCCCGCGTAGCCCAAGCCGCGCAATCTCTGAACGAAGAAGATTGGCTGCTAGGCTATGGTTGGTCGCATGGCACATGGAGCGACGGCTCTCTGCCCAGCGCTGCTGACTTAGACGCCGTCGCGCCCCGCTGCAAGGTCTACCTAGTGGCGCGCAGTGGCCACGCCGCTTGGGTCAACAGCGCCGCTCTGCGCGCTGCTGGCATTGCAGACGCGCCCAATCCCATCGGCGGGAAGATTGTGCGTGACGAGCAGGATCAGCCGACAGGCATTCTGCTGGAGACTGCCATGCGGCTGATCCGACCCTTTGAAGATAACCCACAGCAAATGGCGCAGCTCATGCGCCGCACCCAAGAGAGCGCGCTGTCCCAGGGCCTGACGGGCTTTCATGATTACGACAATCCTTCGTGCATGATGGCCCTTGAGATAATGCGCGAGGAAGGTGCGTTGGCCATGCGCGTCGTCAAGCAGATTAATCAACCCTGGCTAGAAGCCGCCTTGTCGCTGGGCATACGCACCAACTACGGCGACGACTGGATAAAGTTCGGCGGCCTGAAGCTGTTCGCCGACGGCGCACTGGGGGCGCGCACTGCTCTTATGATCCAACCTTATGAAGGTGAGCCACACAATTATGGGGTCGTCGTCGTCCCTAAAGACATCATGCAGGCCCTAGTGGAACGCGCTACTTTGAATGGCTTGTCAGCCACGATCCACGCCATCGGTGACCAAGCCGTGCGCGACGTGCTGGACGTGTACGCTCATGCGCGCCGCGTCGAAGCCCAAGCAGGCATTGCGCCTGCACAGCGACGCCATCGCATTGAACATGTCCAGCTCATCCACGCCGACGACGCAGGCCGCCTAGCTGAGCTGCAAATCATCGCCTCTATGCAGCCCATCCACGCCACATCCGACATAGAGTTGGCGGATCGCTACTGGGGTAGCAGATCACGCCTAGCTTACAATCCGCGCGTGCAGCTCGATCAGGGTGTGGTATGTGCTTTCGGCTCGGACTCGCCAGTAGAGCCATTCAACCCGCTGGCGGGAATCCATGCGGCGGTCACGCGTCAGCGCGCCAATGGCTGGCCGCCTGGCGGCTGGTATCCTGAAGCACGCCTGAGCATTGAAGAAGCTCTGCGCGGCTACACCTCAGGGCCGGCCTATGCCGCCTACGCCGAAGACCGCTTAGGCAAGCTAGCGGTGGGCTTCTATGCCGATCTAGTGGCTCTTGATCGCGATCCGACGACCATCCCAGCTGACGCGCTCCTAGACATTAGCGTATTGGGAACGATGACTGATGGCACGTGGCGCTACGGCGGGCTGTGAGCTAAACTCGCTGCGACTAAAGCCTAGCCTATACACAGGAGAGACAATCCCATGAGCCGTCCAGGGATGATGGTTGGTCAAAACGAACATCGCGTGCAAGGCGACATGCTCAAGGTCGGCAGCAAAGCCCCCGACTTCAAGCTGCTAGCGACGGATCGTAGCGAACGCACGCTGGCTCATTACGCCGGCAAGGTCAAGATCATCAGCACTGTGCCTTCAGTCGATACCAGCGTTTGCTCGGCTCAGACGCGCCGCTTCAACCAGGAAGCCGCTGAACTCGGCGATGATGTAGTGATCCTCACTGTGAGCGCTGATCTGCCCTTCGCTCTCAAGCGCTACTGCGCCACCGAGGGCATTGACAAGACGGAGACGCTCAGCACTTACATGGACATGGCTTTCGCCGATGCCTACGGCGTCCACGACGTGGATTGGCGCATTTGCCAGCGCGCCGTCTTCGTCCTAGACGAAGAGAACATCGTGCGCTATGCCGAATATGTGCCAGTCATCGGCAACGAAGTGAACTTCGTCGCTGCACTGGAAGCCGCCAAGAGCCTGCTCTGATCGCGCAGCTTGTGGGGCATGGAGCGACTTCATGCCCCATCATACGACAGCCTCAGGTCAACAGCAGATTCCCCTCAGCCCCCTGCCTCTCTGCCAGCAGGCCGCGCAGCTCAAAAATCTGGTCGCGCAACGCAGCGGCCTTCTCAAATTCCAACGCCTGCGCCGCCGCCTTCATCTCTTTCTCTAGGTCGCGGATCATCTTAGCAAGCCTGTCAGCGCTCAGCTTGCTGGCGTCGGGCTTGGCTTCGACGCCATCCTCCCCGTCCATCGCCAAAGCCTTCACGCGGTCGGTCAAATCGCGGATTTGTTTGACGATTTGTTGCGGCTCAATGCCGTGTTGGCGGTTGTAGGCTTCCTGCACTTCGCGACGGCGCACGGTCTCGTCGATAGCCCGCTTCATTGAGTCGGTGATCTTGTCGGCGTACATAATCACCTTGCCCTCGACGTGGCGCGCAGCACGACCTATCGTCTGGATGAGCGCTGAGTCGCTGCGCAAGAAGCCCTCTTTGTCGGCGTCCATGATGGCCACCAGCGAGACTTCAGGTAGGTCTAAACCCTCGCGCAGCAGATTGATCCCCACGACAACATCGTAAACGCCCATGCGCAAGTCGCGCAGAATCTCCACGCGCTCGATCGTGTCAATCTCAGCGTGCAGATAGTGAGCCTTGATCCCCATCTCGTTCAAGTAGCCGGCCATCTCCTCCGCCATGCGCTGAGTGAGCGTCGTCACGAGAGCGCGCTGTCCCTTCTTGATGCGCGCCGCCACTTCTTGCAGCAGGTCATCCACCTGGCCCGTCGTCGGACGCACGTCGATCTGTGGATCGAGGATTCCCGTGGGACGGATGATCTGTTCAACGACGCGCTCAGAGTGTTCGCGCTCGTAAAGGCCTGGAGTAGCGCTAGTGAAGATGACCGTACCAATGCGATCCTCAATCTCTTCAAAGCGCAGCGGACGGTTGTCTAGCGCGCTAGGTAAGCGGAAGCCATAATCGACCAAGACCTGCTTGCGCTGACGATCCCCATTATACATGCCGCGCAGCTGAGGGATAGTCATGTGGCTTTCGTCGATCACCAACAGATAATCGGACGGCATGTAATCTAACAGAGTGAAGGGAGGGCTGCCTGGAGGGCGCTGTTCCATGTGGCGCGAGTAATTCTCAATGCCGCTAGTGAAGCCCACCTCGCGGATCATGTCGATATCGTAGCGCACGCGCTGCTCCAGACGCTGCGCTTCCACCAGCTTGTTCTCTTGGCGCAGCACAGCTAGGCGTTCCTCCAGCTCCTGCTCGATGTCTAGCACAGCTTGACGGATGTTCTCATCAGCGCTGATGTATTCGCGCGCAGGGAAGATGGTGATCTGCGGATGAGTCGCCAAAATTTCGCCGGTCAAAGGGTCAAACTCAGTGATCCGTTCTACTTCATCGCCGAATAGGGCAACACGATAGGCCACTTCGCTATAGCCAGGGATGATCTCCAGAGTGTCGCCGCGCACGCGGAAGCAGCCACGCTTGAGCGTCATGTCGTTGCGCGCATACTGAATGCGCACCAGGTCACGCAGTAGGCGGTCGCGGCGGATTGTATCGCCAACTTGGATTGGTACAGAAGCCTGCCGCCAACTGTTGGGGTCGCCAATACCGTAAATGCATGACACCGACGCTACGATAATCACATCGCGCCGCGTCAGCAGCGAAGCCGATGTAGAGAGGCGCAGACGCTCAATCTGCTCGTTGATCTGCGTCTGCTTCTCGATGTACAGGTCGTGGCGCGGCACATAAGCCTCTGGCTGATAGTAGTCGTAGTAGCTGACGAAATATTCGACGGCGTTGTTGGGGAAAAGCTCTTTGAACTCCGCAAACAACTGCGCCGCCAACGTCTTGTTGTGGGCCAAGACTAGCGTCGGACGTTGAAGGCGCTCAATCACACAGCTGATGCTGAAGGTCTTGCCTGTGCCTGTCGCGCCAAGCAAGGTCTGCTTTTGGACGCCTGCCTGGATGTTAGCCACCATCTGTTCAATAGCGCGTGGCTGATCGCCAGTGGGCTTATACGGGGAGACGATCTGAAGCGGGGGCATGAGCGATCCTTAGATAGAACAAATGTTCCGCCAGTGTAGCATAGAAAGCTGTGTTTCACCACACGCGCAGCAGCAAGCCCTTCAAGTACTCACCTTCGGGGAAAGTGAGCGCGATAGGATGGTCGGGAGCAGCCTGCAGATGACGCACGATCTGGGCTTGTCGTCCAGAGTCGGCCAACGCGCCGAAGACGATCTTCTGGAACAAGTCGCGGCTGATCGAACCGGAACAAGAGAACGTCGCTAAATAGCCGCCTTCGCGGATGACGCGGAAAGCATTGAGGTTGAGGTCTTTGTAGCCGCGCGCGGCGCTGTCGATCTGCTCTTTGTTGTGAGCGAACTTGGGTGGATCAAGGACGACGACATCGTAGCGCGCGCTGCTGCGCGCCTCTTGGCGCAAGAAATCCAGAGCGTCAGCCTCGATTTCTTCATGGTGCGGTACATGGTTGAGCCGAGCGTTATCTGCCGCCAATGCCAGGGCCGAGTTGCTGCTATCCACATTGACGATGTGCAAGCGCTGTCGATTCTCGCCCTCTGCTGCCACCACGCCAAAGCCGCCGCTGTAACTGAACAGATTGAGCAGGCGCACCTCACCTGTTAAGCTATCTACTGCCGACTGCACCCAGTAGCGATTGTCGCGCTGATCGAGATAAGCGCCCGTCTTGTGGCCGTGCTTCACATCCACCCATAAGTGGGTCACATGACTGGCTTCGGTGTACGTGAAGCGCTCAGGTGGCTCTTCACCCCAAAGTAGGCCAGTTGTGCGCTTGAGGCCTTCTTTAGCGCGCACATCAACATCGCTGCGTTCGTAAATGGTGCGCGGCTGGAGCAGATCAGCCAGCAGGCCAGCAATCCGCTGCTTGTGCTGATCGATGTAAAGCGTGAGAGCTTGTAAGACCAGGACGCTGCCATACTGATCGACAATCAGGCCAGGCAAATAGTCGCTCTCAGCGTTGACCAGGCGCAGCGCGCAGGCTTGATTGGTGCGCATGAAACGACGTGTCTCCAGAGCGCGTCCAAGTTGCTGGCGCCACCATGCGTCATTCAGCGGCTCGTCGCGCCAGGTCAGCAGACGAGCCTGAATCTGCGAGCGTGGGTTGTAGTAGCCGCGCGCCAGAAATTCACCATCATGAGCGCGCACGTCCACTAGATCACCAGGTTGTGGATCGCCCTCAGTGCGGGCGATCGCTCCGCTGAACACCCAGGGATGACGCTGGCGTACGGGCTTCTCGCGGTCTTGCGCGATGATGAGGCGCGGATACTTCATACATCATCCAGACCAGCGCGACGACGAATGGGTGGTCGCGCTTCCAGGCCTAGAGGACGACGCTGTGCTAGGAAGTTACCATCTAGGCGCATTTGTTTGAGCAGGCTGTCCACTGACTTATCTAACATGTCGGTGGTGACGACTGTCTTGCGCTCATGAGCTGCCAACATGCGAGCGTGCAGAGCAATCTCGCGAACGAAAGCGCCAGGCTGACTCACCAGCTTTGGCACGACAACGCGGTGATCGTCCAACCATTGTTCAGCCATGTAGTGGCGCAGCATACGCTCGGCCAGGGCTTCTTCTTCGATAGTCGGCACGATGAAGATGCGATCCAGACGACCAGGCCGCTTGAAAATGCGGTCGTCAATCACTTCTGGATAGTTAGTCGTGGCTAGCATGAGCGTGCCTTTGGGATTATTGGGCGACTCGATGCCATCCAAGACGTTCAGGATACGCGCCTTGTCATCGCCGCGTAGGTATGCGTCAATCTCTTCGACGATCAGCAGGGTCGGGAAGCGCGCATTAGCCACTGCTTGGAAGGCACGTTGAATCTTCTCAAAAGTCGCGCCGTCACGATCAGAGCCGCTGACGTAGACGACGATACGTCGACGATTGAGGGCGTGTTTAGCTAGCGCCGCGCAGAGCATGGTCTTGCCCGTCCCTGGCACGCCTGCCAGGAGCAGCTTGCGGAAAGGGGTCAGCTTCAACTTGCGATAGATATCCACACCTTCGGAGAAGAAGGCTTCGATGTCATCGAAGATGTCGTGTTTGAGGCTTTCGTCCAGGATGACGTCGCTCCACTCCACCACAGGGTCGAAGAAGGCGTCTGTGCCGCCGATAATATAGACATCACGCCGCCGCTGAATGCGAGGTCGCACAACGCGGCCACACAGCGCTTCGAATGCGGCCCAGGTCTCTAGGTAGCGCTCTTCAACGAGGGCAATGGCTGTCAAGTCTTGTACGTCGTCGTCGAAGTACGAGCTGGCGTAGATGACCTCAAAGTGTTCTCCACTCTCTGGTATAGAAAATTTGTAGGCCATTGCGCCGGCCGTGGAGGTCAGTACAGTCTGCTTGCCGCGCGCGCTGTAGTCGCTGATGGGGACGATGACCGGCGCATCGAGGGGTTCGAGGCCCTCATACCGAGCGCGGCCTTTCAGACGACGACCGGGTTTGACCTGTTGCTGGGCAATGCGATTGCTGCATTCCGCCGAGGCCCAGATGGTTACATAAGGTTTGTCAGGGTTGCGTTCCTTCCAAATCTTCGTCGCCCACTGAACGAGGCGTTCATATTGCATTGGCACGTCCTTGTCTCGGCGCTTGTGGCGCTGTTTGCGAATTCTGTAGTTGCCGCTGCGGCGACGCGGCGGATTGAGGAAAGACTTGAGCGCGCGACGACGGCGATTGTTCTGGCGATTGTTAGATGGCCCTTGTTGGCCCATGCGAGGTGACAAACTCACACTTTTTACCCTGCTTTATTATAATCAGCATTATAATCAGCCACGAGAACAAACTGTATAGTTATCCCCTTAATCATCGTCTGTCCTGCGCTAGTGCGCAACCACGAGAAAGTGAACCTATCCATGACGACAGCTTATGTCACCCATCCGCGCTTCATCGATCACCACTTAGCGCACTACAACCACCCAGAACGTCCTGAACGTCTGGAGACTATCTGGCGCGTGCTGCGCGGAGCGCGTTTGGACGAACGCTTGCTGTCTCTGCAGCCTCAACAGCCCGCTGCCATGCGCTGGTTAGAAGCTTGTCACCATCCTGATATGCTGGAGCTACTGCAATGGACGAGCGAACAGAGCAAGGTCGCTATGATTGACGCCGACACCTACGCTACGCCTCAATCTTACGAAATTGCCCGCCTGGCGGTTCAAGCAGCGCTGATGGCTGTCGACGTTGTCATGCAGGGCGAGGCTCATAATGGGCTGGTGGCACTGCGCCCCCCAGGCCACCACGCCACCCCTTATCGTCCGATGGGCTTTTGCCTGCTGAACAACGTCGCCATCGCTGCGCGCTACGCTCAGCAGCACTATGGCCTAGAACGCGTGCTGATCGTCGATTTTGACGTCCATCACGGCAACGGCACGCAGGATATCTTCTATGACGACCCCAGCGTCTACTTCGTCTCGCTGCACCAGTACCCGTACTATCCTGGCTCTGGTGGCCTGCGTGAGACGGGCAAAGGCGCGGGCAAGGGCGCGACGCTCAACATCCCGCTCCAGGGGGGGCATGGCGACCAGAGCTATTTGCGCTTCTTCCGCGAGATCATCGCCCCCGCTGCCAAGCGCTTTCAGCCTCAACTCGTGCTGGTCTCCGCCGGCTACGACGCCCATTGGCGCGATCCTCTGGCCAGTATGCGCCTCACCTTGACAGGTTATGCTCATATCTCTCGTGAGTTGCGCCAAATCGCTGAGGATGGCTGCGATGGACGGCTCATCTTCATCCAAGAGGGCGGCTATGATCTGGACGCTATTGGTTACGGGATGCGCAACGCGGCTCATGTGTTGCTAGGCGAAGACGAGATCGCTGATCCACTAGGGGAAGACGACGCGGGGCCAGAGCGTGATCCCGCGCCGATCCTAGACCAGTTAAAAGTCCTGCACCAGCTCTAGCTGGACGTAATTTTATCGCGCAGGTCGTTGAGACGTTTGGCAAGAACAGCAAGAGCGGCCTCCTGCTGGCGATACTGCTCAGCCAGCGCCTCCAGGCGGCTGAAGATTGGCACAAGGATTTGTTTACCAAACTGCAAAAGGCGCTGGCGTTCGCGGTTAGTCAGGTCTTGCAACGCCGCATTATAATTCTTGCTGAGCAAGTCCAGACGCGCGTTGAAGTCGCGCTTGGTCTCGGTGGTGATGCGGCGCAGATAACGGTAGGCCGGCACACCAAAGACAGCCACCATTGCAGCGCCTGCCACCAGAGCAGGCGCTGCTAGTGGTGCTGCTCCCAAGCCCACTAGTGGGCCAGGCGTGAGCAAACCTAGAGCCGCCGCAATCACGCCGAAAGCAGCGAAGATTGCGCTGCGGCGGAAACCGCTCACGCTCTCGTTGAAGATGGCCTCCATCTCGCTCAGGATAGCGCCGCTGGCGTAGCTCTTGAGTTCCGCCTCGGCGATATGGATAGCTTCTTGCAGGCTCTCGCGCTGCTGAGCATAGATATTCTGGTCAGGCGCGCTAGCTTCTTGAGCCAGCAGTTCGCGAAGCCTGTTGAGCCGTTCGATGACGCTGCGCCAATAGGCGCGACTCTGGTCGATCACAGCGTTGATGTAGCGGTTGGTGGCTTCTTCTACGTCGCGTCCGGCCCGCCCAATGACGCGCTCTTGGAAGTCGACCTGGAGTTGTTGGCGGTCTACGTCGCTGCCCAACTTCTTGAAGGTGAAATGTTCGTCGATGAAGGCCAGGCCGCGCGCACGTATGCCTTCAATGGCAGTCACGATGTCCGCTTGCGCCTGGGCCATCTGCGCCGCAATGCCGAAGGACTGGTGTTCTAGCTCCTGTTCTAACAAGCCAAGTTGGCCACTGTCGGCTTTCACCAGGTCGATGCGCTGACGTATCCTGGCTTGATAGCCGCTCAACAGCCCTTCAGCTGTCTTGAGCTGAGCCAGCAGCTTCTGCTCAGCTGGGGGCATATCGGCGTAGATGCTGCGCAGGTAGGCGCGCAAGCCGTCCATGCCTTCGTCGTTTAGTCCCTGCAAAGCGTTGCGCGCCGAAGTGAGGAAGATCATCGGCTCAAGCTGGAGCGTCTCTTTGACCTGATCCATGACGAAGCGACGCACCTCGACTTGCTCTGCTGGCGTCAGTGTGTCGATCTGGTTGATGACTAGGATAATCTTCTTGCTGTACTGCCTGGCTAGTTCCAAATATGCGCGCTCAGACTCGGCGAAGGCCTGCCTGGCCGAGATGATGAAGAGGACGAGGTCGCTGCGATGGAGAAAGGCCTTAGCAGTCTTCTCATGACGCTGGAACACCGAACCCGTCCCTGGCGTGTCGACGATGGCCACCCCTTGCGCGCCGATGTTGGGGTGCGCCCATTCGCGCACACCGTCGTCGCGCATGGTTGGTACACGCTCAGCCACCTCATTGTAGCGGATGAGTTCGATATGTTCGGTGGTCGGCGTGATGCCCATCGGCAGCAGGCTCTCGCCAATCAGCGCGTTGACGAAGGTCGATTTGCCCGCGTTGAATTCGCCGATGACCGCCACCATGAAGAACATCTCGCGCAGGTCGCGGGCCATGTCGCGCAAGCGCTGGCGGTCTTCCAGGCTGGTTTCGCCTTCGTCGCTCAGGCTATCGGCCATGTCGCTCAGCAGACGGATCACTTCTTCACGCAACGCAACAATATAGCCCTCCAGGGCCAGCGCAGGGCTGCTCATGAGCTTCTTCCTTTCACATTACATTTAACCACCAAGACCAAAGAGTTTACGTTTACCCAGGGCGTTCAAATCAGCTTCCAGCTTGCTGATGACTTGTTCAGCATTCTTCAGGCGGCTGAATTGCTCATCCTGGCGCTGGGTCTGGGCTTCAATGAAGCGCAGCAGAGGAGCAAGTGCTTCGCGGCGCAGGCGCTGGCCATACTCAATTTGTGCGTCAGCTGCCTGGCTGAGCGTCTGCTTATAGCGCTCTTGCAGGTTGTAGAGCTGGTTGGCGTGCTGAGCGCGCAAGAAGCGACCGCGTAAAGGCAGGATGACGAAGCCCAGAGCCATCGCCACCAGCAGCATGACTACAATCGCCAGGGCAATTCCGTCGCCACTGTCACGATCCAGGAGGCCACGCAGAGCGAAGACTGCCAGTAAGATGATCCCCAGGATCAGCTCCCAGGCAGCTATAAAGATGAGCGTACTGCGGCGAGCCTGTTCTGCGCGCTCGGTGGGCAGGTTGCGTGCTTCCTCAGCGATGGCTTCAAGTTCTGAGCGCACGTTTAGCAGATGGGAACGATCATAAGCTAACGGTGCCTGAATCGTGCCGATAACTTTGTTCTGCAGGCTGGGCGGCAAACTGGCGAGTTCACGCTGGCCGTATTTGACCAGACTATCGAGGTCTTGATTGTCTTGACCCTCCAGGCGAGGGGCAAGCTTGTCCAACACCCTCGGCAGTTCATCCAGCGGCTGAAAAGCCTGATGACGATCAAAGACGCGGCGCGCCACACTGGGTCGGTCAGCACGGCGGAAGAAGCGCGTCAGGCCGAACAGCTCCGCCACCCCACTCCCGAATTTGACGATAGGCTGAGCCAGGGCAAAAATCTCTGATAGAGCCTTATGACTGCGCTCGATCACCTGGCCAAACAGCGCTTCGACCTCTCGGTTAGCTTCACGCACCATCTTGAGCTGCTCATCGCGCTGGATGGCCATTTGGCGCTTGAGGTTGTCGCCCAGGTTGCGGTACTGATCGAAGGTCGCCTGATTTTGCTTGACGGCGTTCAGCGCGGCCTGGTGGACGTTCTGAACGATGTGCAGCGGCGTTTGCAGCTTCTGGCGCATACGTTCCGTGTCACTGAGCTGCTGAGTGATAGCGCGCTCAAACAAGGCCATGCCACTGGCCTGCCACAGCGCCTCGTCGCGCGCCTCGCCTTGCTGTGCTTCCATGCCCTGCCGAGCCGAGACGAGCCAAACTTCTGGCACAAAGCCTGCCCGATCACGAGCCTGATCTGAGACGTACTGGCGCACCGTTTCGCGCTCTTCCTCGCTCAGCAGATCGGCCTGGTTGATGACTAAGATCACCTTCTTGCCATAGTCCTTGAACAGCTGCATATACTGCGCGTTGCTTTGCGTCATGGCCTGCGTGGCTAGCATGACCAAGAAGATCATGTCGGCGCGGTGCAGGAAGCGGCGCGTCGTCTGTTCGTGCTGGCGGAAGACAGACTCCAGGCCTGGCGTGTCCACTAAGCTCACCTTCTCTAGCAAAGGCGAAGGCTGAAAGATAGTCAGCGCTTCGCCAGCGCCCTGCAAGCTGCGATTCGACTCGCCATAGCGCACAATCGTGATCTTATCGGTAGTAGGAATAATGCCCACGCGCAGCACGTCGCTGCCCAGCAGCGCGTTAATCAGGCTAGACTTACCAGCGCTGAAAGGGCCAACAAAGGCGATCATGAAGGGGTAATCGGCGTGGAACAAAGCATCGCGCACTTGCTCTACGCGCTCCTCCCCTAGCTGGTCGATGTTGGGCAGCAGTTCTAGCAAGTCGCTGATGAGGGCAGCTTCGCCCTGGCGGATAGCTTCATAGTCCTGGATGAGTTTAATTTCCTGGGGCTTCGCGCTCACAGTTCTGCCCTGTTCGCTGAATTGGACTCTGGTTATTATCATCATAGTATCGTTCACAGTTTGGTTCAATCGTTGACTGGTCTAAGCGGCGTTGGAGAATTTTGATGGCTTTACATGAACTGATGCATGTCAAGCCTGCGGGCCTCATGATCGAAGGCGTGGCGGCACATCAGCTGGCACAGACGCTAGGGACGCCACTCTACGTCTATAGCTTGGGGCGGCTACGCGCCAACCTGCGCCGCTTGCGTGCCGCCTTTGAGCCGCTGAGCCAGGTAGAGATTCACTACAGCGCCAAAGCCAACGCCAATCTGTCCATCCTGCGGGCTGTGCTAGCGGAAGGGGCAGGCATTGACGCCGTGAGCGGAGGCGAAATCTTCCGCGCGCTCAGCGCAGGTGCTGATCCGCGGGCCATCGTCTATGCCGGCGCGGGCAAGACAGTTGAGGAGATCGCTTATGCCGTTGAACAAGGTATAGGCTGGTTTAATGTGGAAAATTTGGCAGAATTGGGCCATCTTGAGCGCGAAGCAGCGCGTCTGGGCCGCAGGGTGCGCGTGGCCTTGCGCCTGAATCCTGAGGTCACAGCCAACACTCACCCCTACATTGCTACCGGTCACGGCGGCGCCAAATTCGGCTTGACCAGCGACGCCATCCGCCAGGCGCTCGCCGAACAAAGTCGCTACCCACATCTAGACTTCATGGGCTTACACGTCCACATCGGTAGCCAGCTCGGCGACATCGGCGGTACGGTGCAGGCGGTCGAACGCGCTCTAGAGCTTGCCGCACCTTACGAGTCGCTCAAGACGGTCAACATCGGCGGCGGCTTCCCAGTTCCCTATGGCCCAGACGAGCAGTTGCCTGCCTTCGACGCCTTCGCCCAAGCTCTCGCACCGCTGCTGCGCGGCTACCGCGTCTTGCTTGAGCCAGGCCGCTCTATCGTGGCCGACATCGGCTTGTTGCTGACGCGCGTCCTCTACACTAAATACCAGGGTGGCCAGACCATCGTAATCGTCGATGCCAGCATGACGGAACTCATCCGCCCTGCCCTGTATGGAGCTAAGCATGCCATTCTGCCTCTCTCGGATTTGTCAGCACGAGGGTCTGTGCAGTCCACGCAGGTCGTTGGGCCAGTCTGCGAGACCGCCGATGTGCTGGGTCGCGATGTTCCTCTGCCGCCCTTGCATGAAGGTGACCTCCTGGCCATCTTAACCAGCGGCGCATATGGCATGGTCATGGCCAGCCACTACAACGCTCGTCCCAAGCCCGCCGAAGTCGTAGTCGAAGGCGACACATGGCGCGTTGCCCGCTCGCGCGAACGCTGGCAGGACTTGATCGCAGGCGAATAAATGCGAAGAGCCGCGCGGTGCGGCTCTCTGTTTTTGGTGATAAGTGGACTCGAACCACTGACCTCGAGATTATGAGTCCCGCGCTCTAGCCGGCTGAGCTATATCACCGACAAGTTGCGGAGGGAGGATTCGAACCACCGACCTCCGGGTTATGAGCCCGACGAGCTACCTCTGCTCTACTCCGCGTTGCGTATAGTAGCAGTCGTCAGGCAGGCTGTCAACAGGCAATCTATCAGGCGTCATCGCGGTCGATAGCCGATTGAGTGACTTCGTAAACATGATCCAGCGAAGCCCCTTTGCTCTGTTCGATACGCGCCATGCGCTTCTGAAACTGCATACTGGCAAAGCCGACGAAATCGTCCAGTCTCAGGCCAAAAGGCACAGGATCGTAAGCCGCGAAAATTTCGTGGATGACGCCCAACGCTGGCATGAACAGCGCGTTCATCGCCTCCTCGGCCACGCTCCACAGATGCGGGTGTTCCGCCACCAAACGCGAGATGAGGAAGATACCGTAGGCAATGTGACGCGACTCGTCTTGCTTGAGCTTGTTGATCCCTTCAGTGTTGCCAGGCATGAGCTTGTTGTTCTTCAGCATAGTGAAGAAGGCGTGATAGCCCGTTTCTGCCAACACACCCTCAACGATCATGTTGTAGGTCACGCTGGCGCGTATCTGCGCTTGTGGAGATGGATCGGCGCTGAGGGCAGCCAGAGCTTGGGGCAGCGCTTCATAAAAGATTTGATGATAACTCGGCCCGTGGTAATGCGTCAGATCGTCGCCGCTCACCTCCAAGACTTCGTTGAGGAAGCGCTGGAAGAAATCGGTGTGCTTGGCTTCTTCCCAGAGGAAGGTCGTCAGGAACATCTCTTCTTCTAGACGGCCTTCACGAGCGACCGTCATCACTAGCGGTAGCAAGTCCAGCGTCACTGCTTCTTCGCCAGCCACGAACAACGAAGTCAGGCGCAGGATGACGTCCTTCTCGTCGGGTTGCAAGCGCGCCCAATCTTGCTTGTCCTGGCTAAAATCAATGTCGGATGGATTCCAAACGCCATACTTCTTAGCTTTCTCAAACAAGCGCATGGGCGGCATTTGCCGATTCAAGCCGCGCGTCGTCGTCACAAACTGCTGGTGCTTCGCAAGTACCATGATAACCCCTCACAAAACGTTCATCTTACAGCGGAGATTATGCCGCAAGAGGCCAGTGAACGCAAGCGACCTCGATTTTCATATCAATGACTCACTCTTCAAAGTGGAACACTGGTCTGGTATGTCCTTGCGCGCTCATTTCAGAGAGTTAATCGTGGTTTCTTCGCTGGAACAAGGCGCGATTGTAGCTCAGGGAGAGGTCGTAACCCATGTACTGTTGCGCGGCAGTATCCACTACTTCTATCGGCGTGACAGCTCGCGGCAAGCCATTGAAGAGTATTTTGCTTTAGCTCAGACGCTCTATAACAGTCGCTGCTATCTATCATCAGAACACGTATTGATCCAGATTTTTTCGGGCGTATCGCGAATTTTGAACGTCGACAACAACTTCATACGCTTCTTCAAAGTTGGCGAAAACATAGCACAGGATTGGCCGCTTTCGAGGAAGTAAAGGCCTGCATGTCTTCGTCAGCGTTCCCAGGGAGAGTCATCCATCTACCGACCCACAGGAGTCCTGATCTTCGGCCATCTCTTCCTCAATCTGCTGAGCGACCAGCTTCCTGATCTTGTCGCCAGTCTCATACCAGCTGATCTTGCTCAGGCCTAGTTTCTCACGGATAGCTTCCTCCTCCACACCAGCGCGCCAATCGCGCACCGCGCACGACCAGCGCATGATCTCAAAAGACAGCTTGAAAGGGATGCCCGCGCTCAAGCCAACATCCGTCAAGATGTACTCTAAGTTGCGCGGCGTACAGGTAAAGACGCGCTCTTGAGGTTGGTACTGTGCGCGATAGCTATCCAGCACACTGACCAAGCTTGGCTCAAAGGCAATGCGTCGCTCCTTGTAAACATCAGCACCTTTGTGACGCACGATCAGCACGGGCTGCTGAGAATTGCTCAGGTCAAAGTCGCTCAGCAGCAGACGATCCGCCTCACCTTTCTTGACGCCAGTTTGCAGCAGCAACTGAAAGAGGAACAAAGGCCGCGCATCCCAAACCTCATCACGCTTGAACTGACGCGCTGCAAAGATGGCGTCCTGCACCTGAGAAGGCGAGAGAGCATCGGAGAGAGGAGCAGGGCCACTGCGCTGGATGAGAGCTTTGGCCGGATCGTCAGACAGAGCTTTGAGACTATGCAGCCACTTGAAGAAGACCTTGAGCGTCGTCACGCGCCGCGCATAAGTCTTGCGGCTACATGGCACGCCACGCTCGTACTCCATCCAGTGTAAGAAGTCGTTCAGACTACGAGTGGTGAATTGGCTGATCGGCGTCTTCTCTTGGCCGTAGTCGCTCAGCAAGGCTAGGTCAGCCATGAAGGCCGCCAGCGTATGCTCCGATTTACCTTCGCTGGCCAGGTAATCGCGGAAGAAGGGCAGAGTTGCCTTGAACGGCGTCTGTGGGCCAATATCTTCCACGCGCGTCGGCGCTAGGTTGAACAGGGGCAGTTGGCGCTTATCCACGAGTCGACCTCCTCGATCAGCGTTTGTGCAGCCAATCCGACGTCGCATACACCTGAGCTTGCAGAGCCGAGGCGCGCGCTTCCTCTGCAGGCGAGAGCGCAGCAGGGATCAATTCTAGGTCGAAGGCGCGGCTGAAGCCTTCAGCAAAGGCTTCAGCCACTTCGTCCCATTCCAAAACTCGGCCCAGGGCTTCTTGCAAAGTAAGGGCATGCTGACGCACCAACAGGGCAGCCGCTTGACGTTCCGCCTCGTCATCGTAGCGCAGTGCCTGGCAAATATCGCCCAGATCACCTGACAAAGGCAGCGTACCATGCTGCAAAATACCTTCCTTGCGCCGAAGCTGTGCGCTGCCAATCAGCTTACGGCCCTGAACGGTAATTTCATAATGCGAAGGCACTTGGAAGCAGACCGCGCTCAGGTTGCTGGGCATATTGGGATTCTTGTCACTGTAAGGTTGCAAGCCCAGACACTCCAACGCCTTCATCAAACCTCGGCTGATGAGTCGGTAGCTTTCGACCACATCTCCCAGGGCCAGTGGATGGTCGATGGGCAAGGCCAGGCTGTAGGTGAGTTCATGAGCGTGTAGGATAGCCCGTCCTCCGGTGGGCCTTCGCACGACTTGCCATCCGCGCGCGCTCAGAGCTTCGCCGTCCACGTCGGCGTAGTTCTGGCTATAGCCCAGGGACAAGCACCAGGGCTGCCAGGCATACAGACGCAGCGTTGGAGGTTGTTGACCCACCGAGACAGCATCTAGGATGGCTTCATCGCGGGCCATGTTCTGTGCGCCACTCAGAGGTTCATCGCGGAGCAAGCGCCATTGACGCATCTCTAACCCCTCTCTATACTCAACCCATCTTCCCTGTATTGTAGCGTGAAACTCATGGTTGACGATCCAAACTCGCCGCAACAGCCCAGCATTCCCTCGGCGCGTCCCAAAACCGGCCCAGATGCGGGTATGACACCAAGCGCCAAGCCGCTCTACAGCACCAGCGCCTATTCGCGGCGCAGCACCCCTCCCCCACCCCCGCCCAACCTGCGCGAGACGCCGCTCAGGGAGCGCACGCGCAAACGCCGCTCCAAAAGCCGCAGTGGCACGGACTGGCTGTGGGTGCTGCTAGCATCGGCTGTCTTCGGCTTTGTACTGCTCATCAGCCTGAGCGCCATGCTGATTGTGCGCACCACCCAGGGCCAAGTTGAAGTGATCCCGACAGCTGATGTCTTAGCTATGCTGCCGACGGCTGTCATCGTTCGCTCCAATTTTAGCAGTTCAGAGCTGGGCGACTCGCTCGTCCTGCCCGATGGTAGCAGCATTGCACTCAAGCCCTGGGACGGTGTCTCGCGCTTCACGATGGTCTTGGCAGGGCTGGATCGCAGGCCTGGTGAGTCGGGGCTGGCCCACCGCACCGATACGCTTATGCTGCTGAGCCTTGACCCTGCTAGCAACAGCATGGGTATCCTGAGCATTCCACGCGACTTGTATGTGCAAGTGCCAGGCTTCTCGTCTTTGCAGCGCATCAACACGCCGATGGTCTATGGTGAGAGTCGCGAGCCAGGCTACGGCCCACGCCTGCTCATGCAGACTGTCCAGCTGAACCTGGGCATGCGCGTCAACGATTACTTGGTGCTGGACTTTCAAGCTTTTATCGACATCGTGAACATCTTGGGGGGCGTCGAGATCAACAATCCGACGACGATCAACGACCGTCTATACCCCGACATGAACTACGGCTACGATCCCTTCTTCTTGCCAGCGGGCAAGCATTTCCTGAACGGCTACGACGCTCTGCGCTATGCCCGCACGCGGCACGGCGACAGCGACATCAATCGCGCACAGCGTCAGCAGCAGACCTTGTTCGCCATACGTGACCGAATCCTCAATTTGGAGATGCTGCCGAGCCTGATCTTGCAAGCTCCTGCCCTGTGGCAGTCCTTCCGCGCCAACGTTTACACTGGCCTGAGCTTAGAGCAAGTCATTCAGCTGGGCTTGTATGTGAAAGATATTCCTGCAGAGAACATTAAGACAGGCGTCATCAGCTTTGAATACTTGCAAAGCTATACCACACCAGACGGCGCTTCTGTCCTCGTCCCCAACCGCGCGCGCCTGGGAGACTTGATGGTGAGCGTCTTCGGGCCAAACTACTCGCAGTAATCTACGAGAAGCGGGCTAGAGAAATCTAGCCCGTCAATGATGGCGTACCTGCGCTGCCGTGTGATGGTTTCCTTTGAGACCTGCTAGGCAGGTGGGGTTTCTTGGTCGTTGTTAAGTCTTGGCCGCGCAGGCCTATCACTGCTCAACTCCATGTGAAGCCCCGTTTAGGGAGAATGTTGGCCCAAAGCGCACCCCATCATCACGCACGTTGCAGGCGCTGTCATTTATAGCAGATGGGAGGGTCGCTGTAAACCCTAAGCGCAGTTTAATCCTCCTGAGGCAGCTCCACGCGCACGAACAGCTCCTCTAGCTGGCGCGGATCAGGCTCGGACGGGCAGTGGGCCATCAGGTCGCTGCCGTTCTGGGTCTTGGGGAAGGCGATCACCTCGCGGATGTTTGGCTCATTGGCCAAGACGGCCACCACACGATCAATCCCCCAAGCGATCCCACCGTGCGGCGGCACGCCGTACTCAAAAGCCTCCAGAATATGACCGAACTGCTCCATCGCGTGATCCATCTGCTGGCCAATGAGCGGAAAGATTTTAGCCTGCAAGTCGCGGTCATAAATACGAATGCTGCCACCCGCAACTTCGTAGCCGTTGCAGATCATGTCGTACTGGCTGCCACGCGCCGCACCAGGATCGGTATCCAACAGAGGCAAGTCTTCTGGCATGGGCATGGTGAACATGTGCTGCGAGGGATCCCAGCGCTGATTTTCTTCGTCCCACAAGAACATCGGAAAGTCGATCACCCAAGCCAGCGCTAACAGGTCAGGATCGATCAGGTTGAGCATTTTGCCCAAATGCTGACGCAGCGCATCAGTCACGTCGTAGACGATCTGACGCTTGTCTGAGATGAACAACAGCATGTCGCCTGGGCCAGCCTGGGTGCGCTCAAACAACTCAGCCTTCTGCTCAACGCTGAAGTACTTGGCGATCGGCCCTTGCAGCTCCTCAGTTTCGTCCAGCGGCACAGCAATCCAGGCCAAACCTTTCGCGCCCTGAGCTTTGGCGATGGCTTCCAATTCAGCTCCAATCTGTTTCACACGTGTCTTGCTCACCTCTGCTGTGACGACTTTCGGCGCGCGGATAACTTTGACGGGCTTGCCCTCGGCCACGTTGTTCACAAAGACGGGGAAGCTACTCTTGGCTGCCAAGTCGCTAATGTCCATCGCACGGCAGTCGAAGCGCAGGTCGGGCTTGTCGCTGCCGTAAAGCTCCATCGCGTCTTTGTACAGCAAGCGCGGGAAAGGTTCGGCCAGCAGTCGCTTCTCTGGCGCAACTTCTTTCACCAGCGCAGTCATCAGCGCTTCGTTGAGTTGCATGACATCTTCGCGTTCAACGAAGCTCATCTCCAGATCAAGCTGGGTGAATTCAGGCTGACGCTGGCCGCGCAGGTCTTCATCGCGGAAGCAACGGGCGATCTGGAAGTATTTTTCGACGCCAGCTACCATCAGAAGTTGTTTGAGCTGCTGAGGTGACTGCGGCAAGGCATAGAACTTGCCTGGTTGCAAACGGCTCGGCACAAGGAAGTCGCGCGCACCCTCTGGCGTGGTCTTGAACAGGATGGGCGTCTCGACTTCGATGAAGCCACGCGCATCCAGGTAGTCGCGAATGAACTTGATGGCCCGATGGCGCAGCACCAGGTTACGCTGCATCTTGGGACGGCGCAAGTCGAGGTAGCGGTGCTTCATGCGCAGCGACTCGTCAATCTTTTCGTCATCGCGGTTGATGTAGAAGGGCGGCGTCTTGGCTGCTGCGAGGATTTTGACTTCTTCTGCCACGACCTCAATGCTGCCCGTCGTTAAGTTAGGATTCTCGCTGCCTTGCGGTCGCTGGCGCACTACGCCCTTGACCTGCACCACGTATTCGCTGCGCGCCTTATCAGCGACAGCGTGGGCCTGTGGATGAGTCTCGCGGTTGGCGACAATTTGCGTGATTCCCCAACGGTCGCGCAAGTCCAGGAAGATCACGCCGCCCTGATCGCGGTAATTGTTCACCCAACCTGCCAGCGTGACGCGCTGGCCAGCATGGGAGTCGCGTAGTTCGCCGCAAGTATGCGATTTCATCATAGTAGGGTTGCTCCTGAGCGTTGGGTGAAGTTAAGAGGAAGCGGAAGGCACAACTCGGCAATCGTGGGCAAGGATAGCACGACGAACACACGCGGTAAATTGTCACCTTGCCAGGGGGAGTCGGCTGATATACAGTAGCGCGCGCCATCCGCTTCAGCAAAGGACTGCCCATGCCGTCTCTCGCGCTGCTTTGGTCTGTCGATTATCGACCCAGTAAACGCCATCTAGCGATGGTCTTGATCGTCGGTGGGCTGCTGACCATCGCTGGTCTGTTGGCGCTTGACCTGGTCGGCGGAGGGCGAGAAGGAGGCATTGGCCCAGCGCAGCGCGCTGCCTTGCTGGCGTCTGGCTTAGGTGTGGTCATCGGTGGGCTGCTGCTCCCCCTGCGCGCGCCCGTCGCAGAAGACTTTTCAAGAGAAAGCCTGTCGCCACCTGTCTACAGGCCGATCGTTGCTCGACTACACACTGCGCTCATGCTGCTGGCCAGCATCGTCCTGGTCTATGCTCTGCTGGTGCTGCTGGTCTACGCTGCTAACTTGATGAGCTTTCCGTTCGACTACGATCAGGGCGAAGGCTTTGAGCTGGTAGACAGCATCTTGTTCAGCCAATTCCGCCTGCCCTACCTGAATGCAGAAGAGTTTCCCTTCTACTCCAGCAACTACCCGCCTTTCTTCCACGTCATGGCTGCGCCTTTCGTGTGGGTGTTTGGGCCACAATACTGGTATGGCCGCCTGCTGGGCTTACTGATGACGCTCCTCGGCGCAGGCTTCATCGGCTATGCTGTAAGGCGCGAAGGTAGCAGCCGCTGGTTAGCAGCGCTAATGAGCTTGGCCTTCCTGTCATCCAACACGGTCTACCACATAGCGCCGCTGTTCCGCCAGCACATCAGCATGGTTACGCTAGAGATTATGGCGGTTGTGCTGCTGGCTCACACCTTCCCACGCCGCCAAGCTCGCCTCATCTTGCTGGCTGTGCTACTGCTGATCCTCGCTGGCTATACCAAGCAGCTCGCTGCCTACACAGCTATCGCCGTCATCTTGTGGATGGGCCTGGTCAACCCGCGCCGCGCTCTCGTCTGGACGACCTTCTTCGGCTTAGTAGGAGTGACTATTTTCGCTTGGCTCACCTGGGCCACTCAGGGCGAATGGTGGCGGCAGGCCATCCAAGCCAACGCCAATGCCATCTCGTATCCGCAGGTTTTCGCCCTGCTAGAGTTGTTCTGGAAGCTGCACGGCTTCTTGCTCGTGCCTGCCGCGCTCAACATCGCTTACGAGCTAGCCTATAGCCGCGTGTCGCTGTACAGCGTATGGGGACTAACGACGCTGGCCCTGGGCGGAATCAGCAGCGGTACATGGGGTGGCGGAGACAGCTACTTCGCCACCAGTATTGCAGCCAGCTGTATCCTCAGCGGTTTGTTCTTCAGCCGTCTGCTGCGCGGCCACTGGCACGAGGGCGAAACACCCCTGTTGCGCCTGCTGGCACGCCCCCTGCTTGTCCACGTGAGCAAGCTGCGCAGCGCTGCAGCGCTGATCGTACCGCTGACTCTGCTAGGCTACGGCATAGCCACCTTCAAGACCCCCACTGACGGCCCGTTCTTTGGCACGATAGCCCAAATCTTGAACATACAGTCAAACGTGATGGGCCGTTTCTACGACAGCGCCACTTGGAACGTTGGTGGCTATGCCCGCATTGGCTACCTGGTGACGCAAGAAGACATCGACAACGGTTGGCGGATTGTGGAGCGCGCTCGTCAAGCCGAGGGACTAGTGCTGAGCGAAGAAGCGGGATTCAGCTTGCGCGCAGGCCGCGAAGTCATCACCAACCCCACCCAACTGCTCAACTTGTACAACGCGGGTCTGTTTCAGGGCGATGGGTTGCTGCGCCTCATTGACAACCGCGCTTTTGGCCTAGTGATCCTGCGCGCTCAGTTCTACCCGACGCCTGTCCTCATTGCGCTCGCTACCCATTACGAGCGAGCTGAGACGATCCCGATGAACGGCTTTGATTACGTACTGCTCAGACCACGCTAGGTGCCCTCGATCAGGCGGCGCAGGCCGTCTTCATCCAAAATTGGCACGCCGATCGACTGCGCTTTGGCTAGCTTGCTACCGGCGTCATTGCCTGCAATCAGATAGCTGGTCTTCTTGCTGACGCTGCTCGTCACCTTGCCACCGTGTGCTACGATGAGCGCTTCAATTTGTTCACGCGGCTGGCTCAGCGTGCCAGTGATGACGAAGGTCAAATTTTGCAGCTTGTCGCTGAGCGCTTGCGCCGACTCAGACTGCATAACCACGCCGGCTGCCTTCAGCTTGGCGATGAGCTGCTGGCGCTCAGGATCACCGAACCAACTCACGATGGATGCGACCAAAGTAGGCCCGAAACCAGCCAAGCGAGTCAGCGGCGCAATCGCCTGGACGAGTTGCCAAAGCGACTCAGCTATTTGCTCCAGGCTGGGTGCGCCAGCTGGCGCGACGTCGTAGAGCGGCTTGAGAAGCCGACTCAGGCGCTTGGCTACGTCGTCCACGCCGACCGCTTCGCGCATAGACGGCACAAGCTCGCTGAGCGGCTTCTCCAAGCGAGTCAACGCTCGCGCCACCTCTTGTGCTGTTCCAAAGAGCGTGCTGCGCACGTTTAAGAGAGGCTGCGCCAAGCGTTTGAAGTTGTCCAAACGCTGCATAGTCTGTGTGCTAATCTCCAGCAAGGCGTCAATGCTGCCCAGATATTTCACTAGAGCTTGCGCGTTTGTGCTGCCCACGCCGTCAACTCCCAGCGACGCCAAGAGCTGTGCAGCAGGGCGCGTTTTCGCTTGCTCTATGGCTGCCATGAGATTTTGAATCTTCTTCTCGGCAAAGCCCTCTAGTCCTTCTAGATGCTGAGGACGTAAGTTGAACAAATCGGCTTCGTCGCGGATGATCTGGCGTTCAATCAGTATCTTGATCGTTTGAGGGCCGAGGCCTTCAATGTCCATCGCGCCTTTGGAGACGAAGAACTCCAAACTGCGGTAGACGCGCTCTGGGCAGCGCACATTCGGGCAGAACAGGTCTACAGCACTGTCAGGGCTGACCAGAGCTGCTTGGCAGTAGGGGCAGTGTGTGGGGGGTCGAATGGGGGCTTCATCGCCCTGGCGCGCGTCCACAACGGGGCCAAGCACGTAGGGGATGACCTCGCCAGAGCGCTTGACCAATACGCGATCCCCCAAGCGGATGTCCAGTTCAGCGATCAGGTCGTAGTTGTGCAAGCTGGCGTTGCTGACGGTGACGCCACTCACAAAGACGGGTTCTAAGACCGCGGTCGGCGTAATTTTGCCCGTGCGGCCTACGTTGATCGTCACATCCAGCAGGCGCGTGGTCACCTCTTCAGAAGGGAATTTGAAGGCCGTCGCGCCGCGCGGGTCTTTGCCGACGAAGCCTAGTTCGCGGCGCATAGCCAAGTCATCGACTTTGAGGACAACGCCATCGACTTCAAATGGCAGGTCGTGGCGGCGCGCTTCCCAACCAGGCAAAGCCGCAATCGCTGCTTCCAGGTCGTCGTAGCGCTGAGCTTGCGGCACGACGTTGAAGCCCAGAGTGCGCAGGTAATCCAAAGACTGCCATTCGCTCTCCAAGTCTGGCCCACCATCCATGACAACAATCTCGTACAGATAAGCGGTCAGGCGGCGCGTGGCGGTAATACGCGAGTCTTTTTGCTTGAGCGAACCGCTAGCGGTGTTGCGCGCGTTGACATAGGGCGTAAGGCCCTGAGCTATTTGCTCTGCGTTGAGAGCGGCAAAATCGGCTTTGAGGATGAGGACTTCGCCGCGCACTACCAAGCGCGCAGGTGGCTGGCCTCTTGCAGGATCGACAGGAATGCGCAGCGGCACGCTGGGTATGGTACGGATGTTGTGCGTCACGTCGTCGCCAACTTCGCCGTTGCCGCGCGTCGCGCCGCGCACCAACACGCCATCTTCATAGGTGAGGACGATGCTTAGGCCGTCCAGCTTTGGCTCTAACACGTAGGCCAGGCTCGTACCAGGCAGCAGCAGCCGCGCGTTACGCTCCTGCCAGCGACGCAAGTCATCGGCACTGAAGGCGTTTGATAGGCTGAGGATAGGAGCGGGATGAGGGACTTTGGGCAAATCATCGCTGAGGTCGCTGCCCACGCGCTGCGTCGGAGAGTCGGGGGTGCGTAGTTCTGGATACTGCTCCTCTAGGGCCGCCAGCTCAGCATAGAGGCGGTCATATTCGCCATCACTGATGATAGGGGCGTGTAGGACATGGTAACGGTAGTTGTGCTGATGGAGTTCAGCCCGCAGTTGGGCAGCGCGTTCGCTGGGCTGCATGGTCATCCTACTTCACGGAGGCGCGATCGGACGCAGATAATTGGAGACAGCCCAGCCCTGCTGAGCAGGATTGCTGGTGTCCTGGATGCGCCACCAGGCGAAGCCATCGGCTTGAGCTGGGCCTTCTAACACCGTAAATAGCGTCCCCTGGGCCGAACGGAACAAGACTGTCGTCCCCATGACGCCAGGCCTGTCGCGCACATTGAGCTGCTGATCCCCTACACCCTGGACGATGACCATCACGCCGACGCTGATTGGGAAAGGAGTCGGGGTGAAGACGACGGGCGGCAGAGTCGGGCCAATAAGAGCCAGCTCAGTGGGCTGATTGTGGCCCATGATGACCTCTGGCACGAGCGCTTCTGGACTCACCAGCGGAGCTTGAAGCACGTCGGGCAAAGGCTGGGCTGTCAACACGCGAAATTCAGGAGTGTTCTGGATAGCCACTGCGCCGTTGTTCCCCAGAGCTAGGGTCAACAACACCAACGACACGGCTACCACAAGCACAACGATCAACAGCAGGATGAGCGACCACCAGGGCAGATAAAAGGCGCTCTGAGCCGCAATGCGCGGCGCGGGACGCACATAAGGCGGCGACATAGGCGAGACGCGCGGTGGCGCATGGGGCGCAACAGGAGCGCTGGGACGTGTCACTCCTATCTGCGCGGGCAGAGTCGCGCTTTCGTCCTGAGGCGGTAAGGTGGGCAAATTGCTCATAAGCCCTGCTGCCCGCGCGCCTGTACCCAAGCCCAAAATTGCTCGTAGGGCCAGGTGTTGATGACGTGACGCGCTTCTACCCAGCCGCGCCGCGCGTTGACGATCCCATAATCCAACAAATCCATCATGTGCGGATCATGAGCATCGCTGTCGATGGCCAGCAGAATGCCCATCTGCGCTGCGCGGCGCGCATATTGGGCGTCCAAATCGAGACGACGCGGATTGGCGTTGATCTCTAGGGCCACGCCTGTTTGGCGGGCTACGCGCAGCACCTCATCCCAATCGGCATCTATCGGCTCACGGTCTGGCACATAACGGCCCGAAGGATGACCGATAAGGTCAACGTGTGGGTTGCGCATAGCGTTCAGCAAGCGATGCATGATCTGGTCGCGGCTCTGCGACAGGCTGACATGCAGCGAAGCGACGACAAAATCCAATTGGGACAGTACTTCGTCAGGATAATCCAGCGTGCCATCGGCACGGATATCCACTTCGGCGCCGTGCAGAACACGAATCTTGTCGCCCATCTCGGCAGCAACCTGGCGAATCTCCTCGCGCTGCTGCCACAGCCGTTCCACTGCCAGGCCGTTTGCTACTGCTACATAGGGCGAATGGTCGGTGATGACGATATACTGCCGTCCGCGCTGATGAGCTTCTTCGGCCATCTGGCGTATGCTGCGCGTGCCATCGCTCCACGTGGTGTGCATGTGCAGGTCGCCCCGTAAATCATCGAGGACGACTAGGCGAGGCAGCACATTCTGCTTGGCTGCTTCGATCTCGCCAGCATCTTCTCGCAGTTCTGGCGGAATGTACGGCAGTCCCAGGAAGGCGTAGACTTCTTCTTCGGTAGCGCAGGTCACTTTGGGGGCATCGGGCAAGAGATTGCCCTGCGCGTCCACTGGTGAGAAAGCGAACTCGTTCAAGCTATAGCCTTTGTCCAGAGCGATTTGGCGCAGCTTGACGTTGTGATCCTTGCTCCCCGTGAAATACTGGAGCGCTGTCCCCCACTGGGCTAGCGGCACAACGCGCAAATCCATCTGCAAGCCGATAGCCAGCTCCACCGAGCTTTTGGTCGGGCCTTGCCCTAGAACACGCTCAACCTCTGGCGCGCGGACAAAAGCATTCATTAGCGGCTCTGGTTCATCACTGGCGATCAGCAAGTCCACGTCACCGATGGTGATTTTGCCACGCCGTATGCTGCCGGCGATGGCGCCGCGCTGAGCCTGAGGCAGGCTCATCAGCAGAGCTAACATGCGCTCAGCCGCAGGACGCGCCTTGCCAATGGGCATACGTCCCCCCTGTCTAGAGAGCGCCGCAATCCCTTCCAGGATTTTCTGTTCACTCTTGACGCCCATGCCCGTCAAATCACGCAGTTTGCCCGCCCTGGCCGCCTGTTCCAACGACTCAACGTCTACGATCTGGAGCTGTTCCCAGAACAGCTTGGCCTTCTTGGGGCCAACGCCGTTGATACGCATGACTTCGACTAGCGTCTCTGGCACCTGTTCGATCAGACGCTCATAGAAGGCGAGCCTGCCCGTCTCCAACAGTTCGCGCGTCTTCTCGGCAATGGCCTTGCCCACGCCTGGTATATCTTCCAACGTGCCGTCGTCGGCATAGGCGCGCAGATCACGACTTAAATCCATGATGACCTCGCCGGCGCGACGGTAGGCCAAGAACTTAAACTTGTTCTCGCCCTGAATTTCTAGTAGATCGGCAATGTTGAGGAAGATGGTGGCGATCTGTTTGTTGGTCAGGCCCATGCAGACCCCTCAAGTGGCAATCGAACCGTCGTGTTTGCTCACATAAAGGGGCAAACCTTCGACGACAGCGTAGAGCAGATTGCCTGTCTCTAGATAGCGAGCTGAATTGTACTGGAAGACCCAGTAATCCGGCGTCTCTTGAGGTTCGATGACAACCAAGCGATCATTAACTAGTTGAAAATGACGGTTGAGGAAGTCTTCAGCGATGTGCGCTGCGGTGTGCAAGTCGATCATGGGGCTTTTTTTCTGGTCAAGCGATAGGTTTTAGGCCATTATAGCAGCAAGTCAGGCGTGTAGGCACAGGAAAAGCTTGTGATTGCTGCTCTAGCGCCGCCTGTCGTCAATGCAGCGGATGGTGGACAAGCTGGCATCTTGCGGGCCAACCATCTTACCACCAACGGCCTTGATGGTGCGCAGATAATCTAACGTCTCGCGCGTCAGCACTTCGCCGGGAGCAACCAGCGGAATGCCAGGTGGATAGGGGATGAGATATTCAGCCACCGCTTGACCCACGGCTGCTTCAGCAGGCAGGACGCGCGAACGAGCAAAGAAAGCTTGGCGCGGCGTCAGGGCCATCGTAGGCAACTCAGAAGGCGCGTCAATTTCGACGGCTTTCTGTGCCTGAGGCGGCTTTTCGCTGGCGATGGCCTGCAGGCCGCTCAGTAGTTTGCTGACCATTTGCGGCGTATCGCCGATGGTGATGGAACAAATGATGGTGCGCAAGTCTGCCGACTCGACATCAATGCCATGCTCATAGCGCAGCTTGTCGAAGACCTGATAGCCGCTCCATCCTGTATCGATGACGCGCACCACCAACTTAGTTGGATCGTAGGTGAAGATGCCATGTTCACCCACGATGTCTTCTCCGAAGCACCACATGCCGTCGATTTGACGAATAGTCTCACGGGCCTCCTGAGCCAGATTGAGGGCTTTGTCCAGCAAGGCACGTCCTTGCGTAGCCATGACCATGCGCGCCGCGTCCAGCGAAGCCAGCAGGATTGAACTGGGTGATGAACTCTGCAGGACAGCCAGCACTTGGGCCACTCGTGCGACATCGACGTATCCCTCGTTAACCTGGAGCATGGAAGCTTGAGTCAGAGCGCTCTGAGTCTTGTGTGTGGATTGGATGACCAAGTCAGCTCCCAGACGCGCCGCTGACTGCGGCAAGTCTTCATGAAAGCCCAAGTGCGAGCCATGCGCTTCATCAACCAGCAAGGCTGCGCCCTGGGCATGGGCCAACGCTGCTAAGCGCGCTGTATCCGACATGTAGCCGTAATAATTGGGTGAGGTGACGTGGACAGCGACGGCCTGTGAGTGCTGAGCCAGCAAGTCAGCCACGACTTTAGGATCGGAGGCCAATGGAAAGCCAACGCGCGGGTGGTAATCGGGTGGGATGTAGCAGGGTACAGCCCCAGACAGCACCACGCCGCTGTATACTGAGCGGTGAGAAGCGCGGGCCATGATGACCACGTCGCCGTCGCCAGCTACGCTCATCACCGCGCCAATGTTGCCCACCGTTGAACCGTTGATGAGCCAGAAGGTGTGATCGGCGCCGTAGGCACGCGCTGCCAGCTCTTGTGCCTCTTTCAGCGCGCCGCGCGGCGCGTGCAAGTAGTCGATCATGCCGCTGATCTCCACCAGGTCAGCCGGTTGCAAATCACCGCCCCAATACTCCAGCAGAGCGTCAGGCGGAGGCAGCACCATCTTGTGGCCTGGCATATGGAAAGAGATTTGTCGGCGGGCCTTCTCTGCGTTCAGGCTCTCCAGGAAGGGCATGCGCGCCTGGTCATTGTCCAGGCGTTCGCTGATCTTTTGAGGTATAGGAAACATAGGTTTGTCCTCGCTCAGGGCTAAGCAGGTCAAAGGCAGCGCGCAAGGGGCGTGTCACCCCTTGCGCGGGGATATTGTTTACAGTGGCTGGGCGAAGTTCAGGCAACGATGAGGGGCTGTGCTTCGGCTTCTAACGCCGCGCGCTGTGCATAGCCCATGATGAACCCACGGCAATTGGGTGCGCCGCAGGAACATTCAAAAGTACGGTACAGCACCGCTTCAGTTTGAGCATAATCCATCGTCACGAAGTCACCAGCCTTGATGGGGCGAATCGCTGTGAAGGTGCGCTTCTGCATATCGACGGTGGCATTGGGCGCGCACGAGTGCAAAATCTTGCCCATGAAGAACGGATCGTGCAGATGGAGATTTTCGTTGACCTGCAAAGAGAACAGGGTGATCTGCGTTGAGAAAATCCCAGTGAAGACGAAGATCAGGTCGCCTGGCTCAAAATCCACCAGAGCCACGACACCTTCGCCAACGTCGTCACCGATGCGCCGAATTTCAAAGCGATCTTTGGTCGGCTCGTGGTCAAAGGGTGGGACAAAGTCAGGATAGAAGCGCATGGTGGTTGCCCCCTTTGCAGTGATTGGTGTATGCGGTTGTGCTTGAGAGTAAGGGTCAGCCTCATCGGGGTTAATGTCTGAGTCGGCTGCGGAGAGGAGTGGAGCAGAACAACAAGAGCCAGGTTCTTCGATGTCCATCTTTTTTGAACGATCACCTCGTGCTTGAGTTATGTTATGGGAATTGTGGCAAGGTGGATTTCGGGTGGTTAGCTTGCCTATATTATAGCGATTTTTTGCCGCTTGCAAACGATGATAGGACGCCAAAGTGTAAATTTTTCTCCACATCGCACGACCCGTCACCGTTTAGGACGTTTGACAGCCCCTGAGGGACTGCCTATAATGGTGAATTAGGAGACTTGCCGATTTATTGTTTAGTGGGGGAGGCCTATGGCGACCGAATTACGGGTGAGCCAGCCAACAGCAGTTCCGCACGATGACATCGACGAGCATTATTGGAGAGCCTTAATGCTCGAAGGAGAACACCCTCGTAGCATCCCGTTAGCGGAGATAACTGAGTCGCAGCAGCGTAACGAAGCCCACACGTCTCATCTGCCGCTCTCTACTCATGCTAGTCCACACAACGCCGCACCAACTCAGACTAGCGCCAGTGACTGGCAAGCTATCCAGCAGGTGATGGACGCAGACGAAGTGCTGAGCCTCAAAGTGACAGGCCACAATCGGGGTGGCCTGCTGGTGGAGTGGCGCAGCTTGCGCGGCTTCGTACCAGCCAGTCAACTTGTCCACGCTCCAGAGCCGCGCAAGCCCTTCGACCTATCTGAGTTCATTGGGCGCTCACTCAACCTGCGCGTGATCGAGATTGACACTGAACGCAATCGTCTCATCTTCTCTGAGCGCGCAGCTCAAGTGAGCAGCGGCACACGCGCCCATCTGCTCAGCCAGCTTCGACGCGGAGATATTGTGCAAGGCCGCGTCACCAATTTGTGCGACTTCGGCGCATTCGTCGATTTGGGCGGCGTCGAAGGCTTGATCCATATCAGCGAGCTGAGTTGGGGACGCGTCAATCATCCCAGCGATGTGTTACGCCGCGACCAGGAAGTACGGGTCTATGTGCTAGAGGTCGATCCTGCCAAAGCGCGCGTCGCGCTCAGCATGAAGCGTCTTCACCCTGATCCCTGGGCGACCGTCGCGGAGCGCTACCGTGTTGGCGAGTACGTCAGCGGGACGATCACCAACGTCGTCGATTTTGGCGCGTTTGCCTGCATCGAAGAAGGGCTGGAAGGTCTGATCCACTTCTCAGAGTTGGCCGAAGGTCACTTCTTGCACCCACGCAATGTAGTCGCCGAAGGCGATATCGTACGCGCACGTATCCTGAGCATTGACGGCAAAGCCCGCCGCCTGGGCCTGAGCCTGCGACTTCAGTGAGATCCTTGTGGGCCTTACATGATCCCAAGCCAGGATCGAGACAAAGACTTGAGCGCGCCAGCGCCTCCAGGCCCACCCATAACTGACTCAGCGGAAGCGCCCCAGACCTTCTGGGACGACCTGCGCGACAGCTTGCCGCCTTGGATGGACGAAATCATCGCCCTAACGCTGATTATCTTCGGCTTGCTGTCCTTCCTGGCCCTCTTCAATCCTGAGCAGGCTGTAGCGGCTCGCACTTGGTCGAACATTCTGCGCAGCATGTTCGGTCATGGCAGCGTGCTGGTGGCTCTGGGTCTGTTCCTCATGGGCTTGATCTTTTTGCTGCCACGCTTGAATGTCAGCGTTAAGCTACCGCCCAGCCGCACCCTAGCGATTGAAATTGGCTTCCTGAGCCTGCTCGGCATTCTGCACTTACTGAGCGACGGACAAGAGTTGCGCGCCAGCGCGCGCGCCGGCGAAGGTGGCGGCATCCTGGGTTGGGGGATCAGCGCTCTGCCCGCCTGGCTGCTAGGACGCGATTTAGCCTTAGGCCTGTTCGCCTTCGTGATCCTGCTATGCCTGTTGGTGATCGTCGGCGTTCGGCGTGGATGGATCATCCACTGGCTGAACACAAATGGCCAACGCTTGCTAGACTACAGCCAATCGCTGCGCCCTGCTCCACCTTCAGCTGTCCGCGAGACAATCTCTGCGCCAGAGCCTAGCACTCCTCTCCCTGCCCCTGGCTTGCGCCGTACGCCCATCATGCGCATTCGACCCAATCGTCAAGACCTTCCACCTTCGCTGCGCCCTAGCGGCGCTGTCCGCAATACCCCAGAGCCGACCAACCTGCCAGCTTTCAAGAGCGAGCGCGGCGAAATTCGTTTCGACTTCAACATCATTGGCGAAGTGACGCAGCGCAAGACCGAAGACGGTCATCGCATTGTCATCCGCCCCGACGGCCGCGAGAAGCGATACTTCTCTCTGAGTGAACAGCGCGAGGCGCGCAAAGTCGGCAAACGCGACTCTAATCTGCCCCCGCTGGATTTGCTCCAGGATGGCGAGACAGTCATGCCCAGCGACGAAGAGATTAATCGCACTGTCGTCTTGATCGAGAACACTTTGCTGGAATTCGACATCGACATCGACGTGATTAACGTGCAAGTCGGCCCGACGGTGACGCGCTACGCCGTCCAGCCCTATCACACGCGCAAGGACGGCTCAACGGAGCGCACGCGCCTGAACAAAATTGCGTCTTACGCCAACGACCTAGCTTTGGCGCTGTCCGCTAAGCGCCTGCGCCTAGAAGTCCCCGTTGCTGGCACAAACTACATGGGCATTGAAGTCCCCAACAAGCAGCCCAGCGTGGTCTCGCTGCGCTCCGTTTACGAGAGCAAGGCCTTCCATGAGCAGGCCCAGAAAAGCACGCCGTTGCTTGTGCCGCTAGGCCGCGACGTGAGTGGCAACGTGGTCAACGTGGATTTGGCGCGGATGCCCCATACCCTCATTGCTGGCACGACTGGCTCTGGGAAGTCAGTTTGCATTGCTGCTATCGCCGCTGCTCTCATCATGAATAACCTACCGCACAAGGTCAAGCTCATCATGCTCGATCCTAAGATGGTCGAGTTGAGCCGCTTCAACGGCATTCCACACCTACTCGGCCCAGTAGAGATTGACGCAGAGCGTATTTTGGGCGTGCTGAAGTGGTGTACTCGCGAGATGGACAGGCGCTATCAACTGCTAGAAGAACACGCGGTGCGCAACATCGACAGCTATAACGCCCAATTCGGCACGCGCCGCCGAGGCCGCGACTACCTGCCCTACATCGTCATCATGGTCGACGAGATTGGCGACCTGATGCTGACGCACGGCGAAGAGATGGAGACGAGTATCACGCGCTTGGCCCAGATGGCGCGCGCCGTCGGCATGCACCTCGTAATCGCCACGCAGCGTCCCTCTGTCGACGTCATCACAGGATTGATCAAGGCCAACTTCCCCGCGCGCATTGCTTTCGCCGTCGCCAGCAGCGTCGACAGTCGCGTCATCCTAGACGCCAGCGGCGCTGAAGCACTGCTCGGACGCGGCGACATGCTCTTCCTAGCCCCAGACGCCGCTGCTCCACGTCGCGTCCAGGGCTGTTACATCAGCGACGACGAAGTGCGCAGCCTCGTGGAGTACTGGACAGATTGGTATCAGAAAGAGGTGTTGGCAGGCAAACTAGAGCGCCAGCCAGCTCCCTGGGAGCGTGGCGTCACTCAGCGCGAGTTCCTAGCCGAGACCGACCACATGTTGGAAGAAGCTATTCAGCTCGTGGTAGAGACGCAGGAAGCTAGCGCCTCCATCATCCAGCGCCGTCTGAATCTAGGCTATCCGCGCGCTGCCCGCCTGATGGACTTGCTGACCGAGTTAGGCGTCGTCGGCGAATTGGTAGGCGGTGGCAAGGCGCGTCGCGTCCTCATCCCACGCGGGGAAGACCCCTTCAAGCGGATCATCGAAAACCGCATGAAGCAGCGCAGCGAAGCAGAGGAAGACGAAGACTCAGAATAGGTCGCGCTGCTGTGGCGTCTGAAACGGCTCAATGAGCTGCGGGCCTTCAGCCTGAGCGCTGTTGACCCGCGGACTGACTTCATGCAAAGCCAGGTCTTCAGATGGATGAGCGCACAAGAGGCCATGCAAATCTTCAGGGCTGGCCTGCTCGTCTATCCAAGCGTCGGCTTGCTCTGGCGTGAGCATGACCGCCATGCGATGGTGGAGCGGACGAATCAGGTCGTTCGGCTCAGTGGTGATGATTGTACAGGATCGCACCCATTCGCCCTGCGGATTCTTCCAGGCGTCCCACAAGCCTGCGAAGGCGAACAAAGCCCGTCCACGCCTGTAAATGTAATAGGGCTTTTTGAGCGCGCCGTCTTTGGCCCACTCGTAGAAGCCATCCGCAGGGATCAGACAACGTCTTCGGCGGAAGGAGTCGCGGAAAGAAGGCTTCTCTTCTAGCGTCTCTGCACGAGCATTGATGAGGGTCGCACCAATGCTTGGGTCTTTGGCCCATGACGGAATCAAACCCCAACGCACCCACGTCAGCGCGCGACGCTGCTCATGGGTGATGATAGGGACGTTCTGGGTGGGAGCGATGTTATAGCGCGGCGCATAGCCTTCCACAGTTTCTAGCTGGAAGGTCGTTTGCAGAGTCTCAGCATTTGCTGTCAGGGTGTAACGCCCACACATAGCCTATTTCTTGCGCGGCTTACCACTCTCGGCGATCTGACGGATGAAGCTGAGGCCTGTCAGTATCAGGCCGAGCAGTGTCGAAGTCGGGATAGGCTGGGGCTTGCCATCTTCGTTCTCCTCAGCGGCGCGTGCGAACAGGTAAGAAGCAATAAAGCCAGCCAACGCACCTGAGAGGATACCGATTGCGTAAGTGCGCGTCTTCCAGCTTTCATCACGGACAGGCGTACCAGAGAGAGGGTTATTTTGGCTCATGGGGAGACTGCTCCTGAGGGACGTGATTCGGACGGTCAAAGATGCTCAGCAAGCTGAGCAGCGGCGCTAACTTAGCGCTCCAGTCAATAGTCTTGTGTGAGAGAGACTCAGCGGCTCGCTGGAGCTGCGCTCCTGCCTGATCCAAACGGGTTTGCAGCCGCTCCAGTGGAGGCTGCGCGCCCTGATGCAGCCGAGTCGCCCACCAGGCCAGAGCCACCACCAAAAGGTAGACGGGGAACAGACACAGAATCAGCGGGCAGAGGATGAGGACGGAGACTAAAAAGTCGCTGATGGCGCTAGCTCGCAAACGCCACACCGACTCAGACGGGAAGGCTACTAGGCCAAACAGCACAAAGACCAACAGGAAGGCCAGAGCCAGCGGCAGCGTAATCCGCCAGCGGCTGTCGTGGCGGTGCAGGCGCTGAGCTTCTTGCCGTCGGCGCGTCCGCTCATCCAGGGCATCAGGCATTGTTCCTCGATTCGTGGCAGAGACCTGCTATCATTCTACTGCAAATTCACGTCGAAGGAACAATCGAATGGAACACTTGCTGCGTTATGCCTCGGAGGTCGCACAGGCTCGCGCCGAAGGAAGGCCCATCGTCGCTCTAGAGTCGACGGTCATCTCGCATGGCCTGCCATACCCTGAAAATGTGGAGACTGCCCTAGCAATGGAAGACGCCATCCGCCAGCAGGGAGCGACGCCGGCTACGATTGCCGTCCTGAGCGGGCAAATTCACGTCGGTCTGAGCCGCGAGCAGATCGAACACTTGGCTCAGGCGAAGAATGTGCGCAAATGCAGCAGGCGTGACTTCCCCATTGCGCTAGGTTTGGGAGAAGACGCTGCGACCACCGTCGCTGGCACGATGATCGTCGCCCATATGGCAGGCATCTGCGTCTTCGCCACCGGCGGCATTGGCGGGGTGCATAGGGGCGCGCCTTTCGACCAATCAGCTGACCTGCTAGAGCTGGGCCGCACACCTGTCGCCGTCGTCTGTTCGGGCGCCAAGTCCATCCTCGACTTGCCCCTGACGTTGGAAGTGCTGGAGACACAAGGCGTCCCTGTGCTAGGCTACCAGACGGACGACTTGCCCGCTTTCTACACGCGTCACAGCGGCCTGCCCATTGACGTCCGCGTTGACACACCCAAACAGGCTGCTCAGATCATCCGCGCCGCTCAGGCTATCGGCGCACGGCATGGCCTGCTGATCGCTGTCCCCGTACCAGAACACTTGGCGATTGCCGCAGAAGTCGCCGAACGGGCCATTGCCCAGGCCACCGAAGAAGCTCACCAGCAAGGAATCAGCGGCAAAGCTGTCACGCCTTTTGTACTGGCGCGCGTGTCTGCCCTCACAGAGGGCCAGACCAAAGCTGCCAACAAGGCCTTGTTAGCCAACAACGCTGCTGTTGCTGCTCAGATTGCTCTGGCACTCACCACGAGCTAACCACTTACCTGCCACAGCTCCACGCCCGCTGAACAGCCGATGGCTAGAATTCGGCCATCAGGCGAGAGCTGAGCCATGTCTGGCTGAGGCCGACTACAAGGCCGTTCAGCATGGTACAGTCCCAGCTCCAAGCGCTGGCCATCGGAGACACGCCAGGCGACCACGCTGGGCGCGCCTCCTACGCCCACTCCCAGGATCAAGCTGGCGTCGGACGAGACGAAGAACCACTGTACATACTCGCCATTCAGCGGCGCGACGACGCGATTTTCACCCGTGCGCAAATCCAGGAGATAGAGTATTCGATTATCGTTGTCGCGCCAAGCCAAGTGCGTCGCGCTCGCGTTGATGTTGCCGAAGACGCTAGGCTTGCCTGTGCCATTATCTACCTGGGCTATACGCTTGCCACTAGTCATGTCCCACAGAGAGACCTGTCCATCCAACGATGAGGTGACGACGTAGGGCGGCGTAATCCGACCAATGCGCACGACAGCTTGCGGATCATCAGCAGGCGGATAGGGCAGCAAATCAACGTCCTCTGCACTTGTGGCGCGCAGGACGCGCGGCGCGGCGCTGGGATCGCGGGCCTGGAGTTCTGCATAGAGCGCTTGCCCATCTCCCCAAACCTGGAAGGGCAGAAAATCTAGCTCGGTAAAGTCCCACTCGTCCAACTGTTCCCTCGACCAGCGGCGCAGGCTGAAGCCCTGAGGCAGCAGGCAAGCTGCCACCAGCGTATCAGAGTCGATCCACTGAGCCACTGCAAAATCAGGGCAGTCCAGCGTGTCCCATGAGTTGCCCTGGTCGTCGTAAAGCGCTAGCCGATCGACCTCTTCGCGCAGCGCCAGCGAGCCGCCATCGGCTAGCGCCAGCCAGCCTACTGTCGCGCGCTGCGGATCAAAGGACAGCAAACGAGCAGGACGCAGCAGCGAGACATTGTCAGCGCTGATGGCAGAGGGTATATCTTGAGCTAGTGGCACATGGCTGCCGAGAGCTATCAGGAGAGCAAGAAAAGACACAAAGGTATAGCGAGCCATCGAAGGCACTCTCTGTCTGTGGACGAACTTGTGCTATGCTACCTAGCTTATAATCATCAGACTAGACGAATTCGTTGATGAGCGCTGCACCTCCACTGAGTACCATCACCCTCCGAGACACACAGGTTCGCCAGGCCGTGGCGGGCCAGGGCGAGCCGCTGCTGCTGCTGCACGGCTGGGGCGCAAACAGCGCGTTAGTGTGGGACTTGGCTGAACAGCTAATCCCACAGGGCTATCGCGCCTTTGCTCCAGATTTGCCCGGCTTTGGCCAGACTCCAGCTCCTGACCAGCCCTGGACAGTCTACGACTACGCTGACTGGGTGATGGCCTACATGGATTTCCATCAGTTGGAGCGCGTCTATCTGTTCGGTCATTCTTTCGGTGGACGGTTGGGGATCGCTCTAGGGGCGCTCCATCCGCAGCGCATCATCAAGATGGCCCTAGCCAACAGCGCTGGCGTTCGACCTAAGACCAGCAAGTTAGCTCAATGGCGTCTGGGGGCCTATAAAGGCCTGCGCGATCAGCTCACGCGCCTGGGAGCGCGCCGTCTAGCAGAAGAACTGCGCCGTCGATACAACGCGCGCTACGCCTCCAGCGATTTTCAGGCCACCGAGGGCATCTTCCGCCAGACCTTCATCAACGTTGTGCGCGAGGATATGCTGCCGCTGGCAGCGCAGGTCGTCCCCAGCACCCTGCTCTTCTGGGGCGACAGGGACGAAGACACTCCGTTGTGGCAAGGCCAACTCCTGGAGAAAACCATACCTGACGCAGGCCTGATCGTCTACGAAGGAGCGGGCCATTACAGCTATTTGGAACGCTTGGCGGAGACTGCGCACACCATGCATTACTTCTTCCATCAAGCGCCACAAGCTTGAGACTACGTCTATCATTTGGAGATGAAAAACATGCTGCCCATCCTGTTCATGAGCCTAGTCGCCTTGATTTGGCTGCTAGGCGCATGGCTGAGGACATATCGCCAGGCCCGCTTTTATCAGATTGAAGAATACAAGAGCGGACGCTACGCGCGCTGGATTCTGGCGGAGCGTGAACGCTGGTTGCCTTTGCGCCCCATCGCTGCCTGCGCCTTTGGAGTGCTTTTGGGTCTGTTAGGCGATACCATCCCTGAAGGGTTTAGTGCCATTCCCTACGTTGCAGCGCTACTGGCAGCGCTAGTGGGCGTGCAGCCTCCGCCAGAGAAAGAGATCAAGAAGGGCTTCGTCGCGACTGCGCGTGCTAGGCGTCTGCTGGCGGCAGCCTTCAGTCTGGCTGGACTGCTGGCTCTGCTGGGCATAGCCCTGCTGGCTACCTCTACCGAGAGCGATCGCCTGCGCGCTAGCGGGACGGGTCTATTGGGCCTGACTCTACTGTTGGGGGCGCCGCTGTGGCTGATCTTGGGCAACCTGGCTATGACTCCTGTTGAAGCCTTGTTCAGGCAGCGTTTCATCGCGCAAGCGCGGCGCGTCCTGGCCGAAGTCCAGCCTAAAGTGATCGGTATCACGGGCAGCTATGGCAAGACGACCACGAAGAACTACCTGCGCGACATCCTGAACGGGCGCTACAAGACCTACGCCACCCCCAAGAGCTACAACACGATGATGGGCGTCTGCATTGCCCTGAACAACGACGTCGCCGACGATTATAGCATTGAGTATTTCATCTGCGAGATGGGCGCGTATATCCCCGGCGAGATTGCTCGTATCTGCAATCTAACGCCGCCAGACATCAGCATTGTGATCGAAGTCGGCCCACAGCACTTGGAGCGCTTCGGCAGCTTGGAGAATATCGCTATCGCCAAGTACGAGATCATCAAGGCGCTGAAGCCGCAGGGGTTGGGAGTCTTCAATTATGACAACCCCTATGTGCGCGCCATGTACGAGCGCGGATATCCGCAAAACCGAATCGCTGTCAGCACGACCTTGACGCTAGAAGAAGCCCGCGCCATTCCCGATGGCCCGCGCTTCTTAGCTCAGAATGTCCGAGAGAGCCTACTCGGCTTGAGCTTCGACGTGACCGACTTGGCCAGCGGAGAGCAGATCAGCTTCACAACTCCTGTCGTGGGCCGCCACAACGTCCTCAACATCCTGCTAGCAACAGCAGTCGCCGTCCATGAAGGCATGAGCTTACAGGATGTAGCTCAGCGCGTACGCACGCTCGCCCCTGCCGAGAGTCGCTTGGTGCGCCAAGTGGATGAGCGCGGCGTGACCGTCATCAACGACGCCTACAGCGCTAATCCCGTCGGCGTAGTGAGCGCCCTGGAGGTGCTGTCGCTTTATCAGACGGGACGACGAGTCGTCGTCACACCTGGTATGGTCGAGCTGGGCCACCTACACGATCAAGAGAATCACAAGCTAGGGGTACTGCTGACTCAGCACGCCAGCGACATCCTATTGATTGGTCATAAGCAGACTACGCCCATTCAGCAGGGTATCGCCAGCACCACCTTCCCGCGCGAGCGAGTGATCGTCTTTGAGAGCATTCGCGAAGCCTTAGATTGGTATAAAAGCCATCTGAGTGCTGGTGACACCATACTCTTCATGAACGATCTGCCCGATACCTACTGAGGTCACGCAACACACCATGACAGAATTGCTCATCATCCTGGGCCTCATCATCCTAAACGGCGTGTTCGCCATGTCGGAGATGGCCATTGTCTCGGCGCGACGCGCACGCCTGCAAGACTTGGCCGATCAGGGGAATGCCCAGGCGCGCATAGCCCTGGAGCTGGCGACCAACCCAGACCGCTTCCTCTCGACGGTGCAAATTGGGATTACGCTCATCGGTATTGTGGCTGGCGCCTTCGGCGGCGCAGCGCTCTCCGAGCCATTGGCACGCGCTCTGCAGCCGATCTTAGGTGATCTAGCCCTCACGCTCAGCGCAGGTTTCATCGTCATCGGCATTACGTACATGTCGCTAGTGGTTGGCGAACTTGTCCCCAAGCGCCTGGCCTTGCAAAATGCTGAAGCTATCGCTTGTTTTGTAGCTGGCCCGATGAGTTTCGTCTCTCAGCTGGCGACTCCGCTAGTGTGGTTGCTCAGCCAATCTTCTGGTCTCATTATACGCTTGCTAGGAATCGACCAACAAGAAGGCCCAGCTGTCACTGAAGGTGAAGTGTTGTCGCTGTTGCGCGAAGGTGCGAGCAGCGGCGTCTTTGAAGCTCGCGAACAAGAGATGGTTGAAGCCATGTTCCGCCTAGACGATCAGCGCATTGGTGGCCTAGTCACGCCACGCAAGGACATTGTTTGGCTGGATGTCAACGATGACGACGAAGCCATCTACCAAATCCTGAGCGAAGCTGCTCATTCTACCTATCCTGTCTGCGAAGGCAGCGTAGACAACATGCTGGGCATTGTCCGCCTGAAAGACCTCGTGCCAGCGCTCATTCAGCGCAAGCCGCTGGACTTGCGCGCCGCCATGCACCCACCCCTCTATGTGCCGGAGAACGTTGCTGCGTCCGAAGTCTTGCAGCGTTTCAGGACTTCTGGCATTCATACGGCTTTGGTCATCAACGAGTTCGGCGACATTCACGGCTTGGTGACGATCAAAGACTTGCTAGAAGAGATTGTAGGTGAAATTGAAGACATGGACGCAGAAGACGATGACCGCGAGGCTGTGCAGCGGCCTGATGGCTCATGGCTCTTTGATGGCACGCTGCCTATCTACCGCCTAGAAGACTACTTCCCCACCTGCAAAATAGAAGAAGAGCGCGACTACGAGACGCTGGGCGGCTTCGTCCTGTCAGAGCTTCAGCGCATTCCACAGGTAGGTGATTCGTTCGAGTGGCAATCGATGATCTTTGAAGTGGTCGATATGGATGGACGGCGCATTGACAAAGTATTGGTGCGCAGCCTAGTGACCAGCAGCAACACAACAGAGGAGTGAGATGAGCGCGAGTCGCAGAACAACGGTGGGCGTCATATTCGGAGGACGCAGCGTTGAGCATGACGTGAGCATTGTCACTGCGCAGCAAGTGATGAAGGCCTTCGATGAATCACGTTATGAGGTCGTCCCCATTTACATCAGCCGAGAAGGCAAATGGTACAGCGGTCAGGCGCTACGCGATCTGAACGCCTTCAAAGACGAGCGCGTCCATCGACAAAAGGGCGTCGTCTCTGTTCTGCTGTCGCCTGATGTGCGCCATCATGGCCTCATCCTCAATCCTATACCTCAAAGCGTATTCACCAAGCCGCAGATTAAGCGCCTAGATGTGCTTTTCCCAACAGTGCATGGCTCGCATGGCGAAGACGGCACGCTGCAAGGGCTGTTTGAGCTGGCAGACATCCCCTATGTGGGCTTTGGTACGCTGGCCAGCGCCCTGAGCAACGATAAGCTGATGACCAAGCAGGTTTTGCGCCAGCATGGAATTCCTGTCTTGAATGAAGTAGCGGTGACGCGCAGTACCTGGCGTCTGGATTCTGACGTTGTGCTGGCGCAGATTTTGGACAAAGTTGAACTACCTGCTTTCGTCAAACCCGCCACACTGGGCAGCAGCATTGGCGTGGCCAAAGCCGACGACGCCGAACAGTTGCGCTTGAGTCTGGACATCGCTATCAATTTTGATCGGCGCGCCCTGGTTGAGCCAGCTGTCGTGGATGGCGTCGAAATTAACTGCTCGGTCATTGGTTATGAAAACGAGATAGAGGTTTCTGTACTGGAGCAACCTTTGGCCTGGAGCGACTTTTTGGGCTTCGAAGACAAGTATCTGCGCGGCAGCAAAGGCATGAAGAGCGCTTCTCGTATTATCCCTGCGCCGCTAGACGAAGCCCTGACTGAGCGCATTCGCCACATGTCGCTAGAAGCGTTCCGCGCCGTTGATGGTCGTGGGATTGTGCGTATAGATTACCTGGTCAAGCCCACGACAGGCGAAGTCTATCTAAACGAGATGAACAGCATGCCTGGCTCGCTAGCTTTTTATCTGTGGCAGGCCAGCGGCCTCCAGCCTGCCGCGCTATTAGATCGGCTGATCGACCTGGCGCAGCGCGCTCATGCTGATAAGCGCCGCAATATCTACGACTACAAGACCAATCTGCTCAGCGTAGCGGCTCTGCGCGGCGTCAAGGGCACAAAAGGTAAAGCCTAACTTCTGACTCGACCCACGAAGCGATAGCCTATGCCGTATTCGTTGTGAATGTAAGTGGGTGTACGCGGGTCAGGCTCTATCTTGCGCCGCAGGTGAGAAACGTAAATGCGTGGGTAGTGATGTTCGCTCGTGTACTCCGGCCCCCACACAATCTCTAAAAGTTGCTGGAAGCTGAGGACTTCGCCAGGCCTACGAATGAAGGTCGTCAGTAGCTTGAATTCGGTTGGGGTCAAGCGCACTTCTTGACCCTGAACCGTCACGCGGCGTGCGCGCAAGTCCACTATCAGATAGCCATCGTCGAACAAATAGATGGACTGATTGCTCTCTTCTACCAGGCGCGCGCGGCGGATGAGAGCCTTGATGCGGGCATGAAGCTCCACGCGCCCTAGCGGTTTGAGCATATATTCGTCCGCTCCTCGGTTCAGCCCCTCAGCAATATCTTGTTCGCTGACGGCGTGGGCCGTCATCATCAAGATCGGCACGCTGGAGACTTCACGCAAGCGTCGACACACCGTCAGTCCATCCATCATGGGCAGGGAGACGTCCAGCATAACCAGGTCAGGACTAGTTTCTTGGTGTAGGCGCAAACCTTCCAGACCATTGCGCGCGAGTATAACGCTGTAGCTCAGGCGCTCCAAGTCAAGCTGCAACAGGTGAGCCAGTTCTTCGTCATCTTCGATGATGAGAATCCGTGCTTCCATGAGGACGCTCCACAAAAGTTAGGGATAGTTGTCGCACTCTGCGCGACACGCCGAATATTCTAACCAAAAGATCGATAGACGCCAAACCAATCTTTTTCGCCAAGCGGGGGTGTGCTATGCTACTCGCGACACTCAACCAGCGCAGGAAAGCCTCAACGTGCCGTATCGCTCCACTGGCGAACGTCGTAACAAAACGCAGCTAGGCGTTGGGTGGTCACTCGGTGGCCTACCACCAACCCCCATCCCAGAACAAGTGTTAGACGGTCTACCTGGCTTCGCAGCTTGGCTGGCGTTGCTGTTTTGTATTGTCAGCGCTGTCGCTTTCCCCCAAGTGCTGCTGACGATCGCTGCGCTGCTCGGTTTTTATTCCTCCGTGCGCTTTCTGATTGCAGGTCTGGCTAACCTGCGCGGCCTGCGCCTGATCCGTCAATGGGAACAGATTGATTGGCGCGCTCGCTACGAGCGCGAGCGCCACGCAGACTCGTTGCCCTGGGAGGCAGTGGTTCATATCGTCATCATCCCTAACTACAAAGAGCCGATGAGCGTCCTACGTCGCACTCTGGACAGCCTAGCTGCTCAGCACGAAGCGTCTGAGCGGTTGATAGTTGTCCTAGCGATGGAGGCTGCCGAGGCCAACTGTGCTGAGAAGGCTGAAACCTTAGTGCGCGAATACGAAGGCCGCTTCAGGCTGCTGGATTACACTGTCCATCCACGCGGCCTACCTGGCGAAATGCAGTGTAAATCGGCCAACGAAGCTTGGGCAGCACGCTGGGTGCGGCGCGTCGTTGTCGAAGAACTAGGTTGTAACCCAGACTACATGTGCGTGACAACCATGGACGCCGACACGCGCTGGCATCCACAGTATTTCGCAGCCCTGACCTGTCTGTTTGCCAACGATCCTAAGCGCGACCTGCGCTTCTGGCAAGCGCCTATCCGCTATCATGGCAACATCTGGGACATCAATCCGCTGCTGCGGGTCGTCAACGCCTACTCAACGGCGCTTGAATTGGCCTATTTGGCGGCACCCTGGTGGAAAGCTCTGCCTATGTCGTCGTATTCGCTCAGCCTGCGCTTGCTGGAGAGCAGCGGCTATTGGGATGTCGACGTCATCGCCGATGAATGGCACATGTTCATCAAGGCCTACTTCGCCAAAGGTGGTCAGGTCACGCTAGAGCCGATCATGCTGCCCTTCATGGCCGATGCTACTGTCGGCGAGAACGTCATCGAAGAGCTGCGTGAACGTTACCGTCAAACGCTGCGTCATGCCTGGGGCAGCAAGGAAGTAGGCTACACTATCGCCAAGATCATTGACCATCCAGAGGTTAACTTCTGGCGTAGCTTTCGCCTGCTGCTGCGCATTGCCCACGACATTTTGCTGGCAGGCGCTGGTTGGATCATCCTCACTCTGGGATCACAATTACCGCTCATCCTCCATCCCTCGCTTGGGCCTGTCAACCTGGGCCTCGTCCTCAGCAATCCTCAGGTCGGCTTAGCCGACGCTGCTGCTAATCTCATCGCTAATCCGGTCTGGATCATCATCAGCATAAGCGGCGCACTAGTCGTCGTGCTTGGATTTTCTTACTGGTTGCTGGATGTGAGCGTGCGTCCACCACGCACTCGTCCTCTAACCCTGCGCGAGGCGCTTTGGACGCTAGCGAGTTTTCCGCTGCTGCCCCTGTTATCGTTGATCGTGTTGGCCATCCCGACCTTGCAAGCTCAAACGCGCCTGCTCTTGGGTATCCCTTTGCAGTTCCGCGTCTCGCGCAAGGTCTAGCTCTGTTTTCGTAGGGTGCTTTCTGCTAGGATTCTCGGCTGATCCGTCGAGATGACGCACAACCACAAGGAAAACTTCATGAAAGAACGCCTACAGAAACTCATGGCCCGCGCCGACATTGGCTCGCGGCGCGCCTGCGAGGAACTCATCGCACAGCGCCGCGTCACTCTCAATGGCAAAATCGCCCAACTCGGCGACCAGGCCGACCCCTTCGAAGACGAAATTCGCGTCGATGGCCAGCGTATTCGGCCTGATGACTATCTACCACGCTACTATGCTCTCAACAAGCCTAAAAACGTCCTCAGCACCAACGATGCTCCGCCTGGTGATGATCGCCCCACCGTGCGCGAATACATCCCCGTTCATGGCCACCTGTTTACCATCGGCAGGCTGGACGCCGACAGCGAGGGGCTAATCGTCCTCACCAACGACGGCGAGACCGCCAATAAGCTAGCTCATCCGCGTTACGAACACACCAAGACTTACAAGGTCTGGCTGTATGGTCATCCGCCAGCAGAAGTCTTTGAACGCTGGATGGACGGCGTTTGGCTGGACGACTCGCGCACTGCGCCCTGCTACATTCGCATCATGGAGAGTACGCCGCAGCAAACCCTGATCCGTATCGTCATGTTGGAGGGCCGCAAGCGTCAGATTCGGCGCATTGCCACTACCTTTGGCTACCCAGTGGCGCGCTTGGTGCGCACGCACATTGGTCAGCTTGGGCTAGGCACGCTGGAGCGCGGGGCATGGGTGCAGCTCACGATGGATGAGGTTGAGCTGATGATGAGGCCTGCCGAAGAAGTCCGCTACATACGCCGTCATCGGCGCATCCCTCGTCCGCCGCTGGTCATCCCGCAAGGCATGAAACCTACCCAGCCGCGCCTGCGCCTGATGAACGACGACCAAGCCAAGCAGACTCCAGGGAGAAGCCACAAACGCCCTAACGCTCGAAAATCAGCCCTCAACCGAGGGACTGCGAACAAGCCTTCCACCAACCGCCGAATCAGCAAGCCATCAGCCAAGCCCAAGCGCGAGTCTTAAAGACGAGGGACGACATGTATGCCGCGGCATCTGTCTCTGATATGCTGGCCCAACAAGCCCTTTACGATCAGCGACGCCGCTGGTTACACCGCTGGCTCACCTGCGCCGCCTATTGGCTAGTGCGCGTCCAGGTCTTCCATGCTGAGCGCGTGCCGCAGCAAGACGGCGCTATCCTGATGATGAATCATATCACCTGGATTGACCCGGCTTTGCTGACGCTGGTCGTCCGCCACCGCTACGTCATCTCGATGGCCAAGCACGAGACGCGCCATAACCCGCCAGTGGCCCTCGTCAATCGCTTGTGGGGCAACATCTTGGTGCGGCGCGGCGAACCAGATCGCGTAGCGCTGAACGCTGCCATAGAACTTCTTCGAGCCAAGCAGCTCATTATGATTGCACCAGAAGGCACGCGCAACAAACAGGGGCTGGGCGTAGGCCGCGATGGACTGGCTTATGTAGCCTGCAAAGCGAATGCTCTTGTTGTACCTTCGGCTGTGGTCGGTGTGCATGACTGGCGCGAACGCTGGCGCCGCTTGCGTCGCCTGCAAGCTCAGATTCACTTCGGCAGGCCCTTCCGCTTCGTGCTGGGCCAGGATGAACGCTTGAACAAGGAGACGCGCGCCGCCATGACGCGCGAGGCTATGTATCAACTCGCCCTTGCCATTCCTGACGAATTCGCTCAGTATCGGGGTTGCTACAGCGACGTTGAAAACGCCAGCACGCACTATCTGGCGTTCGCCTAACACTGCAACCATCACAGCCAAAAGCAAGGAGCGCGCTTATGTGCGGCATTGTCGGTTATATCGGGGGTCAATCCGCCGCCCCACTTATTCTAGACGGCCTAGGCAAGCTGGAATATCGCGGCTACGACTCGGCAGGCGTCGCCGTCCTGAACAGCGACAGGATTGACATACGCCGCGACGTGGGCAAGCTGGCCAACCTACGGGCCAAAGTCGCCATGCAGCCTCTGGAGGGTTGTCTAGGCATTGGCCACACGCGCTGGGCCACGCACGGCGCACCTGCTGAACACAACGCTCATCCTCATCTGAGCATGAGAGGCGATTTCGTCGTCGTCCACAATGGCATTGTGGAGAACTACCTAGAACTGCGCGACGAACTCAGCACTGAAGGCGTCGTCTTCCGCTCAGAGACGGATACCGAGGTCATCGTACAGCTCGTAGAGCGCCTCTACCAAAGCGGCGTGAGCGACGTGAGCGAAGCAGTGCGCCAGGCTGTGCTACGCCTGCGCGGCGCTCATGCCATCGTCGTCTTCTCGCGCCATCAACCCGACCGCCTGGTGGCGGTGCGCATTGGCAATGCCGGCGGCGTAGCCATAGGCCTCGGCCAAGACGAGAACTTCATTGCCTCCGACATACCTGCTATTCTGGAACACACGCGCCGCATGATCTTCCTGGAGAGCCGCCAAATGGCCACCGTCCGTGCCGACGGCGTGAGCCTGCAAACCCTGGAAGGTCAGTCTGTCGAAGGCGTTATCCATCACGTGCCGTATGATCCTGTCAGCGCTGTGAAGGGCGAATACAAGCACTTCATGCAGAAAGAGATCTACGACCAGCCCCGTAGCATCACAGACACCATCGGCGGTCGGATCGACTTTGAACACAGCCTGGTGAACCTACCAGAACTGAACCTGACCGCCGAGCAGGCCCGCGCTTTGCGGCGCGTAGTGACGGTGGCCTGCGGCACGAGCTATTACAGCGGCCTGGTGGGTAAGTTCTTCATTGAACACATGGCCCGTCTGACGGTAGAAGTAGACTACGCCAGCGAATACCGCTACCGCGATCCGATCTTGGATGAGCAGACCGCTGTCCTGGCCATCACCCAGAGCGGCGAGACCGTTGATACGCTGGCAGCCATAGAAGAAGCGCGTCGCAAGGGCGCTAAAATCTGGAGCATCGTCAACGCCATAGGCAGCCAAGCCATGCGCATTGCCGACGGTTGCATGACTATGAACGCTGGGCCAGAGATTGGCGTCGCGTCAACCAAAGCCTTCACCACCAGCATTGTCGATCAATACCTGTTGGCTCTCTATCTAGGCCAGCTGCGCGGCACGCTCGGCAGCGCCCAGCGCCGCCGATACGTCCAGGACGTCGCCCGCCTGCCTGACTTAATCGGACGTACTCTGGAAATTAACAGCCAAGTAGAAGCGCTGGCTCAACACCTCTATAAATTCCGCGACTTCCTCTATCTGGGACGAGGCATTAACTATCCGATCGCCCTGGAAGGCGCGCTCAAGCTCAAAGAGATCAGCTACATTCACGCTGAAGGCTATCCGGCAGGCGAGATGAAACACGGGCCTATTGCTCTGATTGATGAGCAAATGCCCGTGTTGGCTATCGCTTTGCAGGACAACGTATACGAGAAAATGCTGAGCCAGGTTGAGCAGGCCAAAGCGCGCGGCGGCATCGTCATCGCTCTGGTCACGCAGGGCGACGAGGCGATGCGCCACAAGGCCGATTACGTGCTTGAACTGCCTCCTGCCCCGCCGCTCCTCAGTCCGATTGTGAGCGTTGTGCCGCTCCAACTGCTGGCCTACCACATTGCGGCGCTGCGCGGCGCTGACGTGGATCAGCCGCGCAACTTGGCCAAATCCGTCACGGTGGAGTGAGCAAGAACTTCTGCCAGAGTTGCAAGGTGCGGAGCGCCAGGAGATTCTGCAAGGCCGCTCCGTACCAGCTCTCTGAGAAGTTATCATACTTCAGGTAGCCGAAGCCTGTCTGCAACAAATGCACCCGATCCTGATCCAGGCCATACTGGGGTAAAATACGCGCCGCCGACCAGAAGTTAATGAGCGGCAGCCGCTTCTCCTCAGCTAAAGCCACAATGCGCAGATTCAAGTTGATTTTCTGCCACCACAGATCATCCTCAGGATGGACGCTAAAGGTGGATAAAATCGGCACAATGCCAGCATTCAGCGTCTCATCGACGATCAGACGAAGCTGCTCGTCGTACTGAACATCCGTCATGTGACGCGCGTCGTTCGCACCAAATAGGATAAAGGCTAGCGCAGGATTCTTAAGGCGGTACTCGCAAGCTAAAGGCGTTTCGTTGGGTTGGCAAAGGTCTTGGGCTGCCCAGAAGGGATCGAAGATAGCATAGCTGGTCAAACCGACCTGCGCTGCCACGCTAGGCGAAGCCTGTGGGCCGTAGTAGGCGATGACGGCTTCTAAATCATCGTGTGGGCCTAGCACATGATTGCCCTGAGCCATCGGCTCAAGGTACATGCCGCTAGCGCTCACACTGTCGCCGACTTTGGTGAAGGTGTCGGCGCGGCGTCCTAAGGCTTGACCACGCTCATAGACAGCGCGCATACCCTTATCAAAGACGGGCAAGACAGGATAAGCGTACAAGCGGCGCAGAGATCGACTGCGCACATTTTGCGGCACAGCGTCGGGCAGGTCTGCAACCGGCAGGTTGCTGTAGCGCAAGTCAGGAGGCATGTTCAACAGGCCGCTGATGAGCCAGCCCTCTTGGGCCACTTGGCCATCACGGCCCAGACGCTGCACTTTGAGCCAAGTCCCTGCCTGGTTGCGAGCCACGAGCTGCACCTCCAGGCCTGCCGCTAAAAGGCCTAATTGAGGGTGCGTTTCGCCTGGGCCAGCGAAAAGCACAGCTTGGCGATGGGCGCTGGTAGTCAGCGGCGCTTCATCAGCTCGTATCAGGCCCAGACTCAGCACACAACCAGCCAACATCAACCAGACTAGGCGCATATTTCATCTCCCTGAGTAGGACTCAAAAGGGTGGCAACAGGCCACCCTTTGATTATACGGTATTGCCGACGATCAGCCTCACGGACGCGGCGTGGACGTAGCGGTGGGTCGCGGAGTTGAAGTAGGACGCATGGTGGGGCGCGGCGTCGCCGTCGCAGTGGGCTGAGGCTCAGCAGTAGCTTCAGCTGCACTCAGGCTGGGTGGTAGCAGTACACCATCGATGACGTGAATGATACCATTGCTGGCTACGATGTCCGCCGTCACCACGCGCACGCTGTCATTCAAGACCACCGCGCCGTCTTCAATGCTGATACGGATTGCCTCGCCGTTGACGGTCGTCACTTCTTGGCCATCCAGCGTCAAGACGGTCTCAGCAGTCACAGCGCCTTCGATGACGTGGTAGGTCAAGACGCTGCGCAGCAACTCAGGCTGAGCGACTAGCTCATCCAGCGTCAGGCCTAAACTAGCCAGCGCAGCGCTGAAAGCTTCATTCGTAGGCGCGAAGACGGTGAACTCGCCACTGCTCAGTGTTTCGGCCAGATCAGCTGCCACAACCGCAGCGACCAGCGTTGTGAAATTGCGATCGTCGCTGGCAATCTCTACAATCGTCTTAATTTCAATGGGCAGGGGAACAGCAACGACCGTCGCCTCAGGGGTGACTTCTGGCGTCGCCTCAGCCGTCACTTCGACTGTCGCCTCAGGGGTGACTTCTGGCGTCGCCTCAGCCGTCACTTCGACTGTCGCCTCAGGAGTGGCTTCTGGCGTCGCTTCGACCGTCGCCTCAGGAGTGGCTTCTGGCGTCGCTTCGACCGTCGCCTCAGGAGTGGCTTCTGGCGTCACTTCGACAGTCGCCTCAGGAGTGGCTTCAGCCGTCGCTTCGACTGTCGCCTCAGGAGTGGCTTCAGCCGTCGCTTCGACAGTAGCCTCAGAAGTG
>JANWYT010000003.1 GCA_025055175.1 Anaerolineae bacterium | reverse complement strand
GCGCGCCACGCCCCAGCGATAGCCGCGCAAGCTGCCGTCGCTGCCGATGACGCGGTGACAGGGGATGAGGATGGCAAGCGGGTTGCTGGCACAGGCGCTGGCTACTGCACGCGCCGCCTGGGGTTGACCGACGGCCTTTGCCACTTGGCTGTAGGTGCGGGCTTGCCCACGCGGAATGCGCCGAAGTTCATACCAGACGCGCCAGCGGAAGGTCGTCGTCTGGATGTCCAGGGCCAGGTCAGGGACGGGTCGATAGCCTTCCAGATAGCCGATGATGGCTTCAATCAGGCTCCGTACCGCCTCATCTTGAGTGATGGTGACCTGCGGGTGATGAGTGCGCAGATCGGCTTGAGCTTCTTGCGCGCCGTCGTACAGCCCGACGAAGGCCACGCTGTGCGCCGTCATCGCCACCAACAGATGGCCATAGACAGTCGTCTGCCCCCAGGCGCGCATGGGTTGCGGCGAACGAACCGTCGTCATGAGGTCAAGACTACGCTCGCTATGGCGTCGGCGGCACGTTCGATGGCGTAGTCGTCCACGCATTCCAAGTAGAGCGAAGGCTCTATCAGTTCCAGTTCCATCAACACCAATTGACCGGCGGTGACGAAGCCGTCCACCCGCGCATACAGCGGCACAGCTCGGTTAAGCTGGCAGGCTAGGCGCAGGATGGCGCTAGCCTGGCGGATGATGGCAGCAGGGGGCTGAACGCCGTGGGCTGAGCCGCCTCGGTGTTCATGGACGAAGAACTGGCCTGGCGGAGGAAATTTGAGGACAGCATGGCTATAGACGCCGTTGAAGTAGAACAGCGACCACTCGCCCTGGACGATCTGTGGCGCGAACGTCTGCACCATGACGCCACTGCGCGTCAGCAGGTCTTCGAAGCGCGCCTGGTCTTTCTCGGCGTCCTCCAGCGTCACCAGCCAGGTATCGTCTCCGCCAGCGCCAATGGTGGGCTTGACGATGGCCTGCGGCCATTCCATGCGCGCCAGTGTCTTCTCAAGAGAAGCGAACGCTCCGCGCGGCAGCCACTCGGTGGGCAGCACGGCGACCCCTAGCTTCTGGAGCTGTTCTAGATATACCTTGTCCATGTTCCAGCGCAGCACAGGCAGCGGATTGAAGACGCGCGCCTGGGTGTCCTCCAAGCGCTTGAGCCACTTATTGAAATCGCCGACGCGCTGGTGATAGTCCCAGACGGAGCGCACGATGACCGCTGCGTAGCGCTCCCAGGGGACTTGCTTGTCGTCCCAAGAAGCCAACTCCACGGCGACGCCGCGCTCCTTGAGCGGCTCAGCCAACAGGGCTTCGCTGTCGCCTAAGTAGGGTGGACTTTGATAGGTGACAAAGGCAATCGGCTTAGTGCTGACTTGTCCTCTCATGACTCGGCCTGCAAGCGCCGCCTTGCTTCGTAAGTCACCATGTTGACGATCCCCATCAGGCCCTGCCCTTTGCCCATCGACACGTCTTTGCCGAAAAGGGTGAAGACGATGTCGCTGGGTATGGCAGCCACCTGAGCCAGCGGCGCGCCGCTGCACGCCTCCCCTAAGACAGAGCAGACCGCCATCGCTGAGAGGCCCTGAGGGTTCAGCACATCGAAGCGGAAGTTCAGCGTCCCGTCAGCGTTCTCCTGCGCCCAGACGAAGGCGTCGGACTCGCAAGCTGGCACGCGGTGCGACTCGTCGTAGGGCCGTGAAGCGATGTCGGGCGTCACGCGCACGCTAGAGAACTTGTCAGCCAGGTCGATCAGGTAATCTTGGCGCTGGGTGCGATCACTGATGAAGGCGAAGTCGTCCAGGAGGTCTTGCAGTTTGGGAGGTATAGAAGACAGGTGAGCGCTCATACCGAACTTTCTGACAGTGGTTTTTGCCGCAATTATAGCATACGATGATAGCCTTCCGTCCTCTCAAGTTTGAGCTTGGAACTATTCCTATGTCTCGCTTGCGCAGTTACCGCGCCGCTGCACTCATCCTCAAGCGCCGCGACATCGGCGAAGCGGATCGTCTGCTGACCATCTTCACCGCTCAGCAGGGCAAGAGCGACGTGGTAGCCAAAGGCGCGCGCAAACCCGACAGCGCCAAGAGCGGCCACGTGGAGCTGTTCACCAAAGTTGATGTGTTGGTGACGTTGGGCCGCAGCCTAGATGTGTTGACGCAGGCTGAAGTCCTTGAGCCGTACTTGCCCCTGCGCGAAGACCTGGAGCGCGGCGCGTATGCAGCCTACGTCACCGAGCTGATGGATCGCTTCGTCTTGACCGACGAAGATCACCAGGCGGCGCTCTTCCACCTGTTAGACGAGACCTATGCGCGCTTGTGCGTCGATTCTGACCTGCGGCGCGTGACCCGTTGGTATGAGCTACGTCTGCTGGACGCGGTAGGCTTCCGTCCGCAGCTCCATGAGTGCGTAGTCAGTCACGCGCCAGTCCTGCCCGAAGACCAGTTCTTCAGCTTGATTGAGGGGGGAGCTGTTGCGCCGCACAGCGCCACGCCTTCGCCTCACTTGCTGCCCCTGCCGCTCGGCACGCTTAAGTTGCTGCGCCACCTCCAGCGCAGTCCCTACAAGCAAGTGGCTGACCTAGCCATCAGCGAAGCATTGCACCGCGACGCAGAACGGCTCATGCTGGCCTATCTACGCTTCTTGCTAGAACGCCGCCTACAAAGCGTGGACTTTCTGATGCGGCTGCGCCAAATAGGGCCATGACTCATCGGCTCAAAAGAGGCTTCCCGGTTGCCAAATCCTGGCCCAGCAGCTCGCTGGTTTCTCTCGCCTGCCTGCCGATGATGATCGTCACTTGGCGGATAATCTCGCGCGCTTCTTCCCACCACAGCTCCTCGCGTGCGCCAATTTTCTGTGCGCATACTTCTTCTGCGATGCCCTGATAGTGCAACGCGAGCGTGGGTTGGTAGTCGCGCAAGCTACCCGTGCTGACGTTCAGCTCGCGTTTCAGCGCGGCGGCAGTGCGCCCCCACAGCCCTTTGTAAATGTCGTCAGTCGCGGTGGCATAATGCCGAGGCGTCAACACGTCGCGCACGAATTCTGCCAACGCCGCTGTGAAGCGACTGCGCTTGATCTTGCTGTCGATACGCATTTGAATCCAGTGGTCGTCCTTGCCGCGCTTGCGATGATACTCAATGAAAGCTTCTAGCAGCTTATCAGGATTGATGACGATGGCATCGACCAGTTTCTCTGGCTCGCGCCGCACTTCGTCGACAAACACCCCTGCTGCCGCTAGAAAACGCCGAATTTCATCCAGCATGGGACGATCTTGCTTGACGCGCAGGTATTGCGCGATGAGATACAGCCCACGATCCGTCGCGTAATCGCGCTGATAGGTCTTACCATCGCTGGCCTTGTAGGGCAGACGTTGAATTGAACTCCACATCTGCTGGCCTGCCTCAGTCTTCTTAAATTTGGAAATAAGATAGCGCGTATCCGCTTCACCTGTTAGACCACGCATCCAATCTTGCACAGCGTAGTACAAATCTTGACCATGATATGTATAAGCCAGAGCGAAATTCCAGCGCTCTGCGACGATTAGGGGCAGTGGGCGATCATCGTCTGCGAAAGCAGGCAAGATGGGCGAGTCGGTCATTTTCAACCTTTCAACAAATCGCTTCATCGTATAGTATAGATTAAATTGCTAAAGTCGTCAAGAAAACATCCAGAGTAAAACCTAGATACCCGCTATGCAAAAACGTGTCCTTAAAAACCGGCTGCTCTTGCTCATTCAAGCCCGCGAACAGGCCCTCAATCGCAGGATCAAGCTCAAAGACCTAGCCGATTTCGTAGGTGTGACCCACCACACCGTCACCAGCTGGATCCGCAACGAGGTGAGGAAATACGAAGCTCACATCATCGAGGGCTTCTGCGATTACTTCAATTGCGACATCGGCGATCTGCTCTATTTTGAGTGGGTCGACGTTGAAGCCGAAGACCAGACATAACAGAGCTAGTGCCCGTGCCACAAACTCTTGTCAAACTATGTGGCTCTGTTCCACAATAAGGCCTATCCGAGCGTATGGTTGAGACCGCGCATGACTCCTGCCCTGGATCGTTTTCTGGCTTTCGTTGATCCTGATAGCGCCGAGCCAGCTGCCCTGACTCTGCTGGCTCATACCCCCCATCTGGAGAGCCGCGACGCCGAGATTTACGCTCAGCAAGTTCCGCTGTGTCCTCTGCCACAAAGCTTGGGCCACGAGTCGCGCACTTGGGCCATCATCCGCGCTCATGAAGGCATGTATGTGCTGGCACGCGCTGAAGCTCAAACACAGGGTTATCTGCTGGAAGGTGTACTGCTGCCTGTTGAAGCTCTGCTGCCGCTCCAGGGCGATCTAGAGCCGCTGCTGGCCCTGCTGAGCGGGCCGCTGCTGCTTCCGCAAGATGATAGTCCACTGGCTGCTCTGGCTCTGGTGGATGAGGTTTCAGGCTGGACGAGCGAGCGTGAGCTACAAACCTTGCGTCGAGGTCTGGCTCAAACAGACGGCGATTTTATGCGCCTGCTGGCCCTGCTGGGTTGGTCGCTGCACGGCGAAGGCGTGGCAGTCTTCGGTCATGCCCAGGGCAAACGCCAGCCTAGCGAGCGTCTAGCCCTGGTACAAGCCCTGCGCCTGCTGCTGCCCCCTCCTCAACGCGCTAACCTCACCTTCTGCACTCACGCCAACCGTCTGCCTCCCCATCGACCACGTCTGGCCTTCTGTGATCGAGTGATGGAGACATCGCGCACCGTCCTCATCTGGGGAGAAACCTGGCCCAGCCTGCCCGACTCGTCGCCCTTCACCGCTTACCTAGCCCATCTGGCCAGCTTGTGGCAGGGCGACCTGCACGCTTTCCTTCAGGAGCGCCGTCAGCTCGACGATCTGGCGGGAAATCAGCCTAGCAATACCCACCTAGCCCAAGACCTGGCCCGCTTGGTGGAACGCCACCGCCTGGATCAGGCCGTCTTGGATGGCACAGCTCAGGATGCCGAAGCCATCATCCGCGCCCTGGATAGCCTCACGCCTGCTCATCAGAGTTGGCGGCAGCGCTACTACGAGTGCCTGCTGAAGCTGACCTTGCAGCAGCGGCGCGCCGATTGGTCGCTGTACATCGCTCGCGCGATGGACGCCGATCCCCAGCTCCACCTGGCGCTGATGGCTTGCCTAGAAAAGGCCGAAGACGATCAGCCGGACGCGGTGTATTCATTCGTGCGCGCGCGTCTGCTAGAGTCGCCTCAGTTTGGCGACGCTGAGCTACCCTGGTTAGTGCGCCTGCACCACGCCGCCGAACGCGCCCTGTCTTTGGCCATCCTGCACAGCGACGCTCAAGAGCTGCTAGCCTGGTTCAACCTCATCGTCCGCGAGCCGCCGCGCTTCGACTTGGGCGACATTTTGTGCGCCGCGCTCAGCGCCTCGGCGCGCCGCGCTCATCATCCTCAAGAAGGTCATCTGCTGGCGGCGGAGCTGCTGGCCCTAGCAGTTCGCCGCTGTCCGTCCCTGGTGGATGACTTCCTGAGCGATAGAGTATTGGTGGCCAACCTGCCACCACAAGTTGCTCAGGCTCTGATCGAGCAGCAGACGGCAGCCATCGAAGCGCTGGCTGAGCAGTCGCGCGAGCTGTTCTTGCTGACGCTCAGCCGCGCCTTGCAACTCGCTAAACCTTGCCTGAGCGGAGCGGCGGTGCGCAGCTTATGGGAATTTGAGCGCCTCTCGGCGCAAGCTAATTTGCCTCCTGACTTTCAACCGTCACAGATCGCGCTGCGCTTGGCGGCTCGCCCCGCCTGCCTGTTGGACGATGGTTTGGAAGCGCTGCTGGCCTGGCCGCTACGTCATGAAGCCGACGCGCTGTTCCGCGCTTTGGCCACCCGCCTCAAAAGCCATGAGCAGCTTGAGCGTCTCATCTTCAGCGCCCTAGAGCAGAGCCAACGTCCGCCTCAGGACGTGGTGCAGCTCCTGAGCGAACTCGTCAGTGACGGCACGATCAACAGCCAGCAGGCAGCAGATATCGACATTGCCATCCTCACCAACCACGAATGGCCCATGAGCGATCTGTCGCTGATCGAACACTTGGCGCGCCTGCTCAGTCAGCACAGCGACATCCAGCTCACGCCCAGCGCTCTGTGGCACATGGTGGAGATGGCCAGCATCCTCAAAAACGAAGCGATGGGCAAGGCTGCCCTGCGCCGCTTGCTGGCCGACCTACCAACTCAAGCTGGGGAGGTACAGCTCGTACGCGATCTGGCTCGCCTGCGCAAGCTCACCCAATGGAGTGCTGCCTTGCGCAACCTTCTGGCCCAGTGGTGGCGCGAGACAATTCGCCAGTACAACACAGGCCAACTACAAAAGCTAGAGCGCGCCCTAGACAGCCAGAAGAGCCTGGAAGACTTCGAAGCCATCGTCCGCACAGCGCTGGCCATGCGCCGCGTGCTAGGCCAGCGCCGCCTAGCCGACTGGGCCGAAGAGATAGACTCGGCCTTTCGCCTACTGCAAGCCCTGACCAGCGCCTTCGATCCTGAAGACGGCGATCCCATCGATCTGGACACGCCGACGGTCTATGCAGAGCTAGAAGCGCACAGCGACGGCCTCTCACCAGAGGTGCGCCACGTCATGGCCACCAATCTGCGCGGCTTGGCGGCGCTGGTGGCGCGCATGGCGGAGCGGCGCAGCAAGCCTTCGCTCATCCGCAGCGAAGATGCGCTGGAGCGCCAGCTGATGAGCGGTGAGCAATCGCCACAGAGCGCTCTGGACTTCATGAAATGGGCTTCTGGCTACTTGGACGGCTTACAAAAGCCGACTGATTCGGCCTAGCGCGGCGCTAGTGCCAACGGACGGGATGGCCCGTCTCGTGCGCGGCCTGCAAAATGCGGCGCAGCGGCTGGAGGATGTAATCGAAACGACCTGTGGCCATCGGCTGTTCTTGGACGCTGAAGCGCAGAAAAGCCATGCGCACGAAGCCGTCGGCGTCGGTGGTGCGCGGGCCAAAGGCCGCGCGACAGCGGAAGCTCTGGCCGCTATCGCGGTCGATGTATTCCACCTCCAGGTCCTCGGCGCTCAGCAACCGCTGCTCCACGTGGCGCGCGCGGAACAACAGGCGATTGAGTTCCAGACGATCGCGGACGAAGAAGCCCAGATCGTCAAAGCCCAGGTCGTAGCCCGTCAGGCGATCTAGGGCCAGCGCGCCCTTCAGCACGTCGCTGCCCATGCTGATGATTTGCCCGCGCTCGTCGTCAAACAACACAATCTGGCGCAAGCTGGTTTGGCCTGCTTCAAATTGGGCCAGCTCTTCTAGCATAGGCTGAGCCAGCTCTGCTGGAGTAACGCCGTCCTGGCCCTCAGGGAGCTGTTCATAAAGCAAAGGAAAGGCGTCCTCGCCGAGCTGCTCTAGCGCTTCCACGAACCGACGATAGCCGCGCCAACTGGCGATGAATTCGCGGCGCTGTTCCATGCGCGGGTGCGGGCAGCAGCGCTCCAACCAGGCCAAGAAGCGTTCCTGCGCTTCGGCGGCTTCATCGAGGTCGTCAAAATCCAGGCGCAACGACGGCATGGCGGCAGGATCAGCCTGGAGGGCTTCAGGATAAGGGCAGGGGCTGGTCTGGCCCAGAGCATAGCAGCGACACATGACACTGGCTTGGATTCCCATACGACGGCGCTCTCCACGAGTCAAAGGTGACGACGTGCTTCCATCATAGACTCGTCGGGCCAGCTTCCACAAGCAGGGCATGGTCAGGACGTTATAAATCCGCTAGGATTTGCAGCGCAATGGGCGCTGTGCGAGTTGGTTGTGGCTTACAATGACCATCAACCACAAAAGATGAGCGCAGGCCGAAGGGCAAGGACTTTGATCGACGAAAAAGATTTTCTCGTGGAAGGTGAGCGCCGCTTGGGTCGCTACACGACGGTCATCATGCAACAGACCCAGCATGGAAGCTGGACGCCATCCGTCATGCAATTGGACTCGCTGGTCTCTAACTACCGCCTGTTCCTGCGTCCCTTTCGTCGGAAATATGTGCCAGCCACCATCCCCGCGCACTACGTTCATCGCGTGCTGATGACCAAGCTGGAGCGCTATCGCGTAGTAGCGCTAGAGCTGCTGACTTCGCACTACCTCTACATGATGACCAGCACAGGTCGCCTGGAAGATTTTTATGACGATCTGCGAGCCATGAAAGCGCCGCCGCCGCGCGTGCGCTTCGACGAGCGGGTGGCGCGCGCCGACATCGTGCGCCTGATTACCTTCTTCGGCCAGCAGCCCCATCCCGATCAGCCCGACGAAAGCTAGGGCCGCACGTTGATTCATGAGATGGCTCGTCTTGCTGGCTCTGCTGGCAGCGTGCAGCAGTCCACGCCCACCTCTGCCAACCCTCGTGCCTTCGCTGACGGCCAGCGCCACACTCAGCCCGACAGCCACGCCGACGCCTACGCCCAGCCCTGCGCTCACGCCCACCCTCGGCCCCAAAGCGCGACCCAGCGCTACGCTTGCCCCCACCTTCACCCCTTTCCCCGCGCCCACGGCCACCGTCACCCTCGCGCCCACGCCCACGCCGCTGCCCGAACGCTTTAGCTTTGGCCGTTCCGTCCAGGGCCGCGACCTCATCGCCCAACGGATCGGCACAGGGGAGAGAGTGCTGCTGCTAGTCGGAGGCGTCCACGCAGGCTACGAAGCCAACACGGTGCGCCTTATGGAAGAGATGATCGACCATTACCGTGCGCGCCCTGGCGAGGTTCTACCTGGCCTGACGCTGCTGATTGTCCCTGTGCTGAACGTGGACGGCCTAGCCCAGGGGCAAAACTTACGCGGGCGCTGGAACGCCAATGGCGTCGACCTGAATCGCAACTGGGGCTGCGGCTGGTCAGAAGACGCCGAGTACTTCGGCGGCCAAGCTAACCCCGGCTCTGCGCCTTTCTCCGAGCCAGAGACGCAGGCTCTGGGCGCGCTGATTGAGTTGGTGAAGCCGCGCGCCGCCCTATTCTACCACGCCGCCGCGCGCGGCGTCTTCGCAGGGAACTGCCAGGGCAACGTCTCGACTGACCTGGCTCGCGTCTATGGCGAAGCCGTGGGCTATCCCTTCGATGCGACTTTCGGCGACTACCGCGTGACGGGCAGCGCTCCGGCTTGGCTGGACAGCCTGGGCATTCCCGCCGCCGATGTAGAGTTAGCCAGCACCGATCAAACGGAGCTGGTGCGCCAGCTGCGCGGCGTACAGGCTGTTCAGGCCTGGCTCAGCACTCAGGGCCAGGGCTGAAAGTAATCCAGCGCCCTGTCGCCGACGTGCAGCAGCAGGTCAACAATGCTCACACCATGCTCAAAAGGCGGATAGAGCTGGTTATACTCAGGGTAGCGGCTGTAGTCCATGTACGTCACCTTGACGCCGTGTGCCGCAAACAGGTCGTCGTCCATGTAACTTTTAGCCGATGGCCCGCTGATGTACTCTGTCGCGCCAGCCTGCAAGCATAGGCTCAGCACGCGCTCCACGCGCCCCTGCTCAGACTGGTAATCGGTTGACCAAGTGAGTGGCGTCTTGATCCCCATCAAATCACACAGGCCGCGCAGCAGCGCATAATTGATTCGGCTCAGGTGCGTTTCTTGGGCCACCTGCTGGTAGAGCGCTTCAATCTTGGGGAAATATTCGCCGAAGCAAGGGGCTTTGGCGTAGTTGTAGCGGATCGACTTGAGGTGATCCTGCGCCCAAGCTGTGCTGCTGACTGTCGTCTCGTCGATGCGCTGAGTGAACTTGCCTTTGACATTGACGGGGATCGTCAACCACAACAGACCGTTGGGCGTCTTGATCTTGTTGCGGTTGCGCCAATCGCGCCGCGTGTACTGCGCTTCGTCGAAGAGCATAAACTCGTCGCAGCGGCGGATGATGTCGAAATAGCCCTTCCAGGGGATATAGTTGGATTGGATGATGGCGACGACTTTGGCAGGACGACGGGTGGCCATAGTGGAGCGGGCTTTTTGGGATGATGGTAGCATGGGCCGAATGATAGCGCCAAAGGCAGCATTGTGGAAGTTGGGCTTTGTCCGTAGAATGGCGACGTTCGTCATCTTGAGTACGCCTATCGGCTGGGCAACCTGCTCTTATGAAGCTGTCTGCCATCACCACCATGTACTATTCTGCGCCCTACATTGCAGAATTCGTCCAACGTATGCGCGCGGCCATGTTGGCCATCAGCCCCGATTACGAGATCGTCATCGTCAACGACGGCTCGCCCGACGATGCCTTGCATGTGGCGCGCCGCCTGGCTGACGACGACGTCAACATCATCGTCGTCGATCTGACGCGTAACTTCGGCCATCACAAGGCCATCATGACTGGCCTAGCCTACACCACGGGCGACCTGGTTTTCCTGATCGATTGCGACTTAGAAGAAGCGCCAGAGACGCTGCCGCTGTTCTACGACGCGCTGGCCGCCGATCCTGAAGCCGACGCTGTCTACAGCATCCAGGAGCAGCGCCAGGGGCCGCTGCTGCGCCGCCTGCCCGGCGATTTATACTACCGCGTGGTGCGCGCCCTCTCCGAATTTGACGTGCCGCAGAACATCCTGATGACGCGCCTGATGACGCGCCGCTACGTCAATGATCTGCTGCGCTACCAAGAAGACCTCTATTCGATTGAAGGTCTATGGGCCATGACGGGTTACAAGCAAATTCCCGTCACCATCGAAAAGACCTTCAAGGGCGTCTCTAGCTACACCTGGAGCAAGAAGCTGTGGTTGGCCGTCTATTCGATCACGGCTATGAGCAGCAAGCCGCTGGTGGCCATCGCTTACTTGGGCCTGGCCATGATCGTGCCGACAGGCCTGCTCATCCTGGTGTGGATTGGCCAGTACCTCAGTGGCTACACCAGCGGGGTTGATGGCTGGACGTCGGTCATCGTGTCGATGTGGTTTTTGGGTGGTCTGGTCATCTTTGTATTGGGGATCATAGGCCTGTACCTATCCGTCGTCTTCAGCGAGACCAAGCCGCGCCCCTACACCCTAGTGCGCAGCGTCTACCGTCGAGACACAGGCGAGGATCGTCCGCGTCCCACCATTCCGCCGCGTCAAGCCCTCACCCATTCATCTGCCCCTATCACAGGAGACTAACACCATGAGCGACAGCGTTCAGGAGACCCTAGAAGGTCTGCGCCGCTACTTCAACAAGACCATCAGCGAGTATGGCGCTAGCGCCAAAGGCGTCGATTGGAAGGACGAGACCTCGCAACACATCCGTTTCGACCAGCTGATGAAGATCGTCCGCGATCCATCGCAGCCCTTCAGCTTGCTAGACTTTGGCTGCGGCTGGGGCGCACTAGTCAGATACCTACAAGAGCGCGGCTACCAGGATGTGACCTACATCGGCTACGACATGACCGAGGCGGTGGTGGCAGAAGCCCGCAAGGTCTATGCTGGCCTGGACTGGGCGCGCTTTACGACTCAGCTGAGCGACGTACCGCAAGTGGATTACGTCGTCGGCTCTGGTTTGTTCAACATGAAGATCAACGCCGACGAAGCCGCTTGGCAGCAGCACATGCTGACGACCATCGAACAAATGTGGGGCTTTTGTACACGCGGCCTGGCCTTCAATTCGCTCACGGCCTACAGCGATGCCGAGTACATGCGCGCCGACTTGTACTACCCCCTGCCAGAGGACGTGTTCGGCTTCTGCAAGCGCAAGCTATCGCGCAACGTAGCCCTGCTACACGATTACGAGCTATACGACTTCACCATCTTAGTACGTCGTTGAGGCCTCGCACGAGTTGACCATAGGTATACGCGCTCATGTCCGTCATCCCCGCTCCACAAGACGAAGCGCACGGCGCTGAGCCTAGCTCTGAGGAGAAGAAAGGCGTTCGTGTGAACTGGATTGGCTTCTTGTACATCGCCATGACAGTCTTCCTGACAGTATACGGCCAGATCGTCATCAAATGGCAAGTGGATTTGGCCGGCGACTTCCCACCAGAACTGAGCGCGAAAGCGCTGTTCATCCTGCGCCTGCTGCTCAACCCCTGGGTCATCTCTAGCTTCGCCGCGGCCTTCTTGGCCTCGCTGTTCTGGATGGCGGCCATGACGCAATTTGAACTCAGCTTCGCCTACCCCTTCATGGCCAGCAGCTTCGTGTTGGTGATGCTCTTCTCCATCGTATTCATGGGTGAAACCTTCTCGTGGTACAAGGTCATCGGCACGCTGACGATCTTCTTGGGCCTGCTCATCGTCACTCGCGCCAGTTGACGCCTTTCTAACGCGCACGACCTATGATGGACGAAAACTCACATAACGCTAGGAGCTGTCCATCATGGCCCACCCCTTCGACTATCTGGACAAGGAGCAGTACATCAGCCTGACCACCTTCCGCGCCAACGGCGAGGGCGTGCCGACGCCGGTCTGGTTTGCTCGCGAGGGCGACAAGCTGTACGTCTGGACACAAGCCAACAGCTACAAGGTCAAGCGCTTGCGCAACAACCCGAACGTCGAGATCGCGCCTTGTACGGTGCGCGGCGAGATCACTGGCCCCAAGATCAGCGCTCAGGGCCGCGTCCTGCCTCCTGACCAAGCGCCCCTGGTCAAAGCGCGGCTCAACCGCAAGTACGGCCTGCTGGCGCGCATGTTCGACTTGCTGGGTCGCTTCTCGCGCGCAGAGCGCGTCGGCCTGGAGATTACGGCGCAGAGCTGAGGCGCTGCTGCGAGAGCGTTTGCTGTCCGTTGCTCCGCCCACCAGCCGACAACAACAGCCCTGAGACAAGCTCAATTGCGCGCCGAAGCATTCTGGCGCACAATGCAAACACATCCACAATGCTTGCCAGGGGAGAATGTGTCGATGAGCATGAGCCGGAGCAACCCCCACATGAACTGGCTGCTGGGCTATTCAGAGCGCCGCGCGGGGCGCTTGCCCAGCACTCATGTCGTGGAATATCGCCTGTCTGCGCTGATGGCGCGCGGCTTTGTCTCGCCAGCCCAGGGTCTGTCCTTCTTGGAACGCTTTGGCCTGACGGACTTCTTCTGGGAGATGACCTTCCCAGAGGATTTTGAGTTGCCCGATGAGTACCTGGTCGATCGAATTGCCGACGCCAACGGCTACGTGATCTTCGTCCATGGCTGGACGGGTAATCATCTCATCTGGGAGGACTTGCCCTCGATGGTCGTCCTGAGCAATCGCCAGCTCGTCGCATTCGCGATTGACCACAACGGCTTCGGCGAGTCAATCTTGAGCGACGTGACGCCCAGCCTAGACGCCTGCAATCCCCCAGCGGCCATGCAGGCCCTGCAAGCCTGGATCGACATGATGAACCTGCGCCGCCAACTCGGCAGCCCACGCCCCAAAGTCATCAACTTGGTGGGCCACAGCATGGGCGGGGCGACGCTGTTCTACAGCAATCCGATGGCTTGGCGCTACGGTGAACTGACGCGCTTCGCTCTGGCCCCGGCTTTGCTGCTAGAGGACGAGGGCTATCGCCTGTTCTACACCGCGTTGGGCCTGGGGATTGGCATTTTGCAGCGCCTACCCGTCCTGGAGATCGTCGAGCGCTTCGTCAAGCCCACCATGCTCAACACGTTAGTGGCGGGCGCCAGCCAAGACGTGAAGATGCTGCACAGCCAGCAGTACGCCGCCACCCCGCGCGGGATCACTGGAGCCACGTTCATGGCGATGGGCCGACTGAAAAATTACGAGATTGCCCGCGACTTCCGCCTCATGCGCGTCATGCTGGGTCATCGCGATCCGCTGGTAGGCCTGACAGGCATGATGGACTTGCTGATGAAGTTAGAATTCCCAGCAGCCAACATCCACGTCGTGCCAGGCACACATTACATGTTCAGCGTGGGCAACGAGACGCCGATGAACGCCTATCAGCACGCCCAAAACCGCGAGCTGGTGATAGAAGACATCCTGGAGCTGCACGACATGGCCATCAGGATGCAGAAGCAAGGGGAGCGCGTCGGCGGTGGTCAAGCGTTGGGCAGACGCGAGCGCGCTGATATAGAATAGGCAGCAAAAAGCTCTCAAGAAAGGTCTCTGTCATGTTGGCGAATCCGCGTAATCGTATCTTTCTGCTCATCGGCGGCGGGGTGGCCGTCTTCGTCGTCGTCTTCGTCGGAGTGCTGCTGCTGTTGGTGGGTGCGCGACGCGGCACGCCCAACAACGCTGGTGAACCGATTGGCGCGACGAGTACCATCACGCCCATCAGCTTCGATGTGCTGACTCGCACCCCTGTTGGCCTGCCGACGATCACGTCAATCCCGGCGCCCACCCTGATTACGCGGCCCACGCAGGGCGGCTTCGTCCCACCCACTGCCTTCTTCCCACCGACGCGCGTAGCCGGCCTGCCGACGGGGACGCCGCTGCCGCTGAGCATTGGCATTATCTCGCCGGCGCCGGGCAACTTGGTGGCCGGGACAGTACAAGTCATCGGCGCGGCCATCCATCCGCAGTTCCTACAATACATCCTAGAATTCGGCCCTGATCCTAACCCGTCCAATCTGTGGTATCCGCTCACGCCGCCAGTCACGTCGCCGTTGCTGAACGGCATTCTGGGGACGTGGGGGACGCTGGGCCTGAACGACGCCACCTATCAACTGCGCCTGCGCGTCTTCCTGCGCGATGGCAGTCAGCTCGTCAGCACTGTGAACGGCCTGCGCGTGCAGAACGGCCTGCCGACGGCTGTGCCGACCAGCACTCCGGTCACCTTGCCACCCATCGCCAACTTCACAGCGGATCGCTACAGCGGCCCTGCTCCGCTGACTGTACGCTTCACCAACGTCACCAGCGGCATTTTCAGCAGCTCGTTGTGGAACTTTGGCGACGGCAGCACTCGCAGCGACTTGAATCCCGTCCATACCTTCAACAATCCAGGCCTCTACGTCGTCACCTTGACGGTGGGCGGGCCGAGCGGCACGTCGTCCTACAGCGCTCAGATTACGGTGCAGAGCGCGCAACCACCGATTGCCAACTTCAACGCCACCCCGCTCAGCGGCCCCGCTCCTCTGACCGTCGCCTTCAGCGATGCTTCCACTGGCACGATCACCAGCTGGTTCTGGACGTTCAGCGACGGCGGCAGCAGCACTCAGCGCAACCCCTCCCACACTTTCGTCAACCCTGGCACGTACAACGTCTTCCTGACAGTGAGCGGGCCAGGCGGGGCTGCCAACGTCGTGCGCGCCATCACCGTCGGTGCGCCATCCATCACCGCCACTCCCAACCTCACACAGACGGCGGCCTTCCAAGCCACGCTCAACGCCCAGATTAGTGCTGGCGTCCAAGCCACTCAGGATGCCATCAACGCCACGGCTACCCAAAATGCCATCAACGCTGGCAACGCCGCCACTGCGACGCAGAACGCCATCAACGCGACAGCTACTCAGCAGGCCAACAACGTGCAGGGGACGCAGGTCGCCCAGGCCAACATCGACGCCCAGAACACGCAGGCAGCCTTGAACGCCCAGGCCACCCAGACGCAGGAGGCCATCAACGTCCAGAATACACAGGTCGCCCAGGCAAGCCTAGACGCCCAGGCAACGCAGGCCGCCCTCAATTTCCAAGCCACTCAGACGCAAGAAGCCATCAACGCGCAAGGCACGCAAGCGGCACTGGACTTCCAGGCTACCCAAGCAGCCCTAGCGGCTCAGCAACCAATTGCAGCTTTTAGCGCCTTCCCCAACGGCCTGAGCGTCCAATTCGACTCCAGCGCGTCGCAGAACGCTGCGTCTCACACATGGGACTTCGGTGATGGGCAGATCAGCGGCGAAGCCAACCCCTTCCATACTTACCTGCGCTCTGGCACGTACACCGTCAGCCTGACGGTCTTCAACAGCGGCGGTCAGGCCAGCACCCCTGTGCAACAGGTCATCAGCGTGCAGCGTCCTGCTGCCAACGTCGATTTTCTGCCTGCCATGCCCGTCTTCACCGACAGCAACGTCACCCAGCCGCTGATCGACTTGTACGAAGCTGTGCCACCCGATCAGCGCGCTGATGTGGGAGCTTTTGGTCGCACCGACAGCGGCGTGCTGTTCGGCAACCTAGCTATCTTCGGCAGCACAGACGCCTTCGGCAATCCTGCCTACAACCTGGGCGACAATGGCTACCTACAAAGCGCCATCGACAGCTTCGCCAGCAGCTTCACTCGCCCGCCCATCTGCGATGCCGACGTGAGCGACTTCTCCTTCAACTGCGACTTCAGCGGCGGCAAGCCCGCCTTGCTGCTCATTGCCCCCAACTACGGCGAAGGGATCGACCTGGGCGCGTTCTATGGCCAATTGCGCAACGCTGTGCAAGAAGTCGTCAACGAAGGCGTGATCCCGCTGCTGTTCACGGTGGCCCCAGTCAACAACGGCGTGGTCAGCGAACAGACGACGGCATCGGTGAACGACATCATCATCCAGGTGGCCAACGAGCTGCGCGTCCCCGTCTTCAACAGCTGGGCTTCAGCCAACAGCACGCCCAACAATGGCCTGAGCAGCGACGGCGTGAACCTGAGCAGCGCGCCTAACCAGTGGAACGTCGGCGACTTGAGCAGCGGGAGCGTCAACAGCTACGGTGCTAACGCCGTCAACCGCTTGATCTTGGAAGCTCTGCTCAAGCTGAGCGAGACCGTGCTATCGAACGTCGATACGGGCGTGGTGCCTGGCGGCGGAGACAGCGGCGGTGGGCCTGTCGTCGCCTTGAACGGGGCGCTGCAAAGCTACGACGGCGCGACGGCGTTCATCTTGCTAGACGATGGTCGCACCATAGGCTTCGACGTGACGGTGGCGGCGGTGGCCCAGGACATCCTAGACATCGTGAACGGCGGCAGCGGCTTCGGCTTGCGCGTTGTGGTGGAAGCGCGCGACAACGACGACGGCACATACCAGACGCTCTCTCTGAGCCTGGAGTGAGGACAGCGCTTGCTCAAATGTGTCTGCTGGGGCGAGTTTGATGACTCGCTCCAGGCGAAGACAAGTTGTCACGCCCCGTCCGCTGATAGCCGTCAACGCTCCACGTCTCTCTGCGCTGCGCGGCCAGCTGGCCGCGCAGCGCGAGGGTTTGCATGAGCCTGACGAGAGCTATCTCTCGCCTTCTGGCCTCCCCATCATCAATACCCAAACATCCCAAGTCGTGCTATCATGGGCATGGTCTTGCCCTTGCCTAATGCGGAGTGAACCTGGCGATGTTAAAACCTCAGCGCTATCGGAGTGAAGACCTAGAATCCGAACTGAAGAAGCTACACGCGCTAGTTGACGGGGTGAAAGCCACCGTCATTGTCAACATTGACGGTCTGCTGGTGGCCGCCTATCCGCCCGGCAACGACGACAACCCTTACGAGAATCCTACCAGCAGCCCGCAGGTGGCCGCGATGGCTGCGACGCTCATCGGCCTAGCCGAGAAGACGCTGGGCCGCCTAGCTCAGGGCGACTTGGAACGCTTGTTGATGGAAGGCGAAGAAGGGACGATGGTCGTCTATCCAGCGGGGCGCGCTGCCGTCGCTGTGCTGGTCGTCAAGACGGCTCACATGGGCCACGTCCTCTACGCTACCAAACAGGCCGCCGCCGAAGTGAAAGCTATCTTAGGAGGCTGATTCGGCCAGGCCCACGAGGCAGCATGACGCGCTATCCTACCCTGGATGAACTCGTCTACATCAACGAGCAAATCCCCACCATCAACACCATCCATAAGCACTTGCAAGGGCTTCAGCGCGTGCGCGACATGGCTCTGCTCAGCGCTGCGGTCCACCGCCCCCAGCACAGCGTCTTCGGCCAAGACGCTTACCCCACCTTAGCAGAGAAGGCCGCCGCCTTGCTGCACGCGGTGGCCCGCAATCATCCCTTCGCCGATGGCAACAAGCGGAGCGCCACCCTGGCCATGCTCTTCATGCTGGAAGTCAACGGCCAGCGCGTCGTCTGGCAGCCGCCAGAAGCCCTAGAACGCATCCTGGCCCTGGCTGAGGGTCGGCAAAACATAGTCGACTTCGCCAATTGGCTGCCTCTAGAGCCATGCCAACCCCGCCCTGTCCCCCATGCAAACGCCGACGAAGCCCACATCGCTCGCCTGATCGCCGAACACCGTTGGCTGCTGGATGAATTGGCCCAGCGCTGAGCGATGAGACTCGGCCCATAAACTTCGTCACAGGATTCTACTATCTTCTGATAAGCTTGTTCGCTGCGCGCAGGGTGTATACTATTTGTGTCTTCGTTCACAAAAACCTGAAGTGCTGCAATCTGGAGTTCTCATGACTGCTCTCGGTACGCCTCAACAGCCCTTGCGCGTGGCCATCATCGGCTCTGGCCCCAGCGGCTTCTACGCCGCTGACCACTTGCTCAAATCCTCGCTGGTCGTCAAAGTGGACATGTTTGACCGCCTGCCGACGCCCTTCGGCCTAGTGCGCGGCGGCGTCGCGCCCGACCACCAGAAGATCAAGTCGGTCACCAAAGCCTACGACAAGACTGCGACTCATCCCAACTTCCGCTTCTTCGGCCACGTAGAATTCGGCACCGACCTCAGTCGCGCCGATTTGCAGCGTCATTATCACGCCGTCATCTACGCCGTCGGCGCGCAGAGCGACCGCAGCTTGGGAATCCCCGGCGAAGACCTACCAGGCAGCCACGCCGCCACTGAATTCGTCGCCTGGTACAACGGCCACCCTGATTATGCGCACCTGAGCTTCGACTTGAGCCAGGAGCGCGTAGCCGTGATCGGCGTGGGCAACGTGGCGATGGACGTGGCCCGCATTTTGGCTCGCACTCAGGCTGAGCTGGACAAGACAGACATCGCGCCTTATGCCCAGGAAGCCCTAGCTGAGAGCCGCGTGCGCGAAATTTACGTGCTGGGGCGGCGCGGCGCTGCTCAGGCTGCCTTCACCAATCCAGAGATCAAAGAGCTAGGCGAGATGGAAGGGGCTGACATCATCATCGATCCGCGCGATGTGGAGCTAGACGAAGTCAGCCGCGCCTATCTGGCCAGCGACAAAGCCGAAGCCAAAGACGCCAAGAACGTCGAGATCATGCGCGCCTACGCCCAGCGCGGCCCTAGCGGCAAGCCGCGCAAGATCATCATGCGCTTCTGCACCTCGCCCGTCGAAATCCTCGGCACGGAGCGCGTGGAGGGCCTGCGCGTGGTGCGCAACCAGCTCAGCTTAGACGCGCGCGGCAACGTCAAGGCTAACCCCACCGACGAGACCGAAGTCCTGCCCGTCGGCCTAGTCTTCCGCAGCGTGGGCTATCGCGGCGTGCCGCTGGCTGATGTGCCGTTCGACGACAAGAACGGCATCATCCCTAACCAAGGCGGGCGCGTGCTGAACGGCAGCAGCGGCGAAATCCTGGCCGGTGATTACGCGGCTGGCTGGATCAAGCGCGGGCCGAGCGGCGTCATCGGCACGAACAAGCCCGACGCAGTGGAGACAGTGGAGGCTTTGCTGGCCGACGTGCAGGTGGGACGTTGCTGGACGCCCGAAGCCGCCAATGATGAGGCCATCCCCGCTCTGCTGGCCGCGCGCGGCGTGCGCGCCGTCAGCTACGCCGACTGGCAGCGCCTGGACGAAGTGGAGCGCCGTCGCGGAGAAGCCGAAGGCAGGCCGCGCATTAAGTTCACCGACGTAGACGCCATGCTCAGCCTACTAGAATCAACGAAGTTGCAAGGGGGCGACTAGCCAGGGACGACGCCTGAGCGTCGTCGCCTTCTCCGCGACTCGTCACGAGGCTTCCGACCTTGACTGGCTTTGTTTGGCGCGCTGGGCTAGATTTGTTATACTCAGAGCATAGCAGGCCTCGCTTCAGTCACGGCCTTCTCTTGACGATGAGTGGTGCTTCATGCAGCAGATTTGTAACAATTGCGGCCTGACGGCTGCTGATGGCAATCTATGGTGTCATCGCAGCGAGTGTTCGCTGGCCCACGTGCGCCAAGTCTTGCGACGCGGGGATCGCATCGGCGACTTCGAGATTGAGAAGCAGCTCGGCTATTTGCGCACGGCCACCCTCTACATCGCGCAACGCGGTCGGCAGCGCGTCTTGCTCAAGATCGCACACGCTGACCAGCGAGCTGATTATGTTGGCTACCTCAAGCGCGAAGCCGACCTCTTCCGTCGCCTCACCGTCAACAAGCGCCTGCACCAAGCTCTGCCCATCTGGCTGCCGCCCGATCCCATCCATCCCGACGCTGACGCCTACGGCAAAGTGGACTTTCGTGGGACGCTGCTGTATTACAGCGTCTTTGAGTACGTCGATGGCGTCCTGCTGCGCGACGTCCTCAACGACAACCCTCAGCCTCCTGTCCGCGAAGTGGCCTGGTGGATCATCATCCTGAGCGATGTCTTGAACTTTCTGGCGCAATTGCTCAAGAACTATCGGCACGAGGCGCTGGCCCCAGAGTGTATCCTCATCTACGAAGACGGCAACGGCATTCGCCGACCCATGTTGCTCGATCTGGGTCTGTACAACTTCGAAGGACGCGGTGAGAACTGGCGCCATGCCTATTCTCACTTAGCCTACACCGCTCCAGAGATTTTCCAGGGTTACGAGAGTCGCACAGCTGATGCCTACGGCTTGGGCCTGCTCATGTACGAGATGTTCGCTGGTCGTCATCCTCTGGACTACAAGACCAGACCAGAACAGACGCTTCGCGAAGAGTTGCGCAGACTGCGCACGTCTACAGTGGGGCGCACGAATCGCTTCCGCCGCGAAGACCTACCTCACGATGTGAGCAAGATCGTCAACGACTGCATTTCGCTCAACCCGGAGGAGCGTCCGCGCAACTTACCCGACATCGCCGTTCCCCTCGCACGCGCCTACGGCCAGCCACCACCCTTCAAGTCGAAGAAGCAGACGATCGGTGAGCGCACGCGGCGCAGCGTGATCATCGGCGTCATGCTCGTCGTCGCAGCTCTGGTGGCTTTCGGAGTGGTGGCGTTGGCTTTTCCACCTGCCGCCTGAGCGTCAGCCGTAGGCCGTGCTGCGAGCCACTTGCGCCCCCAGCGAGTTGAGAAATTCGTCGTTGGTGTCGGACATCTTGAACGAGTTGATGAGGTGTTCAGTGGCTGCCACCTCGCCTGCTTCGCCTTGTTCTGCCAAGTGGTGCCACATGCGTCGCATGAGATAGACGCGTTGTAAGACGTCTGGCCCCAACAGCAGTTCCTCGCGGCGCGTCGAGGACTGGGCTATGTCGAAGGCTGGGAAGACGCGGCGCTCTTGCAGACGACGGCTCAGGTGCAGTTCCATGTTGCCCGTGCCTTTGAATTCTTCGTAGATGACGTCGTCCATCTTGCTGCCCGTGTTGACCAAGCAGGTGGCGACGATGGTCAGACTGCCACCTTCTTCTACGTTGCGCGCCGCGCCGAAGATGCGCTTGGGCGGATGGATGGCCGCCGGATCAAGGCCGCCGCTGAGGGTGCGGCCGCTGCTGGGGACGACCAGGTTATAGGCGCGAGCCAGACGGGTAATGCTATCCAGCAGAATCACCACGTCGCGTCCCAGCTCCACTAGGCGTTTGGCGCGCTCCAGGGCCATTTCGGCCACGCGCACATGGTGCTGCACTGGATCGTCAAAGGTGCTGGCAATGACCTCAGCTTCGACCGAACGATCCATGTCGGTCACTTCTTCGGGCCGCTCGCCAATCAGCACAATCATCAGGTGGACTTGAGGGTAATTCTCGCTGATGGCGTTGGCCACATCCTTCAAGACCGTCGTCTTGCCTGCTTTGGGCGGAGAGACGATCAGGCCGCGTTGACCCTTGCCGATGGGCGCGATCAGGTTGAGCATACGCGTCGACAAGATGTTGGGGCGCGTCTCCAGGTCGAAGCGCTGCAAGGGAAAGATGGGCGTCAGGCTCTCAAAAGTCTCGCGCTGGCGTAGATCGTCCGGATTGAGGCCATTGATGGCGCTCACGCGCAGCAGGCCGTAGTACTTTTCGCTCTCTTTGGGCTGACGCACATGGCCGATGACCATGTCGCCGGTGCGCATGTTGAAGCGCTTGATCTGCGACTGGCTGACGTAAATGTCGTTAGGGCCGGGCAAGTAGTTCTCCGCGCGCAGGAAGCCCATGCCGTCTTCCATGATGTCTAGCACACCACCGCGCAATTCGTAGCCCTGGCGTTCCGCTTCCACGCGCATAATGCTAATGATGAGGTCTTCCTTCTTCAAGCGGCTGAAGCGTGGGACTTCGTAATCGCGGGCGATGCTGCGCAATTCTGCCAGGGTCTTGGACTCAAGTTGGGCTATTTCCATCGGTCTCTCGTTTACTCCAGAGATTTCAGCCAGGCTAGGCGAGTGCCAGGTGGCACAAGCTTGAGGAGGATTTTTCTAAGATGAAAGTGCGGACGAACGTACTTGTTGAGGTTAGTGCTTACGGGGACAGGGCAACCTTCAAACGGCAATATAACACGAAACCCTGAGAGCGTCAAATCGTCTTCTCGGCCATCTGCGCAATCATCAGAATGTGAAACTCAGGCCAGGCTTAAGATAAATCTTAATGCTCGACTGAAAAAAAATAGGCTATACTGTTTGTACTAGTTGAAAGTACTTGCAAATCCTTCTTTGGATTAGGAGAGAGACGTGTCCGATAGAATAGAGGTCAACTACGAACAGCTAGAAGAAGCCAAGCAGCGCTGGGACAGCGTACAATCCATCGTCGAGGCGATGGAGAGTCGCTTACGCAGTCGCGTTGACGAGCTAGTTGGTGGCGGCTGGGTTGGTGAGGCCGCTAGTCGCTTCAGCGGCGAGATGAACGACGTCGTCTTGCCCAAACTCAAGCGCCTGGCTGCCGCTCTCCAAACTGCCGCTGAGACCACCAGCCGTATCAGCAGCACCATGTCGGAAGCCGAAGACCAAGCTGCTGGCTGCTTCAGAAGCAACTAAGCCGCACCCTCAGACTCGACTAAACTCAGGAGATCGAACATGGCTATTGGAATGGATTATGAAGCGATGGAGCGCATGAAGGCTGAATTCGCTAGAAGCGCTGAAGAACTGGACAAGGTGCGCGACGAAGCTATGAAGATCGCCATGCTCCTGGAAGATGGTGGTCTGCGCGGCGCTGCTGGCGAAGCCTTCGTCGATGCTATTCGTACCTCGCTCTACCGCAAGATCACAGAGTTGCTGGAGAAGTTCGAAGAACTGGCCAAAGACGTCCAGGACAACATCGACATCATGCGCAGGGTGGATGAAGACGCCTCTAGGTATGTAGGACGCCCTTGAAGCGCCTTTTCGCTGTTCGTTTTGGAGAAACTCTTGTGAGGGGAAGTCATGAGTAAATTGATGCGTATCCTGATGCAGGTTGCCCGCGCTGTCGTAGCCCAAGTGCAGCAGCAACTCAACCAACAGCTGAACATCGTCCAGAGCCAGGTGCAGGCCCAGTTCCGCCGCTATGTCCAGACAGCGCTGAGCGGCGTGTGGACGGGACGCGGCGCTGATGCCTTCGTCGCTTCGGTCGAGAAAGAAGGTATGCAGATCGTCGAAAACATCTTGACTGGCGTCACGAGCATGAACACCAACATCACTCGCGCCGTTGAAATCGTCGATCAGGCTGACCGCAGCGCTCGCAGCGTCGTTGAAAACCTGCGCAGCACCTTCGACGCAATCTAGACCGCAATTACTTGCAGAGGGGAAGACAACACATGGCTGGGAACATGGACGTTTACATGGAGCCAGATGAGGTGCAGAAGATTGCCCAGGGCTTCAATCAAGCAGCGGACGTGCTGCGCGCCGTGAGCAAGGCCCTAGAAGCCGCGATGAACTTGCTGAAGACGACGGCTTTCGTCGGCCTAGTGGGTGGCGCAGCCCTGGAGCGCTTCATCTCGGCCATCAAGCCCCAGGTGGACAGCCTGGCGGCTTACTGTGACGAGATCAACCGCGACCTGAACACCGCCATCACCAACTACCGCAACGGTGACTTCGAAGGCGCAGGCCGCTTCGGCTGATTGCTGCGCGCAGACGGTTTTGGCGTTATCATGAAAAGGTGCTTAGCACCTTTTTTGATGTTTGATGACGCCGAATTGTAGCACCCCGTGAGGCCTTTCATGCTCAGACGCAGATCATCCGCGAAGCCCTGGCGCTGGCTTCTGCCCCTGGCCGTGATCGTCGGCGCGGTCATCTGGTGGCAAACCATCGGTGCGCCGCCGCAACCCCTGGCCACCGAAACCGCCGAAGCCAATCGAGAGGTCATGCCGCCCGACTCCAGCCAAGAGATCGTCGTCATTGAGCCTCTGCCCATCATCGTGCAGGCTGATAGCACACCTACGATCACGCCTTTCAGCGGTGTGGCCGCCCTGTTCATCCCGCGCCTAGAGCGCAGCGCTCCCATCTTCACCAGCCGCCTGAGCCAGGGAAGCTGGGATGTCTCGCTGATCGGCCAAAACGTCGGTCACCTGCAAGGCACAAGCGAGCTGAATGAGCCAGGGAACATCGTCCTGGCGGCCCATGTGGAATTGCGCGATGGCCGACCTGGCGCGTTTTTCGGCCTAGAGCGCTTGCAACAGGGAGACGAGCTGGCCTTGTTCCTCGATGGTCAGGTGCGGCGCTTCCGTATCAGCCGCATTTACAGCACCGTCCCTACCGACCTCAACCCGATCAGACCCACCAGCACCAACCGTCTCACCCTCATCACTTGCGACGATTACGACTTCATTAGCAACAGCTACAACAGCCGAATCATCGTCGTGGCAGACGAGATCATTTAGAACAAAGCAAGAGGCGCGCCGATTGTCTCGGCACGCCTCTTGGTGTGGGGCTTAAACAGAGGATGACCCGCCCTTATTCAGCCTCCGTCTCAGGACGTTGGAGCTTGACTGGCTCTACCATGCCGCGCAACACACGCTCCATCGTCATGATGTGAGTGCTTATGCCATGCTGGGCAAAATAGCTCGAAGTGGGGTTGTCCCACTGGCCGCGATCGTAGCTGATGAAGTGATCTTTATTGTCTCCGCGAAAGGTGGCGGTGAAGGCGATGAAGCGAATGCGATCCTGCTCTTCACTGTAGCGTTTGCTCTTCTTGACGTCACTCACGATGTTCTGGCCGCTGGCATAAGGCAGAGGATCGCGTTTGAGCATGACCTTGAACAGCTTCTCCACCGTCATGATATGCGGGCAAATGCCATATTTCTCAAAACCAGGGCAAGTGCAAGACCAGCCGTCTGGGGCTAGGATGATCGTGTAGGTGCTGTTATCTCCCCGAAATTCAATCTCCATCGTATGGAAAGTGATACGGTCTGGTTCTTGCGCATATTCTTTGGACTTCTGAATCTTGTTAATCATGCTGGAGTCCATCAGGTTTCCCCCTTGAACTTGAATTCGGTATGCACGCAACAATTCAAAACAGTGCGCGGCACGCAAAAGGTGGCGTGCCGCGCGCTGCGGTGGCCAAGTACAGTCATCAGGTCGGAGTGCTTGCAGTTTCGCATGTGACGTATGCACCTTGTCTATCACTCCCCTACAGTTTAATGTCTTGTTAAGTAGCTGTCAAACCCCCCTTGCATTGAGGCAGCCTCAATGGATTAATGTCCATGTGAGCTTGAACGCTTCAGAGCCTGTTCAGCCCATACAAGTAGACTATAATCAGATCTTCTGCGCGCGTCTATTGGCCAATTTTGCAGCGTGCAGACCATCAGAGAGAAATCGTCATGCCCCCCTTCAGCATTCATCCTATCCCTGCCTCTGTCCAGCACACGCCCTTCGATCTGTTAGCCATCCTGCACAACGCCTTTGAGCAGGCAGGGCAACAACCGCAGAATGGCGACATCGTGGCCGTCTCTAGCAAGTATGTGGCCATCAGCGAAGGGCGCGTAGTGCGCTTGGCCGACGTGGCCGTCAGCTCAGCGGCGCGCGCTTTAGCCGAGCGCTATCGCATGGACGCGGCGCTAGCCCAATTGGTGTTGGACGAAGCTGACCATATCTTTGGCGGAATCTCGCTGGGTTTCCTGCTCACTTACCGTCAGGGCGTCATCTCGCCTAACGCTGGCATTGATCGTTCAAACATCCCTGCCGGCATGGCTGTGCTTTTGCCTGCTGACGGCTACGCCTCAGCACGGCGCTTGCGTCAGGGCTTGCAGGCTCTCTATGGCGTCGCGCTAGGGGTGCTGCTCACCGATAGCTGGCTCATGCCGGGCCGCCTAGGTACGACAGGAGTCGCGGTAGGCATGGATGGCTTCCAGCCTATCCAGGATGAGCGCGGCAAGCTGGACTTGTTCGGCAACCCAATGGCTGTCACGCAGCGTGGCATGGCCGATGCTCTGTGCAGCGCCGCTCAGCTCGTCATGGGAGAACGCGACGAAGCGATCCCCTGCGCCCTGTTACGTGGCGCGCCCGTGCGCCTGAGCGATGAGCCACTCGGCCCTGAGGACGTGGCGATTGACTGGGACTTGTGTTTGTACGTGGAGTCGCTAACGCTGGGTCTGTTGGAGGACGGTGCGCCGCGCCAATCGCGCAGCGCCAGCCTGCGCAAAGCCCGCCCCAACGGCGTCTGAGTCTTGAGTGAATTTTTGAGGCTCATTTAAGGTAAGGAGACAGCCCGACTGAACGTCTGAATGGTGCGCGAAGTAGATCGCGCATTCGTCCAAGAGTCGTAACGTGAGGGAAGAAACCATGAAGCTTAAAGTTAACGAAGGAACTACGGATCGTATCATTCGCGGCGTTGGTGGTGCGGCGCTGCTAGTTGGCGGCCTACTCGTCGGCGACACGGCGGGGATCATTATGTTGGTAGCGGGCGCCATGCTGCTGTTCACGGCTGCCACAGGTTTCTGCGGCCTGTATGCCCTGCTGGGTATCTCCACTTGCCCTGCTCAGAAGAACAACTGACGCGCCAACCTTCTCGCTCTCACCCCAGCCTCCACTGGGGCTTGGGGTGAGAGGCGGAGAGGCCGAGGTTGCATGAGCAGCTCAGGCCAAGCGGTGCAAGCCTAGACGAACGCCCAGCGCCACGCCGCCCACGACCGCCAGGCCAAAGGCCCATCCGGATAGAGCGAAGGCAGAGATGCCTGAGAGCAGCGTCCCGACAGTGCAGCCCAACGCCACCATCGCTGCCCAGCCCAGCGCCACGCCGCCCAGGACGGCACTGACAGCTCCGCGCACAGTCAAAGCCGACCAGACGAAACGCTTGCTCATCTGCGACATAGCCCAAGACCCCAGCACCAGCCCCAAGATCAGCCAACCATTGTCCGTGATGGTCTGCGCGACGACCGTCGCACAACCAGCGAAACCGTCCAAACCATTCAATCGCTCGGCTAACCAGCCCTGGTTACTCATGAAAGTGCGGCTGAAGCTGCCCAGCTGCGAGGTAACGCCCAGCGGCTCTAGTCGGAAGTAGGCCACTGTGCCGAGCGCGGCCACCAGCGCCCCCGTCACCAGCGGATTCCAGCGCTGGCGGAAGACTCGATCATACACCACAGCCAGAGTCAGGCGTCCGCCCGCTCGTGGGGCAGCGGGGGGCAAGGCGCGCAACAGCAGCAAAGCCAACGCGCTCAGGACAGCCAGGTGCAAAGCCAGCGCTCCGCCGTAGCCCAGGCTGGCCGGCAGCCAGGGGACGGGCGCGCTGATGAGCGTGTCGATGTAGAGTCGTTGCCAGCTCAGGAAGCCTAGCCCAAAGCCCACCAGCGTCCCCAGCAGGGCGAAGGGCGCGCGGCTCGAACCTTGCCCCAAACGATAGAGATGACCGCTGATGCACGCTCCAGACAGAGCCATGCCCAAGCCGAAGGCCAGTCCTGCCGCCAGCAACACCCAGCTCAGCGGGCCAATGTGCGCATCGGGTGGCAAGCGACCCGTGTTGGGGTTGGGCAGGAATGCGCCGAAGACTAGGGCATAGCCCACCCCGCCCAGGGCCAGCGCTGCTAAGATGGCGTAGACGCCTGTGCTGTCGCCGTCCTCCAGCCAATCACGCAAGATACAGAAGAAACAAAAGCGCCCGCGCTCAAAGACGACCCCCAGCGCAGTGCCGATCAGCAGCGAGAGCGAAGCTTGCGCCCCGTAGCCTGTCGCGCTGTGTAGCGCATACGCTCCGCCGACGATCCCCAGCAGGATCAGCGATCCCCAGGCGAGGCGCGCCCAATCAGTCCGCGGCAGACGCCACAAATCAAGGTCGGGGACTACTCCCACAGAGCCGTCCCCGACGTTCAACGGCGTTGAACTCATGCCTATCGGCCACCCCAGACTGTGCCAGACGGATTTTCGATGGGCAAGCCGACGACGTTGCCGTATTCCGTCCACGAGCCATCGTAGAGCGAGACTTCGTAACCTAGCAGCTTGTGCAACACAAACCAGGTCAGGGCAGCGCGCTCGCCAATTCGGCAGTAAGTGATGATAGGCTGTGCGCCGTCGATGCCCAGCTCAGCGTACAGGGCGCGCAGTTCTTCTACGCTCTTGAACGTGCCGTCCTCGCGCACGTTCTTGCCCCAGGGGACGTTGATCGCGCCAGGGATATGGCCGGCTCGCACCGAGAGTTCCTGGACGCCTTCAGGGGCGAAAATTTCGCCGCTGTACTCTTTGGGCGAGCGGATGTCCACCAGCACGCCAGGGCTACGGCCTTCGACCACATCCAGGACGTCGGTCAGGCGAGCGCGCAGGCCTAGGTTGGTTTGGCTGATTGTGAAGTTGCCCTGCGGGTACTGCGTCGCGCGCGTGGACAGCGCCCGCCCGTCGGCTTCCCACTTCACACGCCCGCCGTCGAGCAGACGCGCGTCGGTCAAGCCGTAGACGTTGAAAATCCACGCGCCCCAGGCGGCAAACCAGTTGTTGTTGTCGCCGTACAGGACGACGGTCGTATCCTGGTTGATACCGGCGGCGCGCGCCAGCTCTTGGAAGCGTTCGGCGCTCACGATGTCGCGGCGCACTGTGTCGACGAAGTCGGTGTGCCAGACGAAGTTCACTGCGCCAGGGATGTGGCCGCGCTCAAAGACCCCCGGAACCACGCTCACCTCGATGATGCGCACTTGCGGGTTGTCCAGATTCTGCTCTACCCAATCCGCACTCACCAGCACTTCGGGCAGCTCCGCGCTCGTCTGCCCTGCGACGAGGCCCTGCGCCCCTATGCTCAGCGTCAGCGCTGCCAGCACTCCTAGCCAACGACTCTTGCTCATGTCTTTTCCCCTCGCGTGTGATACAAGTTTTTGCTTATATTTTTCATAACCTTATGATATTGCCAGGTGACTGTTTGTCAAGCCCTGACTTCGGAAAAAGCTTCCCAGCTTCTTCTCCTGACGCAGCAGTCAGCTTCAGCACCCCCGACTCGACTCGTTGCTTGCAAGGTTGCCATTCCGTGATAGGATAGCCGCATGAGTCTGCTCATCATCAAACAATCGTGGGCCGATCAGCGGCGCAAACACGACATGGCTGTAGACCTCCCAAGTTCTTCGTGGCAATCCCCAGAGTTACAGTCATGAATGAAAGGCTTTTTACGAAACTTCTCCTTTGGATTGCGCTCACAGCGGTCAGCTGTGCTTCGAGCGGCTGCGTTGGCACGGCTGACTCTGCGCCGAGCGCCGACTCATCAGGCCGCGCAACGCTCACGGTTGCGGCGGCGTCCGACTTGATTCCCGCTTTTGAGGAACTGGGCGAACTATTCACCCAAGAGAGCGGGATTGAGGTCGTCTTCAACTTCGGCTCAACTGGTCAGCTCGCTCAGCAGATTGAGCGCGGCGCACCCATAGACCTGTTCGCTGCCGCCAACCGCTCCTTCGTCGAAGACCTCGATCGCGCAGGCCTGCTCGTCTCCGACAGCATCACTTCGTATGCGCAGGGGCGCATAACGCTCTGGACGCGCGCCGACAGCCCACTGAGACTCGCTGGCCTGGACGACCTGGAGCAGGAGAGCGTCAAGCGCGTCGCCATTGCCAACCCCGAACACGCCCCCTATGGAATTGCGGCGCGCGAAGCGCTGCAAACAGCAGGCTTATGGGAGGCTTTGCAGCCCAAGCTCATCTTGGGCGAGAACGTGGCCCAAGCCTTGCAGTATGCCGAGACGGGCAACGTGGACGTGGCCATCGTGGCTCTGTCGCTCAGCATTGCCGCTGGTGATGCTGGTCGCTATGTGCTGCTGCCCACCGAGCTGTACCAACCGCTCAATCAGACCCTGGCCGTCGTCCGCAGCAGCCAACGCCAAGCTGAAGCGCGGCGCTTCATAGCTTTCGTCAAAGACGAAGCAGGTCGCTCGATCATGCGTCGTTACGGCTTCACGCTGCCCGACGAAGACCCGCTGCCATGATGAGCTGGCACCCCTTCTGGCTGTCGCTGCAAGTGACCGCCGCCGCTATGGTGGGGATCGTCACCATCGGTCTAGGGCTGGGGCTGCTGCTGGCGCGCGTCTCGTTCAAAGGCAAGCTGCTGCTAGAGACGTTGATCTATTTGCCGTTGGTGCTGCCACCGACGGTAGTCGGCTACTACCTGCTGTTCGTGCTAGGGCGCGGCGGCCCATTGGTCGAATGGCTGGGCTTGGACTTGCTGTTCACCTGGCAGGCGGCAGCGGCGGCCGGACTCATCGTCGGTCTGCCGCTGATGGTGCAGACGGCCAAAGCCGCTTTTGAGGATGTTGAGCCAGAGCTGGAAGAGGCGGCGCGCGTCGATGGCGCGTCGGGCTGGCAGGTATGGTGGTACGTCACCTTGCCGATTGCGCGGCGCGGCATCTTAGCCGGCGTCATCCTGAGCGGGGCGCGCACCCTGGGCGAGTTTGGCGCGACGCTCATGGTGGCCGGCAGCATTCCAGGGCGCACGCAGACTCTGCCGCTAGCCATCTATGATGCCGTGCAAGCGCGCCGCTACGACGATGCCGCCGTCATGGTGCTGGTGATGACTGCGCTGGCCTTCGCGGGCTTGTGGGTGGTGTATCATTTAGGAGTCGGCCCACAGAGACGAGAACAGCGACATGGCAGCAGCCGATAGCCGAACACCCCAACGATCCGCCCTGGCCTTCGCCTTCGCCGTGCCGATTGCCATCTTGGGCGGCCTGATCGGCTTGGGCGGCGCCGAGTTCCGCTTGCCAGTGCTGGCTGGCCCGCTGCGCTACAGCGCTAAACAGGCCGTGCCGCTCAACCTGGCGGTCAGCTTGATAACTGTCGTCGCCTCGCTGCTCATCCGCGCCAACACCCTGCCGCTCGGCTCGCTCAGCCCGCTGATCGTCCCCATGTTGGCCCTCATCGGTGGAGCAGTGTTCGCGGCCTTCTTTGGGGCGACGCTGGGCAGTCACCTCTCAGAGCGCCGACTGGAGCAGACGATCTTGGCGCTGCTGCTGGCCATTGGCACAGCGCTCATCGTCGAAGCCTTCTTGCCTCAGCAAGGCCCTGGCTTCATCCCGCCAGAGGTCATCTGGCAGCTGGCGGCTGGCATTGTGTTTGGCCTGGCGATTGGGTTGGTCAGCAGTCTGCTAGGCGTGGCCGGCGGGGAACTCATCATCCCGACGTTGATCTTCGCCTTCGGGGCAGATGTCAAGGTCGCTGGCACGGCCAGCCTGTTCATCAGCCTGCCCACGATCCTGGTCGGCGTAGGACGCTACGCACGGCGCGGCGCTTTCGCCGACCGCGCGCCTCTGCGCGAGACCGTCGCGCCGATGGGCGCTGGTTCGGTCATCGGCGCGCTGATTGGCGGCCTGTTGGTAGGCTTCGTCCCCTCATCCGTCCTCAAATTTGTGCTAGGGATCATCCTCATCGTCTCGGCGCTGCGCATCTTCCGCAAGACGCAAGCTCATCAAACCAGCACGGCTTGAAGTCAGGAAAGTTGCCTGTTTTCGTGCCGTCAGCACCAGCCAATAGGCTCTGAATGTTTGCCGGCTACGCGCCGTATACGCCCCGATGGGGTATAATGAGGATCACACACCACTCACCAGGGAGACGCCAGCCATGAAACTCGTTGACAGCTTGATTGGGAATGAATTCGGCATAGAACTGGACGGCCAACGCATCAGCGGGGTGATGGGAATCACCAACTTCGTCACTTTCCGCAAGGACGCCGACGGCACGCGCCATAAGCCGCCCTTCGTCGTGTCCAAGACCGTAGAGCGCGACGCCAAATCGCCCTTCAACGCTTGGCTGCGCGAGACGCTGGCCCAGCGCCATGGCGCCGAGTTGCCGCGCCGCAACATGGTCATCCTAGCCATCGACGATGGAATCGTCACGCGCCGCTGGCACATCAAAGGCGCTTGGCTGCACGAAGTGCGCTATGAAACCTTCGACTCTAGCTCTTTTGAGATGGTCGCTGAGGTCTTCACCATCGGTTACGAGGACATAGAAGAAGATTTTCCGGCTTCGACGTCGTGAGCTTAGCTGCCGGGTGGTGTGTGCAAAGGCAACCAGAAGCCGAAGCGACTGCCTTTGCCCACGCTGCTTTGCAGCGTCACTTCGCCGTTGTGGCGCGCGATGACGTTGCGCACCAGCGACAAACCCAAGCCATGCCCCTTCTCTTTGGCCACCGATTGCGGCACACGGTAGAAGGCTTCCCAGACATAAGGCTGATGCTCTGGAGCAATTCCTATGCCGCTGTCCTGCACGACAAAGGTGAAGCGCCGATCGTCATAGCCAGCGTAGACGCGCACAAGGCCGCCTTCTGGGGTGTATTTGATGGCGTTGCCGACCAGGTTCTCCATCGCTTGGCGGATCAGCACTGGATCAGCCACTAGGTGTGGCACACCGCTCAGGTTGATCTGGGCTTCAAAGCGCTGCTTTTTGCTCTCGGCGGACGGGCGCATATTGACCAGCACTACCTTCACCAACGCTTCGATGTCCGTCTCAGCGTGCAACTCCAGCGGTGAACTCTTGATCCGCTCCACGCGCAGGATGTCATCGATCAAGCCGCTCATGCGCTCGCAGTTCCGCTTGATGATGTCTACGTACTCATGGACGGGCGAGTTGGGGTCGGGAGTATCGAGGGCGATCATGTTGACGTAGCCCGTCACCACCGAGAGCGGGCTGCGCAGGTCATGGCTAGCGATGTGCAGCATTTCGTCCTTGAAGCGGTGTAGATCGCGCAGGGTAGTCACGTCGTGCATGACGACGACGTAGCCGCGTATGCCGCGCAGCGGCTCTTCCCATTGGCTCATCGTCACCTGGTAATCGCGCCCCTGACGATCCGAGCGCGTATCCAAGCGCCACATGGACTCGTCGCTGCGCTGTTCGATGATCTCCAACACAGGCCGCAGCAGGCTATCTTCTCCGAGATAGCGGCTGAGGTGATAACCGACAACCTGAGCGCTATGCCGCTCTCCCAGCAAGGCGACGGCCGTCGGGTTGACGTGGATGATATGCCCCAGCTCATCCAGGACGAACAGGGCATCGGCGATGGAGTCCAACGTCGATTGAAGCTGACGACGTTGAGCCGAGAGATTGGTGACGGATTGAGCATTGCGGATGGCGATGGTCGCTTGGTTGGCGATGATGGTCATGAAACGCAAGTGATAGGGTGTGAAGTGTCTGGGCTGATCGTGGACGAAAGTCACGACGGCCAGCACGTGGTCATCGCTGATAAAGGGGACGCATAGGGCCGAGCGCACCGGGGTCTTGTCGTTGGGGAACACGATCCAGCGCGCGTCTTGCTGAGTATCGTAGATGATGTCGCCCTTCTTGTTGCGGTACACCCAACCAGCGAAGCCCTCGTGCAGCACCCGCGAGACGACGCGGACGGACTCGCTGGCGCTCAGGTCGCGCATGGTGAAGACGTGATTCCAGTCCACTTGACCGCCTTCATGTAGAAACAGGCTGGCTTTGGTTGCGCCGACGGCCTGGGCCGCCAAGCCGATGACTTGGCTCAGCACCTTGTCCAGATCAACTTCGTTGAGCAGTTGGGAGACCCGAGCCAGCAGCTCTAGGTCTTCGATAGTGGGTTGCAGACGTGGATTGGCATCCATGATACGAGCGCTTTTAGTCAGAGATGATGAACGGCAATGGATGCGCTCATTGTGGCACAAAACAAGGCTTCGCGCTAATGCTCCAACGGCTCAGCCCGAAACCTTCTCTCTGATCTGCTAAACAAAGGGTTTTGAAGAAGCTCGAAGACCAGGGAGGGTTTGAGGATCAATCTCGTGCGACAGCGACTGCGTCTCGGCTCAGCCGAGGCCAGTCAATCACATGAATGGCCAGGGCTTGAAAGCACAAGACGCGCTGAAGCGCGTCCTGTGGTCAGTCTTACATCTCAGGATGACGGATCAGCCGCCACCGCCGCTGTCGCCGTCATCCGCGCCCCCGTCGTTGGCGTTGTCATCGTCTGCACTGCCGTCTTCACCAACACCTACGTCCGTACCATTTACATCGTCGTCATCGAAGGCGTTGTCGTAGCTGAAGCTGGTGATGATGTTGCCGTCAGCGTCGACGATGAGGATATCCAGTGTATCACCCCAGTCGGCGGCATCCAGACGGGCAAAGCCAGAGCCGTCTAGCTCGAATTCATCGCGCTCGTAGCTGACGACGTTGCCATCTTCATCGTAGCGATCCACGCGCAGAGAGAAGGTGCTGCCATCTTCGTCGGCGGCCACGCGCACACCACCGGTCTCGCCGTCCAGTTCTAGCTCAAAGCGGCCCGTTGCGCCGCTGAAGTCGTACAAGAAGTCCTTGCCGCTGCCCGCCGAGACAGCTTGGCGGAAGCGCAGCTCAGTCTCCTCGCTGTCTACTCCTTCGTAGCTCACTTTGTTGCGTTCGATGGTGAAGTTGATCGGCTTTTCACCCAGGCGCAGGCCGCTGATCGTCGTGACTGCGCCGCGACGGGTGATCTTCACGCTGGTGGCTTCCTTGCCTGCGTTGGCAGGATTAGCCGTCTGGCCGCGTTCGTCAGCCAGCAGCTTCGGCGCGTTGGCGGAGTCCATCGGATGGTTGCCGCTCACGCCAATCGACGTGACAGCAGGATCGGTGATCTGGATGATGGTGTTATCTGCCATTGAGTTGCCGCCGAACTGGCTCTTGCCTCGGACAAGGCGATAGCCTTTCGGCAGCTGCGGGAAGCCGCTCTTGGCGGGATCGATGACGAAGTTGTTGCCCTTGTTGTCGGTGATGCGCAGCGCAATGCTGCCATTGAAGCTAATCTCCATGCCTTCTCCCTCGTCGTTGCTATCATCACTGCCGCCATAAGTGGCCGTGCCGCAGAACTCACACCGCTGCCTGTCTAAGCGCGGGAGCATGGGCGTCAGTTCTAGTGTGCGCGTCCCAGCATCGCCGAAGTACTCTTCCTCGGCTTCTTCGGGGTTGGTAGAGCCGGTGTAGACCCAAGTGTCTTCTTCGACGTTGACTTCGATGAAGCGCTCTTCGCCGGGGTAGTTGTTGTCGTAGACCATGATATGATAGAGGCCATCGCCCATGTCCACCACCGCATAGGGGGTGATAGCATGGCCGCCAGAGCCGTCCGGCAGATAAATGCCCACCGTGTAGAATTCCTCCTCCATGCTGTCGATGAGCATTTGGACCATTTTGGAGGGCAGATCGCGGATCATGTTGTCAGTGACGGGACTGGTAGCCTGGGTGGCCCACCACAGGGCAATCTCGCGCTGGAGCAGTTCATCTTCCAAGCTCAGATCAGAGGCCAGCTCGCCGCCAAAGTCAGCGGGGCTGATGTATTCTCCATAGAACAGCAAGGCCAGCACCGCCATGCCTTCGCAGTGACCACCGTCCATCGCCTCAGAAATTTCTTCCATCCACAGCTGGGCAGTGGGGCGCAAACGGCAGCCACCTTCGCTGTCCAGCGGGCCGCTGCATACCTTCTCGCCGAACAAGCGCACCATCTCGACGGAGGTCAGGTTGGCGGAGACGCTGTCGTTGCCATAGTTCGGGAAAGAGAAGCCGTGTTCCGTCGGCCTGAAGCCGATGTCCATCAAGAAATCGCCTTCTTGTGCGACGGCGCTTGTGAGTACCAGCGCGCCGATGAGCAGGCTCAGCGCGGGCTGCAACGTTCGTTGAAGAGTCTTCATCGCTATTTCGCCTTTGGGTTGACTTGAGATCGTTCGGAAGATGTGCAGAGGTTCATGCCTTCATGGTATGGCGCGGTTACAGCTCATGACAATCAACCCAAAGGCATTTTTTACACTCTTTAACAGCCTTCAGCGCTCAGCAGCCAAACGGCACGCTGATGTTGACGGCCTGCCCCACCTCCATCAGGTCGTAGCGCAGGATAGCTGTGCCAGTCAAAGGCAGGCTGCTGCCGAAGACGCGCACATTCTCCAGCTCCAGCGTCAGGTAGTAGCGCGAGACGACCTTGTACTGCGGCGCGTACCACAATTCGCCGCTCACCGCCAAAACCTGGCTTTCGTCGCTGAAGCCGATGTTGGGCAAGATCAGCTCGCGCCAGTCGAAGCGGTAGCCGTAACTCTCTAGGCTGTTGAGGATGGCGCGGCGCGGCAGGCTGAAGGCTTGGCGCACCCCTCCTAGCAGACTGCCCGCTCCTAGAGCAGCGGCGGCGCGCGCGTCCTCGTCTGCGCCTTGTAGACATGCACCATCGCGCACCAGGAAGACATCACGACCGAGCAGCACAGCTTCGTAGGTGATGGGCTGGCCGTCGCTCCTCAAGCCATCTTCGATGGTGGCGACGACGCGGCGCGCCGAAGTGAGCAGGTTGCCGCTGACTTCGGCGCGCGTGCTGGCCCACGCGCGGCGCGTCGTGCGCGCGAAGACGCCCTCGAAGCTCATCAGCATTTCGTAGCGCCAACCTTCCAGAACATCCAAACCCACTTCAATAGACGGCAAGGCTAGGCTATCTAGGCCACCAGGCGGCGATTCTTGGGTGAGGAACTGAGTCGTCGCCAGCGCTGCCAGGTCAACCTGGGTGGGCAGAGCCATCTGCGGTTCGCGCGGACGGCAGCCCAGCAGGGTCAGCAGCCCGCACAAGCCGATGAAGAGCCTGAGCCTCGCCACCGCCAGTCGCTCAATCGCTGAAGAAGAAGCGTGGATCGAAGCCTTCGGGCAGGTTGTCCATGCCCAGGGCGTGCGACTCAATGCGCGGTGGCGGGGCAGGGGCAAGAGGTTCTGGGGCAGGCACTGGCGCAGAGGCGATGAGGGGCGCTTCTGAGTTGTTTGGAGCGGCAGGGCGCGGCGGCAATGGTTCTTCAACGGGCAGCAGAATACGCTGCGCGCTGCGCCTGCCTAACCACCACACCCCGCCCTGGGCCAAGACTCCCAGCAGCAGGGCCAACAGATTCATCGACCAGCCCACGCGCTGGCCGCGTATCTCTTTGTCCTGAGCCACTAGGTAGCTGCTACCTTCTACTGTGCCGACGATGCGCACCCGCCAAGCCAGTGCCACTAGGTCACCACCTATTCGCCCTTCCACGTACAGCTCGCGGCACAGAGCCAACATGCCGCCTTCAATCACTTGGCCGCGCGCCACCAGGCAGCGATCCCCAATCTGCCAAGCGCGCGCGCTGAACAGCGCCAGGCCCAGCAGCGCCAACAGCCCGATGAACATCGCAATTCGTATCCATTTGAAGGGCATGTTGAAGGGCATAGAGACTCCTCCGCCAGCAGCTTTGCCGCGCATTATAACAAGTTCAGGCCCAAGACGAGAGGCGAGACTTGCGTCTGAAGCAATCCTATCTGACCAGACGCCCATTATCCTGAGAAAAAGCTGAACAATACCCCTCAACCAAAGCCGCTTTGCGCTATGATTGTCGCATTGTCCAATAATCAAATCTAAATTTGATTCTTGAGGAGTTGACCCCATGAACCAAGTCGTTGTTATCGATGCAGTACGCACCCCCATAGGCAAGAAGAATGGCTGGTTGCGCGCCCATCATCCCGTGCAACTAGGCGCTCATGCTGTCAAGGCCCTGCTCCAGCGCACACACCTACCCACCGACGCGCTGGATCATATCATCATGGGCTGTGTGTCCCAGGTCGGTGAACAAACTTTCAACATCGCGCGCAACGTGGTGCTGGAAGCTGACCTGCCTATCACCATCCCAGCGACGACGATCGATTTTCAGTGCGGCAGTAGCCAGCAAGCCCTGCACCTGGCAGCAGCGCTAGTGGGCAGCGGCCAGATGGAAGTCGTCATCGCAGGCGGCGTGGAGAGCATGACGCGCGTGCCGATGGGCAGCAGCACAGGCGGTCAGCAACCCTTCACCGAACACATGATGGACACGTACAACCTCGTGCCGCAGGGCATTGCCAGCGACGAAATTGCCCAGCAGTGGGGCATTACTCGCGAGGAGATAGACGACTTCAGCTACCATAGCCACCTCAAGGCAGCCAAAGCCACTCAGGAAGGTCATCTGCAGCGCGAAATCGCTCCGCTAGAAGGCCTGGACGACGCAGGCAACGTCATCCTGGTGACGACTGACCAGGGCTTCCGCGCCAACCCAGACCGCGAACGCATGGCAACTTTGCAGCCAGCCTTCACGCCCAACGGCGTGACCACCGCTGGCAACAGCTCTCAGATCAGCGACGGCGCGGCAGCCATGCTAGTCACAACCGCTGAGAAGGCCGCCGCACTGGGCCTGAAGCCTCGCGCACGCCTGGTGACTGCCGTCACTGTCGGCAGCGATCCGCACCTCATGCTGACCGGCCCCATCGAAGCCACGCGCAAAGTCTTGGCCCGCGCCGGCCTGTCGCTGGGTCAGATCGACTTGTTTGAGGTCAACGAAGCCTTCGCGACTGTGCTGAAGATGTGGGAACGCGAGATCGGCGCGGACATGAGCAAGGTGAACGTACATGGCGGCGCCATCGCTCTGGGCCATCCATTGGGAGCTAGCGGCGCGCGCCTGATGACCACGCTGCTGAATGCGCTGGAGATTCATGGGGGACGTTACGGCCTACAAACCATGTGTTGCGGCGGTGGCATGGCCACTGCCAGCATTGTCGAGCGCCTGAACTAGCCTTCGGTCTGCTGCCACGCCTGGCGCGTCCTGGCGATCGCGGCTTTTGTATGAGCAGGCAGATGATCGCCGAAGCGCGCCTGCCAGCTCGGCAGCAGATGATCCAGATAAGTCACCACGCCACGACAGTTGGAGCTGCCACAGCGGCAGATCATCGCGAAAGGCAAGTCAACATCCGTCGTGGCGTAGTCATAGGTCACCTCCTCGCCGGGCAAGATGTCGCGGCGCGCAACCATCGTGTCATCATCGGCCCACCAGGTGTTCGGATCGCAGGAATGATTCATGAAACGCTCATCGCCCGTCTCGCCTACCAACTCGTCAGCGCTGCACTGATAATAGTCGTGCAGAAGCGCGTCGCGCTCTTCCTGGCTCAGGCGCAACGCCGCAGCTAGGCTGTAGCGCGGCTGGTTCGGCTCTAGGCGACTGACGACTTCGCCCTCACGAATCAAGTCCACCGCCACCAACCCACGCCCTTCGATCACGCCGTCCTCGCGCACACGGATGTGTGGATGAAGCATGATGTTTCCTCCCCTACCAGTTGCTCGGCCAAGGCCCGAAAAAGACGGAGCGCGCTCCCCATTGTTGGGGTGCGCGCCCAAGCGTGCTAAGATGATAGAGCTAGCCCACCAAAACACAAGAGGAGATTGTTTTCATGCCAACTTTTCACAAGCTCGTGGCCGTGCGCACCAGCGACACCTTCCGCGAAGCTCTTGAAGTCCAGGAGGTGGAGCTTGCACCGCCCAGCCAGGGCCAGCTTCAGGTGGCCGTGCGCTACGTCGGCGTCAACGCCGCCGATTACTTGATGGCTGCTGGACGCTATCTTGCGCCCACACCACCCCCCTACGACATGGGCGCGGAAGCCGTCGGCGTGGTGAGCGCAGTCGGCCCTGGCGTGACCGACTTCCACGAGGGCGACGCCGTGTTGGCCGTAGGCGTGCCGGGCTACCGCGACGTGCTGACTATGTCTGCCGCTCAGGCTATACCCGTCTCCCAAGCTACGCCAGAAGTGCTGACGCTGGGTGTTAGCGGCCTGACCGCCAGCATCGCCCTGCACGAAGTTGGTCAAATGAGCCGAGGCGAGACGGTGCTGGTGACGGCTGCCGCTGGCGGCACGGGCAGCTTCGCGGCGCAGTTGGCCAAGCAGGCAGGCAATCACGTCATCGGCACGTGCAGCAGCTCCGACAAGGTAGACTTCCTGCGCAGCCTGGGAGTGGATCGGCCTATCAACTACAAAGCTGAAGATTTGGCCGCAGTGCTGAAGGCTGAATACCGCAAAGGCGTTGACCTGATCTTTGAGGGCGTGGGTGGCACGACTTTCGATCGATGCGTGGACGCGCTGGCCGTGCGTGGACGCCTGCTCATCATCGGCGCTATCAGCGAGTACGAGAGCGGCCCACAGGTAGTCACTGGCCCGCGTATCCTCTACAAACTGCTCTACAAATCAGCGTCGCTGCGCGCTTTTTGGCTCATGCACTACTTCCGCCACACCCGCGACCATATGGCCCGCCTGCTGGCCATGCTCAGAGAAGGTACGATCCGCGCCGCCACCGATCCCACGCCCTTCATCGGCCTGAGCAGAGCAATAGACGCCATCGACTACATGTACCAGGGGAAGAACGTCGGCAAAGTCGTCGTCCAAATCTGACGAAGCAGTCACTGTTCAAGGCTGGGACGTTGTTTCCTGGGGCAATGCGCTTGAAGACTGTGCGCCCGATTGAGAGATGAAGGGTGGCTGGACAGAGACCAGAGCTGTAGCAGCGTTCGTCCTCGGCCGTGACGGAACGCATTTGCCCATTGCAGCGTCTCTCTCTATAATGAACTTGTTCACATACCCTGGGGAAGCAGCATGATTGGGCGCGAACTGGGCGGCTACCGTATCATTGAACAAATCGGCATGGGAGGCATGGCCACCGTCTACAAGGCCTACGATCCCAAGACCGAGCGCAACGTAGCCATCAAGATACTGCCTCAGCAGTATTCGCTTGATCCTACCTTCAAGACGCGCTTCGATCAGGAAGCACGCGCCATTGCTAACCTGGAACACATTCATATCTTGCCCGTCTTCGCCTACGGAGAAGAGGACGGCATTAGCTACATGGTCATGCGCCTGCTGAACGGCGGCTCACTCAGCGACCGCATTCGGCGGGGCGCGCTTGACCTGCGCGACGCAGCGCGCATCTTGCGCCAACTGGGCGAAGCGCTGGATTATGCTCACAGCCGCGGCGTCCTGCACCGCGACGTGAAACCCTCCAACGCCCTGATGGACGACAAAGGCAATGCTTATCTCACTGACTTCGGCATTGCCAAGATCGTCGGCGGCGCTAGCGCCGATCTGACGGGCAGCGGGCTGATCGGCACGCCCTTCTACATGAGTCCAGAACAATGCCGAGGCGAACGCGAGCTGACGCCCGCCAGTGACCTATATGCTTTGGGAGTAGTGCTGTACGAGATGGTCACCGGCGCCACGCCCTTCCGCGCCGAGACGCCTCTGGCTGTGCTGCAAATGCACTTGTTCGATCCACTGCCCTTGCCGCAGACGCTACGCCCCGACCTGCCCGACGATGCCCAGAACGTCATCCTGAAGGCCCTGGCCAAGAAGCCTGAGGAGCGCTACGCCAGCGGCGTCGAGATGGCTGACGCCTTTGAAGCTGCCCTGGCCAACTACGATGGCAAAGCGCCCACCAAGACGATGAAGCCACCTGTCGATACGAAGGCCATCGAAGACGCGCCCACGCTGCGCCCCAAGGATGATCCCACCGCTCCGCTCAGCGCCGCGCGCAAAGCCGCAGAGGCCATGCTCAAAGCTGCGCCCACCCAACCCCCGTCGGGCTTCAGCACCAGCACCATCCCTTCCACGACGCGCCGCATAGGTGGCGGCCTGATTGTGGGCGTGCTGCTGGCCCTGTTGGGAGCAGGGGGATTGTTGCTCATCCTGCCCCAATCCACCCGCGAAAGCGCCCTGGTCGGCCTCGGCCTTATGCAGCCTAGCCCCACCGACACGCCCACCAGCACGCCCACGCCTACTGACACGCCTACTGCGACGTCCACTAGCACGCCTACGCCTACCGACACACCTACTGCGACGCCCACTAGCACGCCCACGTCTACGCCTACTGATACCCCAACCAGTACCTTCACCCCCGCGCCCACGCCGTTAGAGGGCAGTGTCTTCCAAGATGAGCAGCGCGGCGTATTGCTGGCCAGTCTGCCCCTGAACGACGCCGATCAGCGCGCCCTGTTGCGCAGCTTGCGCGGCGCCGGCTTGCCCGTCTTGCCCCTGAAGTCGCCCATCGACGAGCCGACAGAAGCCGCCGAAGCCCTGGACACTTACAACGCTGCCCTCATCGTCTGGACGGACGCGCAGACGCGCCGCTTGACGTTCTCTATGCCACACGCTGCTCCGCCTAGCTTCAGCGCCAATGAGCCGCTGCTGCTGGCTGTCGCCTGGCCCGAACATAGCATGCACATCGCCCAGGAGACTAACGTGCGCTTCTATGAGACCCTAGTGCGTGGCCTGAGCGCCTACCTGGAGGCCAACTATGATGAAGCGTTCAACGCCCTCACCCGCGCCGAAGCCCTGCTCCGCTCAAGCGAGTTCCAGCAACTCCAGCCCCTAGGTCTTTGGTTTTATCGCGGTCTAGCTGCCCTGGCCCTAGGTCAATACCGCGAGGCTATACGCGACTACGAAAGCATCATCAACGTCGTGCCTCATTTCGCCCCAGCCTACCACAACCTGGGCCTGGCCTATCAGTTCATGGACGACCGCGAAGCGGCGCGCGACACTTATGCCCTGGCCCTAACTCACGATCCTGACCTGGCCCAGAGCTACAACAACCGCGCTTCCCTGTTGCGCCTCGCTGGCGATTACGCGGCTGCTCTAGACGACCTGAACATGGCCCTGGGCATACGCGGCGACCTGGTAGAGGCGCTGGTCAGTCGTGGGATGACGCATTGGCTGAACGACAACCCCAGCGCTGCCCGCCGCGACTACGACCGCGCCCTCATTCTGCGTCCCAACGACCCCTACACTCTAGCGCTGCGCGGCCAGCTCAACCTCGACCAAGACCGCCTTGATGAAGCCTTGCGCGATTACACCCTGGCCCTGGAATTCGTCAAGCCGAGTAGCTCTATCATCACCCCTAGTCTGCTGCACGAGGGACGTGGCCAGGTCTTTGAGCGCCAGAAGAACTTCAGCGCAGCCCGCGCCGACTATGACGCTGTGCTAGAGCTGAACCCAGGCAACTACGGCGCGTACCTGCGCCGCGCCGCGCTGGCCGTGCGCACCGCTAACCTGGCCGACGCCATCGCTGATTACGACCGAGCCATCGCTATCTACGACCAAGACGCCGAAGCTTTCTTCCAGCGCGGCCTAGCCCACAGCCTGAACCTGGACGACAGCCGCGCTCTGATCGATCTCAGCCGCGCCGTCGAGATAGACCCCTCCAACGTCACCTATGTCGCCTGGCTGGCTTACCAGCAAGCGCGCGTCGGCCAGCTGGACAAAGCCGAAGCCACCCTGCAAGCAGTCGAGCCGCTCAACGAGTTCAACGCGCCCCACACGACCTCCGAGGGTTACCTGGCCTACAAACGCTTCGATTACGACGCGGCTCGCGTCGCTTACGACCAGGCCCTCAGCTACGATGAGAACTTCGCTCTCGCCTATCTGCTGCGCGGCGTCCTGGCCCACGACCTCGGAGAAGACAAGGCTGCCCGTGCCGACCTAGACAGAGCCATCACGCTCGCTCCTTACCTGGCAGAAGCCTACAACTATCGCGGTCTAGTGTCCCAGAGCGAGGTCGACTACGCCTCGGCTCAGAGCGATTTTGAAGCCGCCCTGGCCATCGTCCCCAATTATCCCTCAGCGCTGAACAACCTGGGCCTCAACTTCAACTATCAGGGTGATTATCAGCAAGCCATCATCTACTACGACCGCGCCCTGGCCCTAGTGGAAGACAGCATCTACTACAACAATCGCGGCTTAGCCCACTATTACCTGCGCCAGTACGACCGCGCTCTGGCCGATTTCGGTCGCGCCACCAACCTAGACAACCAAAATTCTGACGCCTTCAACAATCGTGGTCTGGTCTACTACGATCAGGGCGATTATCAGGCAGCCCTAGCCGACTTTGAACGCGCCGCGGCCCTGCGCGAGACCGCCACTAACCGTTACAACATCGGCCAATCTCTGCGTTCTCTTGGGCGCCACGCGGAAGCCCTCGGCAGCTACCAGCGCGCCATTGAACTCGACCCCACGCGGCCTGACTACTACGTCGGCCTGGGGCTGAGCTACCTCAACCTGGACGACTATGAGCAGGCCATCGTCAACTTCGACCAGGCTATCGTCCTCGATCCACGCGATCCGCTCGCTCACTACTGGCGTGGCCTGGCCTTCTACGATCTGGGCGACTACCAAGCAGCGCTGCCCAGCCTGCAAGAAGCGGTGCGTATCGACCCCAACAACGCTTTCTCCCAATACTACTTGGGTTTGACCTACAATGAGTTGCGCGACTATTCCAGCGCGCTGAATGCCCTGAGTATCTCCATCAACCTGTGCGAGAGCGATTGCTACTTCGACTACGCAGCGCGCGCTAACTCGCACTATCAGCTCGGCAACTACGACTCTGCCCTGGTCGACCTGAACACAGCCCTGCAACTGCAGCCCGATTACGCCTATGCTCTCAACCTGCGCGGCTTGATCGCCTACCAGCGCGCCAACTACGCCAACGCCATCCGCGATTTCAGCGCCGCCATCGACGCCAGAGCCAACGTGGCCGTCTACTACGAAAATCGCGCGGACGCCTACAACAGCGTCGGTCAGGCCGCCAACGCGCTCAGCGACTGGAATCAGGCGCTGCGCCTGCGCGCCGAAGACATCCAGACCCGCGACCTGCCTGCCGATGGCGTGTTCGTCGGCCAGATCGACGCCATCGGCCAGCAAATTCACCTGGTCTTCCGAGGCCGCACGAGCCAGCGCGTTGAGATAGACGTGCGCGCCCTAGATGGCAGCCTAGATACGGTGATCCTGCTGCGCGCCGAAGATGGCAGGCCCTTGATCTACAACGACGACGCTCCAAGCGACCGCACGCGCTCTCGGATAGGCGAGTTCATCTTGCCCACCGATGGCGAATATGCCCTGGTCATCGCTGGCTACGCCGGGACGAGTACAGGTCGCTTCGAAGCGAAGATTGTGCTGAGCGAACCACAGAGCAACTGAGAGCCGAGGTGATGGTCATGGATCATCCTACGCTGTTGGCCATTGACATTGGCAACACTAACCTGCACCTGGGCCTGTGGCAGGGCGATCAATGGCGCTTGTCGTGGCGCGCCCGCACCGTCGCCGACAAGATGGCCGACGAATACGGCGTGCTGGTGCGTAACTTCTTGGAGAGCGCCGAAGTGCGCCGCGAAGCCATTGAAGGCGTGGTCATCGCCTGCGTCGTGCCGCGCCTCACGCTGGCCTTCGAGGAGCTGGTGCAGCGCTACTTCAAGCGCGCGCCGTTGTTCGTCTCCAGCAAGGTCGACATTGGCCTCAAGATTGACATCGATCAGCCAGAACAAGCCGGCGCAGATCGGCTGGCCAACGCTGCCGCTGTCGTGGCCTTACACGGCGGCGGCCCATGTATCGTCGTCGATTTTGGCACGGCCACCAATTTTGACGTGGTGACCGCCGATAATCGCTATATCGGCGGGGCGCTGGCTCCTGGCATTGCCGTCGCCGCCGACGCGCTGGTGAGCCGCGCGGCGCGCCTGCACAAGGTAGAGCTTCAGCCGCCGCCAGACGCCATCGGGCGCAACACCATCCACGCCATGCAGAGCGGCATTTTCTGGGGCTATGTAGGCCTGATCGAAGGCTTGGTCGCCCGTATTCGCCACTCGTTAGGCGCGCCCAACGCCCTAGTGATCGGCACGGGGGGGCTAGCGCCGCTGGTGGCTCAGCACACGCGCGCTATCGACCGCATTGAAGCCGAGCTGACCCTAGATGGCCTGCGCGTCATCTGGGCCTTGAACCAACCTTAAAACCTTTGTCGGGGCGACCGGATTTGAACCGATGATCTCCTCGTCCCAAACGAGGCGCGATGCCGGGCTTCGCTACGCCCCGAAGCTGATAGCTATCATACCATCGTTCGGCCCGCGCGTCTAGTCATTTGCCGCGCTTGGCCTTAGAATAGCCTCTAGAACAGGATTGCTAAAATCGCCCGCAGAGGCCCATCATGAGCGACACGCTGAACATCTTCATCTCGTATGGGCGCAAAGACAGCACGCCCTTCGCCTTGCGCTTGCGCGATGATCTGGAGGCCCTGGGCTGGCGCGTCTGGCTAGACCAATCCGAGATTGACGGCGGTGACGACTGGATGAGCAAGATTGAGCGCGCCATCGAAGGCTGTGACCTCATGCTGGCCCTCATCAGCCCACACGCCAACGAGTCGCGTTGGTGCAAAGCGGAACAGCTGCGCGCGCTGCGCAAAGGCAAACCGATCATCCCCCTGCTGTTGTTCGCCGAAGCAGAGCCACCCTTGCACCTAGAGGCCAGCAACTACCTGGACTTCACCCAAGCAGAGCGCTACGCCGACAGGCTGCGCGACCTAGTGAGCGACTTGCGCACACGCCAGGCCATGCAGCTGCGGACGCCCCACCCCGAAGCCCAATCGGCTTCTGCGCACCGTCAGACGCGGCGCGCCAAAGACGACCCCTTTGCAGCGCGCCGCAAGGCCAAAGTCCAGGCCAAGCCCAGCTATGCCCCTTCTCAGCACCGCCAAGCAGCCAGCCTGCGCCGCGCTCTGCGAGAACTCCAGGCCGAAGACTGGGGCGCGCGCCAATGGTGGACGTTCTTCGCCTTCTACTACGGCAGCTTGCCCCACGTTGCTGAGGTGCTGCGTCAAGACAGCTTGAACGCTCTGCCCGTCCGGGGGCGCAAAGGCCGCTACGACGACGTCCTGCGCTTGAGCTTCCGTCCGCGCACCCCCGCCACCTATGCCCGCGAGGGTCACCGCCCCGTCAACGGCGGCTTCCCGCCTGATTATGTGCCGATCCCCGTCTACTTGGGCTTTGAGTTGGAAGACTTGCTGCTGCGCGAAGGCGTCAAGTTCAGCGATGGCGACGCGGCCAAAGTGGGCCGCACCTACAGCACGGCCCAAGCTTTCCGCGACTTGCCCTTCCGCCACATCTACCACGATACCTGGTTCAGCCCCGACGAACGCGAGGAGATTTTGCGCCACCGCGAGGCTCAGCTGCTCGTGCCGAGTCCATTAGGCTTGGAAGCGTTGCAAATGATCGCCCTGCGCTCAGCTGCCGAATACGACACCCTGCGCCACTATCTGCCCACTGAGATTTGGCGGCGCTGGCGCGACAAAATCCTCGTCCGTCCCGACTTGGCCCTGTTCCATCAGCGGCGCGTTTACGTGCAGCGCGTAACCTGCACGCCGACGGCATTGCACGTCGCCTGCCACGCCCCTGCTGATGACGTGCAGCCCTGCACGTTATCTCTGCTCATCCGTCCTGCCCAGGGCCAGCCCATCAGCGAACGCTGGGAGGGATGGCTGCCCGCTGCTGATTGGCGCTATGATCTGCCCGAACGCTTGGAGGCCTACGAAGCAGAGCTGCGCCTAGACGATGAGCTAGCTTACAGTGGCGCGCTCGGCCCTACGATGAGCGTCTTCTAGCGCGGCTGGCGGACTTGCTGCTCTGAGAGAGTTATTTGCCCTTCTTGATGGGCAAGCGGTTCATCTCCCAGCTCATCATGCCGCCGCTGAGGTTGAGCGCCTTGTAGCCTGCGCTGACCAGTTGACGCGCTGCCGCGCTGCTGCGCGCGCCGCTGCGACACACGCAGACGATAGTGCGGTCTTTGGGCAGTTCGTCCAAGCGCGCGCTCAGTTCGTCCAGAGGGATCAGCTTAGCGCCGCTGATATGGCCGCCCTGGTATTCGTCAGGCTGGCGCACGTCCAGCAGGAAGGGCGCGCTGGTCTCGTCCTTCAAAGCCGCCTGCACGTCCACTGCGCTGATGCTCTCCACGCCGCCGCTCAACATGCTCCTGAGGAAGTTCATAAGGTTAGCCTCTCCCATTCAGGCCCGAAGGCCTAATCACACATCCGCAGTCCAGGCTAACGATACTCCAGGACGGACTTGAGTTGTTACGGTCAAAGCCTTGTCCTTGCGATAAGCTACAGGCTTGTGCTGCATTCACCAAGCCGACGACTTTTTGTCCGTCCGATCAGACAGCTCCTAGGATTTCGTTGGCCAGATCGCTGAAGGGCAGCTCTGCCCCCTGGGCTAGACGCGCTTCGGCGTCGGGCAGGTGAGCGCGCAACTGGGCTAGCAGCGGCTCGGCAATGAGGCGAATGTCATCGACATTGGGCTGGCGCAGGACACAGCCAGCCAGCAGCGCAGCCGACTCTAAGTTGCCCTGGTCGGCCAGCAGACGAGCGAAGCCCAGAGCGGCTTCTAGGGCGACCACCATCGCGGGGATAGTCAGGCCCTGGCGCAGGGCTTCAGTCAGTCGGCGGGTCGCTTCTTGATGATCGCCGCTGTCGCGAGCCACGTGGCCCAGGCCGGCGTCGCACACGGCCACCCCCCACATATCGCCGATGGTCTCGCAGATGACGCGGCTCTCGGTGAAGTAGCGGTGTGCTGACTCCAGGTCGCCGCTCAGCCAGGCGACGTAGCCCAGGCCATTGAGTCCACTGCCCACGCCCCACAGGTCGCCCGTCTCGCGGAAGCGCCCTAAGCTGTCTAGATATAGGCGCTCAGCTTCGTCCCATTGGCGGGCGCAGCGGGCGATGAAGGCCAGGCCATTCAGCGCACGGGCCACGCCCCATCGATCACCGACGCGCTCGCACAACTCCAGGGCTTGGCGCAGATAAGCGCTGGCTTCGTCGTAGCGCCCCAGGGCGCTGGTGGCTACGCCCAAGTTGTCCAGGCAATGCGCTATGCCGCTCACCTCGTTCAGTTCGCGGTAGATGGCCAGCGCTTCGAGCTGGCGTTCGACTTCAGCTTCATAGTCGCCCTGAGCGCGGGCGATGATACCAGCGTTGGCAATGTGGTGGGCGATGGCCGAACGGTCGTTGACGGTGCGGGCCAGGGCTAGGCCGCGCGTTTGCAGACGGGCTAAGCTGCGGAAGTCGTCGCGCCACTTGGCTACTTCGCTCAGGCCGAGGATGGCGCGCGTCATGCGGGCGGCGTCGTTCTCCTGCTCGCTCCAGGCCAGCGAGTCGCGGTAGGCCTGGCTGGCGCGCTGATAGTCGCTCAGGCGCAAGGTAGCATGGCCTATCTCGGCGAAGGTATCGGCGCGTTGGAGCGGCTCGCGGGCCAGCTTCAGGGCGCGCTCCAGCAGCTCCAGCGCTGGGCGGAACTGGCCCTGAGCGATGAGATAGCGACCACCTAGCAGAGCGTAGTGCTGTTCGCGCTCCTCGTCACCAGCCTTGCGCCAGTAGTCGGCCAGGATGGGCGTCCATTCTGGATTAGCGTGGTAGACCTGCTCAACGCGCTGAGCGACTTGGCGATAGAGGGCGGGGCGCTGATCGGCGGGCAAGTCCATCAAGAGTTGTTCGCGCAGCTTGTCATGACTGAAGCGCCAACGATCTTCGCTCACGTCGAGGACGGCAGCTTCGGCACAGGCCAGCAACCAATCGTCGCGGCGCTCCAAGAGAGCGAAGTCTAGTTCGCGGCCTATAATGGCCGCCATCTGCAACCAGGGGCGCGCTTGTGGCGGGGTCTTCTCTAGGCGGCGGCGGATGACCTGCTGGACGCCACCCGTGAAGATGTGCTGGGGCAAAGTCATCTGCCCGACCCGATCCAAGCCACCGCTCTCGTCCACCAGGGCGCGCACGACTTCCACCAAGAAGAAGGCGTTGCCTTCGCTCTCGCGGGTCAGCAGCTCCAACACCTGAGGCTGTAGACCCCGCGTGCCGAGCATAGAGGCGCTCAGTTCTTGCACCGCTGCGAAGTCCAGACGGCCCAGCTGGATATGCTGGGCCTGGGGCAGCAAATCGACCAGCTCTGGTCGCTCGTCGCTGCGCGCGCTGACGACGATCATCAGCGGTAGCTCGGCGATGAAAAGCTGCAAGCGTGCCAACAAATCGACGCTCTCGCCCCTGTCCCAGTGCGCGTCTTCCAGCAGCAGCACGCTAAAAGGCGCGCGGCGCAGCAGAGCCAGGAGGGCGGCGAAGAGGCGTTGACGTTCGGCTTTTTCATCGCGCAGATGGGGCAGGTGCGGCAGAGCTTGACCGATGAGGGCTTCAGCATCAGGGATGATCGGACAGAGCGCGGCGGCGTCTTCTGGGTTCGAGCCACACAGCGCTAGCAGGGCGCGCGCAGCGGCCCGCCACAGGCCGTAAGGCTGGCCGTCGGGTGACTGCTGACCGCGAGCCACCAGCGCGCCTGCTACCAGCGCCCGCGCCCAAAATTCTTCTAAAAGACGGCTCTTGCCCGCTCCGCTCTCGCCGCGCACCAGCCATAGGCTGCCCTGGCCCTGGCGCGCCTGCTCCAGGCCTGCGCTCAACAACGACAGTTCTTCTTCACGGCCTACGAAGCGCGCTGCCTGCAAGAAGGCTTCTCGGACTTCTCTGCTGTACTTGGAGATGGCTAAGCCCGCAGCAGCGCACAGCTCTTCCAGGGCTTGGTGGGCGCTGGTGGGGCGCTGAGCGGGGTCTTTGGCCAGCAAGCGCGCTGTCAGGCCGCCAAGCCCTGCATAGGGCGCCAGAGCCTCCAAGTCTGGCTCTTCGTGGAGGACTTGATCGACCAAGCGCGTGGTAGCGCTCACGTCGAAGGGATGGCGTCCGGTGAGCAATTCGTGGAGCATGACGCCGACGGCGTATAGATCGGAGGTGAGGGTGGCCGCCTGACCACGCAGCAGCTCTGGGGACATATAGGCCAGTGTGCCGACAGGGCCGCGCGTCCCCTCCGCGCTGGCCAAGCCAAAATCCACCAAGCGCGCCTGGCCCTGGTGGATGAGGATGTTGGACGGCTTTAGATCACGGTGCAGAATGCCGCGCCTGTGCAGATAGTCTAGAGCTTGCAACACGTGAGCCAACCAAGTGAGCGCCTGAACCTGTGGCGCGCCGACGACGGCTTGGCCCAGGTGCTGTGCGCCGTCTAGCAGCTCCATCGCATAGTAGGGCTGCTCGTCTTCCCAGCCGTAATCCAGCACACCAACGATGTGTGGATGACGCAAGCTGGCTAGTAGGTGGAATTCGCGCGTCAGCGCAGCGCGTGGCTCTGCATCAGGGCTGAGTGAACTGCTCCCATCGGGCAAGAGCGAGGCGTGGACGCGCTTGAGGGCAACCTCACGGCCTAAAATGCGGTCATAGGCGCGCCAGACGACGCCCATGCCGCCGCGTCCGAGTTCTTCTAGGAGATGATAGCGCCGCTGGAAAAATGTCATGAGAGTAGGCATCATTAGGGTTCAAATGGGCTAACACACTTCTATTTTACTTGATAATCGCTGATCGGTGCGATAGCACAGTTTTCTCTGAGGTCGTCATCACATGAGCCACGACAAACGCCGCCCTGCCAGCGGCACGCCCGGCACCCCGTCGGATCACGTTGGGCTGTTGGCCGCTGCCGCGCTGATGATGGTTCTGGGGTATGGCGGGTTGACCTGGCTCATCACTCAGTCGCTGCCGCGCATTGGCGGAGAGTTGTGGCTGTTCTTCGTGCTGCTGCTGCTGGCTGTCAGTGGCACAGCCCTGCCGATTGTGCGCTACCTGAACGTGCGCTTCACCCCGCTGGAGCGGGAAGTGCCGCCGTCTGGGGTGATTGTGCGCCAGAGCATTTGGGTAGGGCTGTTCGTCGTCACCTGCGCCTGGCTGCAAATTCCACGCCTGCTCAATGTGGCGCTGGCGGCCCTGATCGCCCTGCTGCTGCTGGGTACAGAACTGTTCATCCGCAGTCGCGAGCTAGCCGCCGAGCGCGAGGAACGGTAGGAGCTAATCCGTCGAGCGCTCCTTCTGGCTGGTCGCTGGCCTGCTCACGCAAGGTGCGCTTGGAGACTGTGCTGGCAGCGCTGCGCGGCGACTCATCGACGAGGTGCATTTGCCTTCGGCTTCAAAGCAAGGTCATTCGGGAGGTTTTCGCCCGTCAAGAATATTCCAACACGATCGAGCAGGCCAGACTCAGTCTAGGAGGTTTGACGCCGCCCGAAACAAAGAGAGCGAAATAGGCTATAATTGGGGAAGACACGAACAGAAAGGCTTGTTCTTCATGTCGCAAACATCCTGGCGTGCCTTAGCGCTGATTGCCGCTTTCTTTGGGACGTTCATTGCGCTCGCTCCCCTCAGCACCGTCTCAGCTCAGGCTCAGTTCGGGACAAATTGGGTGGCGCAGTTTTACAGCGATCCCAACCTAACGACGTTCGTCACCACCGCAGCCTACCCGGTCGGTATCAATGCCAACTGGGGGACGGGCAACCCCACCGATGGCGCTAATCAACCCATTGCTGGCGTGACCAACGACGTTGATGGCTATTCGGCGCGCTTCGCTGGCACGCAGAGCATCGCGGCTGGCGTCTACAACTTCACCACCGTCAGCGACGACGGCGTGCGTCTGTTGATCGATGGCAACGTCATCATCAACAACTTCACCGGTGGTGGCCTGCGCACCAATAGCGCCCTGGTGACGCTGACTGGCGGCACGTATACGATCATCCTGGAGTATACCCAGCAGGGCGGCAGCGCTCAGGTACAGCTCAGCTGGACGCTGGCCAGCGCCACAACGCTCACCCCAGTCGGCCCTACGCCGACGGTGACGCCCGTCGTCAGTGGTTCGGTCGTCGGGGTGCGCGGCCTGGCAGTGCGCACCGGCCCGTACTTGGGCGCATCGCTGGTGGCCGTAGCCCGTCCAGAGACGCAGCTCACCTTCCTGGCACGCAACAAGAGCGAAGGTATCTTCACCTGGTATCGAGTGAGTTTTGGCGAGAACAATCGCGAGGGCTGGGTAAGCGGCCGCTATCTCCAGCTCACAGGCGACCCTAACTTGCTGCCAGAGCAGGGATCGGTCTTCGACACCATCGACGGCGCGCCCGATGTCGGCGTCATCGGCACAACGCGCTCCAACATGAACCTGCGCGTACGCCCCAGCGAGCGCACGGCCCGCCTGGCTGTCATCCCCTGGGGCGACCGCGTGACCATCGTCGGGCGCACCGTCCAGGGGGGTAAGAACTTCTGGTATCAAGTACGTTGGCAGGATAAGTTGGGCTGGATCCTGGCGGCTTACGTCAGGGTGCGCGGGGACATCAACAACGTTCCTGTGCGTTAGCCATATCTTCAGAGAAGTTGCCGATGACTCTCATCCCTCAAGACGACAGCGACGCGCGCGCTGCCTACAGCGCGCAGCGCCGCCTGCTGCGTCGCATTAGCGATCATATTCACCAGGCTCATTTAGCTCAGGGGGCGCAAGAGACAATACAGGGCCTGGCCATGGTGGTGACGACGGAAGCCAGTGTTGATGAGCGCCTGAATTACGTCATGCCGCGCCGAGGCACTGCCTGGCTGCCAGAGAATCACCTGATCGACGCCATCGCCCAGTTGCGCCAGCAGCAGCGCACCCCTGTTGTTTGGTATGCCGATGGCTTATTCCCGCCCTCCTTTGGCCAGACTATGTTGCGCCAGGGCTTGCAAAGTCAGCAGGAATGGCCGCTTATGATCTATCAGGGGCCGCCTGTGCTGCCTGCAGTGCTGGATGTTGAGCAGATGCGCCCTCTGCCCGCTGAGCAGGCTGAGCGCGCCTGGCAAGAAGCTCAGCAGAACGCGACACTGTGGCAGGTCTGGCACAACCCGCTGCAACCTTTGGGCCTGAACGCTTCCTTCTCTGTTTGGGACGTAGCGGCTTGGCGCGGGGAGCGCATGGTCATGCTCATGCGTGCCAGCCGTCACGAGCGTTCGCTGCACCTGATGGCCCGCGCCATTCACGTCTCTGCTCAGGATCAGCATGACGCGCTGCTGTCGGCCTGCGCTCAATCTTTGCTCAGCGCTCTGTACGACCCTGCTCAGACCAGCGCTGCCGATCTGGCTTTCGTCATCGCGCCCAGCGCTGCCGAGCGTAAGCTGTGGCGTGAATTAGGCTTCATCGACGGAGGCAGCCTCATCCGCTTCCGCAGCGCTGCTTCTACGCCGAAGACCGCCTGAGGGTGTATGATTTGTGGTGAATTCACTTGTAATCTGAGGATGATGAGGTAAGCCAACGATGACGAAAGTTGCCAAGTTAGTCGCTTTGGGAGCGCTACTGGCCCTCGCGGGTCTGAGCAGCGCTCAAAGCCCACGCCTAGAGAAAATTGCTGAAGGCTTCACGCGACCCATATACGTTACCCACGCCCCCGATGAGAGTCAGCGTCTGTTTGTGCTGGAGCAGGGCGGCAGGATCAGCCTGCTAGAAGCGGGCCAGCGCAGCCTGTTTTTAGACATCAGCCAACGAGTGAGCCGCGCAGCCAACAGTCCCAGCTACACTGAGCAGGGTCTGTTGGGCCTGGCTTTTCATCCTGACTACGCCGAAAATCGGGCTTTCTTCCTGAACTATACAGATCGCAGCGGCACGACGGTCATCGCGCGCTACCGTGCCAGCGCTGACGGCCGCCAAGCCGACCCTGCCAGCGAAGAGGTGCTGTTCACCCTGGCACAGCCCTTCGCCAACCACAACGGCGGTCATATGGCTTTCGGCCCAGATGGCCACCTGTACGTGTCGCTGGGCGACGGCGGCGCCGCCAACGATCCGCTGGGAGCAGGCCAAAACCTCACGCTGCTGCTCGGCAAGATACTGCGCCTGGAGGTAGGTGCAGAAGGGCCTTACACCATCCCTGCCGATAATCCGTTCGTGTACAACCCGTCTGCTGCCGATGAGATTTGGGCTTACGGCCTGCGCAACGTCTGGCGCTTCAGCTTCGATCGTCTGACGGGCGACCTGTACATGGGCGACGTGGGTCAGAATCGCTATGAGGAGATTAATTTTCAGCCCGCCAGCAGCCAAGGCGGCGAGAATTACGGCTGGAACGCTTATGAAGCCAGCATGGTCTTCAATCGCGGCGTGGTTGCTCCGAACGCCGTCGCGCCCATCTTCGAGTACGATCACACCGCTGCCAACGGGTGTAGCGTGACGGGCGGCTACGTCTATGGCGATTTTTGTAGCGGGCGCATATGGCTGGGCTGGCGCGAGGGCGCAATCTGGCGCAACCAAGTGTTCATGGACAGCGGTCTGCAAATCAGTAGCTTCGGCGAGGACGCGGCAGGCGAGCTGTACGTCGTGGACTATCGTGGGGCAATTTACCGTTTCGTGCCATGAGGGCGCATCGTGAAGCTCGTCCTGCTGGGACATACCGCCTCTACGCTGTACATGATGGGCGCGATTTGGGTCATCCAGGCTGTGCATTACAACCTGTTCAACCTGGTAGGACGGGAGGCCTTCCCGTCTTACCACAGTGCGCACGTTACGATGATTACGCCGATTGTGGGCCTGCCTATGTTGCTGGAAGCGCTGACGGCTTTCCTGTTGCTGATCGATCCGCCGCCTGGCGTGCCTAGCCTGCTGCTCCTCATCGGCCTGGGCCTGGTAGGGCTAGTGTGGCTCATGACGATGATGGTACAAGTGCCGCTACACAACGCGCTGGCCTTCGGCTTCGACCAGGCTCGCTATGAAGCCCTAGTGGCTAGTAATTGGGTGCGCACCATCGCTTGGACGCTGCGCGGCTTGCTGGCCCTGGTCATCCTGGCTTACAGCCTGAAAGACGAGGCAGGATAAGCTAAACGTTCAGTTTGGCTGATGAAATTGCAGGCGACTGGGACTATAATGATCGCTGTTATCCTGTAGCGAAAGCCGTCCTCATGTCCCAAGATTTCATCGCTCGCATGATTGGTATGATCCTCTTCGCCATCCTGGGCGCTCGCTTGGGCGCCCAGCTGGCGGAGTTCCTCAATCTCGATCTGGAGAGCCGCGCGCTCATCTTCGGTCTGACGGGCTTCTTATTCGGCCTCATCCTCACCCCCTACTTCACCACCCGTCCGCTGCGGGCTATCCGCCGCATAGCCCTAGAAATGCCGCTGGATCGGCTGTTGGTGACGGGATGCGGCGGCCTGCTGGGCCTGATCGCCGTCCTGCTGAGCGCCTACCCCCTGTCGCTGCTGCCTGGCGATTGGGGCTGGATTGTGCCAAATGCTCTGCTGATGATCGTGCCGTACTTGGGCATGACCTTGTTCAGCATACGCTGGACGGAGATCACCGCCTTGTTCAGCGAACGAATCCCGCGTTTGGGCCAGCGTTCGCCCAGCGCTGGCGCGCGCAAGCTCATTCTAGATACCAGCGTCCTGATCGATGGACGAATCGCTGACGTGCTGGATACGGGCTTCTTGGGCGGCACGCTGATTATCCCGCGCTTCGTCATGAACGAGCTGCACCGCGTGGCCGACTCGTCCGATCCTTTGCGGCGCAATCGCGGCAGGCGCGGCTTGAACGTACTGAGCAAGATTCAGCGCAACGAGCAAGTGCCAGTGCGCATTGTCGATGACGATTACGACGACATTGGCGAAGTGGACAGCAAGCTAGTGGCCCTGGCTTTGCAAATGAACGCTGCCATCATGACCAACGACTACAACCTGGGCCAAGTCGCCGACGCACAGGGCGTGACCATCCTCAACATCAATCAGCTGGCCAACGCCGTGCGCTCGGTCTACATCCCCGGCGAACAGTTCGCCATCCGCATCATCCAAGAGGGCCGCGACAGTCAGCAGGGCGTCGGCTATCTAGACGATGGCACGATGGTCGTCGTCGAAAATGGTCGCAACTACATGGATCGCACCGTCCAGGTGGAGGTGACCAAGCTCATCACCCGCGAGACAGGGCGCATGATCTTCGCTATCCCCGTCAGCGAGAAACGGCCCGTCGCCTAACCATTCGTGCAGGAGTTGACCTGCTAGGAACGGTGATGTGTGCTGCGACGCGCCTGTGTCATGATGAAGTTGCCCAACACGACACGGGATGGAGAAGACACAATGAGTAGCATGTTTGAGCAACTATCGAACGCGATGGCCGATGCCGTCGAAGCGCTCAGCCCCGCGCTAGTGCGCGTGGAAGCGCGGCGACGCCAGGCCGCCAGCGGCATTGTTTGGTCAGCCGACGGCGTGATCGTCACCGCGCACCACGTAGTGGAGATGGATGAAGGGATCATGGTAGGCATGGCTGATGGCACGGAAAGGGCGGCACGCCTGGTCGGTCGCGATCCGAACAACGATTTGGCAGTGTTGAAAGTAGAAGCCGCCACTCAGCCTGCCATCTTCGGCGGCGAAGATCAGCTGCGCGTGGGCCAACTGGTGCTGGCGGTGGCCCGCCCAGGCCGCACTGTGCAGGCTACGCTCGGCACGGTCTCTGCATTGGTGGACGCGCCACAGCGCCGCGCCAGCGGCAGCAAGCGTGGTCGGCGCGGCATGGGCCAAGTCCTGACCGATGGCTACATCCAGACCGATGTGCTGATGTACCCCGGCTTCAGCGGCGGCGCGCTGCTGGGAGGCGATGGCAAGGTGTATGGCCTGAACACCAGCGGCTTCGGCAGCGGGATGAGTCTCGCCGTCCCCTTGACCACCATCCGCAACACAGTGGCGACTTTGCTGGCGCACGGCAAGATGAAGCAGGGCTACTTGGGCGTGGGCGTGCAATCGGCCCAACTACCACAGGCTTTGGCAGAACAGGTGGGCCAAATGGTAGGCTTGCTGGTCGTCTCGGTAGAGGCAGGCAGCCCCGCAGAGCAAGGCGGTATTTTGCTGGGCGACATCTTGCTGTCCGTAGACGGTGAGACGACGGAACACGTCGATGATCTGCTGAGCCTGCTGAGCGGCGCGCGCATTGGCAAGGCGGTGGCCGTGCGCATGGTGCGCGCCGGCGCGCTGACCGAAGTCACGGTCATGATAGGCGAACGTGCCTGAGCCAGCGCACGTTCTTTGATAACCGCTCGCCGTCACTCCTCTCCCCTCTTCTAGAGCGCATAGCGCTCGTTGGGGAGAGGGGTCAGGGATAAGGGTCGTCACTACAAGAGGCTGAGCAAGCACAACTGCTGTTGGGGATAGCTGAAGTCTCTCCCAAAGCCGATAGTCCAATGACGCAAGAGTTAGTGAGGAAGCGTCGTTGGGCTGTCGGCGCACGCCTCACAGGTCGATCGGACGTGAGAGCAGGCCCACCAGCAGATCGACGCAAGCCTGCACGTCGTCCATATCTACTGTCTCGCTGGTGGTGTGGATGAAGCGCGTCGGTATGCTGATGCAGCCGCTCGGCACACCGCTGTGGGCCGTCTGGATGGCTGACGCGTCGGTTGAGCCGCCGCTGAGAATCTCTAGTTGGTAGGGAATCTCGTCGGCCTGGGCGCGCGCCACCATCCAATCGCGCACAGCTGGCGGCACAATCAGGCCAGAGTCCATGAGCTTGATGGCCGCGCCGCCACCCAATCGCACTGCCATTTGGCGGTTCTTAATCTCGTCGCCGACGGCAGTCACGTCTAGGGCGATCCCCAGCTCTGGCTCTATGCCCTGGGCCGCCACGCGCGCGCCGCGCAGGCCCACTTCTTCTTGCACCGTGAAGACGAAGAAGACCTTGTTGGGTGTCTTCTTGCTCAGGCGCTTGATCGCTTCGATGGCCACCACGCAGCCAATGCGGTCGTCCATTGCTTTGGCGATGACGCGCCTGCCGCGCTGCTCCGCGTGACGCCAGAAGGAGGCCGGCTGACCTTCTAGGGCGCGCATACCGTTCTCGTCTTGCACGTCAATATAAAAGTGCGTCTCATCCGGGGCATGGGTGCGCCCCTTGCCGAAGGCGTCGTGGGCAGCGATGACGCCAATCGTGCCATCTTCGAAACGCACGCGGTTGCCGTGCAACGTCGTCCATAGCAAGCCACCGATAGGCGCAAAGCGCAAGTACTGGCTATTTGGCTCGGTGTAGTTGGCCATGACGCCAATTTCGTCCATGTGGGCCGCCACCATGACGCGCTTGCCGCCCTTGCCCACGCGCACGATCAAGTTGCCCAGGCCATCCACTTTCATGTCATCGCTGTCGCAGTAGGGGACGAGTTCCTGCGTGATGAGGGCGCGCACTTGATGTTCATAGCCGCTGGGGCCCCAGGCTTCTGTCAGTTTCTTGATGAGTTCAAACATGGGTTGTCCTTGTCCAGTGAAAGGTTATGAAGTGTACTGCCCGCTGTCGTCGCGCTGATAGAGGACGCGGAATTCGCGCCGTCCGTTGGGGTCTTGAACGTCGTCGAAGCGCACCTCGCGCAAGCCCTGGGCCAAAAAATGAGCCAGCTCCTCGCGGGATAAGCGCCAGGGAATGCCGCGCTTGTCTTCGTGGGGTTCTCGGCCGTGCGTGATGACCAGCACCTGGCCGCCGTGGCGCACTTGCGCGCTGATCGCCTCAATAGCAGGCTGGCAGAAGTGCCAGGGTAGCGCCTGGATGGTGCGATGTTCCAGCACGAAGTCGAAGTTGTGTCGCCATTCGACGGGCAAATCCAGCAGATCAGCGACTTGGTAGCGCACTCGCGACTGCGGGAAGCGACTCTGAGCGCTGGCGATGGCCGAAGGTGACACATCGAAGGCGGTCACAGCATAGCCCAAGCCCGCTAAGAACTCGGCATCGTCGCCCAGGCCGCAGCCCACTACCAGGGCCGATAGGCCCTCGCCTTGAGGGCGCGCTTCGCTAGCCCAGCGCACCAGCCCCTCAGCCGGCTGCATTTGCGCCCAGGGGATCTTCATCGTGCCTTCGCTGGCGCTGGCGTAGACTGCTTCAAACCAGCCTGTGAAGTCGCCCGTCTCAAAGGCGCGACGGATCAGATCTTCGGTCGTCTTTTGGCTCATGCTCATGCGCTCGCAGGCTGCAGGACGTCAGGGGTGAGGCGGTGCAGCGCCGCCTGGATCAGGCGCAGGGCGGCGGCGTAATCGGCTTTGCTCAGCAGAGCATGGGGGCTGTGGATGTAGCGACAAGGGATGGAGATGACCGCCGAAGGCACGCCGGCGTTGGCCAGATGGATGGCGCCGGCGTTCGTGCCGCCGCCCAGGGCGCGCTTGTACTGGTAGGGAATGCCCACATCTTCGGCGGTCTGGCGCAGGAAGGCCAGCAGACGCGGATGAGCGATCAGGCTGCGATCCATCAGCGTGAGGGCTGGGCCACCCCCCATGACGCAGACGGGGTTGGGGCGGGTTGGATCGTCCGGATCAGCCGAGGGGTTGGGAACGTCGTGAGCCGTCGTGCCTTCTAGAGCGATGGCCAGGTCTGGTTGGAGGCGCTGCGCCGCGACTTTAGCGCCGCGCAGGCCAATCTCTTCCTGCACCGTGAAGGACACCAAGACTTCGACGGGGTAAGGCCCGCTGCGCAGCACGTCGATCAGCAGCGAACAGCCCACGCGGTCATCGAAGGCCTTGCCACGCACTACTGTCTCGCTCAGTTCCACATATTCGCTGGCGAAGGCCACGCGATCTCCCAAGCTCACTTTGCCCTCGGCAGCGCTCTTGCTGCTCGCGCCAATGTCGATCCGCAGCTCTTTGATCGGCTTAATGCTCTGGTCGCGATTGTGGTGGATAGGCGCCCACAAGATGACGCCTGGAATTTGCTTCTTGCCCACCAGCACGCGCAGCGCGGGCAAAATACGGTCATCAATCCCACCGACGGCAGTGAAGCGCAGCAAGCCGTTGGACTCAACGCCTGTAATCATGAAGCCCACTTCGTCCATGTGGGCGTCTAGCATAATGCGCAGCGGCTGTGCGCCCGTGCCAGCCAGGCGCGCTGTCAGGCTGCCCAGCGCGTCGATGTGTAAGTCGGTCACATGGTCGCGGATGGCATCAACGATGAGGTCGCGCACGGCGCCCTCATCACCAGAGACGCCCACCGCCTGAGACAATTCTCGCAAATACATAGGCTCATCTCTTTCGTTGTTTGCTTAAAGATACCTGATTCAAGCGCATTTGCCAGCGTCGAGGATGGGCTGTGGAGCGCTATAATTGAATCGTCATTTGATAAGCTGCTTAAAAGCGGAGAGAGACTGCCCATGACGACGACCCCAAGCGCCCCCAGACTATCTCATTCGGCTTTTGACCCTGAGCGTTTGCCCCCTGGCAAGCCCGCTGCCTTCATCGGCGGCAATCTGCTGCACTACCGCCGCGATCCGTTGGGCTTCATGCTGGAGAACGCCCGCGAGTACGGCGACGTCGTGCGCATTTTGTTCGGCAAGTGGTACGGCTTCCAGATCAATCATCCTGACGACGTACAGCAAATCCTGGTCAAGCAGGCCCACAAAGTCCACAAAAGCATCATTTACAAGACTACCCTCAGCGAATATTTGGGCAACGGCCTGCTCATCAGCGATGGCGACTACTGGCGCAGGCAGCGCAAGCTGGCTCAGCCGGCCTTCCACACCCAGCGCATTGCCGCCTACGCCCAGGTGATGAGCGACTACAGCGCTCGTATGCTAGAGAGCTGGCGGGCAGGCCAAGTGCGCAACGTCGCCGACGACATGATGAAGCTCACGCTCTACATCGTCGCCAAGACGCTGTTCGACGCCGACGTGAGCCAGGACTCTGGGCGCGTTGGCGAAGCGCTGGAGGTGCTACTGCATAGCGTCATCGAGTCGTCGCAAATCCTCATTCGCTTGCCTGAATGGATTCCCACGCCGTCGCGCACGCGCAAGCGTTGGTCGATTGAGACGCTGCACGACTTCACCATGAAGATCATCCGCGAGCGGCGCGCCAGCGGCAAAGACAGTGGCGACCTGCTGTCGATGTTCCTGCACGCTCAGGACGACGAAGGCCAGGGCATGAGCGATGAGCAAGTGCGCGATGAAGCGCTCACCATCTTCTTGGCGGGCCATGAGACCACAGCCAACGCCATGACCTGGACGTTCTACCTGCTCTCTCAGCACCCCGACGCGGAAGCGCGCCTGCACGAAGAGATTGATCGCGTGCTGGCAGGCCGTCAGCCTGCGCTAGACGACTTGCCCCATCTGGTCTACACCGAGCAGGTCTTGAAGGAATCCATGCGCCTCTATCCACCGGCCTGGAGCTTCGGCAGGCAGGCCGTCGAAGACATTGAGCTAGGCGGTTACACGCTGCCGCGCGGCAGCGTGCTGATCGTCATCCCCTACGTCATCCATCGCGACGCGCGCTGGTTCAGCGATCCACTGCGCTTCGATCCCGACCGCTGGTCAGCAGAGCGCGAGGCTAGCATTCCCAAACATGCCTACCTGCCCTTCGGTGGTGGGCCGCGCATTTGCATTGGCAATAGCTTCGCTATGATGGAAGCCAAGCTGATCCTGGCCAGCGTGGCTCAACGTTACCGTTTGCAGCTCGATCCTAGTCAAAAAGTAGAGCCTGAGCCGCTGGTGACGCTGCGGCCTAGGTACGGTATGCACATGCAAGTACTCAGTCGTCATCGCGACGCCTGAACGGATTCAAGCGCCTGGCGCGGCGGCGCAGGATGAAGCTGCGCGCCGCGCTCCAGGCGCGTTCTGCCCGCACCTCGCTCGCTTCGTCCGCTCTGCGCCGCTGAGGATGGCCGTAGCGTTCTTCACTGTAGGCACGGGTGATAACGCTGATGGGTTGCTCTGCCTGTGGCAGCTTGGCCACCAAATCCTGGCGTTTCTCCTCTGGGGTTTGCTGCGGTCGCGGCTTGAAGCCAATCAGAGCAGCGTAGCGCTCTAGACGCCCAAAGGCACGGCTGATGGGCGATAGGCCGCCAAAGCCGCGCCATTCCCACCACCAGTACAGCAGCAGCAGGGCCAAGATGAGCAGCAGCAAGAGGAGGAAGATCAGCAGCGCGGCGCCCAGAGCGCGCAGCAAGAAAGCTAGGAAGCTATCGTCGGGCGGTGGCGGAGGCTGCAAGGGCGGCGGCACGGTCGGCACGATGACCGCGGTCGGCGTCGGCGTGGGCGTGGGAGTCGGGGTGAAGGCGGGCGGGTCTGAAGGCGGCGGCTGGCCAGAATCGGGCGGCGATGGGCTGGAATCGGGCGGCGTCGGCGAAGGCAGCGGCGTCGGGCTAGGCGAAGGCGTGAAGGTCGGCGTCGGGCTAGGCGGCACGAGAGGTTGTTGCGGCTCGGCGTCGGGAGGCAGGACAACGTCGCCAGTCTCGTCAGTCAGGGGACGCTGAGCGGCCGTCGGCTCGAATTCAATCCAGCCGTAGCCAGGGAAATAGACCTCTACCCAGGTATGGGCGTCGCGTTCACGCACGACGTAGCGCCCCAAGCTGGCGTCCCACTCGCCCTCGGCGAAGCCAGCCACCATGCGGGAAGGTATGCCCAGGCTGCGCAGCATAAGCACCATTGCCGTCGCATAGTAGGTGCAGTAGCCCTGGCGCAACTCAAACAAAAACCAGTCGATCCGATCCAAGTTGGCGGGCGGATTGGGGATGGCCTCATTGTAGACGATGTTGCGCCTGAGCCAGGTTTCGATGGCTTTGGCGGCGTCGTAGCGCGTGCTGGCGTTGGCCTGGGCCACGATCTGCTTAGCTAATTCGATAATGCGCGGGCTGATAGCCGTCCCCAGCAGGGCATTGGGATTGGTCACCCAAGCTGGGTCTGGCCCAGTGGCCTCGCGGAGTTGCTGAGGGGTGGCGCGGCTCACTTGGCTGAGGGCCTGATAGCGGCTGCCGCGCTCCAGCACGCGCAGTGGCCGCACGACGGAGACATTCATCGGCGAAGCGTCGCCCAAGCTTTCGTTGGTGCGCGTGATGTCGATCCTGCCACCCTGGTCGAAGCGAGTGGGAATGGCAGCGGCGTGGAACAAGCGCAGTCCGCCAGAGGCGATGACGAAGGTTTGCGTGATGGCCACGCGCTCTGCTCCGATGATCTCTGCATCGATCAGGATGTCTAGCGGCGGGCTGCTATCGGTGACGCGCCAAGTGGCCGAGGGCGACCATCTTCCCTGATCGTAGCGCTCGAAGACGCGCGCGCGCCAGAAGTAGCGGCTCGTGCGCGGAGCTTCTACGAAGAAGATAGGCTGATCGCCCAGGCGGATTGCGCCGCCCAGGTTGAGCGAGTCGCCGCTGTAGTAGTCGGTGCTGGGCGGGCCATCAGCTTCGATGGGCGTCAGTAGGCGGTTGGCCAGCTCCATCAGAGCTTGGATGGGATCAGAGCGCAGAAATTCTTGGAAGGCGTCCAGGCGTTCGCGCAAGTTGTTGCTGGGGATGAGCCAGGCGGCGCTGACCAGGATCAGAGCCAGCAGCGCGCCTGCCTTCATCACTTGGGGGCGCAGACTAGGCGGGATACGGAAGCCATCGCTGTACCAGGCCCATTGGCGCGCTTCTATGTTAGAGCGCACCAGCAGCAGCAGCACCGCCAGCGCGAAGGCCAGCACGTAGCCATCCAATGGAGCTTCGCCTTCGTACAGGATGACCGCCAGGGCCAACAAGGCGGCGCTGGGCAAGGCAGCGCGCCAAGCGCGCTCCAAGCGGAAGATGTGCCAGACGGCGTTATAGGCCAAAATCCAGAACAGCCCGCCCACCAGCACGCTGAAGGCTAGGTTGTCTTGGCTGATCCCGCCAGTGAAGGCATCCAGAAGCCAGGTAGACAGGCGTTCAATAACCTGGGTCAGAGCATTGGGCAGGTTGGTGCGCAAGCTGAGCGCGGCCAACAACCACAACGATCCCAACGCCAGCAAGCAGCTGGCCAGGAAAGCGAACAGATCATCGTAGCGACTGCGCGCCAGCAGTGTGTTGCAGACCACGCCCAGGGCGCTGGCGCCCAGCAGCAGGACGGGATCAAGCGCCCAGCCGCTGGCGATCAGGGCCATAGACGGTGCGAGCAGCACAATCAGCGCCAACAGCATCGCCCAAAAATCGCCGCGTGTGAAGAAATCTTGGACGTTCTGCACGCTGCGCTTGAGGGCGCGGCGCGGCTGAAAGAGGTGACGCAGAGTGTGCATGAGGCCGCTCAATAGAGAATCATCAGGCTCATTCTACAGGCGCAGGCCCAAGCCTGACAAGCGACGCCTGCCCCACGCTGAAGACGACCCATGACGTTCGACCTCAGAGAGGAGTGATGGTCTCAGCGGAGAGTCAGCGGCGCTCCATCATTCGGCGGTAACCCTCATAGCCATTCAGGCGGGCCGCGTCGCGGGGATGTTGGCTGCGGGCCAGGCGGCGCATACGTTCCCGCAGGTCAGGAGGCAGTCGCACACGCCCATCGCGCGTCAGCACCACGCCAACCACCTGGGGTTCATCCTGCTCGTCGTAGATCTGCCAGCCTTTGCGCGGGTGCAGGGCATAGCCATGCCCACGCAGGATGGCCCGCACAGAGACGGCAAAATCGCTGGGTGGCGTGGCGTGAGCGTGCCAACTGAAGAGCAGATCGTCGCAGTAGCGGGTGTACGTGCCACCACTACGCTCCGTCAGCGAGGCCAACTGCCGATCCATGTCGAAGTTCACTAGGTTGCTGAGCGGCGGGCTAGTGGGCGCGCCCTGAGGCAGAGCGTCCTGGTACGTTGTGAGCAGAGTCAGCATGAGGGCCACCGTCTTCTCTGAGTCAGGGAAGCGCTTGCGCCACCACTCATGCACGCGATAACGCGAAGTGCTGGGGAAGAAATCAGCGATGTCGGCGCTGATGATGGTGCGCGCGCCGACGTGCGGCCAGACGTGATCGGCGGTGGACTTGCGCCGCTGGAAGCCAACAGCAGCAGGATGAATGGGCTGATTGGCCAGCAAGCGCTGCGCAATGGCGTGCTGAATCGTCTTCAAACGAGGATCAGGCTCGACGATTTGGCGCGGCGTGCCATCTTTCTTGGACTTGGTGAAGTGGCGGTAGTGGAAGTAGGGCTTTAGGCTCTCGCGCTCCAGCATGTCCAGCATGTCGGCGGGCTGCAAGACGTCGTTTAGGCCAATCTGATGAGACAACGCGGTCAATTCTGGCTCTGACAGCTCAGCCCGTTGCTGGCGGGTGTGGCTGCGCCAGCTCCCCTTCAGCAAGTGGCGCAGCCGCTGGCTCAGGCTGTCGAACGGATGGTCGTACACCGCGCGCCTCTACTCGGTTTCTGCCCCGGCGCCGTTGCTGGGCGACAAGTCAGCGCGACGCACTAGCAAGTCGGCCAGGTTGGGCAGCAGGATGACGTTGCCGTGTTTGCTGGCCAGCTGCACCAGCGCATCAATCTCTTGCAGGCGCAGCACAGCGGGGTTCTCGGTGAGGATTTTGGCGGTGTTGGCGCGGGCGCGGGCAGCCGCAACTTCGTGGCGAGCAGCCACCAGGGCAGCGCGCCCCTTACGATCCGCTTCGACTTCCTGCATGAAGATGGTGCGCACCTGACCCGGTAGCACGATGTCGCGCACGCCGACGCGCCTCAGCGTCAGGCCATATTCAGCGGCTTGCGGCGCACAGGCCTTCATCAGCTCTTCGCTCAGTTCGCCGCGCGCGTCTAGCAACTGCTCCACGCTACGCGCCGCCACTGCGTCGCGCAAGACGAGCTGCAGATCTTGATGGAGCTGTTCGGCGTAGTCCTGCGTGCCATTGACCGCCAGGACAGGATCGGTGACCTGATATTTGGCGATCAGGCTCACGCGCACGCCAATGCGATCCGCCGTGAGAATCTCTTGGCCGCTGATGACCTCGCTCAGCAGTCGCTTGCTCACGCGCGTGATCTGGACGTTGGCGTTATAGGGGAAGCGGTATTTTCCAGGGGGCAATATGCGCGTGAACTTGCCATCCTGGTACAGCAAAGCATGTTCATAGTCGTAGACGACCGCCTCTTTTTGCAGCCCCCATAGCACTTTCTTCAAATCTTCCATATCTCTCCATCCCCGAACGCTGGCCTACAGCTATAGAAACGATTTTTTCCGTGAGGAGGGAAGTATGGGTCGCGACGTGCTACTCAGGGGGAAGGACAGTTGACGCTGCTCGCCGCTAGGCCGAAGCCTGGCTTGTGAGACAGCGGGTATCCCCGCCCTTGCAAGCCCTTTTCGGACGTTTCCGCTCAGCTTTCGCCTGCGGCACGCTGGATACATCCCCCCACTCGGCCAAATCTGTCGCGCAGCGACAGATGAAGAAGCACCACGCGGAACACAGCGGCCCATTGGCTCTGCGCCGCTTTGGTTATCAGGATAATACAAATGTTCTAAGAACGCAAGCCCTGAGAGGAGGCCTGTCGTTTTGTGCTACACTCAAATTATGCAAAGGGCGCCGAATGTTCTGTTGAGGACTTTATGCCCCGCAAGCCAGAGAAGTCCCAGTGTGCCTTGTGCGAGCGCTGGGTGAGCCAGGTCAGCCGTCATCACCTCATCCCCAAGAGCCTGGGTGGTCGCGAGGTCGTGCCACTGTGCGCAACCTGCCACAAGACGCTGCACAGCTTCTTCTACAACGTCACCCTGTCCAAAGAGCTGCACAGCCTGGAAGCGCTGCGCGCCCAAGAAGACGTGGCGCGTTACCTAGCTTGGGTGCGTAAACAGCCTGATCGCGCCATTCGCGTGCGCACACGCCGCCAACGCCGTTAGCGCTCCGCTGAGACGATGACGATCCGACCCAGGAGGGCTACGAAAAGGCCCAATGCTCGTCCGTCCGCTCTGCGCCTGCCCGCCACCATTTGACCAGGGGGATGAGCTTTTGCTACAATGCGCGCGCCTTTGCAGATAGCTTATGGAGTGGCCTATGCGCCCTTTGAAATTGCTGGCTCTGACAGTGGCCTTCCTGGGCCTGGCGGGCTTGGCTTCGGCTCAGGTTGGCATCATCGTGACGACGATCAACCGCGTCTCCCTGCGCGTCGGGCCAGGGACGAACTTTGAACGGATCGCAATCCTGGATGTCGGCACACCCGTCGCCCTTGATGGCCGCAACAGCGACGGTGTGTGGGTGCGTGGAATCACCAGCAGCGGCCAAGTCGGCTGGCTGGCCGTGCAATTCACGCGCGGCGCAAGCCGAGACGCCGTCCTGGCCCTGCCTCAAATCGCTCCGGACGCCCCGATCAGCGTCGCAGCGCCCCCCGGCGCGCCTGCCCCCGTCGCTTCTGCGGGTGGCAATCCTTCCCCTGCTGCCCCTGCAGGCCGCAGCGCCGTGCGCGGCTTCAGCTACGGCGGCCACGTCGCTGGCCTGGACGACTTCGCCGTTGAGCAAATGCGCCGCGCTGGCATGACGTGGGTCAAGAAGCAGGTGCGCTACCAGTTCGGCATGGACGCCAACGGCTTCGCGGGCATGATTAACGATGTCCACGCGCGCGGCTTCCGTATCCTAATCGGCCTGGTAGGCGAGCGCGATCAACTCTACCAGGCAGGCTTCTTCGACCAGTACGCGGCCTTTGCGGCTGGTTTGGCGGCGCTAGGAGCAGATGCCATCGAAGTGTGGAACGAGCCGAACATCGACCGCGAATGGCCTGCTGGCCAGATCAACGGCGCGCGCTACACAGAACTACTGGCTGTAACCTACAACGCTATCAAGGCGCGCAACCCCAACACCCTGGTCATCAGCGGCGCGCCTGCTCCAACGGGCTTCTTCGGTGGTGGTTGCGCCGAGAGCGGCTGCGACGACGCGCCCTTTCTGCGCCAGATGGCCCAGGCTGGCGCCGCGCGCTATATGGACTGCGTTGGCGTCCACTATAACGAAGGCATTCTGCCGCCCACTGCCACCAGCGGCGATCCACGCACGCCCTTCTACACGCGCTACTATCGCGGCATGGTCGACGTGTACTACAACGCCTTCAACAGAAGCCGCCCTCTGTGCTTCACCGAGCTAGGCTACCTCTCACCAGAGGGCTATGGCCCGCTGCCGCCGGCCTTCGGCTGGGCAGCGAACGTTACAGTAGCTCAGCAGGCCGCCTGGCTGGATCAGGTCGTCGATATGGCCCGCCGCAGCGGCATTGTGCGCGTCCTCATCATCTGGAACGTCAACTATACGGGCTACGGCGACGATCCGCAGGCGGGCTATGCCATCATCCGCCCTGGCGGCATTTGTCCGGCTTGCGATGCTCTAGGACGCTGACCATGTACCAGGACGAGACCCTCGCGCCGCCCCCGCGCAACCTGGGGTGCTGGCTGACGGGCTTGATGAGCCTGGCGGTGGCCATCGTCCTGGTGGGGGTGGCGGCGCTGCTGCCGCCCTTCAGCCTGTTGGATCGCCTACGCACCCTGACCTACGCGCCGTTGGCCATGCCAGGAGCGCAGGCCCTCAGCAGCGATGGCAGCCTGGTCGTACAGGCCCTCAGCGCTGCTCCACGCGCCGATTTCGCCCTCCAGATCGACAGCTTGTCTATCCAGGCCTTCAACACGCTGGAGACAGGCGACGCAAACCTGCTGGAAGCGCGCCTGCGCCTGCCCAGGGACGCTATCCTCATGAGCAGCGTCTACAGCCTGGCCAGCAGCGCTTCGGCTCAGGGCGCGCCGCGCCTAAGCTACAGCCTGGCCTTGCCGCCCACTGCCAGCCCCGACCTGCTCGACCTGTATGGCTACGACCCCGCGCGCGGGCGCTGGACGTTCCTGGCAAGTCGCCTAGAAGCGGGCCGTTTGTTGGCCCAGACCGCCGAGGGTCAAGCCGTGCGCGCGTTGGCCTTGTTCCAGCCCGTGCCGCGCGCCCCACAAATCATGCTCAGCTACGATCTGCGCCAAATCCTGGACGAACAGACGGCGCGCCTGGCTCATATCGTCGCGCCCTCTGGCTTACAGCCCATCCTCAGCGGCGCCATCGTCGGCAGCCTAGCGCCTGGCTTCCGCACCAATCAGAGCTACCGCGTCATGCCCATCGTGCGCAACTACGACGATCCGCGCGCCCTGGACACGCAGACGGTGACGACGCTCATCACTCACCCCGACCTGCGTCGCGAGCATGTGCGCCAGCTCGCCTCGCTGGCTATCAACGGCTTCGATGGCATCTGGATTGATTATCGTGGCCTCCCTCCCGATCAGCGCAGCGCCTTCAGCGCCTTCATCGGGGAACTCAAGCGAGCGCTCGACGCTGTTCATCTGAGCCTGGGGGTGGTCATTGCAGCGGAAGACGAATTGGATTGGCAGTATAGCGCTTACGACTGGGCAGTCATCGGCCATTGGGCCGATTGGGTGAAGCTGGACGCCAGCATCGCCCCGCGCCACTATCTGGCCCAAGCCGATCAGCCGATTGAGCGTATGCTGACGCTAGCTGTCAGCCAGATCAATCGTCACAAGCTGCTGCTGGGCCTGAGCGCTCAATCGATCCGCGAACAGGACGGCACGTTCACGCGCATAGGTTATCAAGAAGCCATCGCCCCGCTCGGCGTCCTCAAGGTGAGCGCAGATCGGGTGACCGCCGATGGCTCAGTTGAGCCAGGGACGCGCATCCGCGCCAGCCTGGATGGCCTACCGACCATCGTCGGCGTAGACGCTGTGATGCGCGCCCCCTTCTTGGAATATCAAGATGCCAGCGGTCAGACCCTCAGCCGCGCCTGGCTGACGACCGCTGACGCGCTGCGCTACCGCATGGAACGGGCCACGGCCTTCGCTCTGGCCGGGGTCGGCTTCGACGATCTGCTGGACGACGACCTGGCTGAGGGTGTGTTGCAAGCCCTAGAGGACTACCGTCAGGGAGCGCCCATCGCCTCTGCGCCCAGCGATTTGGCCTTGCTGTGGCGGATCAGCGGCAGCGACGGCAGCTTGCAAGAAGTGACGACGGCCATCAACGCGCCGCTGGTCATCACCCTAGACACGCCCAACGTGCAGTACGAGGTCAACGTGGCGGTGGTGGGGGTGGGTCAGCAGCCCGACAACGTGCGCCAGGGGGTGGCGGTGGCCGTTGCTCTGCCCACTGCCACGCCCACACCGCTGCCGACAGCTACGCCTACGCCCACGCCCACCATCACGCCTACGCCAGCCCCCGTCGTCCCGACTTCGACTCTCCAACCTGGCGCTGTCAACGCGCGGCTCGTCGGTGGCGGCTGGTCGGCCAACAGGCCACCCGCCGGCAGCATTCAGATGAGCGGCTTCGAATATGGTGGCCACGTGACCGACGCGGGCAGCGCGCGCGCGGCCCAGGCTATGCGCCGCGCTGGCATGACTTGGATGAAGGTGCAAATTCGCTATGGCCTCGGCATGAGCTTGGAAGGGCCTGCTAACGCCATCAACGCCGCCCGCGCCAACGGCTTCAAAATCCTCATCGGTACATCGGGCAATCCAGCTGACATTGCTAACGGCGGCGAAGGCTACTTCCAGGCCTTCGCACAGTGGCTAGGAGGGGTAGCTAGCCTCGGCCCAGATGCGATTGAGGTGTGGAACGAGCCCAATTTGGATCGTGAATGGCCCACTGGCCAGATCAGCGGCGCGGCTTACGCCACCATGCTGCGCTATGCCTATCAGGCCATCAAAAACGCCAACCCTTCTGTGATGGTCATCAGCGGCGCGCCTGCGCCCACCGGCGCCGAAGCAGCCTATCCAGGCCGCGTCGTCAACGACGACCGTTTCTTGCGCGAGATGGTGAGCGCCGGCGCCATGAACTACGCCGACTGCGTGGGCATTCACTACAACGAAGGGATCGTCCCGCCCAGCGCCACCAGCGGCGACCCGCGCGATAACTACTACACGCGCTACTTCCAGACTATCATGAACACCTACTGGTCGATTACAGGCGGTGTGCGCCCGCTGTGCTTCACCGAGCTGGGCTATGTGACGCCAGAGGGCTTGCCGCCTTTGCCCAGCTATTTCGCCTGGGGCAGCAACGTCACCCTGGCTCAGCAAGCTGCCTGGCTGGCAGAAGCCGCTGCCCTATCGTCGCGCAGCGGCAAAGTGCGCATGATGATCGTCTGGAACGTCGACTTCTCTTATTACGGCACCGACCCCATGGCTGGCTTCGCCATCATCCGCCCGGACGGCTCTTGCCCGGCCTGCGACGCCCTGGCCGCCGCCCGCTGACCCTCACCCGTCTTGTTCAGTCATCTGCGAGGAGACCATGACACAACCGCTCATCCGCCCCGTCGATCCTGCGCGCAAGCAGGCGCGCACCTTCGCCGCCATCTGGTCGTTCATCACGATGATGATGGGCGCAGCGACGTTCTTGGGCATTTACTTCGCCTATCCCCAGGTTCGCCCCGCTCTGGCAGCGATCATTCAGCCGCTGCAACCCAGCACGGGGGGCAGCACCACCAGCGGCCCGCTGGTGGCGGCCAGCCCGACTGCTGTGCCATCCACCCCGACCAGCCAACCGAGCGCCACGCCGACGACGGAAGCCAACTCGACAGAGCAGGCTATGCCCAGCGATGGCGGCACAGCCGTCGCTCAGGTCTACTTGCCCACCTTCGCTCCGCCGCCAGCCACGCCCACGCTGCCTCCCACGGCCACGCCCACGCCGCGCCCCGTCGATGAGCGGCGCTTCGAAGCCGGCATTCAGGTGCAGTTTGCGCTCAGCTTCAACCCAGAAGAACAGCGCGGCTACTACCGTTCAGTAGCCCACGACCTAAAGCTGCCCTGGGTGAAGCAGCAGATCATCTGGGAATACTTTGAGCCGCAGCGCGGCCAATACGATTGGAGCGTAAGCGATTTCGTCATGCCCATCGCCCAGGAGTTTGGCCTGAAGGTGGTCTTCTCCGTGCTGCGCGCGCCAGCTTGGGCGCGTGAACCAGGCGGCGACATGAGCAAGACCGGTCCACCGGCCAATCCGCAAGATTACGCCAATTTCGTCGGTCAGTTGCTGCGTCGCTATCCCGGCCAAATCCAGGCGATTGAAGTCTGGAATGAGATGAACATCGACCGCGAATGGGCCTCGCCGCGCGGCGTGAACGCCACCGATTATGTGCGGTTGCTGCGTCCCACCTATGAGATGATTAAGTCGATTGACCCTGGCGTGATGGTCATCATCGGCGCGCTCGCTCCGACCGGCTTCGACAACAACTTCAACGCCATCAACGACTTCCGCTACACCGACCTGCTGATCGCCGCCGGCGCGCTGGACTACGCCGACTGCTTCGGCTCGCACCTCAACGGCTTCAACATGCCGCCGCTAGTGCGCTGGGATGAGGGCTACAACGATCCGACGGCCATCTTCCGAGGGCCATTCGACAATCCACACCACAGCTGGAGCTTCCGCAGCACGCTGGAGGGCTACGCAGCTCGCATTCGCGCGGCTGGCAGCAACATGCCCATCTGCGTGACCGAATTCGGCTGGGCAGTGGCCGAAGACCTGCCAACCGATGTCAAGCCAGGCTTCGAATTCGCCCGCGACAACACCCTGGCCGAGCAGGCCCAGTGGATGCCTCAAGCCCTAGAATTCATGGCCAACAGCGGCTATGTGCGCTTGGGGATCGTCTGGAATTTCAACTACGGCCCGCAAGCGGGTTGGGACGCCAGCCAGAACGACAACGTGGCCTACTCGCTGATCGGCCCTGGTTTCCACTTCCGTCCAGCCTACGACACCATCCGCGAGTGGCAGCGGATTTACAGCGCTAGGGCAGGTTTCTGAGGGCCATGACCCCACTTTATCGACAGCTAGCTGTCGTGCTGGCCATGTTCGCCGCTGCTCTGTTGGGCGTCTTCTGGGCGCAACGCTTGCGCGAGAATGACCCTTTCATGGCGGCGGCCATCCCCCAAGACAAGCCCTTCCCCTCGCTAACCTACGGCATTCAGGCTTTCCTGTGGTGGGACAGCGGCATGAGCGGCTTCTGGGCTGACTCAACGCGCATTTTGGGCTTCAACACCATCAAGCAAACCTTCCCCTGGCAAGAGATGGAGTTGAAGCCAAGCGAATGGAACTTCGCTCAGGCGGATCGGGTGGTGGAGCTGATCCAGTCTAAGAGGATGTACTTGGTGGCACGCCTGGGCGAAACTCCATCTTGGGCGTTGACTGAGGCACAGAAGGCACACATGCGAGCGACAGGCTCTCACGATGCGCCGCCCGAAGACTTGACCCTGTTCGCCAACTACTGCGGGACGCTGGCCAAGCGCTATGCGGGCCGTATCAAGGCCTACCAAATCTGGAATGAGCCTAACCTCAGCCGCGAATGGGGTGGCCAACCGCCCGACGCCACCGCCTATGTAGCGCTGCTGAAGGCGTGCAGCCAGGCCATCCGCGCCCACGATCCGCGCGCTATCCTCATCAGCGCCGGCCTCGCGCCCACCGGCACGCACGACGACACGGCCCATCGCGACGACATTTATCTGGACGCCATGTACCGCTCAGGCTTCCAGGACTACATCGACGTGGTGGGCGCGCACGCCCCCGGCTTCGCTCCGCCATCGTATGGGCCAGACGACGCCGAACGCGATGGGCGCGGACGCTGGGCGAGCTTCCGCCGCGTAGAAGACCTGCGCAAGATCATGATCCAGCACGGCGACGCAGCGCGCCAGATGGCCATCCTAGAGACAGGCTACACCCGCGACGAACGCCCCAACTCCGAGTACGCCTGGTTCGCCGTCACCGAAGAAGAGCGTCGGCGCTACATCCCAGAGGCTTTTGCCTATGCCCTGGAACACTGGCGGCCCTGGATAGGCCTGATGACGCTCATCTATTTCCCCAAAGAGACCTGGACGCCCGACAACGAGGAATACTGGTGGGCCATCAGCACCTATCCGCCAGGTCATCTGCCCGTCTACTACGAGATAGCGCGGATGAAGAAAGTCTGCGATGACTACGTCATCCCAGAGACGCCGCTGGGTGTTGAGGAGAGCGAATACATTGACAACATCCTCACTTGCCCTTAGCTTGTTCTTCCACATCCTGGCGACCGTCGTCTGGGTCGGCGGCCTGCTGCTGACTGTGCTGCTGGTCTGGCCAGAGGTGCGCCGCGTCCTAGAGAATCAGCCCAGCTTGTATCGTTTGCTGTCGCGCTGGCGACAACGTTTTGCGCCCATCAGCAACCTGGCACTGGCGACGCTGGTGGTGACGGGCCTCATCCAGATGAGCTTGGATGAGTACTATGAGGGCTTCATGAGCTTTGAGAACGAATGGAGTCGAGTCATGTTGGCCAAGCACATCGCCATCGTCCTCATGGCGTTGGTGGGGCTGGTCTTGCAGTACAGCGTCGTGCCTGCGCTAGAGCGGGCCAGCCTGCTAGTCGAGCGCGGCAAAGGCGATCCCCAGGCTTGGGCCAAGCTGCGCCGCCGCGAGGTACGCCTGACCTGGCTCAGTGTGAGCCTGGGCCTATTGGTGCTGGGCCTGAGCGCCTGGGCGGCTGCGCTGTGACAACCCCCATCACCCTGCTCACTGGCTTCCTCGGTTCAGGCAAGACGACCCTCATGAATCGCTTGCTCAGCGCGCCGCACGAGCGGCGGATTGGCGTGCTAGTCAACGACTTTGGCGCGATCAACATCGACGCGCGGCTCATCGTCGGCGTAGAAGGCGCGACAGTACAGCTGGCCAATGGCTGCATCTGCTGCACCATTCGCAGCGACCTGCTAGCTGCTATCGAGAGTCTGCTGAACGGCCCTGAGCCGCCCGAAGCGTTGCTGATCGAAGCCAGCGGGATCAGCGATCCTGCCGAGATCATCCAGACTATCGCCCACTCCGGCTTACGAGCGCGCACCCACGTCGATGGCATTCTAACCATGATCGACGCCGAAGGCTTCGACCGCTTGCGCGGTCGCTCGCGCGTCCTGGCCGAGCAGCAGGTGCGCACCGCCGACCTAGTCATCCTGAACAAGGCTGATCTGGTGGATGAGACGACGTTGCAAAACCTAGAAGCCTGGACGCGACGGCAAGTGCCGCAGGCGCGCGTGCTGCGGGCCGTGCAGGCCGACGTGCCGTTGGCGCTAGTCTGGGGCATGGCCAGCGAACAAGGCTGGCAACGCAGCTTGCATGACCACGACCATGACGATCATGCCCAGCGCTTCCAAACCTGGCAGTGGCACAGCGACAGCCCGCTGGATTTGGCGGCCTTTCAGCGCTTCTTGGACGACCTGCCGACCAACGTCTATCGCCTCAAAGGACTGGCTTACGTGCGCGATCTGCCCGACGCTGCGCTGGTCGTCCAGGTGGCGGGCAGGCGCGCCAGCCTAAGCCAGGGCCAGCTTTGGGATGACAACCATCCCCCTGGCACGCAGCTTGTGTTGATTGGCGAAGGGGCGCTGGACGTTCTTACGCTGCGCACGCGATTGGAAGCCTGCTTGGCGGACAACATTGCCCCGACCGAGTTCCGCCAATGGTGGGACGGCCTGCGCCAGTGGTGGCGCGGACGCCGCACCCCAGAAAGTTGACCCATGCCTCGTCTGCTCACCCATCGACGCACCTACTGGCTGGCGGTTATCCTGCTGCTCTTGGCTGCCCTGCTGCGTTTCTTCGACCTCTCTCGTCTGCCCTATGGGGCGAATGCAGACGAAATCGATACCATCGCGCAAGCTCTGCAAGTTCGCGAAGGCAGCGTGAGCCTGTTCTTGCAGGCGACGCGCGGGCCTGTCGAAGCAGCTTATCCTTCGCTGCTCAGCCTGATGACGGTCTTCTGGGGCGACGGTCTGTTTGGCTTCCGCTTGCTGGCGCCCTGGCTGGGCGTGCTGACGGTGGCTCTGGTGCTGACGCTGGGCATGAGGTTGTACGGACGCCTCACAGGCTTGGTGGCGGCTGGTCTGATGAGTCTGGCTTTCGCGTCGGTGCTGCTCTCGCGCCTCATCGTCGTGGAGCAGGTGCTGCCCCTGATTGTGACGGTGACCATGCTGGCTTTGGCCCGCGCATTGCCCGTCTATCAGCAAGCCCGTCCCAATTCGACCTCCATACCTGCATATGCCCTGCTAGGGATCATCCTGAGCCTAGCCCTCTACGTCCATCCGTTGGGCTTGCCGCTGATGGCCCTGGCCATGCTGTTCATCGCTTATGTGGTGGTGACGCAGCGCCCGCTTAGTCGCCAGCAGCTCTCGCTGCTGGGCTTCGCCCTGCTGCTGATGACCATCGTGGGCATTCCCTACTTGCTCACCAGCCTGCGCGCAGGGACGTTGGCACTCAATCGCCTGGCAGACGGCTTTGTCAGTCTGCAAGACAACCTACAAACAGGCCTGGCCTTTTTGTTCGGCGGGACTGGCGACCTCACCTACAGCTTGCCCAATGGCTCGTTGTTGCACCCTGCCCTGATGGTGCTGCTGGGCTTGGGGTTATGGCGCGCCTGGCAACAGCGTCAGCAACCGCGCTTCGTGCTGCTGGTGCTGATCCTGCTAGGACTGCTGCCCTTCGCCTTCCTGCAGCCGAACTTGACGGGCCTGGCTACGCTCCTACCTCCGCTGGCCCTGCTGATGGGCGTGGGGGTGCAGGTCATCGCCGACAGGCTGCCTCAGAGCCGCCTGCGCGCCCTGGGCTTCGGCTTGCTGGTGTTGCTGGCGCTAGGCTTGGCTTGGCGTACCACAGAAGGATTGCGTGCTTGGCGAGCTTTGCCCGAAGTCCAAGCCCTTTATCAGACGCCCGCCGCTCAGGTGGCCCGCTATCTAGACGCACACGGCAGCGATCTGCCCACCAGCTTCTGCTATCCGCAGATGGGCGCGTCCTTCACCATCGACAACATCCCGCCTGCTGCGCTGGTGCTGCTCTTCCTGAACAATCAACAGGTCGATGTGAGCCTGTTCGATTGCAGCAGCAGCCTGCTGCTGCGCCAGGGCGGTGAGCGTCAGCGCGTCGTCTTGCCCACCAGCAGCGCCTATGAGCAGCTGCCTCGCTACCTACAGGGCTGGCTGAAGCGCGAATTCGCCCTCCACGCCGACGACGTGCCGCCTAACGTGATCTATGAGCTGGATGCCAGCGCGCTGCTGGCCCAGAAACTGGGTGAGTTTATGACCACAACGTCTGCCCAGTACGCCATCGAAGCCGGTGAGTTCAGCGGTCAGCTCGTGCCGCCGCCCGTGCGTTTGGGCGGCAATGTCACCTGGATGGGCTACGTCAGCGACGACGGACGCATTTACCGCCCAGGCGATCACGCTCAGGTCATCACCTATTGGCGCGTGGACGGGGAGTTGCCGCCCGACCTCATGCTCTTCAACCATCTGCTGATCGACTCAGTGACGATTGCTAGCCAGCGCGACCTCATCAGCGTCAACGTCGGCCAGCTCAGGCCGCGCGACGTCTTCATCCAGGTGACGGCTGTGCCGATCCTGCCCACCATGCTGCCCGGCATCTACACGGTGTCGATTGGCGCTTACCAGAGCCAGACGGGGGCGCGCCTGCCCGTCTTCGACGAGCAGGCGCAGCGGCGCGGGGATCGACTGCTGCTCTATCCCATCACCGTAGGGAACAACTGATGTTCGATTTAGTCTTCTTAGGGACTTCTGCTTCGGCGCCATCAATCCATCGCGGCCTATCGTCAACCGCCGTCATCGCCAACGAAGATCGCTTCTTGGTAGATTGTGGCGAAGGCACGCAGCGCCAAATTTTGCGCAGCGGCTTGGGCTTCAAGCGCTTGAACAAGATTCTGCTCACCCATGCCCACCTAGATCACATCCTGGGGGTGGGCGGCCTCATCTCTACCTATGCACACTGGGAGCGCGTGGGCGAGGTGGACATCTGGGGCGGCGCGCCGACTCTGGAGCGAATTCGTAGCCTGCTCTACGACGTGGTGCTGCGCGACAAGCCCGACATGTTGCCCATCCACCTACACGAGACCATCGCTGGCACAATCTATCGTGGTAGGCGCTTCAGCGTGCAGGCCTTCCCCGTCTTCCATCGTGGGCGTGGTTGTTTCGGCTATATCTTCCAAGAAGACACGCACCGCCCTTTCTTGGTGCAGCAGGCGGAAGCGCTGGGCGTCCCCAACGGCCCAGAGCGCAGCTTGTTGGTCAAGGGCCAGAATGTCACGCTAGCCGACGGGCGCATCATCACGCCAGACATGGTGCTAGACGAGCCGCAGGCCGGCGTGAAGCTGGTCTTCACAGGCGATGTCTCGCGGCCCGAAGCCCTGCGTCCCTTCATCCAGGACGCCGACGCTCTGGTCATCGAAGCCACCTTCTTGGATATGGATCGCCACTACGCTGAGTCGTATGGCCACCTGACAGCGCGCCAGTCGGCAGAACTGGCGGCGGAGTGCAACGTCAAGAGCCTGCTGCTCAACCATATCTCGCGGCGCTATCATGAGCGCGACGTGCTAGCTGAAGCGCGAGCCATCTTCCCCGAAGCCCACGTCGTCCGCGACCTAGACGCCTTCCGCGTGCGCCGCAACCAACCCCTAGAGAAGATCGTCCCAGAGACTCTCGCGCCTGAGCCAGAAGAAGGCGACCAGGGCGTAATCATCTGAGTGCTTCCTCTCGTCTCGTCCGTCGTCGTTCGAAAGCGTCTCGCTATGCCCAAACCCTATCAGCTAGGCTTCACCAGTCAATACGCCGAGATCGAAGCCGAGCTGCCCGTGCGCGGCGCGCTGCCTAGTTGGTTGCGCGGCACGCTCATCCGCAACGGCCCTGGCCAGTTCGAAGTGGGCCGCACCCCCATTCCGCACTGGTTTGACGGCCTGGCCCAACTGCACCGCTTCAGCCTGAGTGAGGGACGTGTGCGCTATAGCAACCGCTTCATCCGCTCGCAGAGCTACGAGCGCGACAACGCCGCAGGCAAGATTCACTTCCGTGGCTTCGCCGTCGATCCCTGCCGCAGCTTGTTCCAGAAGGCTATGGCCTTGTTCAGCAATGAACAGGGGAACAACGCCGTCGTCAACGTGACTCGCTTGGGCGAACACTACCTGGCCATGACCGAATTCCCGCTGCCGATGGCATTTAACCCCGAGACTCTAGAGACGCTGGGGGTGTACGGCTATGATGACCAGGTGAAGGCGCAGATCGCCACTGCGCACCCGCACTACGACGCGCAACGCGGCTTCGGAATCAACATGATGACCTACATTGGCCTGAGCAGCGCCTATCAGCTCTACGCCGTCACCGACAAAGCGCGCCGCCTGATAGCCAACCTGCCTGTGCAGCAGCCCGCCTACGTCCACAGCTTCGCCGTCACGGCCCGCACCATCGTCCTCGCAGAATTCTCTCTGCGACTGACCAGCCCCCTGGCCCTTGCCTTCGGCGATCAACCCTTCATCCGCAACTTCCGTTACGACGCGCAACGCGACTCGCGCTTCTTGGTGGTGGACAAAGACAGCGGCGCGCTGCTGGCCGATATCCCCACCGACCCCTTCTTCGCTTTCCACCACATCAACGCCTATGAAGGAGATGACGAGATCATCTTGGACATCAGCGCCTACGACGACGCCCGCCTGATCGACAGCCTGTACGTGCGCGAACTCCTAGAAGGCAACGAGTACCCACCAGTGGGTCAATTCCGCCGCTATAGCCTGCCGCTGAGCGGTGGACGAGCCGAGTATGAGGTCATCGGCAGCGAGACAATCGAACTGCCGCGCATTCACTATGGCTATAACGGCCTACCGTATCGCTATGCCTACGGAGCAAGTACACAGGCGGGCAGCGGCGACTTCATCAATCAACTGGTGAAAGTGGACGTGCAGGCGCGCACGGCCCAGGTTTGGCGCGAAGACGGCTGCTACCCCGGCGAGGCGGTCTTCGTGCCTGATCCGCACGGCCAGGCAGAAGATGAGGGCGTGCTGCTGGCGGTAGTGCTAGACAGTCGCGTCGGTCGCTCCTTCCTGCTGGTGCTGAATGCTCGCGATCTGAGCGAAATGGCCCGTGCTGAAGTCCCGCAGCACATCCCCTTCGGCTTCCACGGCCAGTTCTGGAGCAAGCCGAACTGAAGAGATGAGTCCCCAAAGAATAAGGGGACACAGCCTACGCCGCCTGGATTAGAATTAGGATTGTAAGCCCATCTGGACATTTGCGGAGGCATGAACGATGCGGCGTTCGACCCTGGTCTTTATCTTCTTCGGCCTGATCTTCGCGACGCTGGTGGCAGCCAATTACGTCGCCACCAGTCAACCTCCTATCATTCTACGAGTCGCCGTCGATCCACTAGTGGAAGCCTGGGTGAGCCGGGCGGCACTGGCCTTCAACGCCCAAGATACCACCATCAGTGGGGCGCGCGTCTCTATCAGCGTGGTGAAACAGACTGAAGCAGAAGCGCTGGCTTGGACGCCCACCACACGCCACGATGGCTGGATTGCAGCCAGCCGCCTGTTTGAGCCATCCTTCAATCCTAGCCAGCCCTTCCGTCCCCTAGCTGAGTCTTTAGCAGAGACGGTCTTGGTTTGGGGTGGCTGGCAAGAGTACGTCCAGGCTATCACCCAAGATGGCCTGACCTTCGATTGGCAGGCCGTGCAGGCCGCCGCCAAAGTTGAGACCTGGGAACGCTTCGGAATGTCAGCGCTGCGCGGCAACGTCTTTCTTGGATTACCCCCAGCCAGCACGAGCAGCGGTTATGCGGCCTTGTTGAGCGCCGCCGCCAGCTACAGCCAATTAGACAACGTCCGCCGCGACGTGGTGGGCAGCGTGGCTTTCTCGGAGTGGTTTGCGCCGCTCAAGCTGGCCGTCGGTAGGCCAAACGTCAGCCTCATCAGCACGCTAGCCACTCAGGGCGCGAAGCGCATCAACTTCGCCCTGCTGACGGAAGCCGAGTGGCTGACCAACCTGAACGCCTTCCAAGACAAGCTGGTCTACGCCTACCCCGCCTACAACGTGCGCTTGGACTTCCCCTTCTACATCTGGGACGACGCTAACACCACGCCCACTCAGCGCGACAGTCTGCGCGCCTTCGCCGACTTCCTGCGTCGCGAGGAGCAGCAGCGTCTGCTGGCCACTTATGGTCTGCGTCGTCCAGGCGGCCAAGCCGACGCCAGCGACGCCACCTTCCGCCAGGGCCAGGCTTATGGCTTCTCAGCTGAGCTACCACGCATGACCTTCATCAGCACGCCTGACCGCACCACCGCTGACTCGGTGATCCGCTTACTGAACTGAGGACTTAGTCCACCAAGCCAAGAGTGACGAGAGGAGAACACCATGCTGAGACGACGTTTGTTCCTGGGGATGGCGCTGGCCCTAGTGGGGCTGAGCCTGACCGCTTGCGATGGCGGAGGAAGTAGTGGCGACAACAACACAGGCCAGAGCGCTCCTGCCAATGCCATCGAAATTAGCATCATCTATGCACCGGAATCCGCCGATTACATGAAGACGATCATCCCCGCCTTCAACGACAGCTTCGCGCGCGGCGTGAATCCCGTTACAGGCCAGCGCCTGGCCAGCGGCGAGCGGCCTATCTTCGTCACGGGCCGCGACGGCTCTAGTGGCACGATCATGCAGGCCATCGTCAACGCCGTCACCGCCCCCACCGCCGAAAACGTGGAGCGCCCCACCATCTTCCAGCCCAGCGTGAGCCATTGGCTGGCTCTGGCCAACCACTTGACGCGCCGCGAGCTGTTCAACCTCGCAGAGATCATCCCAACGGCTAACGCGCCCGTCGTCATGGCCATCTGGGAGAGCCGTCTGCGCGCCATCCAGCAGACGGTGGGCTATGAGGACATCGGCTGGGAGGAGTTGCTGATGGTCTTCGACGCGCCCAACGGTTGGCAAGATTTTGGCCTGCCCAACGCGCGTCGCACCGTCTTCTACGGCCATACTGATCCTTTCGTCAGCTCCACTGGCCTCAGCACGCTGATCGCCACCTACTACGCCGCTGCGCGCAAGGATGGCTTCACGGGCCGCCGCCTGACGCTGGACGTGGTGGAAGATGAGGACGTGCGCGCCGGCGTGCGTCGCATCGAGTCGCTCATCCGTCACTACTCACGACGTACCACCGAATTCAAGAACTACATCGCTCAGGGGCCAAGCTATCTGGACTTCGTCGCCCTGGAGGAGAACGACCTGATCGCCATCAATCGCGGTCTGACGGAATATCAGCCGCCCGAACGCCTGGTGGCCCTCTACCCCAAAGAAGGCACGTTCTACCACGAACACCCCTTCGGAATCGTCAACGCCAACTGGGTGAGCGACGAACAGCGCGCTGCCGCCCGCGTCTTCGCCGATTATGTGCTGCTGCCCGAACAACAGAAGCTCATCATGAGCTTCGGCTTCCGCCCGGTGACGCCCGGCGTGGAACTGGGCTTCCCCTTCGAAGAGCAGTTCGGCGTGACGGTGGAAGGCCCCAAGGCTCTGCTGGATGTGCCAGACCCAGCCGTCATTGTGGCCATCCAGAACAGCTGGGAGTTCGTCAAGAAGACCGCCGACATCCTGCTGCTGATCGACGTATCGGGCAGCATGGCCCAGGAGGGCCGCTTGGAGCAGGCCAAGATCGGCGCGCTGGCCTTCTTGGACCGGCTGGATTCAAACAACCGCGTCGGCCTGTCGGTCTTCAGCGACACGGTGCGCCCGATTGTGCCGCTAGGCCAGCTTGAGTCGAACAAGGCCGAGCTACAAAACGCGATCCGCAACCTGAGGCCGGAAGGTGGCACAGCCCTCTACGACGGCCTAGTGGAGACCATCCAAGTCATGAACGCAGAGGGCCAGAGCGACCGCATTCGCGCCGTGCTGCTGCTGAGCGATGGCGAAGACACGCAGTCCACTCGCTACCGCCTAGACGACGTGGAGCGTATCATCCGCGAGACGCGCAACGACCTCAACCCGGTGATCGTCGTGCCAATTGGCTACGGCACGCTGAGCGACTCGCTGATCCGCGTCTTACAGCGCATCGCCAACGCCAGCAATACTACCTGGCAGAGCGGTGATCCGTCTAACATCACCCGCGTGCTGGAACTCATCAGCAGCTTCTTCTGATCCGCAGGGGCGGCCTGATGGGCTGCCCCCACACCACTTGTTCACGGAAGTTTCTATGCCCTGCCTGATCGCCTACCTGACGCCCGACGGCCTGGTCGACGCTGACGTCACCGCCGACTCGTTGGCCGACGCGGCGCGCCACGAGCCGCGCGAAGGCGTCTACACCATCACCAACACTTATCACACCACCCAAGTCGTCAAGCTAGACGCCCACCTCGACCGCCTGGAACAATCGGCGCGCTTGGCTCACATCCCCCTGGCTCTGGACAGGCCGCGCCTGCGCGCCGCCCTGCGCCAGCTCATCGAACGAGCTGCCTGGGGCGACGTGCGCTTCCGCATCAGCGTGCCAGCCGCCACGCCCCAAAAGCTCATCTTGTCGATTGAGCCGTTCAAACCGCTCGATCCCGCCTTGTTAGAGCGCGGCGCGCGCGCCATCACCGCCAGCAACGCCGCCCGCCACGATCCGCTGGTCAAGAGCAGCGACTGGCTGCACGAGCGCCAGCGCTTGCAGGACGCTATGCCTCCTGGCATTTACGATACCTTCCTCTGTGACGCCGACGACCATATCTTAGAAGGGCTGGCCAGCAACTTCTACGCCATCCTAGACGGGGAGCTGCGCACGGCAGGCAGCGGCGTGCTAGAGGGCATTTCGCGCCAGATTGTGCTGGAGGTTGCGCCTGCGCTGCTGCCCGTGCGTCTAGAAGCCATCCGCCGCGCTGATCTGCCACGCTGCGAGGAAGCCTTCCTGAGCAGCAGCAGCCGAGGGCCTGTGCCGCTGGTAGAGATTGACGGTCAGGCTATCGGCACAGGGCAGGTGGGGGCGATGACCCGCCGCCTGCGCGCCGCCTACCTGGATTGGGTAGCAGCCCACCTGGAGGAACTCTAGCCATGCACAAGCTAGACGGCCTATGGAAGCTGGTCAACACCGCCGCCGCGGTGCGCGACGTAGCTCAGGAGCAGCGCGCTTATCGCTGGCAAGTGGCGCGCGGCATGACTTTCTACCTACACACACAGGCCGCCCAGGTGAGCGTCGCGCGCATAGCAGGCGACGAATTACAAGTGGACGTGACTTTGCAGGCGAGCTTCGGCTGGCGTGTAGCCCACGACCAAGACGACGTTGGGGTGTATCTAGTGGCTCAGCGCCGCGCGCTGTTGGGCAGCCTGGCCGGCGGACGCTTCGTGGTGCGCGCTCCGATGGGCCTGCGCCTGGCCCTGCGCCTAGAGCGCTGTCAGCTCTGTTTGGACGACCTCAGTGCGACGGCCATCATCCCAGCAGACGGCTTGTGGCCTAGCTAGGGCGTTTCGCGCAGGTGATCGTCCTCCTCAGGATGCGCTGCGGCTCAAAATCGACCAACACCCAGCGCTCGGCGTCAGCCAAGCGGATGACGCGCGGATCGTCGCTCGAACGCCAGCTCAGCGCCCCAGCCCCATCGATCAGCAAACGCCACAGGCCATCGCGCGTCTGACACACGCCCAGGCCGCGTCGCGCTGTCACGCGCGGCAGTAGCTGACCGCCTACGTCGCACAGGACGCTGAAATAGCTCAACCACGCTGAGCCGATCGGCGGCGGTAGAGCGCTGGGCAAGGTCAGCTCACCCTGGTGCAGGGTGGCGCTGCTGACTAGGTCGAACATGCACAGACGATCAGTCCACGTGAAGGCTAACAGAACAGGCTCACGCTGAGCCAGAATCGCCAGCGGGCCAACGGCCCGATTGCTGAGGTGCAAACGCTAGCTCATCGGATGACCTGCGCAGTGCTAAGAGCCAGCAGGGGCATCGAGGCGGATCGCACCGCGCGGCACGCGCAGGATGGCGGTGTGGCGGGCCTGAGCTTCGTTGAAGCGGCGCGCCACCAGACGCCAGGCATCCAGGTTGTCTTCCAGAGCGTAGATCAGGTCGTTGAACAAGGGGCGCTGATTTTCGGCCTTGCTGATAAGGAATTCGCCCGCTACTTCGTCAGCCAGCAGCAGGCGTAGGTTGCCCTGGCGCACGATGATCTCGCCAGGCTGCTCGGCTACGCTGGGGCTGAGCGGCTGGTAGGGCGGATAACTCACCAGCATGTCGCCCTCGATCTGTTCGGCGTTCAAGCGCTCCAGATTGAGGCGTTGCAGGTCGAAGCTGACTGTGCCGCGCGCGCCGCGGTAGGCGATGGCCAGCGCCAAACCCTGAGGCAGTTCGAGCTGAAGGGTGGCGCGTCCCAGGCTCTCTAGGCTGGGGAAAGGATCAGATTGGACTTCGCGCAGCGTCAGGGTGGCCAGGCCGTCCCCGTAGTCGCGGTAGTCGTGTTCGATGGTCATCGCCAGGCTGCCTACGTAGCGCAGACGGGCCAAGCGCTCATCGGGCGGAGCGGCGAACACCTGCACATCGGTATCCAGGGCTTCTAGGTTGACTTGCAGGGTGGTGACAATGGGGCTGATGGCTTCTTCGATAGTCTGACGATTCTCATCCAAAGAGCGCTGGCTGAGGCTGTTGAAGGCCGCTGCACCGATCCCGACGGTGAGCAGCGCGGACAAAGCCAGGGCGACTAGATCGGCGAAGGGCAGGCGGCGGCGCAGTAGCAGGGCCAAACCTACGAAGACCAGGACGGCAGGCAAGGCGCGGCGCAGCAGATCGGCTATGCCAGACGGCAGCCAGCCTAAGCTATAGGCCAGCAAGGCCAGGGCTAGCCCGACGGCGATCAAACCCCAGAGAGGCCGTCCTTCGCGAACGCGGACTTCTTTGAATAGGTAGACCAGAGCCAGAGCCAGCAGCAGCAGCGGCTCATACAGGCCCACGCCGCTCTCTGTCACCAGCTCTGCGCGCAGGAAGTAGCCGCCCACAACTGCCAAGACCAGCCCCCAAGCCAGCAAGCTGCTCAGGCCTATGCGCACGCGCCGCGTCGGCGACTCGGCGGGCAGCAGCCACCACAGCAGCAGGTACGCCAACAGGCCCAAGCCCTGGCTGAGCAGGGCCAGCGCAATGAAGCCGATGCGCCACCACCAGGCATCCAAGCGGGTGAGGGCTTGCAAACCACCACACACCCCACCAAAGATACGATTATCAAAACTGCGGCGCATGGCTCATTCCTGGGTACAGCGAACAGGTTGGCGGCTCACGAAGCGGGCCGCCGACCTACTCAACTATACTTGAGAGCCGCACTTCAAGCAATTCATACTCGCGCGGGGCATCGCGCCAAGCCAGGCGCGGATCGCTGACGCGGGCCACGCCGTAAAGGTCGTCGAGGGCAGGCCGCGCAGCGGGCAAGATCATGTAATCGACGCCGTAGCGCCGAGCCACCGCTAGGATGGTCTCGCGGTCTTCAAACGGGAAGACTACCGACGACAGGCCGTGCAGTCCCAGGACGAATGGGTCTTGTGTCATGAAGACCAAATCGCCCTCTCCGCTCAGGTCGGGCAGGGCGCGTAACTCCGCCGCCAACTCGGCCACGCCATCGTTGAAGGCACGGGCTTGCTGCGCTTCCAAGCGCACCGTGTCAACTGCGTTGACGGTCAGCAGAGCCGCCAGCAGCAGACCAGCGCCCAAGCGCCAGCGCTCGTCAGCCAGGGCGCGCTCCAGAGCATAGGCCACCAGCGGGGCGAACAGCGGCAGCAGCGACAGGAAAGCCTTCTTCATGCTGCCGCCCTGGCTCTTGTACGGCACGAGGACAGGATAAAAGACGATGAATCCGCCCAGCAGGATGAGCAGCGGAGCAAGAGCCAGCAAGCTAGGCCTATCGCGCGCTAGCAGCATGAGCAGCAGGCCGCCCAGGGCCAGGGGCGCCAGCAAATCTAGCTCGCGGGTGATGAGGCGAGCGGTGGCCGCTAACTCAAACAGGCGCTTGGTCACAAGCTCAGAAGGAGCTTGGGCAGCCAACAGCGTCTCCAGCGATAAGATACGATCGAAGGCGTAGTGATCGCGGTAGTCCGTCAGGAAGAACATATTGCTGGTGGTGGGGGTGCTGAATGTGCCGTTGAGGGCTTGGGTGCGGGCCAACCAGGGGATAGCCATCAGAGCCGCTAACAACGGCGTGATCCAAGTCCAGCGCCAGGCGCGCGCAGCCCACACTTGCCCGCCCCACAGAGCATAGGCCAGCAACACGACGACCAGCATGGGTAGCAGCAAGGCTGCCTCGCTGCGCGTGAGGTAAGCCAGGCCAGCAGCGATCCCCGCTGCGACGAAGGCGCGCCGCCTGCCAGTGCGCAGCCCCCAAGTGAGGGCCAGCAGCGTCCCACCGATGAACAGAGCGTTGGGGATCGTCGTCTCGGTGCGCAAGCTACTCATGACGAGCTGAGGCAGGCAGGCCACCGTCAAAGCTGCCACCAGGCCAGAGACCTGACTCGCGCCGACCTGTCGACAGGCGACGTAGCTGAGCAAGGGCAACAGCGCGCCGATGACGATGAAGGGCAGCAGAGCCGCGCTCAGGCTCTCGCCGAAGAGGCGCGCGTTGGCAGCGATGAGATAGCCAGTGAGCGGCATCCAGTAGTCGTCTTCGTGGACGACGCTCTCGTAGACAGCGTTGTACTGCCAAATGTAATCGATGGTATAGCCCTGGCCGCGCGCCAGGCGCAGGCCTAAGTTGTAGTAGTGATTCGGGTCGCCAATGCCCGGATGAGCGATGAGCGATGACAAGACCAGGCGCAGGGCCAGGCTAGCCAGCACGATGAGAGCTAGGGCCTGCCAGGGCTTAAGAGGCAGGAGCTTCATCGTTCGTCGTCGGGCCGTCGGTAAAGGTAGACAGGCTGGCGCGCAGGCGGTGGCGTAGGCGACAACATGTCGGCGAAGGCGCGATCTACAGCGTCGTTGAGTTCGGCCAGGAAGCCGCGCAGGCGCTGACGAGCGTATTGCAGACGTTTCTTGACCGTGTCTAGCGGCAGGTGTAAGCGCTCTGCCAACTCGCGCTGGCTCTCCCCTTGCAGATAGAAGCCTTCGGTCACCGCGCGCTCATGCTCTGGCAGGGCAGCGATGGCCTGGCGCACGCGCTCTATGCGCTCATGCACCTGATAAGCCTCTTCTGGCTGGCTCTCAATCTGTGACGCCCAGGCTTCTTCCCAAGTGGCGTCCACGTCGTCCAGCGCATCTTCGTAGACGGCTGGTCTGCGCTGCTGACGAGCGCATTGGCTGAGGACGATGCGGCGCAGCCAGGCGGAGAAGGCCTGGGGCTGACGCACCTGATGGATGAGGCTGGTCGCGTGAATCAGAGCTTCTTGAGCGACATCTTCAGCCAGGAAAGGATCGTGCAAGCGAGCGCGAGCCAGACGCAGGGCATAAGGCCAAAAGTGCAGCACCAGGGCGTTGAGCGCGGCGCGGCGCTCGGCAGCTGAGCCACTTTGGGCCTGAGTGACCCAGTCAGTAATGGTCAGAGAGTCATACAGAGGCTTCATGGGTGCTGGCTATCTTCACAATCAGCCGAGAGACAGGTTGATTGTACATGGCTCAGAAGCACCTGGGAACGCACAGAAGCGCACACTCACTCAATCACTCGAACGCAAACGGGCAGCCCAGCTGGGCTGCCCGTTCCCGTACATCGTAAGTTGCGGTCGAGCTTTAGCGGTTCAGGCCGGTGACGATGTTGGAGAAGATGTTACCAATGGTCGGGCCGAGCAGGGCCAGGATGACGATGACCACGACGGCCACCAACACCAGGATCAGAGCGTATTCGACCAGGCCTTGACCTTCTTCGTTTTGGGGACGGTACAGCATGATGATGCCTCCTAAGGCTGATAAGCGGATGAGAGATGACTGGCTTGTTCTTACAGCTACCGACAGTATAGCACAAAGTCGTCAACGAATGCAAGCACTTTTGTTAAGGTTTGCCGATTCAAACCACGAACGACGTTGGAGAAATGCTGCTGATAGCTGGGCCGAGGAGAGCCAAAGTGACGATGACCGCAACAGACACCAGCACTAGGATGAGCGCGTACTCCATCAAACCTTGTCCCCGTTCATCTTACAGACGATAGATTGTAGAGCGACCCTTGATAGGCGTACGACGAATAGGTTGAAGCAACTGTGTAGGCCTAGCTAGAAGCTAGTTTTTGAGACCTCGGGAATTGTCACAACGCCCTCCAAGTGCGATCTTCAATCATAAAGTTGCTTCTTCGGCAGATAGCTGAGGCAAGGCTTCACAGTGCGCCAAGATACGCTGCAAAAAGGGCAGAAGAGGACTGCTTTGTAGGAAGTCAGCCTGCAAAAGCACTTTCAGACGATGAACATCGTCCAGGTTTAATGCAGAAACCGTTAAAATACTGAACTCGTCGTCTGACAAAATCAACGAAGGATATTCCATCCTGAAATGATAATGAAGTCCAGATAAGACGGTCTCAAGAGATATGGGCCGCCTATCGACTTGCACGATGAGACTTCGGCGCTTCTCGCGCGATAGACCCTGAGCATCGGCCAGGCGCTGGCAAGCCTCTACCAGGCGCTGGCCTTCCGCTGCCCAGGCGCTCAGCTGTGGGTGCGGGGAAGGCGGAGCGCTGATCGTCTGTCCGCGCAACGTGAGGCGCAAAGCCTGCCAGAAGGCGCGCCATAGGCGAACGAGTTGGTTCATGGCATAAGCCTCTCCAGAGCAGCGGGACAAAAGTACTAGGTCTGAGCCTGGACGTGAATGCCGTGTTGAGCGAGTTGGCCGAAGAACAGGTCGCGGTAGGCGCTGGCGTCAGCTTCCGTTTGGCCTTCAAAGCGCAAAGACAAGACGGGTTCTGTGTTGCTGGCGCGCACAATTCCCCAGCCACGCTCAAACTCCACGCGCACGCCATCCACCAGGTTGAGCGTGCCATGCGCCGCCAGGCTCTGCGCCAGAGCCTGTAAAATCGGGGCTTTATGTTCGTCGGGGCAAGCAGGCCGATATTCTGGCGTGGCGTACAGGCGCGGCAGGCTGTCATCCAGCGCCGAAAGTGGCTGATCCTGGGCCGCCAGCAGGGCCAGCAGGCGACCCGCCACCAGGTAGGCATCGTCCACGCCGTAGAAGTCTTCCGCCAGGAAGATATGCCCGCTCATCTCTCCGCCCAGCAGCGCGCCCACGCGGCGCATGTGGTCTTTGACAATGCTGTGTCCACTGGGAGCGAGATGAGGCACACCACCGTGCCGACGCACCACGTCGAACAAGACCTGACTGCACAGCACCTCGCCTACCACCGCTGCGTTCGGGTGACGGTTGAGCAGGTCGCGGGCCAGCAGGGCCAGGATACGATCCGCAGGGATGAGTCGCCCCTGCTCATCGACCACACCAACGCGATCCGCGTCACCGTCGAAAGCTAGGCCCAGATCAGCGCCGCACTCGCGCACCTTCCGGCCCAACTCGGCTACGTTGGCTGCTTCCTGAGGATTGGGCAGATGATTGGGGTAGCGGCCATCTGGCTCAAGGTACAGGCCGATGACCTCCTGCCCCCACAGCTCCAGCAGGCGCGGCGCGAAGACTCCACTCGTGCCGTTGCCGGCATCGACGACGACCTTCAGTCGGCGCGCCACCTGCACGCGCGCGGCAATGTCGCGGATGTACTGGCTGTAGGCGCTGGTGTTGACCGTGCGCTCTGATGCGCCGCGCCCGTAGGTGAAGTCGCGGGCCTGAGCCATCTGACCGATGACTCGCAGCACCTCGCCCCACAAGTTCTCCGCCCCCAGGCAGAGCTTGAAGCCGTTGTAGTGCGGCGCCAGGTGGCTGCCCGTGACCATGACGCCACCAACGCCGCCCTCGCGGACGGCGTGCCAGTAGACCAGCGGTGTACTCACCAGGCCAATGTCGATGATCTTGCTGCCGGCCTGAGCCAGGCCCTCCATGAAGGCCTCTTGCAGATCATACGACGACAGGCGGTTGTCGCGCCCAATCACCACGCGGCTCATCTGGTGCTGACGTTGAAGATAGGTGGCAAAAGCCTGGCCAATGGCCTGCGCGGCTGCCGTCGTGAGGTTGGCCTGGTCACCCTGGGCCACGCCGCGCACGTCGTACTTCTTGAACAAAGAGGGATCGAACATCATGATGGTTTGAAACCCCTGTTGAAAGATAACAAACGAATCATAGCGCAAAGCAGGGCCTCAGCCCAGGGTACGGGAATCGCAAGAGGGGCAGCCTGCGCCTGCCCCTCTTGTAGGAGCTTACAGTCATGAGGCCTTTGAGACTTCAACCTAAAGATACAATCGAAATGCTCGTTTTGCTCACACCGAATCTATTTATTCTTCTCGGTCGCTTTTTGAGCTACACTACAGTCATGCGTTGGCAAATTCTCCGCTCTGAATGGGTCTTCAAAACCCCTTTCTTCCAGATCAGGCGAGACGTATGTTCATTGCCGAACGGACGCCTGGTAGACGATTATTACGTGGTGCATGGGCCGACCATCGTCTGCATCTTCGCCCTCACAGAAGCCGATGAGGTGCTATGGGTGGAGCAATACAAGCATGGCATTGGCCAAGTGTGCTGGGAACTGCCGGCCGGCATGTGCGAAGGCGGGTGCGCTGATCCGCTGGCCGAGGCACAGCGCGAGTTGCTGGAAGAGACGGGTCACCAGGCCAACGACTGGCGTCTCTTGGTGCGCACCATCAACAACCCTACCCGCTACGACAGCTATACCTACCTGTACCTGGCCCAGGGCGCGCGCCAGATTGCCGAACAATCCCTCGATCCCAACGAACAAATCGTCGTCCACCGCGTGCCGCTGGCGGACATGCCCGCCTTGCTGCGCTCTGGTAAAATTGAGGTGATGAGTTCGCTCGGCTCATGCTGGGTGGCACTAGACGCCCTGGCTCAACTGCGCTCTTGAACTGCGCACCCCCTTCCCTATATAATGTCGTCGTCCTTTGGCTCCGTAGCTCAACGGCAGAGCTGGCGCCTTTTAAGCGCTAGGTTGTAGGTTCGAGTCCTACCGGAGTCACTCCACAGCTACAAAACCCCACAGAGATCAACCCAGCGCGCTGCCAGACTGACGCCGAGGGAAATATGGTTAGCTGCCCACTTGCTCGTGAGCGTCGTGGATGAGGGACGGCGTTGCCTATACGTCCCCACGCCCAATCCAAGATCTCGGCCGCACAAACACGCTCATCCCCCAAACAACGGCGCGCTGCCAGCACATTGCTAGAGGGCAATCGCTTTCAAGCGCCGACTCAGAGACACGGAGGCGGAGTATAATACGAGTAACAGAGGCCAACGAAGTCCTCAAGATCGAGAGCGAGCTGTTCAGGAGAGTGGGATTAGGTGGGATCATTCACCGTGAAATACGCACGCCGCTTCATCATCCTGTTGTTGTTCATCCTTTGCTGGGTCACCAGCAGCGCTCAACAAGATCGTCCGTCTATCAGCCCAGAGGACGTCACTCGTTTAGAAGTCATCGGGCAGGTGGGGATGGGCAGACTGATCGGCATTCACTTCGACGCGAGGGGCGACCTGCTGGCCGTGACTACGCGCGGCGCTTGGCGTTTCCCACAGGGCGATTTGAATGCGCAGCCCGTCTTACTGCCCTTCAACCCCAATCCCTTCGCCGACGGCAGTCTGAGCCTCCGTGACGACACCTTCCACAGTCGCTACGGCGACGGCACAGTGAACGTCTGGGCCTTAGATGCGCGCAACGATCCGCGCGTTCTGACGCTGGATTTGGACAGCGGCGCGACGCAAATCGTCGACAGGCCGCTGAGCCTCCTGTGGTTGCGCAGCTCTGACGGCAGGATAGGCCTCGATGGGCCAATCCTGGGCCAAGTCAATGGCCCGTACACGATCACGCTCAAACGTCAAGGCGACAGCGATCTGCGCCTACCCATCATTGACCAGCGCACGCGCGGCGTCGTTCAGGGGGCAACTTTCTCCGCCGATGGCCAGCGCCTCTACGTCGTCGGCTTGCTGCCTCATAGCTTCTACGCGTCGGAGACGCAGGCAATCTATCTGCAAGCTTGGGATACGCGCAATGGCGCGCTGATCGGCGCGCTGGAGCTGTTCGACGAGGCGAGACGTCAACAAGCGCGCCTGGAGACGCTGGGAGGTCGCCTGTTCGTCAGCCTAGACAGGCTAGGGACGCTAGTCGTGGACGAGGCCAGCTTAAAGCCGCTGTCCTCTAGCATCTCTGGCGACTTGCTGGCCATCGTCGATGGAGATCGAGCGCTGGTGGCGCTGCACGAGCAGGGCAACATCACGCTTCAGCTGGTCAACGTCAGCACGGGCCAAGTGCTGGCCTCGCAGTCGAACGTCGGTGGCTTCGCACCTCCATACAGCCTGTTGCAAATCCTGCCCAGCCCCGATGCACAGAGCGTCTATGTGGCGCGTCGCGTCTTCTCGGTGGGCGGGGTCGTCTTCCAGATCGACGTGGATACGCTGCAAACGCGCGCCGCCTGGGCTGAGTTTGGTCGTATGCCCCTGTACTTCGCAGGCGAAGGCGTGGCCTTCAGCGCCGACGGACGCATCCTCTACACTATCTCGGACGCTGAGTTGAAAAACCCCTCCATTGTGAAGCACCCCTCTGGCCTATACCGCATCCACCGCTACGACCTGGCTGAAGGCACATCCCTGCCCGCCTGGGACATGCCCCTGGAAGCGTTGCCCGTCGGGATTGTGCGCCTAGCCGACGACACCCTAGCTGTAGCTCAGAGCCGCGCGTTGACCTTCTTCCGCGATGGGCAGCAGATAGCCCAGGTCTCAGGCGATGAGAGTTGGTTTTTCCTCGCGCCCGGACACCTGGCCGCCAGCCCCAGCGCGCCCTACGTCGCCAGCTTCACCGACCCGCAGACGATCCAAGTCTGGGATGACGCAGGCCAGCTCATCGCTCGCTTGAGCGACGCGGGCTTCATGACCGAAGGAGGACGCGGCCTGGCCTGGGATGGCAGCACGCTCATCTACGGCGCTCGGGATCAGCACATCGTGGGCCGCGACATCCCCAGCGGCAGGACGGTCTTCAGCTTCAGACGCGATGATCCCTTCCTGCGCTCCATCCACGTCAGCTCAGAGGGTCGCTTGCTGCTCATCGTGACGACGGACACCAACTTCCAGGCGCGAGCCAGCGTCTACAGCCTGTCCGACGCCACGCCGCGGCTGCTCAGCCAGTTTCCCGTCGCGTTCGACTTGCGAGCTTCGCAGCTTTCGCCAGACGGCCGCTTGCTGGCCCTGGCTGCCGTCGATGGTGACGTAGCGCTGGGCATGCTGCCACTCTCCAAGCCGTTGCTGCTCTACAACACCAGCAGCGGCGCGCTGCTAGGAGGCTACGACGCTCATTATGTCGCTTTCAGCCCCGATGGCCGCCTGCTGCTGGCCTACAACATGTTCAAGGGCTGGTTTGACGTGCTAGCTGCGCCTGCTCGCTGACCAACCCTCGTTCACAATCTTCAAGAATTCAGCGGCTCGCTAGGGAGGATGGCCTTCAGCGGGCCGTACTGCTTGAGAAGATCAGCCTCTTCGCCCCAGGCTCGGCAGCGGTTGGTGTCCGAAAAACCAGGCGGCAGCGTCACGTCGACGTCGCGCGGCGCCTCAAAGTGCGGGTAGAAGCCGTGCTTCACCACCAGCTGCTGCCCAACCACACCGCGCATGATGTCGCGCACAAACTGACGCGCACGCACGCGCTGTTCTTGAGAGGTGTTGGGCGTGACGACAGCGTAGATGTAGAGTGGACGCACCAGGTCGCGCGGGTACATCTCTAGATCGACCGCGTCCGTCAGGGGATTGACCGAGCGCTCGTCGTTGAGGGTGTCGAGGACTGACACAACGTTGAAGAAGTTGGGTGGCTGGAGGCGCATCCAGGCGGCGCTCATCCAAGTGATGGAGCCGGATGTGTTGAGCAGCTCCGACAACGGCACTTCGTTACCTCCTTCGGCCATGAAGCAATTGACGCCGTCGGGGCAGGGCCTCTCGTATGTGGATTCAAAGCCTGCAATTTCGCGCATGATGTATTGCATAGTCCGACCAAACTGAGCGACGATGGTGATTGGCATGTCATCGCCGCGCACCTGACTCCAGTTGGTGATCGCGCCACTCAAGATAGCTCGCAGTTCGCGCGTGTTCAGTGTGCTGCTGGCGCTGCCTGCGCGCACGCTACGGTTGGCGACGATAGCGATCACATCGTAGGCGAAGACGGCTGCGCAGTCGATAGAGACCGCTTCGTTGGCGAGGTCTCGGATTTCTCCATCTTTCAGCGCGTCGGTCGCCAGGATCACGTGGATACAGCCGTCGTTCTTGGCTCGTTCCAGCGCAGCTCTGCTGCCGTCGGTGTGGACGGTGAGCCGCATGGCGTTGACGGGGAAGGAGACGGCTTCGTGGATGGCAGGCGACAGGCCGATGTCTGGCTCCATGATCGTCCCGCTGCCGCCCACGCACAGCTCGGCGTAGAAGTTGGATCGCACAGCGTTAAAGGCATCGACCAGAGAGGCGGCGTCGGCAGCGACGCCGATCACCGAACCGAACACTGTGCCGAAAAGCACCAACAGCGCCAGGCTAAAGCGCGATTGGCGACTCTTCGGCTGCTGAGGTTGAGCCGACTTGCTCGTTTCACGACGCTGCGAGGTGGTGCTAGGCGTTGCTTCTGCCGTGTCAACAGGCTTTGCTCCCATATGCTCATCTCTTGATGCTCATCTCTTGCGTTGCCTCCACTCTATCAAAATGCAGGCAACCTCAGCAAACCTAGAAACGAGGGGGCTTTTCTCCCTGCTTCACTCAGGCAAGAGAGCCGAGGAGGCAAATTCCGAGCAGCTTTGAAGACCCAAAGTCGGGGATGAATTTCGTTTGTCGGCCATGCGAAGCGCTGCGCTCGCCTATTTAGGCCTGCGCAGTTTCCATGTATAATCATCCTTATGCAGTCATCAGCGCACGGACGGAACAGCCTTGCCCATCCTCAAAGAAGGTGAACTAGATATTATCAGTCACAGCGCAGAACAGACCCAACGCTTGGGCCAGCGTCTGGGCCGACTCTTACGCGCTGGTGACCTGGTGTGCATGACGGGCGACATGGGCGCAGGGAAGACCGTCTTCGCCAGCGGCATTGGCCAGGGCTTCGGCTCAACGACGCCCGTCACTAGTCCTACCTTCAACCTGGCTCACCAACATAGCCGCCCTCAGGACAAGCTCCTGCTCTATCACCTAGACTGTTACCGCTTGCGCGACGCCGCTGACGCGATCAGCGTGGGCCTAGATGACATCCTGGATGGCACGCACGTTGCCGTATTGGAATGGGCCGAACGCATTCGTGCGGCTCTGCCACCTGAGCGTCTATGGATTCAGTTTCGCGTGCGCGAAGAGATGCGCCGCAATCTTATCCTGGAAGCCAGCGGCGAACGCCATCGTCAACTGTTGGAGCTTTTTCGAGAGAGCGCTTTTGGATTTTAGCCTATGTACCTCGCCATCGATAGCGCCAGCCCAACCCTGAGCCTGGCCTTGCACGACGGCCAGACCATCCTGGCCGAACACACGCTGCGCGTCGGCAATCAGCACAATACCCTGCTTGCTCCTGCTGTCCAGCACATTTTGGAGGTTTGTGGTGTCAGCCCAGGCCAGATTGTCGCGCTGGCAGTGGCCAAAGGGCCTGGCTCGTACACGGGTCTGCGCATCGGGATTGCCCTGGCGAAAGGCTTAGCCGGCGCGCGCCAGCTGCCCTTGCTGGCCTTCTCTACGCTGGATATTGTGGCCGAAGGCGCGCCTTCGCCTGCTAAAGCCAATCACGGGACGCTGCTGGCGGTCATCGCGGCGGGGCGAGGACGGATTATCCACAGACTATACACAGCGCGCAAAGGGAACTGGATCGCCGAGGGCGAAGCTGCGATTGGCACATGGGAAGCGCTGTTGCCCACCCTAGCCGAAGACGTTCTCATCAGCGGCGAGGTGGACGCGACCGGTCTGGCCCTGCTGGACGGCTTCCCCAAGCTGACGCTCGTGCCAGCCGTCCACCGCCTGCGCCGCGCCGCTGTGCTGGCCCAAATGGCCATCGATTTGCTGAACGACACCCCGCGTGAAGACTGGTCGACGCGCTTCGCTCCGCAGCACATCCAGCCCGTCTACCTCAACACCGCCTCTGTGCCTGGTTGACACCATGCTGCGCCTACGCTACATGCAGATGGCCGACGTGCCACAGGTCATGCGGATTGAGTCGGCGGCTTTCTCCGATTCGTGGTCGGCGCGTTCCTACTACTTTGAGATTAACGAGTCGCTGGTGAGCTACATGGTGGTGCTGGAGGGTGAAGTTCCTGCTGCTACCTCGCAGACCAACAACCCATCGCGCACGACCTGGGGACGCTGGTGGGCGCGCTGGCGCAGCACGCAACAAGCCACGCAGCAAGTCGAGTGGGTTATCCTGGGCTACGGCGGCTTGTGGCGCGTCCAAGATGAAGCTCACATCAGCACAATCGCCAGCGATCCACAGCAGCGCCGCAAGGGCTACGGCGAAGCTCTGTTGCTGGGCATGATCCTCAAAGCTGTCCATCTAGGAGCAGAGTACGTGGTGCTGGAGGTGAGGGTGAGCAACACCAGCGCGCAGGCTCTCTACCTGAAGCATGGCTTCGAGATTACCAGCGTGAAGCCTCAGTACTACCAAAACAACCTCGAAGACGCCTACGACATGCGCCTGCTCAACATCCAGGACGAGGCTGTCCAGGCTCGTCTGCGAACGGCGTACGCCGATTTGAGCCAGCGCCTGAATCTTCAGGACGAATATACCTGCGCTCGACACCCGCGCCTGGGCTAATTGTCCAGGCTGACCAAGGGACGCAAGCGCTCTAGCGTGGCAGGGCCAATCCCCTCTACGGCGTCCAAATCCTCCAGAGCCATGAAGCGCCCCACCTGCTCGCGGTAGGCCAAGATACGTTCAGCTGTCGCACGGCCAATCCCAGGCAAGCTCATCAGCTCCTCCAGAGACGCCGTGTTGAGGCGCACGCGCTGGCCGCCGACAGGGGTGGGTTGGGTCGCTGCCTCTGACCCGCGCGTGGGGATAGCGATCAGCACCCCGTCGTAGAGGCGCGCGGCGGGGTTGAAAGCGTCCTTGTCGGCTTCGTCCAACAAGCCACCTGCTGCGTCGATGGCGTCCTGCACACGACTACCGACGGGCAGGCGGTGCGTCGTCTGCGGGTTGGCCACCGCGCCGATGACGTAGACTTCGATTGGGCCTGGCGTAGCGCTCGGCGCAGGAGTCGCCGTCGGCACGGGCGGCAGCAGGGTGATGGCGGGCGGCTCTGGGCGCGAAGCCAGCAGCAGCAACGCTCCGCCGCCGATCATCAGGACAGCTAGGACAAAAGCAATCAAAGCGCCCCAAGGGCTGAAGTCATCCTCGCGCAAGACGATACCTCTCAGCCAACGCTTAACCAACGTGGCTATTATACCGCTATCGGATCGCCTTCGCACTGACTCTGCGACAATTGAGCGCCTATGACCGCCATCTGGCCTAAGCTGAGCTGGTATCACCTGCCCTTCCCCACCGACTGGGCGCAGGTCTTCGACGCGGATCGTCCACTGATCGTCGAAATTGGCTTCGGAAACGGGCATTACCTCGTGGCGCTGGCTCAGCAGCACCCCGATTGTAATGTGTTGGGCGTCGAAATCAGCGGGCAAGCCCTCAGCAAAGCTGAGGACAAGCTGGCGCGTGCAGGCTTGCGCAACGCGCGCGTCCTCTACTGTCGCGCAGAGACGCTGCTGCACCACTTGCTGCCCCCATCCAGCGTCCACGAATTCCATATCAACTATCCCGACCCCTGGTTCAAGAGTCGCCATGCGGGCCGCAGGCTCATGCAGCGCGACACGCTGGACGCCCTGGCCAGTCGCCTGGTCGTCGGGGGGAAGCTTTACCTAGCGACGGACATCTCGGCCTACGCCGAGATGAGCCATGAGCTGCTCAGCCAAACGCCATCCCTGAGCAACTGCTTGTCCGCCCCCTGGCTGGATCGACCGCCGACAGAGCGCCTGCTGACCACCAAATACGAGGCGCGTGGCTACGAACAGGGGCGGCATGGCCACTACTTCATCTATCGACGCAACCACCAGCCCGCCCCGAACGTGCCACTGCGCAAGGAATGGCCCATGCCCCACGTCATCCTGTACACCCCCCATAGTTCGTCAGAGATAGCCGCCGCCTTCAGCAAGCAGGTCTTCCAGCGCGGCGAAGCAACTGCCGCTGTCCTGGACGCTTACGTCAGTCGGCGCAGTTCAACGCTGCTGTTTGAAGCCACCCTCGACGAGCCAACCATCCAACAACATGTGGCTATCGTGCTGCTGCCGCGCCAGACGCCACACGAATACACGCTCAAGTTTGGCACGCTAGGCTACCCACGCATGACCGAGGGTCTGCACCTGCTCACCCACGAGTTAGCGCGCTGGATCGTGAGCCTACACCCCGAAGCGCGCATTCTGGACGCGCACGTGCGCGAGGTCTGAGCGCTATGAAGCGCCTGCGACAAGCCCTCAAATACTTCAAGAGCGACGCTCATCTCTTGGCCGAGCTGTGCCATACCAACAGCACAGAGGCGCTGGCGGCGCTGGAGCTGCTCAAAGAGCGCCTAGCTTTCCAGGATGGTCGCTTGTGTGGACGCGCCCTGGGACGCGTCAATCTGCCCAGCGCCACGCTGGCCCTGGCCCAGCTGCGCGCCGTCCAACTCGGCGGAGCTGTGCTGCGCGACGCCTACTTTTATGCTGCTGACCTGCGCCAAGCTGACTTGACTCAAGCCGATCTGACCGCTGCCAACCTGCGTCAAGCCATCCTCAGCGAAGCCGACTTGGGCGGCGCCGTCCTCGCTGCAGCCAATCTGGCGCGCGCCAATCTACGCTCGGCTAGCCTGCGCGCCGCCGATCTGCGCCGAGCCAACCTGTGGTGGGCCGACCTGCGCGGCGCTGATTTGCAAAATGCCGCGCTGGAGCAAGCCAACCTGGCCCATGCTCTGGCTGACGTCGACACGCGCCTGCCCGACGGCCAGTCCTGGCACAGCCCTCAGGACTGGGCACGCTTCGGTGCGCTGTGATGTTGCTTCACGACTCGATGATCTTGTCGTCGATGAGCTGCTGCTGGACTTTCTGCCCACGCGGGTTGAAGGCGAAGTGTTGCGCGTGCAGCTCAAACTCAATGTCGATCATGGCTTTGCCCGCGCGGTTCTTCTCGATCGTGAACACCACCCAGTTGCGATACTGCTTGGCGTTGTAGGGGTTGAAGGCCACGTGGTCTTTGGCCAGGATTTGGTACTTGTTGTTCATAATGATGGCGATGTCCGACTCGTAGTCCAGGGCGCTGCTGCCACGCAGGTGGAACAGGTGAATGCGCTTGCTCTTGAGGCCCTCGCGGTCGGCAGCCACGATGGAGAAGATCGGCACGTCCAACGTCATGGCAATGTCCTTCAGACCTTCGACGATGATCGTCACTTTGTCGTTTTCGTCGCGCGGACGCTCTGGATGGACGGCGACCTTTTGTAGATAGTCCACGAACACGGTCAAGTTGCCGCCGGTGGCGTCAGCCAGGCGGGCAGTCATCTCGCGGATGGCCGTCAAGTTGGTGACGGCTGGGCTAGCCTTGAGCAGGATGAGGCGGTCGCTGTAGCGCAGCAAGCGGCTGAGGGCGGGCGCTGTCTGCGGCATGTCGCGCAAGATGGCCTGCAGAGACCCCTGGCCGCTCTCGCGGCCCATGAACTTCTTAGCGCGCTGGGCCACGATCTGCTGATAGAGATCGCGCAACTTGAGGCCATTGGCCAGGTCAATCTCTGGCGGATTAATGCTCTCTAGGCACAGCAGGCGGTGCATGAGATGAGCTTCGGTGTGTTCATAGGACAGATAGAAGGCGTAATGATCCGGACGCATGGCCACATTGCGAGCGATTTGCAAGGTGGCAATTGTCTTGCCCAAACCCTGCGCCCCCCCCAGCAGGATCAGCTCGGTTTTGCGCAGGCCACCACCGATCAGGCCGTCCAGCGGATCAAAGCCAGTAGGCAGCGGCAGATAGTCTACCAGGTCGCCCTGTACTACCTTATCGTCGGCTTCGTTGATGACCTGAGTGAGGGTGCGCGGCAGGTAAGGCCCGACGACGCGCCCCTGGCTGCTGGGAGCGGCAGGCTGAGCCTGGGGGCGCGGCGCAGCAGGAGCAGGATTGGAGGAGCGCTGTGGCATTTGCGGACGCTGCAAAGGCGGCGCGCTCAGCGGACGAGCAGCAGGAGACGGCGCAGCGGGTGGCTTGACAGACAGATCAGGTTCAGGTAGATCATCGGTGAAGCGGCGTGTAGACATACCAAACCTATGGGCAAAGGCATGACCTGCGTTCACAAGGCAGGCTTATACCAACTCAGCAAGGGCGTCGGGACGGGAAACCATGAACAAGTATACTCAAATTTACAGATTTATGAGAGGCATGTTCTGGCTTCAGCATTTGAATATTCTCACCCGAAATACACAACGCAGGATGCTAAAAGTCATCACACAAGGCCGCTGACCTCACTCCTGACCTCCCTTTTTTACAGGTTACAGGTGTGCGCGCCACAGCAGGCAGAGATTCCTGGAAGGCCTAGAAGGATTATGTCGCCTGAAGCTATGCTCTGCGCTAGAGCAAAGTCCCTGCCAGCACCAGTTGTAGCACGAGCAGAGCCACGCTGGGCAACATCGCTACCAACGCTGCTTGGCGCACCTCTAGACCATAGACGGCCTGCGTAGCCACTACATACAACCAGATTTGATAGCCCTGCAAGGCTAACACAGCCAGCTGCCCCAGCAGGGCCAGCAGCGGCAACGCCCCCACGAGCATGCCGAGCAGGGCTAGCACTAGCGTCAGCGGAGCAGTAGACGCGCCGAAGGCATAGAGCGCTTCCTGCGGGCGCGAAGGCGCGTTGTAATTCCTGCTGGCCAACCAGTTGACGGCATAGGCCAGAGCCAGGAAGATGATGACGTTGACGAACGCCGCAAAGGGCGACACGCACAAGACCGACAGGAAGATGGACAATCTCACCGTTGAGTCGGCGTCCAGGTTGCTCTGGCGCAGGGCCAGAGCGAAGCCAGGCGAGCTGAAGATGACGATGAGCTGCACGATGAGCTGGATCAAGCTGGCTAGGTAGACCCAGACTAGGGCGCGGCGGGCGGTAGCCTGTGGATCGTCCAGCAGGGTGCTGTAGGTGGAGGGCTTGGGCAGGTTGACGGCTGCCGTCCACACCTCGACCCAGGTATAGCGCGCAGGCTGGCTTGGCTTGGGCGAATAGGCGTGCGGCGCGTCTTCGGCTTGCAAATCCGATGCGAGCTGAGACGCCTCAGCGTCGCGCAGGGGATGGTTGCTGCTGTCGTCGGAATAGTCGCGCGGCATAATCAGGATAGATAGTCGCGTAGCTGGCGGCTGCGGCGTGGGTGGCGTAGGCGGCGCAGGGCGCGACCTTCAATCTGGCGAATGCGCTCGCGCGTCAGGCCAAACTTCTGGCCGACTTCTTCTAGCGTGTAGCTACGGCCATTGTGCAGGCCGAAGCGCAAGCGCAGAATGCGCGCTTCGCGCGGGGTGAGCGTAGCCAGCAGCTGCTCAATTTTCTCCTTGAGCAGGGCGGTGGTGGTCGATTCGCTAGGACTGGGCAGGCTATCGTTCTCAATGAAGTTGCCCAATTCGCTGTCGTCGTCCTCCCCGATGGGGTGTTCCAGCGACAGAGGTTGCCAAGAGACGCGCAGCATCCACTGAATCTTGCGCACGTCGCAGCGCATAGCCTGGGCCAGTTCCTCTAGGCTAGGCTTCGTGCCGCGCGCTTGTTCCAGATCGCGAGCCACGCGGTACAAGCGGCGGATTCGGTCGCTCATGTGAACAGGGACGCGGATGGTGCGGCCCTGATCGGCGATGGCCCGCGTGATCGTCTGGCGAATCCACCAAGTGGCGTAGGTACTGAAGCGGTAGCCGCGCTGGTAGTCGAATTTTTCGACAGCTTTCATCAGGCCCAAGTTGCCTTCCTGGATTAAGTCCAGGAACGGCACGCCGCGCGACAGGTAGCGTTTGGCGACGGACACCACCAGGCGCGTGTTGGCGCGGATGAGATGGTCGCGCGCTTCTTCTCCATCGGCGATCAACAGGCGCAATTCTTCCTGGCGCGATGGCGAAGCTTTGCTCAGCTTGCGCAGCGCCTCCCGGCCGCTCTCGATGCGCTTTGCGAGGGCAATTTCTTCTTCTAGGTTCAACAGCGGGACGCGCGCCATCTCTTTCAGGTACAGGCCTATGCTGTCGCTGCTGCTTTGCAACCAATCGTCGTCGCCCAACTCGTCGTCTTCTTCGAGCGAGTCGTCCTCGAAGAAGAAGTCGTCTTCCAAGAGATCGTCCTCTGACGAGTCGTCCAGGCCGTCGAGGCCCATGTCTAGGCTGTCCAGGCCGAAGTTGGCGTCCAGGTCGTTCATGAGCGTCCCTCGCAGGCTCGTTGGTTCAGGATAGATCGAGGAGTTGGCGTAGCTTGGCCAAGCGCGGATCAATGGCGTGGTTGGCACAAGTGCAGCTTTCTTCGTTAAGGTTGACGCCACAAGTGGAGCAAAGCCCGCGACAATCGAGATAGCACAGGGCCTTTTCGTCTAGGGCGATCAGAATTTCCGCGCGCAGCAGCGGTGCCAAGTCCAGGTTGTTGTCACCTCCCACGCTAAACTCTGTGAAGTCTGAAGCAGGATGGGCGTACAGCTCCTCAACTTCGACCAGCACAGTCCGCTCAAAGGGCGTCAGGCAGCGCGAACAGACGTCATCGACGCCTGCCTGGGCCTGGAGCTGGACGAGGATGCCTTCTTTGGCCCGCGACAGGCGCAGCGGCCCGCTGATATGGTTGATGATGAGGTCGTCGGCGACGCGGATGGGATCGGGAATATCCAGGCGCGAGTCCTGGTGATGAGCTGGGCCTTCGCTCAGCAAAAAGCCGACGTTGACGCGCAGGACGCGGGAAGGCAGCAGATGTAGGTTAGGAGGCTTCGTCATAAGGGAAAGTCCGGGGAGAAAGCCGCAAGGACGGGCGTGTAACAGTTTATATACGTTGCATTATCAAGCCAAAATAAAAAGGTGTCAAGCAGTATAACGGATGATTTAACCGTAACGTAACGTTAAGGCCATAAAAATTCATCTTTGCAAGCTCAAGAGCGTCAGGCGCGCGGCCCAGGCAAGCACACTGTGAAGGTCGTGCCACGCTCTGGCGCGCTTTCGACGCTGATCCTGCCCTGATGGGCGCGCACGGCGTCGGCCACAATGCTCAGACCCAAGCCCATGCCGCTGATCGATTCGGCTTGCTGAGTGCGGAAGAACGGTTCAAAAATGCGAGCCTGGTCTTCCAGGCTGATCCCTATGCCCTGATCGACGACGCGCAGCTCCAACTCGTCACCGCAAGCGCTCAGATACAAGGCCACGCGCTTGTTCGAGGGCGAGTACTTGAGGGCGTTGCTCAGCAGATTGGTGAGGATGGTGCGCACAATGTCCTCGTCTAGTAGGTGTGTGTCGTCCTCGGCCACGTCGCTGTGCAGGTTGATCCGCTCCGCGCCGTCCATCAGCGCGTGCATTTGCTCCACAATGTCGCGGCACAAGGCTACGATGCGCGTCGGCGCAGGCAGGAATTCCAGAGCCTGCTGCTGGCCACGCAGCAAGCGACTCATATCTTCCAACATGCGGCTGAGGTGGTCAATTTCACGGCGCGTCTTGTGCAGCTTGGCGGTGCGCTGGCTTTCATCAAGGCGCTCATAGTAGCGGTACAGATTTTCTATGTTCATCTGGATGATGGCCAAAGGCGTGCGGAATTCGTGCGAGATACGCCGTATCATCTGGGTCTTGAGCTGATTGAGGGATTGTTCCTCGCGCAGAGCAGCTTTCACTCGCTCGTGTTCAATGAGGGCTTCCTGGGCCTTCATGCGCGCGGTGGCGTCGAAGCCCACGCATTGAATCTCAGCCACTTGCCCATCTTCGTCCAACACCGCCACGAATTCCCAATCGGTGTAGAAATACCCTCCCTGACCATCGGGTTTGCGCAGGGTGACAGGCACGGGTTGGCCGGGCTGAGCGACGCACTGCACGACCACATTCAAAGCTAGGTCACGGTCTTCAGCCGCAACCGTCTCCAACGAATCCGAGCCAATCAGGTCGCGGCCTGAGCTAAAGCGCCGTGCAAAGGGCCGATTGACGTAGGTGAAGCGACCTTCCATGTCGGTGCGCACCAGATAGGCCGTTTGCGACTCTAGCAATGAGCGCAAGCGCGCTTCCTGGCGGCGCAGCTGAGCGTTGGTCTTTTCCAGGTGGCTCTTCATGCGGCTCATCCTGCGCCACACAGCTACAAGGAAGAGCCAGGCAAATAAGATGTGAACTACGACCAAAACGTAGGCAATGTCCGATAAGCGCACCTCATGCCTCGCTTGTCAGTGTGTTAGACACGAGAATTATAGGGAGGACGCTGAGTTGTGCAAAGGAGAGTTTCAATTTGTTCTGAAGAAACGCAACATGTTGAACAACAAGCGCTCGGTGCAGTCGCCCCTACCGTCCTGGGCTAGCCTGGCGCATAATGAAGGGCCTATGCGCTTGAGCGCTCCCTCATCATCAGCCACGACCTTCACTCAGGCACAAGTTCATGATCGACAGCATTTCGGCGGCCGACAACGCCATCATCAAGCTCCAGGACGGTTGGCAGCTCATCCAGCACGACCATGTGCTGGCCGAAGCCAAGCCGCAGGGCTTAGTCTACAACCTGGACTTCGGCGCATCGCGCCGACTGCCAGCGGACGGTCTGTTGCCGCGCGAAGCGGTAGAGCAGGTCGTCTTGGGTTGGCAGGCCAGCGACGAGACCTGGTATTTGGGCTTGGTGGTGGCGCGCGAACTGGCATTGCTGCGTCAAAGCCGCTGGTGCGCCCTGGCGCGCTGGCCTGATCCTGACGCCAGCGTCTTCGGCGAATTGGGCGCACAGGCCGGCCAAGCGCTGGCCCACATCCTAGGCGTGCCGTTCGTCTATGTCCCGCCCAGGCCCAGCGCGCCGCCGCCCCCAACTCGTGAATTGCCTCCCCTGCCGCTCAGCTTGGGCAACTGGGAGATGCACCGCGCGGAACGCGCCGAGACACGGCTGGGCGCGTCGCTTGAGCCTGGTGACCTGTACTTCATCCATTCGCCCCGCTGGCGGCGCTACCATCTGGGTCGCGCCTTGTGGTTTGCGCTGTGTGCTGTCGTCTACGTCGTCGTCTCGGTGGCGACTCTGGGCAGCCGCCTGGCCCTGCCCAACAGCGGCACGCTCATCCCCAACCCGCATATCTTGCCCTATTTGGGCTTGTCGATTGCGGTGGGCCTGTTGTTCTCTAGTTTGGGCCAACTCTTCACGCTAAGCCGCTCTATCAACCTCATCCAGCTCAGCCGCAATCACCTGACCTGGTGGCGCGGTGGTCGCGTTGTTCGCCAAATTCCAGCCCAAGACATTCAATCGCTCTATGTGAGCGAAGTCATCAAGCGCCGCGAACGCGGCTCGCTCACAGAACACGGCGAGATCAACGCCCACTTGGGCGGCGGGCGCTTCGAGCTGCTCATCAGCCAGGGCGTGCCACTGAGCAGCGCCGCCCAACATCCCTCCGATAGCCCGCAAGGGCCACGCCAACTCGGAGTCCATCGGCTCACGCGCGATAGCTACCGCACCGATCTTCAGGCAGCCACCCTGTACCTGGCAGAGGCGCTCGGCCTGCCCGCCTGGGAAGATGTTCGCCACAAATGAGCCTCGTGCGCCCCGCTGTCCTGTTCATCTCTTGGTATGTGGGTCTGGGCGGCGGCGAAACTGACCTGCTGGCGCTGGCCCAGGGCCTGGCAGATCGGCTCGAGCCGCATTTGTGTTTGCCGCGCTCTGGCCCGCTGAGCGAGTCGTGGACGGCGCAGGGTTGGCCCGTCCACGTCCTGCCCTTTCGCGGCGCCTCAACTTGGTTCGTGCCGCGGGTGTGGGCGCGCTTCCCCGTCGTGGGGCAGCTCAAGGGCTTGCTGCGCCGAGAGAACATCGCCCTGATCTACAGCGACTACCACAGCCTGCCCTATGCCCTACCCGCCGCTCAGGCGATAGGCCTGCCCGTCGCCTGGGTCTTGTGGGGCTGGTGGTTCAAGCCGCGCCCCTGGCAGAAGACCTTCTTCTGCCTGCCGCAGGTCGCCATCGCTAAGAGCCAGGCCATCGCGCGCGGCTTCTTGGGTCAGCCGCCTTTCATGCCGCCGCAGCGTGTACCCGTCATCTATCCTGGCGTAGACGCAGCTCGTTTCCATCCCAGCGTCGATGGCGCGCCGATCCGCGCATTGGCGGGCGTGCCGCAGGGCGCGCCGTTGGTGGCCCTAATCGCCCGCTTCCAGCGCGTCAAAGGCCATCACACCTTCCAGGACATGGCCCGTCTGGTGCTGGCTCAGCGTCCTGATTGCCACTTCGTCATCGCTGGCGAGGAGACGTTCGGCGTCAGCGCTGACCAAGCCTACCGCGACTCGATCCTGCGCGCCGCCCAAGATGATCCGCTGCTGCGCGAACGTCTGCATTACATTGGCTTCCGCACTGACGCAGAAGCAGTCATGACCGCCGCCGACGTCGTCGTCTGCCCCTCGCAGTTCGAGTCGTTCGGCAAGGTCAACGTGGAGGCGATGGCCTGCGCGCGGCCTGTCGTCAGCACCTCCCAGGGCGGCCCCGCCGAGGTCGTGGTCGATGGCGAGACGGGCTTCCTCGTGCCGCCTGAAGACCCGCCTGCCCTGGCCGCGCACGTCCTCGCCCTGTTAGACGATGCCGCTCTGCGGGCGCGCATGGGCCAGGCGGGGCGCGCACGAGTGCTGGCACACTTCTCCACCGAGGAAGCCGTGCGCCGCACCTGGGCGCTGCTTGAGCCGCTCTTGGCTAAGTCGTCTGGGCCAAGTGGATGATGGTCACGCCGGCCCCGCCTTCGTTGGCTTCGCCAGGCGAGGACTTGTTCACCAGCGGATGGCCTGTTAAGTATTCGCCGACAGCCTGGCGCAGGCGGCCGGTGCCTTTGCCATGAATGATCCGCGCAAACGGCAGACCAGCCATGACCGCCGCGTCGATGTAACGGTCCAGCTTGTTGAGCGCTTCCTCGACGGTGTGACCGCGCAGGTCAAGCTCCAACCCCGGCGAGGCGGCCAGTGGTGGCGGCGTCTGATCGGGCTTGAAGATGCGGGCGTGGCCGCGCTCGGTGGCGCGCCGCTCGGAACGGGTGCGCTTGCGCATTTCGCTGCGCTTAGCCCGCACCTTCAACGTGCCAACCTGTACTGTCGCGCCTTTCTCGTCCAATTCCACGATTGTGCCTTCGGCATTGAGCGTCTCCAGATAGACCGTATCGCCCAGGCGTGGCGTCCAGTCCGTCTCAGCGACCTTCTCCACTTCGCCCTCATCGAAGGGTTGCTGCGTCCATTCGATCATCTTCTGGGCGGCTTCTTGCAGAGCGCGTACCTTGTCCAGAGGCAGGCCGGCCATCTTCAGTTCGTTCTGCATTTTGCGCAGCTCGCGCTTGAAGCCTTCTAAATCTTCCTCAGCGTTGCGGCGCGCAGCGCGGATCACGTCGCGGCGCTCGTCTTCGATCTTGTCCAGACGGGCCTGGAGCTGATCGCGCTGAGTTTGCAGTTCCTGGCGCAGGCTATCCACCTCCGCATGCGCCTGGCGAATGGCGGCGCGGGTGCGCTGAATCTCATCCAGCAGGTCATCCGCTGCCAGGTCTTCTAGCTTGACCATCTGGCGCGCTGCCGCGATGATGTCTTCGCTCAGGCCGAGGCGCTGGGCGATGGCCAGGGCGTTACTGCGCCCCGGCAGGCCGATCATCAGGCGATAGGTGGGCGAGAGCGTCTCCAGGTCGAATTCCATGCTGGCGTTGCGCGCCCCTGGCGTCTCAACAGCATAAATCTTCAACTCTGGATGGTGGGTGCTGACCATCGTCGTCACGCGGCGCGCCAGCAGATGATCCAGCAAGGCGCGCGCCAGCGCCGAGCCTTCGGCTGGGTCTGTGCCAGCGCCCAGCTCATCCAGGATGACCAGAGAGCGCTCGTCACATTCGCGCAGAATGCTGATGATGTTGCGCATGTGCGAGGAAAAGGTAGAGAGCGATTGCTCAATGCTCTGCTCGTCGCCAATGTCGGCGAAGATACCCCCGAAGACGCTCAGGCGGGCTTCATCTGCGGGCAGGTGCAGACCGCATTGGGCCATCAGAGCTAGCAGGCCTACGGTCTTCAAAGCGACGGTCTTGCCGCCCGTGTTGGGGCCGGTGACCACCAGCGCCCAAGTCTCATCGTCGAATTCAACATCAATTGGCACGACGTGGCCCGTGAGCAGGGGATGGCGCGCCCCGCGCAGGATGATGGTGCTGCCAGGATGACGGCTGTTCTTGCGCGGACTGAAGGCCAGCATATGCGGCAGCGTAGCTTTCGTGCGCTGAGCGTACAAGGCTTTGGCCATCGTCATGTCCAGGTAGGCCAGAATCTCTACCGAGCGCACCACCTTCTCGCTCTCCGCCCCGACGACGGCGGTCAGTTCCGCCAGGATACGCCGAATCTCCTTCTCTTCCTCCAGCTGGAGTTCGCGCCAGGCGTTGTTCAGCTCCACCGTCTCCAGCGGCTCAATGAAAAGCGTCGCACCGCTGGACGACGAGTCGTGGACAATGCCGGGGATTTTGCCCTTATTTTCTGCCTTGATGGGGATGACGTAACGCCCACTGCGCATGGTGATGATGGGTTCTTGCAGCAGGGGTTGGTTGCGCGCAGACGTAATCAGACGGTTGAGCTTGCTTTGCAGGCGCTCATAGGCGATCTTCAGGTCGCGGCGGATGATGGCCAGCTTGGCGCTGGCGCTGTCGCGGATTTCGCCGTTGTCGTCGATGGCACCTTCGATGGCGTCCACCACCGTCTTGCACTCTTCCAGCTCGTCAGCAATCTCCGCCAGCAGCGGGTATTGATGACGAGCCTTGCCCAGGCTGCGCTTGGCGATGGCAGAGCGCTTCATCGTCTGGCGCACGTCCAGCAAGCCCTGGGGGTCGATCAGGACGCCGCGCGTGGCGTTGAGGGCCGCTTGGCGCACATCACGCGCGCCAGACAGACTAAAGCCGCTGCGACTCTCCAGCAAGTCGATCATCTCAGCGGTTTCGCGCTGCCAAGCGCGCACCTCTTCCAGGTCAGTAGAAGGTTGAAGATCGTTCACCAATTCAGCGCCGGCGCTGAACGACGCCAACTGGGCAACCTGAGCCAGGATTTTGGGCAGTTCTAGGGTGTGGATGGTTTTTTCGCTGATCATGCGCTTGTTGTTTCTCGCTCATGCGCTCTGGGCTTCTTGCGCGTGATTGTAAGCGATAGGGTCGTGAGCGTCAATCACAGGGTGTCAAAGGTTGATGAGAGACTTCAAAGGTTCAGAAGGCTGCTCAGGGGAACATGACGGGCTTAGCTCCGTAATGGGCCATCATCCACAACAGGCCGGTGGCGCTGTGCAGAGCAAACAAACCCCAGATGAGCCAGGCACGCCGCGCAGGCCGTTCATCTGTCCACCAGGCCACGCGCGGCTGTTGGATGAAGACGCGCACAGCCAGGACGAACAGCACCCAACCACTGATGGCCCGTCCCCACAGGAAATTACCGTGATTCATCCGCGAGCCAGTCTCGTTGAACAACAGGCTCTGCAACAGGGCCACGCCAAAGGTCGCCCAGGCTAGCAGTAGCGGGCCATCGCGGCGCGCCTGCGGATAAGCCAAAGTGACAGCCAGCGGGAAGGCCAGCGACAGCAGCAGCTTGTAGGGCAGAGCATAGAGCGGGTCACCGTCGAAGTGCAGAGGCATGATGGCTAAACCGCTGTCGTCGGCCACGCCACCATAGGCAATCACCCACAGGAAACCCAGAGCCAGCACTCCTGCCCCGCCATAGCCGACGATGAGCAGACGACCGTCATGAGGCTGGTGGCGCAGCATGGCCCATAATCCCGCCAGCGCCAGCACAGGCAAGAAGGCGATGTGCCAGCTGGGCTTGAGCAGCGCCGCCACAATCAGGGCCAGCGCTACCCAACCCACGCGCCGCCAAGAGCTGGCCTCCTTGCTCGCGAAAATGCCCGCTCCAATCACCGTCAGGGGCAGGACGAAGGGCCGCAGCACCTGGGTGGTGGGGTTGTAGTGTGGGCTGAGCATGACCCACTGAAAGAGCATATCGCGGGTGCTGAGCAGCAGAGACAGACTGATGGGCATGACGATCAACAACAAGCCCGCCAGCAAAGCCAGCGCCCAAGCTGAGCGCCGCGTACGCTGAGGCAAGACGCGCCGCAGACTGGCATACGTCACCAGCGCCGCTGCCACGTAGAAAACCAGCGTCAGGGCAGCAGTGGTGACGGCCCAATCCAAGCCCGTGATGCCTTGCGCGATGAAGATGAGAATGCTGTAGAGCGGGTTGGAAGTCAGCGCGCCGGCCCAGTCGCCCTGGGTCATAGCGTAGGCTTCGACCACACGCGAGCTGTAATCCGCTGAGGCAGACAACTGGCGGGCAAAGAGCGGCGTCCCCAGCAGGCAGACGAAGATGACGAGGGTCAGCGCCGCGTTCAGATCGGCGCGTTGGCGACGCAAGCTGGAAGATAATGACATGGTAGCGACAAATCCTCTCCACAAGCAGGACAGGCCTCATGATAAATCGCCGTCCTACCTTATGCCAATTTTTAGCTCTTGTGCTACAATTTTGATATGATTGCTCCGTTTCGCCGACGAGGCGCGCATGTCTGATATTTGGCGACTTCAGTCCCAGTTCGATAACGAAGGCCTCATCCGCGCCCTGAGCCATGCATCGCCCGACATTCGGCGCCGCGCGGCAGTGGCCCTGCGCACCATTGGCGCTGCCGACGCCGTGCCAGCCCTGCGCCAAGCGCTCGACCGCGAGCCTGATCCTGATGTGCGCCAAGCGCTGCTGCTGGCCCTGGAGACACTCGACGAAGAAGCTCCTGGTCAGGCTCGGCCGACGCTGCCCGAGAAACCCGTCACCGACGAGCTGCCCACCGAAGCCGCTGAGCTGGGCCGCTTGCTAGCCCAATTGGAGAGCGCCAACCCGGATGAAGTGGTCAAAGCGGCCCTGCGTTTAGGTGAGATGGGCGACAAAACCGCCGCCGAGCCGCTGGTGGTGCTGTTCACCAGCCCCAAGACCAGCGGCGAAATTAAGCTGGCCGTCGCCGAAGCCCTGCTCAAGCTCAACAGCGCCCCAGTAGAAGTCGCCTTGCTGGCCAGCTTGCGCCATACCCATCCCGATGTACGCCGCAAAGGAGCAGCCATCCTGGGCCACCTGAAGGCTGAGTGGGCCGTCCAGCCGCTGGGAGAAGCGCTACGCGACCCCGTGCAGATCGTCCGCCGCACCGCCCGCGCCGCCCTCAAGAATATCGGCACGCCCGAAGCGCGTAAAATCCTCGCCCGTTTCGACACAAGCCAGCCGCGCCAGCCCAGCAAGCCCAGCGCTCCAGACGACAGCGCCGAGAAGCCCACCATCGTCAAGCGTCCGCAGGGCCTACTCAGGCGCATGGAGACCAACGAAGCGCCCGCTGTGCCAGCCTCATCTGCGCTGTCCAAAAACGATGATCCAGCACTAGCCGACGATCCGCAGCTGTCGACTGGAGACTCCAACGTTATCACCCGTCCTCTGCACTCTCCGCTAAGCTCAACGAACGATGACAACAAGCCGCCTCCTGAGGCTTGAGAAACCCTCCCGACGGAGAAGACCACCGATGAAGCTACGCGTCCGCTCATTCCTCATCTTCTGGCTCTTGTGCTGGTTGACCCTGAGCGTCCAGGCTCAGGGGGTGCGCGCCGTCGTCGTCAACGAATTTGTCAACGTGCGTACTGTCCCAGCCATCGGCGCAACGGTCATCGACAGCGCGCCGTCTGGCTTTGTGTTCGAGTTCGTCACGGCTCGCAGCGCCGACAGCCAATGGCTTCGCGTCATCTATGGGGGCGAGGAAGGCTGGGTGAACCTCGCGCCGCTCACCGTCCTCAGCGGCGACGTGAGCAGCCTGCCCGTCGCCGATCCGCGCACCATCCCGTACGGTGGCAACGAAGCCCCGCGCGCGGGCAGCACCAACGCCGTCGGCCCCGTCGTGGCGGCCGCTACCGACGGACTGCGCGTGCGCACCGGCCCCAGCACGGCCTATCCGCAGATTGCCAACATCAACTTCAACCAGATCATGACGCTGACGGGCCGCACCGCCAGCGGCACTTGGTATCAGGTCTCGTTCGAAGGCACGCTGGGCTGGGTGGCGGCGCGCTTCGTGCGCATCGTCAGCGGCGACGTAATGGCTCTGCCGATTGATGGCATTGTCGCCGCAGCGCCGCCCCAGACGGGCCGCAGCGTCGACGACTTCGTGGCCAATCTGCGCCTAATCCTGGATCGGCTCAACCTGGCTCAAGACTCGCTGAACGTCATCCGCGCTTACTGGACAGACGCCGCTCTGACCGGACGCGCCTCTTGCGCACCATACCCACCTCAGCCAAGCGCCTTAAACCTGCCCATTCCAGTGTTGCAAGCTTTCTTCAACGAGCTTGACCCCATCCAGCGCGATTTCGACGACGCAATGGCCAACATCCGCCTGGCGATTCGGTTGTTCATCGAAGTCTGCAACCAGCCTGGCACGGGCAACCCAGTGGGTCAGGCCACCGTCCAGGGTGCGCTGGATACAGTCAACTTGGCTGAGCAGCAGGTCAACAGCTTGCGCGGACGCGTGCAGGCCCTCATCCCACCCACTGCTGGCGCTAACGAGTGCGTCTTGACCTATGCTGGGCGCACTGAACTGTTGCCCATCATCAACGTCAACCAGCTTTACCTGGAGACCTACACGCGCCGCTACTTCGTCTCCGGCTACTGCTTCGATGCGCCACAGGGCAAGGTCATCAACATCCAGACGCTGCCTCTGCCCAAAGCTAATGTGCGCCTGTTTGTGGCCCTCAGCCCACTAGATACGCCGGCCAACTTCTTGGCGGTCAACACCGCTGGCGAACAGCAGCGCTTGTCCATCGGGCCGATCACGTTGCCGCGCACCACGCGCTACCTGCTCATGGTGGCTGACCTCGGCACGGATCGCGCCCCCGATGGTCGCTGGGCCTTCCAGATTTTCGACGCTGCCGCTGGGATCACCCAGTTCCTGGCCTTCGACACCAACACTGGCGCGGTCATTCTGACAGCTGATCCTGGCACAGGCATTGGTGGCCCTGTGCCAGGCGCTATCAGCACCCCGATCCCGCAGGCGACCGCCGTCGTCTGCCCATCGCTGGCCCTGACGTGCAGCCAGCTGTTCACCTGCGCGGAAGCCGCCGCCTGCTTGCAAGCTGGCAACTTCTCGCTCGATGGCGATAACGACGGCTTCCCCTGCGAAGGCCCGCCGCTCAACTGCGGGCAAGGGCCGTAAGTTTTGCACGATCAAGCTGCCGAGGCGCTGAGCGGCCTGCGCTGGCTCAGCGCTGAAATGCTCTACCAACCCCCGCCCAGCAGTGGGCCAGCACGGCTCATCTACGAACAGGCGCTGCACAGCCGCCTGGACGAGCTGAGCCGCTGCGAACAGAGCGGCGTGCTGCTGCTGGTCGATCATCCGCGCAGCGCTGAGGCGCTGCACGAGGCGCTGTGGCGCAGGCCCACCCTGCGCGCAGCCCTGGTTGTCGTCAATCCACAACCCATCCCCAAAAGAGACCTGGACACGCCGCGCCGCTGCCACTGGCCAGAGCCAGCTCGCTGGCGCTTGTATGACATGACAGATCGCTGGGCGCGCCTGCGCGCTGCCTTGGGCTTCGCAGCTGAACTGCGCATTCCTTACTTGCTATTGCCGTCTTGGGATTCGGTATGGGGGCGCGGCCTGCTAGCTCACCTGGAGCGTACCTGCTTGGCCCATGCCCAGGCAGGACGCCCTGCCGCTGTCTCGCCGCACACGCCCTGGCAGCACAGCCCCACGCGCGGCGCCGGCGTCTCCGCCGCCATCGTGCGCGCCACCGTCGCGGCTTTCAACCGCCAGGGCCGCTGGCTGAAGCAGTTGGCTCAGGGCAAGGCTCAGGCGTTGTGGGGTAAGATGAGCCTCATCCCCTGGCAGGCCGCCGCTTTGCTCTGCGAGAAGGCCGATTGGCGCGTGTGGGAGGACGACCGCGAGCTAGACGCGGTGTTGCAAGCGGAGGGTTACCCCGTGCGCGCCGTCGTCATCGAAAAGCCTGCGCTCTACCGCCAAGCCCTGTCCGTCTTCACGGAAGACGACCTGCTGCGCCTCATCGAGCGCCACCTGCATTACACCCTAGATATCCCCGATTCGTTGGCGCGCGGCGCCACCCTGCTCAGCGCCCCGCTCAGCCCCGGCAGCCTGCTGTGGGAGCGACGGCATGATCCGCGCTGGCAGCAAGCCATCCGCACCTCAGAGCGGCTGCTGGCCCAAGCGCAAGCCCGCATTCGCCAACGCCTAGAGCAGTATGGGTGCAGTTGGGTCGATTGGGGACGTTATCGCTTGGTGGCGCAGCCAGGACAGCCCTTCGTTCAAGTCTGGAAAAGCAGCGCGATAGCCCTATAATTGTCCCGTTTGTTCGCTCCCCGTTCCCTCACGAGGCCTCATGATTAAAGCAAGCGATATGCGCAAAGGCACTGTCCTCAGGCTGGACGGCAACTTATACCGCGTTATGTCCACCCAATACAACAAGCCGGGGCGCGGCACGGCTTCCGTCCGCGCACAGCTGATGGATATCAGCACCAGCACCACCTTCTACCGCGTCTTCTCGGCAGATGAGACGCTAGAGAACATCTACGTGGAGACGCGCAAGGTCAAGTATCTGTACAACGACGGCGAGAACCTACACTTCATGGATCAGGACAGCTTCGAGCAGTACGAATGCACGGCAGCGTTCTTCGACGAAGACCTACTCTTCTTGAAGGAAGACCTAGAACTCCAGCTCATGGTCATGGACAACGGCGTCGTCCTAGACTATAGCCTGCCGACCACCGTCACTTACGAGGTCGTGGAAGCGGAAGCCGCCGCCGCAGGCAACACCGCCAGTGCGGTGACCAAATTCGTCAAGACCGACACCGGCCTAAGCGTGCAAGTGCCGGCCTTCGTAGAGGTCGGCCAGCTCATCGTCGTCGATACCCGCGACAAGTCCTACGTCGGGCGCGGCTGATCACCGAGCAGGCACGATCAGTCCCTCGCGCCGCCAGGCCTGGAGTTGTAATGGCGGCGCTTGGTCAGAGCCAAAGGTGGCTCGGCCCGCCTGCGTGAGCTGATACAGCTCAGGCTCACGCAAGTATGTCCCCAGGAAGTCGTGCCACAGCTGCTCCTCAGCGAAGTAACACCAAGTCGGCAAGCGCCACGCTCGCACTGCCTCTATGGGCATTGGGGCGTAAACCAGCGGCGCTTGCTTGCGCGTCCCCAGCATGACTTCTTCATAAGCACGCACCATGTCTGCTTGGTGGAAGTGCGCCCGAAGCCAGGCCAGGGTGTTGACGGGAGTGCGCAGACGTTCCACGATGACAGAAGCCGCCAGAGCAGCGGCACGCTCCAAATCGCCGTAGTCGATCATCAGCGCACGCTCTTTCAGCAGGCGGCGATACGGGCCGACGCGAGCCACTAGTGGCAGCGTGCCGCAGGCCAACGACTCGTAAGGCGTGTTGCCGAAGGTCTCCACGTAGTGGCCTAGGACCAGCGTCAGCGCGCCTGCGCTGTAGTAGGCAGGCATGAGGTCGTCGCCGATCCAATCGTGGAAGACGACGTACTCGCTCAGGCCGCGCGCGGCCACGCTGTGGGCCAGCCCATCGTAGTGAGCGCGCACGTGGTCGGCTAGGCCTGCGTCGATCCAGCGCGGCACGAGCAAGCGCACATGGGTCAGGCCGTAGTCCTCGACCAGCGCCTTCGTCAGTCTGAGGGCATGTTCAATGCCTTTGGGCGTCTCAGGTCGGTGTGGATAGAGCAGGTAAGCGTAGCGCACGGGATCGAAGTCGGGGATGAGAGCAGCCAGGGGATCGGGAGGCGTTGGGCAGTAAACGTCGAAGTCCAGGCCGTTGTGGATGACGTGGACGCGCTCGGCGAACTGTGGGAAGACTTGGCCCTTCGTCTCCAGCCAACAATCGGCAGCGTATTCCGACGGCAAGATGAGGGCGTCGCCATCGAAGAGGAAGCCGCTTTGCAACGTCTCGCTGAACAAAACGCTGCGCAGCGAGACAGTGGTCGGCACGTCCTGCCCGATGAAGGGGAAGATAAGGCCGCCGTCGTGGTTGTAGAAGGCGTCGGCTTGGCGCAAGTGGTCGGCGGTGTCGCGGATGGCGTTGGCGATGTGATAGGGCGGCGTCTCGTAAGGCTCAGGAAAGGGCTGCTTGAAGCGGTAGAGCGGCAGAACCTGGGCGCGCTCGTGCCAGGCGAAAGGCTGAGCGGCGTCCTTGCGCCAAGTGCAAGCGACGGTGACTTGGTGGCCCTGCTCAGCTAGGTGTAGGGCTACTTTCTTCAGTTGCTTCTGGGCGCCTCCCATGCTCTTGTCGACGAAGAGAGGCGTCATGGAGAACATGAAGATGCGCACAATCAGGCCCGCCCGTAGACGCCGACGCTGTCGCCGCTGATAGCGCTGGCGGCGTCGCTGGCCAGGAAGATCATCACATCGGCAATTTGCTGCGGCGTCACCCACCTGCTGAAGTCAGCGTTGGGCATGTCGCGGCGGTTGGCGGGGGTGTCGATCGTGCTGGGCAGGACGCCGTTCACGCGTATGCCATAGTCCAGCAACTCCGCTGCCATGCTCTGCACGATCCGCTCGGCGGCGGCCTTGCTGGCGGTGTAAGCAGCCATGTTCTTGGCGCCCTTCAAAGCGCTGCGCGCCAAGACGGCGATGATGCTGCCTTTGATCCCCTGATCGACCATGTACTTGGCTACGCGACCACAAGCCACCCAGACGAGCTGAGCGTTCAGGTACATCATGCGGTTGAACTCGTCCAGGCTGCTCTGGTGGACGGGCGTGCCAGCGGCAAAGCCGCCGGCGGTGTGGATCAACACGTCGATTCGGCCATAGGCGGCGTGGGCCTGCCGAATAACCTCATCCATCTGCTCTGGCGCGCCAATGTCGCCGCTGATCTTCAGGTGCGGCCCAAGCTGATCTTTGAGTGCTTCGGCGGCGCTGTCCAGCCATTCAGCGCGCACGTCCACCATCACCAGCGTCGCGCCCTCTTGGGCGAAGCGCGTCAGCACACCGCGCGCCAAGTTGCCGCCGGCTCCAGTCACCATGACTATTTTTCCGTCAAACTGACCCATGCCAAAACTCTCTTTCTGTGCGGAGCGCTATTCTGCTGAGAGCGTACCATTGGCTAAGCTTGTCAAGCATGAAGATCGGGTGAGAAGCACAAAGAGGCCTACCCTGCGCTTTTGGCCGCTTCTTGGTGTATTATGTTGCGGGTTTAGCCACAACATCTAACATGCATAGATGGAGGCAAAGCGTCACATGATCGAAGTAGAACATCTCAGCAAACGCTACGGCGACGTGTTCGCCGTCAACGACATCAGCTTCAGCGCGCAGGGCGGCCAAGTGACGGGCTTCTTGGGGCCGAACGGCGCCGGCAAGACGACTACCATGCGCATTCTGACAGGCTTCACCCCGCCCAGCAGCGGCACAGCTCGCGTGGCCGGCTACGATGTCTTCGAACAGAGCCTAGACGTGCGTCGTCGCGTTGGCTACCTACCAGAGAACGTGCCACTCTACCGCGACATGACCGCCCGCGACTACCTGATGTACTTGGGCGAAATTCGCGGCCTCAAGCAGCGCGGCGCGCGCGCCGACGCCGTTTTGGCCCGCGTCGGCCTGAGCAGTCGCGCCCACAGCCGCATTCGCACCCTGTCGAAAGGTATGCGCCAGCGCGTCGGCCTGGCAGCGGCCCTGCTGCACGACCCGCAAGTCCTCATCCTGGACGAGCCGACCATCGGCCTCGATCCGATCCAAGTTCTAGAGCTGCGCAGCCTGGTAAAAGAACTGGGTCGCGATCACACGGTCATGTTCAGCACCCACATCCTCAGCGAAGCGGAGCAGGTGTGCGACAAGCTAGTCATCATCAACCGAGGCCAAATCGTGGCCCAGGGTTCGCCTGCCGAGCTACGCGCGGAGCTGGCGCGCGGCAGCCGCGTGCTAGTGCGCGCCGTCGGCGACGTGGAGAGCCTGCGCGCCCTGCTAGCGGGCCTGTCCGTCGTCGCCGAAGCGCAGATCGACGGCGACGCCATCATCGTCACACCCGCTTCTCAAGCCGACGACCCCCGCTCTGCTCTAGCCCACGCCATCATCGGCGCGGGCTATGAGTTGCTAGAGTTGCGCCCGCTGGCCGTCAACTTGGAGGACATCTTCATCGAACTCACGCGCCAGAGCCAGAGCGCAGCGCCCGCCACGCCCGAAGCCGCCCAAGCCACTCTGCAAGAAGGATCGGAGGTGAGCGCATGAACGCCTTGTGGGCCGTCTACAAACGCGAAGTCGGGGTGTTCTTCCGCAGCCCCATCGCCTACGCCATCGCCTTCGGCCTCATGCTGTTCTTGGGCGTGCTGTTCAGCGCCAGCGTCAACAGCGCTGTGTTGCAAAACCAGAGCGGCTTCGCCCAACAGCCCATCACCGCCGATCTGCTCTTCCAAAGTAACCTGGCGGTGCTGGTCTTCTTGATGTTCATCGTCGCTCCGCTGCTGACCATGCGCCTCATCAGCGAAGAAGCCCGCGAAGGCACGCTAGAAGTGCTGATGACCCTGCCGATGGGCGATTGGGCTTTTGTGCTGGGCAAGTTCCTGGCCGTCTGGACGTTCTACACGGTCATCCTGGCCTTGACGCTGGCTCACACCCTCATGTTGGACGGCATTGGCGTCTTAGATGGAGGCGTCGTCTTCGGCGCGTATTTGGGCGCGTGGCTGTACGGCGGCGCGACGCTAGCCCTGGCCATGATTTGGTCGGCCATCACCGAAGATCAGATCGTGGCGGCTTTCCTGGGCAGCGCCACCGTGCTGGTGCTGTTCCTGGCCGATGGTTTAGCCCAACTGGCCGGCACTCAGGACTTCACGCGCGGGGCGGCCAACTTCATCCGCGAGCTGAGCCTGCAATCGCACTACCAGAACACCATGCTGGAAGGCATTATCCGCGCCGAGGACATCGCTTATTTCGTCTTTGTCATGATCGCTGCCGTCTTCCTCACGACGCTGATCGTCGGCACGCGGCGCTGGCGCGCGTCGTAGGGCCTTGGCCCAGGAGAGATTCCTCATGCAAACAACACCCAACCAAGAGAACGCCATCATCCCTTCGTCAGTGCTGCTGGGAGCGGCAGGCATAGGAGCGCTAGTGGCGCTAGGCGTGGCCCTCACTCAGCGCCAATTCAGCCTGCTGGGCTTCGGCGGCCTGGGCGTCATGATCGTCGCCCTGATCGCCTGGTTTGCACAGAACCCCAAGCAGGCCCGCGACATGCTGCGCGGGCGCGCCTTCACCTATGGTGGCACGGCGGCGCTGGTGACGGCTGTCCTGCTGGTGGCCCTCGTGCTGCTGTATATCGTCGTCCGCCAGCAGGGCTGGCGCGCCGACCTGACCGAGAGTGGCACGTTCAGCCTGCCCGAACAATCGCGCCAAGTAGCAGCCACCCTGGGCGCCGACCCGACGACCCCCCCTGTGCGCATTACGGCCTTCTACGGGATCAACCAGGCGGCGCTGCGCGACCGCGCCACGCTGCTGTTCGACTCCATCGTCAGCGCCAGCGGCGGCAAAGTCAGCTACCAGTTCATCGATCCTGACCAGAACCCGCTGATCCTGGAACAGTACGGTGGCACGCCAGGCAGCATTTTCGTGGAAGCCCTCAACGAAGACGGCACGCCCAACGAGGAGACGCGCCAGCGGGTGCAGTTCCTAGAGCAGTCCACCCTGGTGAACGCCCTCATCACCGCCAGCGCCGGCGGCGACTTCCGCGCCTTCTTCCTGAACACGCGCGGCAGCGTCGGGATTGAAGACAGCGGGCCATTCGGCGCTTCAGTCTTCGTCAACAACTTGCGCACACGCTACAAGTGGACGGTAGAGGCCATCACCTTGTCCGAGCTAGCCCGCGAAGACAACGCCCTCAGCCGCGCCAAGCGCGAAGCCGATGGCCATTTGCTCGTCATCCCCGGCGGCAGCCAGCCCATCCCCGACGATCAGCTCAGCCTCATCACCAACTACCTAGACGACGGCGGTCGCGTCGTCATCTTCGCCAGCCAGAACGTGGAGGGCGGAGAGAGCCTGGCCAACGCCGCCAACCTCAGCGCCTATCTAGAGGAGCGCTTCGGCGTGCGCGCCAACGGTGACCTGGTGATTGACCCCAGCAACAGCATACAAGGCTCGCTGTTCCAGGTGTTGGTGGGCAGCTTTGGGGCGCACAGCACCGTGAGCAGCTACGTCGCCCAGCAGGACGCCCTGTGGCTGAGCGCGCCGCAGAGTTTGTTGGCCAACGAGACCAACCCACCTCGCGGCGTCAACATCACGCCCCTGGCCAGCACCAGCGCCGAGAGCTACGCCAAGCGCGGCCTCATCTTGGGCCGCGAGCAGCCGCGCAGCGCCTTCGCCAAAGCCGAAGGCGACGCTGGCGGGCCGTTCACTGTCGCCGTCCTGGCTGAGCGCACGCTAGATAACGCGCGCGTCGCGCTGTTCGCCAGCGACTCGTTGCTCTACAATCAATACCTCCAGCTTGAAGCGCTGGGGGTGCGCAACAGCGACTTGGCGCGCCGAGTCATGTTCTGGGCTAGCGGCTACGACCAGTTCAGCGGCAGCTTGGCTGCCCTGCCCGCCGCTGCTGCTGAACAAGATTTGCCCGTCATCGGCGACGATTTGGCCCTGCTCAACATCCGCAACATCAGCGTGGTGTTCCTGCCCTTCGGCATCCTGGCCCTGGGCGTGATCGTGTGGTGGCTGCGCCGCGAACGCGCCGTGACCTAATGCCATCGCGCTGGGGTCGCTGGGCCTTCGCCGCTGCCTTCGCCCTGGTCGGCCTGGCTCTGCTGGCCGACCTGTGGCCCATCTTGCGCGGCGGCGAAGCCCTAGGCTGGCAATGGGCTACGCGAGCGCCGCAAGCCCGCCTGAGCTTACTTCTGCTGGCTCTGCTAATCTATCTGATTGGGTCAGGGCCGGCTCAGCGCCGCGACTCGTGGTCGCTGGCTTGGGCCAGCCTGGGGACAGGCGGCCTGAGCTTGGCGTTGGTCGCTGTCTGGCACGAGTGGCCGCTGGTGGAGCTGTTCCACCGCGCCATCTCGCCCACCGCCACTGGGCCAATGGCCGTCGCCGCCTGGGCTGATTGGAGCGATCCGCGCTACGCCGTCTGGTCGCAGGCCATGCCCACTCTGCACGACTTCAGCCGCCACGTGGCCCTCAGCCCGCCGTTGCTGCCCTGGCTCATGCGAGCCGCGCAAGGCGCTCTGGCGCTGTGGCCGGGCCTGAGCGCGGCGCTACAAGCTCCGCTATTGGACGACCAATGCGCTAGCACGCTGTTCTTATCCTACACCCCCGCTGAGCGCGCTTCAGCTTGGGTAGGAGTCATCATGCCCCTGTGGGCGGGCCTAGCTGTCGTGCCGCTATGGGCCATCGCGCGGCGCTGGTACGGGTCGGACTGGGCGCGCACGCTGGCCCTGGCCTATCCGCTCATCCCCGCGCTGGCGCTGTTCGCTGGCTCGTGGAACACTGCCTACCCACTGGGAGCGCTGCTGACGTTGTGGGCCTTCCTGCGCGGCGCAAGCTCGGAAGGCAGCGGCCCACGTCCCGCCTGGCTCATCTTCAGCGGCCTGATTTATGGCTTGCTGACCTTCGCCAACTTCTCGCTCGTGCCGTTAGCCCTGGTCTTGGGATGGCTGGCACTTTGGCCCACATCCGACCCTCTGCCCAAAGGAGAGGTCAGCGCAACGTTGGCTCATCAGCGAGAGGGCAGCACTGTCTTCTACTATTTCTATCATCAGATGAAGGCAGCGCTGCTCGTGGGCCTGTGGTTTGGGCTGGGAGCGCTGCTGCCCTGGGCGGTTTACAGCTCAACAACAGGCGATTCACCGCTGGCTGTGCTGACGGCAGCCTTCGACCAGCACTTTGATTTAGCTTACGAGTCGCCTTTGTGGGCGGTCATGCACCTGTGGGAATGGGCGGTCATGGGCGGTCTGCCCATCATGGCACTGGCCATGCTCAGCCTGAAGCCTAGCCCGCAAGCCCATCCCCAGGCCACGCGCTTGGCCTGGGCGCTGCTGCTCAGCCTACTGATCCTGGTGATGACCCACGTGGCGCGCGGCGAGACGGGGCGCGTCTGGCTGTTCTTTGCGCCGCTGGCCCTGCTATGCTTGCCGCCTCAGCCGCTGGGCGGATGGCCACTGCGGACAGCACTAGCCTGCGTGATGGTCGGCCTATCAGGCTGGCTGACCATGAGCGCCGACGACGTTCGTCCGCGACCTGCCCCACCGCAGCTCACAGAAGCCGCTTGGCGTCCCATCGACGCTGACTTTGGGCCGTTCCGCTTGCTGGCCTGGACTGGCGAAGGGCGCACTGGAGGCATAGTTCTGCGCCTGCTGTGGCAAGCCGATGAGCGCATGGCCTTGCCTTATTGGCTGGCAGGCCTGCCCGTCGGGCCTGAGAGCAACCTGAGCCGAGCGCTGGTTTGGCAACCAGACGCCACGCGCTATCCTACCACCTGCTGGCGCGTGGGCGAGTCCTGGGCGGAGCAGGTCACCATCCCCCTGCCTGAGCGCGCGCCTGCGGGCGCGTGGTACGTCAGCCTGACCGCTTTCGCCCACCTAGACGACCCGATGAACACGCTGACCGTCTCTCTGCCTGATGGATCGACGGATCGGCAGGTTGGTCTAGGGCCGCTTCTTAAAGAGTAACTTGCGGAGCGGGAGTCCGTCCCTATGCGCCTTGCCGCCCTATGCGCCGCCTATCTGCTGAGCCTAGCGGCCTGCAACCTGCAGACTGATCCGCTCATGGCGACTTTGCCGCCCACCTTGCCGACGAATCCGTCTGCGTTCAGCCCTAGCCCTACGCCTGCGCCGTTGACCCTCGGCGCAGAGTTGCGCACCCTAGTGCCACCGGAGGGAGAGGCTTTCCAACTGCTGGCCCTGTACTTCGATCCCGCTCGTTACAGCTTCCGCGCACATTACACCCCCAACGAAGCCTACACCCTGCGCCAATGGCGCGAACGCCTGCCTGGAGCGGTAGGCCTCATCAACGCCAATTTCTTCACCTCAGAACATCTCATCCTGGGCTTTCTAGTGAGCGATGGCCAGGTCTATGGCGAGCCTTACACCGATAGAGGCGGCTGGTTTGGCGTGCAGAACGGTCAGGCTTTCGTGCGCCATAGCATTCATGAGCCGTACAGAGGCGAGCCGCTGGAACAGGCCGTCCAGGCCTTCCCCATGCTGATCTGGCAGGGGCAACCCACTCAGACAGACTCGCGGGCAGTGCGTCCTTCGCGGCGTACTATTATCGGCCAGGATGGTCAGGGTCGGATTGTCTGGATGGTCACGCCAGCGCTGGGCTTAGGCTTCTATCCGCTCAGTCACTGGCTAGCCAGCAGTGGGGCGGGCCTCATCCACGCCTTTAACCTAGACGGCGGTGGCAGCACTATGCTCTGGTTTGAGCCGCTGGACCTCCATCTACCCTCGTTCGACCCAGTGCCATCAGTGCTAGCAGTCTACCCGCGCTGATGGCCATTCCATGCAAAAGGGGGCAGCTGAGCTGCCCCCTCTTCAGGCTTGTGTGTGACGTGTGAAGCAATGGGCCTAGGCGGTAGCGACTTCGCTCGCGCCTTCCATGACGTAGCCTTCGGCTTCGCTGCGGTACTGCGCTGCCACCGTCAGCATGACGCCGTAGAAGACCTTCGAGGTGATGTCTGCCACCGTGTAGGTGATCTGGCGAGCTACCACGCCAATTTCGGACCAGGTGTTGGCGCCGGCAGGGTTGACGAGCGTTGCAGCCCCGTCCAACACCAGCGGAGCCAGGTAAGCGCCGGGATAGAGCATCCACGACACCAGGAACAGCCACCAGATGTTCTTGAAGACGGCCTGGGCATTAGCAGGGATACGGTTGTCTTTGGCCGCGCCGATCAGCAGGCCGCGCATTTGCCACAGCACATCGATGAAGAAGGCAGTGCTGATTGCGCCCCAGATCAGGAAAGGCGTACGGTTGCCGACCTCGTAGAACTGGCCGATGTAGCCGGTGACGATCATCATCGTGCCAGAGAAGGAGAAGCGGATCAGAAGACGGTTGCGTTCCTGGCGGGTGAGTTCCACCACGAACAGAATCTGGATCAGCAGCATAGGCACGTCGATCAGCCAGTTCAGGTAGCGGAAGCCGTTGGTGAAGGCCAGCGGCACGGCGGTGGCGACGGCGGCTTCCGTCAGGCCGACGTAGGGTGAGGTGTAGAGACCAGTTGATGGGTTATAGGTGAAGGCGTTCTGCCAACTCTGGGCCTGGGCTAACAGGATGAGGAAAGCTGAGACCATGACCACCACCGACAGCACCGACGAAATGCGGTAGCGCGGCGCCACCGTGCGGATGGTCAAGACGAAGTAGAGCAGGGCTGCCAGCATGACTGCGAAGCCCAACGTCAGGATGTGAGACACCATGTCGAAGGCCATCGGAGAATATTGTACGAAGTTCTCCATGCTTAGCTGAATCATTGTTTATACTCCCAGGTCGTAGTAAGCGATACTTCACGCAACACATTACCTGCTGAATATGATGATTCTTTTTGAAAGTTGTGAACGATAGATAACAAAATCACGCTAGCAGTCTATTTTCCCAGCAGCCGCGGCATGATTTTGTCCATCAGCACGGCGATTCGTTCCAGGTGCAGGTAATCGTCGGCGAAGCCCAAGCGATTGAGCTGAGGATCGTAGTGCCAGAAGCCCACTAGTTCGTACAGGAAGCGAATGTAGGTGTAGCAAATGCCCAGCACCACTCGTGAGTAGACGCCGTAGGCCAGGTAAGGGAAGAAGACAATTACGCCGCGATCATGGACGTAGAGGACAATACCCATCGTCTCGTCAGGGTAGTGTAGCTCAACGTCGCCTTCCTGAGCTGAGGGGAAAGCTCTGAGCGTAGGATCGAGGCGCAGGATAGCGCGCGCCAGCGCCTTCACCCGAATCTTGCGAATGGGCCAGTAGACTTCCGGCAAGTCAGTGCGCGTGCCATTCTCGTACAACCAATCGATCATCTTGGGGGTGAGCTTGTTATACTTGGGGACGTAGAGATGAATTTCGTACATCTGGCTCATGAGCGCAGGTCTTTCAACAGCAGCAGCAGCAACAGCAAATTGTCGATCTGAGCCAGAGGTAGGCGCGCCAGCGTCTGTCCATCGACGCCGATTAGGTGCAGGTCGTCGCCAATTACTCGCTCTGCTTTGATCTCCCCCCAGGCCAATCGCGCGCCATCGACCTCCAAGCCATCGGCACGGGCCAGCAGCTGCGGGCCGAACGGCAGCGAGTCGCCGCGCGCCAGCTGCTGACGCAACAACGGCAGGCGGCGCTGCGCAATAGCCTGCTCCAGGCTAGGCCCTAGCCGCTCGATATGCCGATACAGGTTGTCCAGCACGATCCGCTCGTCTTGGTCACTGGTCAGCACGTAGCGGTGGCGCTCGTAGGGCAAGAGGCCAAACAAGCGCAGGCGTTCGGCCTGAGCTTGCACAGTGGCGATGGTCTCGTAGCGGAAGCGCACCTCGCGCCGTCCTTCGCGGTACACAAAGCCATGCTTGTAGACGATGACTTCTCTGTTCCAGTAGTGGGCCATGTACCAAAAGGCCACCAGCGCTGCGCAGGCGTACAAGATCGGCACAAAAATGCTGGCGGTCTCTCGGTCAATCTGCCAGGTGAGAGCTTGGATGAGCAAGACGGCCAGCGCGTAGAAGCCTCCGCCGATCATCAGCAGACGCAACCGATAGCTAGGGTAATGCGCCAAGAATGGCCCCAGGATGGGGTCGTCGGCGAAGATAGCGTTCAGTGCGTCGTCAGAGTTGGATGGGCTGGGGGCTTGGGCCATGCGGTGTGTCTGCCTCTCATCAAAGTTACCGACTTGATGATAGCACATACAAGCCCACGAAAAAGACGCACCCTCCAAAGTGCGTCGCTATGTGCCAAGACCCAGACTCGAACTGGGGACACCTGCATTTTCAGTGCAGTGCTCTACCAACTGAGCTATCTCGGCAGGTAGCACGTATCATAGTCGGAGGGTGGCTCAGTGTCAAGAGCTTGTCAAAGCGCTTCGGCACACATTTGGCGCAGGCCAATGAGTCCGTTAAAATAAAGCTTGAGGGCATAATCTTGCCCTTAGCTGAGGAGAGCAAGTCGCATGAGCGAGAACGGTCATCATGACGAAGCCACCAGGGCGCGCAAGCGCGCCTATCAGCTGCTGGGCGACGGCGACTACGAAGCTGCTGCGCGCGCCCTCAGCCAGCTCATCGCTCAGCAGCCCGACGACGCTGAACTGTACCTGTCCCGTGGCCTAGCCCACTATCAGCTCAAACGCTACGCCGAGAGCGTGGCCGACTTGGACGTTGCCCTGCGTCTTGATCCCAACTCTGCCGATGCCCTCTTCTGCCGCGCCAACGCTCACCTACGACTAGGCGACTCTGAAGCTGCTCTGCGCGATTACGACGCTTCTTTAGCCCTCAAACCCGACCAGAGCGAGGCCTACGCTCGTCGCGCAGCAGTACGCGCTAGCCTGGGCGATTACCAGAGCGCGCTCGAAGATTATACTCGTGCGCTGCAACTACCCGACGGCTCCGCAGGCCAGGAACGGGCCATGCTGCATTACAGCCGCGCGACGCTGCGCTACAACATGGGCGATTACCAGGGTGCGCTGGACGACGTGGGCCAGCTCATCAGCCGAGGCCTCGAAAATCCGGATTTCTACGCTCTGGCCGGCAGCGCTCACGCACAACTGGGCAACTTGCCTCAAGCCATCACGGCCTACACCAGGGCCATTGAACGCGACAAACGCCACGCTGACGCCTACTACAATCGCGGCGCGATCCACTACCAGCAGGGCGAACACGAACGGGCCATCGCCGATTTCAGCCAAGCCATCAAGATCGAGCCGACGGCCAAAGCCTACTATGGACGCGGCTCAGCCTATTTGGAGTTGGGTGAGTGGTCGGCAGCGCGTCGCGACTTGGCAGCGGCCATCGAGCGCAGCCCTGGCCTGCTGGGAGCTTACTACAAACGCGGCCAAGCCTACTGGCACTTGGGCAAACCTGAGCGCGCTGAGAGCGACCTGCGCCGCGTGGCCGAGCGTCTGCCTGATAACCTGGCGGCGCAGGCTTGGTGGCTCTTGTCTCTGGCGGCGCTGGGCCGCTGGGAAGAAGCTTCTGATGCCTGGAAAGCCCTGCGTCGCGCTGATCCGCGTTTCACATCCTGGCATTGGGTGGCAGCTTCGCTGGAATGGGGCGATGATGAGGAGACTTTGTGGCGCAAAATCATGGAACTATGAAGATTGTCTCTGGCTATCCACTCTGCGTCTCACGCCAGGATAATCTTGGTCACAGCAACTTGGGATAGCCTGACAGCAGTTTTTGCTGACGACCTCAAGGAGTCATCCATCTTGCTCATGTATGCACTGCGTTCGCAAGGCCTATGGCATTGCTGCACAGCTCACAGACTCGCCAGACTCTCGATTTTCTGTTAGATTCACGCCCACCTATCGCCCAAATCACTCGGAGATGAAACCTTGACCACAAGTAGCGTTCCATCACCTGGCAACCAAATCAGCGCAGATTTTGAAGCCCCCTGTCAGCAGATCATGCAAGCCTGGTCTCAGGCCCAACTGAGCGCCGCCGAAGCCTTGCAGCGCCTGCAGGAGCTGGCCAAAGCTGCAGAGGAAGAGCAACACACTGTCCATCAAGGACGTGCCGAACACTTGATGGGCAACATTCACCACACTATCGGCAACCTGACCACCAGCAGCGCTCATTACGAGCGCGCGCGCCGCTTGTACCTGCGCGCTAATAATCGCTGTCGCGTGGCCATGATGGACATGAACATGGGCGAGAATCACCGTCTGAGAGGCGAATTCCTGCGCGCGCGTCGCCTGTATCGCAGCGCTTATGAAGTCGCTCGCGACCTAAGAGACGTACGGCTACAAACAATGTCTGTTGTCAATGAAGGGCTAGCTCTCATCAGCCTGAAGGACTACCGCGCCGCGCGCTACGCCCTGCAAGAAGGCCTCCACTTGTTGGAGCAACACGCCAGCGCCATCGCCGAAGCACGGCATATCTACTGCTACATTTATCATGGCTTGGCCACTTTAGAACTGCTGGTCGACAAGCCTGAGGCTGCTTGGAACTACGCTCGCTTGTCTTTGCAATACGCTACGCAAGATGACCAGGTGCTGTCGGTGGGCCTCGCTTGGCGCGCCCTGGGCGACGTCGCCACCGCTCTCGATCCTCTGCCTGCTGATCCAGAGCTGCCTGACAATCCCGACGACTTCTATCGCAACGCACTAGACGCCTTCCGCGAGATTCAGGCTGAAGCCGAAGTTGGCCATACCCTGTTCCATCATGCTAAGAGCCTGGCTGTGCGTGGCAAGCGCCGTCCTGCCGCCCAACTGTTCCGCGAGGCGATGGTCATCTTCACCCGCCTGGGCATGACCGAAGACGCGGCGCGCGCCGCCGAAGCGCAGTTGAGCGTCATGTAGCCAGAGAGGGTCGCGCATGGGCGCAGAAGATCATCGCCAGCAGGCCGGCCATGGCCCAGTGCGCGTGGCCATCGTCACCGTCTCAGACACGCGCACCCCAGAGACGGACGCCAATTATCACTACCTAGCGGCGCGCCTAGCCGAATTAGGCCATCAGGTGGTGGGCTATCGTATCATCAAGGACGAAGCCGATCAGGTGTTAGAAGCGCTGCAAACCTACGCCGCCGATCCTGCCGTGCAGATCATCTTGTTCAACGGCGGCACCGGCATCGCTCCACGCGACACAACCTACGATGTGATTAGCCGCCAGCTGCACAAGACCTTGCCTGGCTTCGGCGAATTGTTCCGCATGCTCAGCTATGCCGAGGTGGGAGCAGCCGCCATGATGAGCCGCGCCACCGCTGGCGTCTATCAACAGACGGTGGTCGTCTCTGTGCCGGGCAGCACCAACGCTGTGCAGGTGGCGATGGAGAAGCTCATCTTCCCAGAGATTAACCATCTGGCTTGGGAGATCGTTCGCAAGGGCTGAGCGCGGCTTTTTGTGCTATGCTAGGGAATACGGAACACAGCCTCTCTCAGGAATGCAGTCTATGACAGAAGCGCTCGCCAAGCTGCGCTGGATCGACCCGCACACCCGCCAAATCTGCGAATACGTCCTCACGGAAGGCGCCACAGCGACGATTGGACGCTCCTCCAACAACGACGTCGTCATCATGGAGCAGCACGTCTCGCGGCAGCATGCCGTCATCAGCTACCGCGATGGCGTCTTTTTGGTGAACGACTTGGGCAGCGCCAACGGCACGTTCGTCAACGACAACAAGATCAACGCCCCCTTCCCGCTGTTCGCTGGTGACATCATCCGCCTGTTTGTGCCGACGATAGAGTTTCTGGCCGCCGACAACGACGATGTGCAGCGCGCAACGGAGTCAGGTCGTATCATCACAGCCACGGCTTTTACTGGCCAGGGCAGCCTAGTCATCACCAATGGCCTGCAAGAGGGCCAAGTGATCCCGCTGCTGCTGCCGTCTTTGACGATAGGGCGCGCCACTCAAAACGCCACCTGGGAGATTCTCATCCAAGACCCATCCATCTCGCGGCCTCATGCTCGCCTAGAGCGGCGCGACGAAGGCTGGTTCATCTACGACTTGGCTAGTAGCAACGGCACGCTGGTCAACACCGAACAGGTGACGACTAGTGGCCTGGCCCTCAAAGACGGCGACAAGCTGACGCTGGGGGCGACAGTGCTGCTGTTCCGCGCCACGCTCACGCGCGCTTCGCAAACGTCCGAATTCGCCTCTGGTGGCTGACTGTGGTGCATGAGCGTCTAGTCTGCAAGCCTCTGATCCCAACATAAATGTTGATCTGTGCGGAGTAAACGCGATGCCCATCCCCCAAGCCCCTGCCATCCGCAGTCCCTTCAAGATTGCGCGCACCTTTGACCGCACCATAGTACTGGACAACCTGGCCAACAGCTTCAGCGCCTACGGCGACACTTTCAGCCTGAATGCCCTGGGTCAGACCTTCATCTTCACCCGCGATCCACAATGGTTTCGTGAAGTGTTGGTGACGCAAGCTGCCCACTTCGGCAAAGACCAGCAGTATACCGACCGCAAGCGCGGCCTAGCGCGCTTCGTCGGCAACGGCTTGCTCACCTCTGATGGCGATTTCTGGAAGCGCCAGCGCAAGCTCGTCGCTCCGGCTCTGCACGCCAAGCGCATTGAAGCCTATGCCGAGACGATGGTTCACTTCGCTCAGGCGCAAACCCAGGGCTGGCGCGACGGGGCGCGGATCGACATCGCCCATGAGATGATGAACGCTACGCTGATGGTGGTGGGCCGTACCCTGTTCAACTTCGATGCCTCGGCAGACAGCGAGCGCGTGGGCCGCGCTATGCACGACATCCAGACTTTCGACAACACAGGCCTGCTGCCCACCTGGATTCCGACGCCGATGGAGCTGCGGGCCAGGCGCGCCATCCGCGACCTAGACGCGATGATCTACGGCCTGATCGCCAAGCGGCGCGGCCAACCCGATCAAGGCGACCTGCTTTCTATGCTGCTGGAAGCCCGCGACGACGACGGACGACCGATGAGCGATGGACAGGTGCGCGACGAAGCCGTGACGCTGTTCCTAGCTGGTCACGAGACGACGGCCAACACGCTGAATTGGACGTGGTTGGCCCTGGCTCAAAACCCTGACGTGGAGGCTAAACTGCACCAAGAACTGGATCGCGTCCTGAGTGGACGGCTGCCCAGCCTAGCTGACCTGCGCTACCTGCCCTATGCGGAGATGGTCATCAAGGAAGCGTTGCGCCTCTACCCGCCGGCCTGGTCTTACAGCCGCCTCGCTCTGGACGATGTGCAGGTGAACGGCGAGGCAGTGGTGCGCGGCACAGTGGTCGTCATGTTCACTTACTTCTTGCACCGCCGCCCCGATTTGTTCGAAGAACCGCTGCGCTTCTCGCCAGAACGTTTCTCGCCAGACAACGAAGCGCGCATTGAGAAGTACCACTACCTACCTTTCGGCAGTGGGCCGCGCGTGTGCATTGGCAACAGCTTCGCTATGATGGAAGCGCAGCTCATGTTAGCGACGCTAGCTTCTCGGTGGCAAATGCGCTTGCCCCCTGGCCACGCTGTCAGGCCCTACCCAGCCATCACTATGAACCCTGACGGCGGCTTGCCGATGATCCTCAAGCGGCGCACGCCCTCGGCCCAAGCTGAGGCTGAGCCGCAAGCTCAGGCAACTTTTTGAGCGAACGCAAAACGAGGGGTGCAAGCCCCCTCGTTTCACTTCCCCTAAATAAAACAAGAGACATAGATCAGCCACCAGGGGCAGCAATCACGACGTCTTTGGTGTTGACGATCCCTTCGCGCTTGCGGCGGCGGATAGCCAGCTTGACCTCGCCGATGGCGCGCGTGACCTGAATTTCGCGTGGGCAGGCGGGCGTGCAGTTGTAGACGGTGCGGCAGCGCCACACGCCGTTCGGCTCGGCTAGGATGTTGATGCGGTCTTCCCAGGCCTGGTCACGGGTGTCGAAGATGAAGCGATGAGCCTGGACGATGGCCGCCGGGCCAACGTACTTGCCGTTGGCCCAGAAGGATGGGCAAGAGGTGGTGCAGCAGGCGCACAGGATACACTTGGTCGTGTCGTCGAAGACCTCACGATCCGCCTGGCTCTGACGGCGTTCGCGGCCATCCTCAGGCAGAGGCGTGTCATTGACGAAGAAAGGCATGATAGAGCGGTAGTGGGCGAAGAACGGCTCCATGTCGACTACTAGGTCTTTGATGACGGGCAGGCCCAAGATCGGCTCAACGGTCACCTTCGGGCCGAGGTCTTTCATCAGGACTTTGCAGGCCAGGTGATTCACGCCGTTGATACGCATGGCGTCGCTGCCGCACACGCCATGCGCGCAGGAACGGCGCAGCGTCAGCGTGCCGTCCTGCTCCCATTTGATACGGTGCAACATTTCCAGCAAGCGGTCGGTAGGTTCAACGTCCTTGAGGACGAATTCCTGCCAGTAGGGCTTCTCTTTGCCGGGCATTTCCGGGTTTTGGCGCTTAATGCGGATGGTGACTTCCATGAACGTCTTCTCCTCGGCAATCTGGGAATACGTCCCCTCTCCCGAAGGAGAGGGGCTGGGGTGAAGGGTCTAGTAGACGCGCACTTTAGGCGCGAAACGCGGATCGGTGGCTTCCAGCGAGCGATCCACCTTCTTCTTGGTGTTGAGCGTATATTTGGGATCGCGAGCATGGCCTTCGCGGTAGATGAGGGTGTGGACGAGCCAGTTCTCATCGTCGCGCTTGGGGTAGTCGTCGCGACTGTGCGCCCCGCGCGATTCGGTGCGATTGAGGGCGCTCAAGGCCGTCACTTCAGCCAGGTCGAGCAGGCAACCCAGCTCCCAGGCTTCCATGAGGTCGGTGTTGAACTTGTAGCCCTGATCGTCGATGCTGATGTCGGTCAGGAAGCGCTCGCGCAGGGTGGCGATTTCATCGGCGGCCTTCTGCAGCGTCTCGGCGGTGCGATAGACGCCGACGTTATCCATCATCACCTGCTGCATACGGGCGCGTAGTTCATACGGCTTGGTCTTGCCCTTGCTGGTGCGGATGCGCTTGAACTCAGCTTCGATCTCCTTGCCAGCGTCAGCGGGCAGAGGCGTCCAATCAACGCCGCGCACGTATTCGGCGGCGCGGATGCCGCTGATGCGACCAAAGACCACCAGGTCAACCAGGCTGTTTGTGCCGAGGCGGTTGGCGCCGTGACAAGACACGCAGGCCGTCTCACCAGCGGCATACAGGCCAGGCACGACCGTCCAATTTTCGTCGATGACGACCTCGGCCCTCACGTTGGTGGGAATACCACCCATCGCGTAGTGGGCGGTGGGCTGGATGGGCATAGGCTCATGCACCGGGTCTACGCCGAGGTAGGTGCGGCAGAAGTCCAGAATATCGGGCAGCTTCTTCTCCACATAGGCGGCGTCGATACGGTCTTTCTTGCCTTCTTCTGCGAAGAAGCGGTTGACCGTCTCCGGACGCACGTCCAGATAGACGTAATCCTTGCCCTTGACACCGTTGCCCTTCTTGATCTCGTCGTAGATGGCGCGGCTCACCACGTCGCGGCTGGCCAGATCTTTGACGCTAGGAGCATACTTCTCCATGAAGCGCTCGCCCTTGCCGTTGATGAGGACGCCGCCCTCGCCGCGCACGCCTTCTGTGATGAGGATGCCCATCTTGTATATGCCAGTGGGGTGGAACTGGAAGAACTCCATGTCCTGCATGGGGATGCCGCGCCGCAGGCTGATAGCGGCGCCGTCGCCAGTCATGCTGTGCGCGTTGCTGGTGACGTTCCAGCAGCGCCCCCAACCTCCGCTGGCGAAGATGACAGCCTTGCCATGAAAGATGTGGAAGTCGCCTGTGCCAAGTTGAATCGCCACCACGCCGACAGCCTGGCCCTGGTTCATGAGCAGGTCAACCACCTGGAATTCGTCGAAGAAGTTGACGTCCTTCTTGATGCACTGCTGATACAGGGTCTGCAGGATCATGTGGCCGGTGCGGTCAGCGGCGTGACAAGCGCGGCGCACTAACTGCTTGCCAAATTCGCTGGTGTGGCCACCGAAGCGGCGCTGGCTGATCTTACCTTCTGGCGTGCGGTCGAAGGGCAAGCCCATGTGTTCTAGCTCAATGACAGCTTCGATCGCGCCTTCGGCCAACACCATCGCTGCATTCTGATCGGCCAACCAGTCGCCGCCTTTCACTGTGTCGTAGGCATGGTACAGCGGCGAGTCGTCGTCCAGGTTGCCCAGGGCAGCGCCAATGCCGCCCTGCGCCGTGCCAGTGTGGCTGCGGGTGGGGTACAGCTTGCTGACGACGGCTACGTCGGCGCCGCCCTTGCTGGCGTACAGCGCTGCCATCAAGCCGGCGCCGCCGGCGCCGACGACGATTACTTCGTGCTTATGTACCTTCATCTTGTTTGCTCCTCTGAAACTACCGTTAAATCACAAAGACAATCAACCGCCGCCGTGCGCCATCATCATGGCGCGCGTGGCTTCGTGGGCCATCTTGATGGCGTCCTGTGGCACAGCGCTCAGCAGCGCCGCTCCACCGACAATCAACAGCGCAATTGCGCCGATGACGCACAGATAGCCCGCCGCGCGACGCAGCACCGCGTTACCCTGGGTGTAGTCTGTCAACACGTAGCGCAGGCCGTTGAAACCGTGGATCGTCACCAGAGCTAGCAGGGCAATGTCGTAGGCGCGCCAGATGAAGACCGGCCCTAGCATGGCACTCCAGCGCTCGGCCACGAATTCCGTCGCTGTGCCGCTGTCATTCCAACCGTTCAAGAAGTTCTCTGTGCGCGCGCTGTCGTCGTTCAGCAGTGCTGCCGTTTGCTCTAGGGTGAAAGGCTCGGCGGTGCTGGGTGCGACGCCCACCACGCGGAGCTGAGCTGCCGTCAGGTCGAAGACGCCCTGGACGACGTGCATGGCAGCCAGATGGCCGAACACCAGTGGGACGATCAGCAGGCCCGAAACGCGCATAAACGACCACCAGAATCTCTCCAGCGCGCTGCCCTGGGCCTTTGCTGGGCCGACTGGCTCGGTCGCGCCCATGACCATGTTGTAAACGAAAGCCAGGATGATAGCTCCAATGGCTGCGACGACGATCCCCGCCAGGAAGGGTAGCTGCTCCGCCAACACCTCGCTCAGCGGCAGGATGAAAGGATCGTGGCTGTAGTGCTGGATAGCGTGGTAAGCCATGCCGATGAACATCGGCACTAGGATCAGCGCTGTGCCTGCGAAGACCGCCTGTGCCGCCCTCTCTTGGTGCTTCCACCATTCTGGCTTGAAGTCGAAGATAGCAATGCGCAGCCCGTTCAAGGCGTGGTAGACGACGGCAAACACCAGGGCAAATTCGCCCAGCGTGAACAGAGGCGTTTGGTAAATGCGGATGGCTTTTTCATACAGGGCCGGGAAGAAGACCGCCCAAGAGGTGTCGATGACGTGGATCACCAGGAAGAAGACCACACCCAACCCGGTCAGGCGGTGCAGCACCCAGCTCCACTGGCCGATGGCGCCGCGATAGCGCAAAGTTTCGCGGATAGTCAAAGCTAACGATGCCAAAGTGAAACCCCTTTCATAGTCCGATATGGTGTTGAGGTGATGGTTTGCAGTGCATGGGACGAACGTACAGGTTATCGTTCAGACTGTTTTGAAAAATGTGTAAGTCGATTGCACTCTTCATTATAGCCTCGGCCCGCGTGGATCACAATCAGGGCTTAAGGCCAATAGATGAGCAACGTACGAAGATAGTATAGTGCGCCGCTCAGAACATGAAAGGCCAAGATAAGGCCAAAGACCATCTCGCGCCACGTCCAGCGCCCTTTCAGCCGCCACTGGATCAGCCACAAGCGCGTACTCAGGGCATAGACCACGAAGAGCGCGCTCAGGTAGCCCCATGTCCAGTTGCCATGCCCCTGTGAAGGGCCAAGCTCCACCAATAGATAAGCTTGGAGAACGGTCAGCAGCAACACAGGCAGCATGGCCGGTAGATAAGAGTCGCTGGCACTAGCGCGTGGATACAAGAACCAGATCGCCAGAGGCAGAGCCAGACTCAGCACTAGGCGTAGCAGCACTCGCGCCTCATCGGGATCATCCAGGCCGTACCAGCCCAGCGGACTGAGGGCCAGGCCACGCTGAGGATCAGCTACAATGAATAGGTAGACATACTGCAAGACCAACACTAGCGCCATAGGCAGCAAGCCACCCAGCCATAGCAGGCGACCATCGACGCGCCAGCGCTTGGCGTGCCAGGCCAGGGCCAGCAAGACCAGGGCTGGGCCAAAGGCCAGCGAATAATTGGGCCGTGCCAAAGTGGACAGCAAGCTGAGCAACGCTGCTAGCGCCACCATCGGCCAACCCGCTGTGAGCTTGCGCCAGAAGGCGCGCACCAGCACGATGGTTTGCAGCAGGGCCAGAAGGCGCGCTAGCATGAAGGTTGGACTGTGATAGACAGTAGACAAGGGAGCAGCACCTGGCTCATCGCCCAACAACAAGCTGAGCGGCCCAAAGGTCAGCAGAGCCAGGCTCAGCCCAGCCAAACCCAGACGCGACCCCACACGAGCTTCGCCCCAGCCATCCAACAGCAGGACATACAGTGCTGTCCAGCTCAGGCCGTAAGTGAGCAGGCTCACCAGCAGAGTAGATGCTTCTAGGGGCAGGCCCAGCAAGCGCAGGCCCACCCCCACCGCCCAACTATGTAGGCGGTTGGGGCTTGGGGGCGTGGTCTCTTGCCCGCTGTTGATCTGAGCAGCGAAGCGCATATGTGCTGGATAGTCGCTGGAAGCACCTTCTCGGAACTGTGGCAGAATGATGGGCGTGAACAGCAACGCTGTCAGCGGGACCAAGACTAGCAGCACCAGCCAATCCGCCCGCGCCCAGGCTTTGCCCTGCGTCGCGCCGAAGCTCATGCTCCCTTCCTCGACACTGAGCGTTTATCAGGCGATGGTCACGTCGTCGTTGAGATACACGTCTTGGATCAGGTTGAGCAGGGCCACGCCCTCAGCCATCGGACGCTGGAAGGCTTTGCGACCACTGATGAGGCCCATGCCGCCGGCGCGCTTGTTGACGATAGCTGTCCAGGCTGCTTCGGCGAAGTCGTTAGCGCCGCTAGCGCCGCCGCTGCTGATGAGGCCAATGCGGCCCATGTAGCCGTTGGCTACCTGGTAGCGCGTCAAGTCAATTGGATGATCGCTGGTCAGCTGGGTGTAAATGCGCTCATCCAGCTTGCCGTAGGATGAACTGCCGCTGTTGAGCGCCTTGTAGCCGCCATTGCCAGTGGGCAGCTTCTGCTTGATGATGTCGGCTTGGATGGTGACGCCGAGGTGGTTAGCCTGGCCCGTCAGGTCGGCGCTGGTCTCGTGGTTGACGCCGTTCACTTTGAAAGCGCCGTTGCGCATGTAGCACCACAGCACGGTCGCCATGCCCATCTCGTGGGCCATCGCAAAAGCCTGGGCCACTTCGACGAGCTGCTTGGTCGCGCCTTCGCTGCCGAAGTAGACCGTCGCACCTACCGCCACTGCGCCCATGTTCCAGGCTTCGCGCAGCGTACCGAACATCACCTGTTCGGATTTGTTGGGGTAGGTCAGCAGCTCGTTGTGGTTGATCTTGACCATGAAAGGAATGCGGTGCGCGTACTTGCGGGCTACCGCGCCCAGCACGCCAAAAGTGCTGGCGACGGCGTTGCAACCGCCTTCAATGGCCAACTCAACGATCTTGGCAGGATCAAAGTAATCTGGATTAGGAGCGAAAGACGCACCAGCGCTGTGTTCAATGCCCTGGTCAACAGGTAGGATAGACAGGTAGCCTGTGCCGGCCAGGCGGCCTGTGTTAAACATCTGCGCCAGGCTGCGCAGCACTTGAGGTGGACGATCTGTCTGCGCGAAGACGTCGTCCAGGTAGCGCGGGCCAGGCAGGTACAAGCGCTCTTTGGCGATGGTCTGGCTGGTGTGACTGAGCAGATATTCGGCGTCCTTGCCGAGCAGTTCTTCTAGCTTGCTAGTGCTGGTCAGGGGGGCGGCGACAACCATAGGAATTCTCCTTCAGGAATCGTTGGCGAGCAATGTGGCTCATTATAACTGGGCTTCAGGTTAAAATCACGGTGATTCAGGCGCGCCACCTACAGTTCCGAGTCGCGATGGGAGCAGGGATCATTGAGCGGCTCTAGGTGAGTGGATACGTTGACGTAATCGCGGCCTAAGCTGTTGCGGATGTCGCCTTCAAGCTGTTCCAGCAAGTCGTGGCCGCGCTTCACCGTCCAGGCGTCGGGGACGAGGACGTGGACGCTGATGAACTTGCGTGGGCCAGCTTGGCGCGTGCGCAAAGCGTGGTGCTGGATGGCGTAGCGTTGTGCATAGGAGTCCAAGACGCTCTGCACCGCCTGAACATCCTGAGCGCTCAAGGCACTGTCCATCATGCCATGCGCCGAACGGTGCAGCAGCCCCGCTCCGCTGGCCACAATGTGCAGGGCCACCAGCAGCGCCACCACCGAGTCCAGCCAGAGCAGACCTGTGAGCGCCACCAAGACGAGGCCAACCACCACCCCCAGCGAGGTATAAACATCGGTCATCAGGTGTTTGGCGTCAGCTTCCAGCGTGATTGAGCCATGACGTTTGCCCACCTGAGCCAGCGTGCGCGCCGTTAAACCATTGATGAGCGTCGCCAGCAGCGACACCGCAAGGCCCAAATCCAACTGCTCCAGTGGGTGCGGATTGAACAGGCGGTCTAGCGCGCTGAAGCCGATGCTCAGCGCTGCGATCAGGATCAGTGCGCCTTCTGCGGCACTGGCGAAATATTCGGCCTTGTCGTGGCCGTAGTTGTGTTCATCATCTGGCGGACGCACGGCCACCCCCAACACGATCAGGGCGATCAGGGCAGCCGCGACGTTAGTCAGCGACTCCAGCGCGTCCGAGAGCAGGCCCACCGAGCCAGTCAGGGCGTAAGCGCCGATCTTGAGGCCGATGACCAGCAGGGACACTAACACTGACAGGCGCGCGTAGCGTTGTAGATTAGGACGTGTCATCGTCAATTGTGCAGAGCCTCCTGTGCTTTGAGCCTCAGTGTAGCATAACGAGGGCTGTCATGGATGAGCTATCTTGCCCGTGTTGCAGGGAGGGCTTTGGGCTATAATGACCGACTATAAGACCATCCCCACGCCACGCAAGGAAGCCTGCATGAGCGCCCTCACCGACCTCTCCTTGACAGAAGCCCTGGCCAAGCTAGAGAGCCGCGAAGTATCTTCGCTGGAACTCACCCAGGCTCATCTGCAACAGATCGAGCGTTACGATCCGCAAGTGCAGGCCTACCTGACTGTGAGCGCTGACCTGGCCCTGGAGCAGGCCCGCGCTGCCGACGCAGCGCGCGCGCGTGGCGAATCCGCTCCGTTGTTAGGCGCGCCCCTGGCCATCAAGGACGTGCTATCGACTAAAGGCATTGAGACGACCTGCGCTAGCAAAATCCTCAAAGGCTACGTCCCCGTCTTCAACGCGACGGCTGTTCAGCGCCTGCTGGACGCTGGCATGGTCATGCTGGGCAAGCTCAACATGGATGAATTCGCTATGGGTTCATCGACCGAGAACAGCGGCTTCTTCCTCACGCGCAACCCCTGGAATCTTGACTACGTGCCAGGCGGCAGCAGCGGCGGCAGCGGCGCAGCGGTGGCCGCGCGCATGGCCCTGGGCGCGCTAGGTAGCGACACTGGCGGCAGCATCCGCCTGCCAGGATCGTTCTGCAATTTGGCAGCGCTCAAGCCATCCTACGGGCGCGTCTCGCGCTACGGCCTGATCGCTTACGGCTCATCGCTGGATCAGACTGGCCCTATGACGCGCACCGTCGAAGACTGCGCCCGCATACTACAAGTCATCGCTGGCCACGATCCGCTGGACTCGACCAGCAGCAAAGCTCCCGTGCCGAATTACCTAGACGCCATGCGCCAGGGCGTGCAGGGCCTGCGCGTCGGCCTGCCCAAGCAATACTTCGGCGAAGGGCTGCAACGCGAGGTGCGCGAAGCGGTCATGCAAGCTGTCGAAGAGCTAGAGGCTATGGGCGCGAGCGTCCAGGACGTTGACCTGCCCTACAGCGATTACGCTCTAGCCGTCTACTACATCATCGCCACCAGCGAAGCCAGCGCCAATCTGGCGCGCTACGACGGCATACGCTTCGGCTTGCGCGTGGAGAAGGGCGACATGATCGCAACTTACAAAGCCACGCGCGGCGCGGGCTTCGGCGATGAGGTCAAGCGTCGTATCATGCTCGGCACGTACGCCCTGAGCGCCGGCTATTACGACGCCTGGTATGGCAAAGCCCAAGCGGTGCGCACCCTCATCAAGCGCGACTTCGAGCGCGCCTTTGAGCAAGTGGACGTGCTGGCCGCCGCCGTCTCGCCGACGACGGCCTTTAAATTCGGCGAGAACAGCGCTGATCCGTTGCAGATGTATCTGGCAGACATCCTGACCGTGCCAGCCAATCTGGCTGGCGTCTGCGGCATGAGCGTGCCGTGTGGCTTCGACGACGCGGGTTTGCCGATTGGCCTCCAGCTCCTCGCCCCGCCCATGCGCGAAGATACCCTGCTGCGCGCTGCCTACGCTTACGAGCAGGCCCACGACTGGCACGCGCGCAAGCCAGCCCTAGTAAGCTGAGGCTCTCATGCTGCGCGTAGTACGCTGTCCATCGTGCGATGGCTACGGCTGGAGCGAAGATGACTTCAGCGGCCAAGCCGCAGACTGTGATTGGTGCGGCGGCGTTGGTTACGTCTACCGCCGTCCCGACTCAACCGATCAGCCGATCCCACGCGCCGACCTGGACAGCTTGAGCGAGATACTAGAAGCGCTGGAGCTGGAGCGGCTGCGCGAGATGGGCTATAGTGGCACAGCCAAGCGCCCCTGGGAGCAGGAGGTGCGGCGCGGCACGCGAGGTGGTCAGAATCCCTATGAGCAAGACGCCGAGGCTGACGCATAGACGATGGCAGCACCCTCTGGGTGCGCGTGCGCCGAGCGCGCCCATCTCGGAGGCAGGTCTCGTGCATGACTCACAAACTCGTCGGCCGTCAGATCGACGTGGATTAGCGTAGAGAGTGGAGAGCAGAAAGGTAGCAATCAAGGACGCGCCATGAACCATGAACTGCCCGATCGTCGGCCAGAGTGCTTGATAGAACAGCGGCGCGGCGCGCTGCGTTAGCGCTATGAGCCAATCCATCCTGCTAGATCATCACAGCGACGGCGTGACCGTCCTCACCTTCAACCGCCCTCAGGCCCTCAACGCCCTGGACACGGCTAGCATGCGCCTGTTCGCTCAGGCGATCGAGAGTCTGCGCCAGCGCCCCGACTGCCGCGTCCTAATCCTGACCGGCGCTGGTCAAGAAGCGTTTTGCAGCGGTGGCGACCTGAGCGAGCTACGTCACAAGACCAGCGCCGAGGACGCGCGCGCCATGATTACGCTGATGGGCGACGCCCTGCTGGCCCTGGAACGTCTGCCTTTTCCCACCATCGCAGCCATCAACGGCTATGCCCTGGGCGGAGGCAGCGAAATTGCTCTAGCTTGCGACTTGCGCCTCGTCGATCAAGCGGCGCGTCTGGGTTTCGTCCAGATCAATATGGCCCTGACGCCGGGCTGGGGCGCTGGCCAGCGTCTGCTGCGCTTAGTAGGCTATGCCCGCGCGATGGAGATTCTGTTGGCCGGCGCCGCTATGAATGCCGATCAACTCCGCCAGCTGGGCCTAGCTCATCACGTCGTACCACAGGGCCAAGCCCTGGAATCGGCGCGCGAATGGGCCCTTAGCATAGCCCGTCGTCCACCCGACGTGGTGCGGGCCATCAAGACGCTGTTGCAAGGCGGCCTGAACCACGACTACGATACCGCCTTGATGATTGAACGCGACTTGTTCCCGCCGCTGTGGGAAGCCGACGCGCATCACCAAGCCGTCGAACGCTTCTTCCAGCGCCGCAAGCGCGTGAACCTACCCGAAGACTGAGCTGCCATGTCCGCTTACTACGCCCTAATCGCGCATTATTACGACCTAGACACCGCCAACAAGACCGACGACCTGGCGCTCTATGAACGTCTGGCCAGCGGCGGAGGCGGCCCCGTCTTCGAAGTGGGCTGCGGGACGGGGCGCGTGCTGCTGCACCTGGCCCAACAAGAGATTGCTTGCCTGGGAGTCGATACCAGCCCGCCCATGCTAGAGCGATTAGAGCGCAAGCTGAAAGCCATGCCACACCTACGCGAATGGGTGCGCTACGCTCGCGCCGACGCCATCACTTACCAGACAGATGAGCGCTTCGGCCTGGCTTTGCTATCGTTCAACATGCTCATGCACTTCCCTCAGCAAGAACAGCAGCTTGCTTTGCTGCGCAATTTGCGCGCCCTGCTACGTCCCAGCGGCCTGTTGCTGATCGACCTCCCCAACCCCAGCGCCGCTTACAGCGCCAGCGATGACGAGCATATCACCCTAGAGCGCACCTTCCTCAACCCCGACACGAACAACCTAGTCATGCTGCAATCGGTTAGCGTGCTGAACCGCGCTGAACAGATCATGCGCATCCAGTGGATGTACGACGAGGTTGCAGCAGATGGCACGATCAAGCGCCTGATCGCGCCCCACGTTCTGCGCTACTTCTTCGCCAGCGAGATTCGCCTGCTGCTGCGCGTCGCGGGTTACGACGTCCAAGCCATCTACGGCGGCTACGAAGAAGAAGACTACGACGACGCCAGCGAGCGGATGGTCGTCTATGCGCGCCCGATGGCTTAGCCTGCTGCTGCTGGCGGCGTGCAGCGCTCCGCCTGCCCCGACGGCCCTGCCCACGCGCCAGCTCTCTGCGCCCACGCTGGCGCCCAGCCCTGTCATCCCTATCTTGTCCTCAGAGCAGCTGTACTCGGCTACGCTGAGCGCAGGCCGGAACAATCCGACGGCTGCTGCCCTGCCCAACAACGCGCCACTGCCGCCCTGGGCCAGCGCCGCCAATGCCGAGGGCGTTCAGACTGTGGCCGTCACCCTCAGCGCTGTCCTCAGCGTTCAGGGGGATTTGTACGCCCCGCCAGGCCAACGCTTGCCTGGCGTCGTCCTGCTGACGTCGGAACGCACCGCCTGGGGAGCGCTGCCGTTGGCCCTGCAAGGAGCAGGTCTGGCTGTGTTGGCCGTCGATTGGCCTGCCGCGGGCCGCCCCGAAGACGTGGGGCGTCTGCTGGAGTCCTTCAGCGAACTCGTGGCGGTCGATCCTGGTCGTCTGGCCGTGCTGGCCGCAGGTCAGGCTAGCGGAGCTGCTCTGCGCGGCTGCGCCCTGGAAGCGCTGTGCGACGGCCTGGCCTTGCTCAGCCCATCTCAGGCCGACGCTGACGCCCTGTCGCAGGTCGTGCCTCGCCCCGTGTTGGTGGTGGCCAGCCAAGATGACGCAACCAGCTACGCCGCTGCCCTGGCTCTGGCAGCCTTGCCTGGCGTGCAGTCGATCCAAGCTCCATCGGGACGGGGAGCCAACATGTTGGCCAGCAGTCCACCGCTCATCGAGGCCCTGGTGGCCTGGCTGAGCAGCGTGCTACGCTCCGCGCCTTAGCCGATCAGGCTTCTTCTGGGGCCGCTTCGCCTTCTTTTTTGGGCTTCCACACTTCGCTGGCCCGATCTGTGAACAGGATACCGTCTAGGTGGTCAATCTCGTGCTGGAAGACGCGCGCCAGCCAGCCCTGGGCCTTCAGACGGAAGTCCTTGCCTTCGCGATCCTGGCCTGTGACGACGATCTCTTCGTGGCGCTCGACCTCGCCCCACAGGCCAGGGATGGACAAGCAACCCTCTGTGCCGCTCACCATCTTCTTGCTGGCCTTGATGATCTTGGGGTTGGCCACAACGTAGGTCACGCCGGCGTGGACGCCGTATTCAGCGCGGTCTTCTTCGTCGTTGTCGGGCAGGCGCACGACGATGAGCCGCTGGCTGACAGCCACCTGCGGAGCAGCCAAGCCCACGCCAGGGGCAGCAATCAGCGTCTCAATCATATCATCCACCAAACGCTGAAGTTTGTCGTCGAAGCTGGTGACTTTGATCGCCTTCTTGCGCAGGATGGGATTGTCGCGGGTGATGATGGGCAGCAAGGCCATGAGATATCGCTCCAAAGACTCAAAACGTCGCCTATTGTAATGGATTCTCCGCCCTGCGAGAAGCGCTGCTGGACGACCTTATGTGCTGATCCGCAGCCTGCTATAATCCAGCCAACTCTGATGTTGCGAAGGGCTTTTCAACCATGCGTTCTGTGCGTTTGCTCGTCTCTGTGGCTTTTGGCCTCAGCTTGTCTAGCCTGGCCCTGGCCCAGGAAAGCACTCCAGCCCCCGATACCGTCACCACCTCTATCGGCACGATCAGCTTGGAGCTACCGACAAACTGGGTAGCTCTGCCCGGACGAGACGGTGCTATCATCGTCTCTAACGTCGATCTGCGCCGCGTGGGCAACAACTATCCGCCTGGCACAGTCATCATGCAAATCTCCAATGGCCCGATGAACCAACTGCCCGCCGAGTTGCGCGGCGATGGCTCATCCGCCGTCGCTGTCCTGGCGGCCATCGCTGCACAGCAGAACATCACGACTGAAGTCGACGAAGTCACAGTGGGCGAAACAACTCTCGCCAGCCTAGACACCAGCGACGAGCGAGGCGACTCAGCCATCTATTTCCTCATCTACGGGGAGGACAAGTTCGCCTTCGTCTTGACAGCCAGCTTCGTCAAAGGTGATTTGGCCGCCGAGACAGAGCGCCTGCAAGCCATCATCGCCAGCATTCAAAGCGACATTGCCGCGCCCATCGCCGAAGACGCGCTAGAACGCTACGCCGAGATTGAGCAAGGCCTGACGGACGAGGGCTTCTACCGCTTGGGCCGCGCTGACGCCCCCGCCCAGATCATCGAAATCAGCAGCTTCAGCTGTCCGGCCTGTCGCGTCTTCCACGACTCGGCATTTCCGCAACTCTTGCCCCTCATCGCCGAAGGCAAGGTGGCCTTCATCTACGTCTCGCTCTACGGCATCGGCAGCATCCCAGGCGGCGACTTGCCAGCGCGCGCCGCGTTTTGTGCTGGCCAGCAAGGGCGCTTCTGGGAATATCACGACGCCCTGTTTGGTTGGCAGGAATTTGGCGCGTTCGCCTTCGCCCCTGATCGCTTGATTGAAGGCGCTAAGGCACTAGAGCTAGATGTTGAAGCCTTCCAGACTTGCCTCGTCAGCGACGACGCCGCGCTGTCGTTAGAAGCCGCGCGCGCCTATGCTGCCGACGTGCCAGGCTTCCAGGGGACGCCGACCATCCTGCTCAACGGGCGACAAGTCAATTGGTCGCCCGTGCCGTTCTTCTTGGAGCAGGTCAGGGCTGCCGCCGGCGACTAGCATGAGCGAACGCCCCATCATCGCCATTGAAGACCTGAGCAAGAGCTACGGCTACCTGCCCGTGCTGCGCAAGCTCAACCTGAGCATAGCGCGCGGGCAGTTCCTGGCCCTGCTCGGCCCTAATGGCAGCGGCAAATCGACCCTGCTGCGCCTCATCCCTGGCCTGACCAAGCCCAGCAGCGGCACAATCCAGGTCGGCGGCTGGCACATCCCTCAAGAAGCAGCCGCTGTGCGCCATCAAATCGGCTTGGTGAGCCACAAAAGCCTGCTCTACGACAACCTGACGGCCCGCGAGAATCTGGCCTTCTTCGGCCAACTCTACGGCCTGCGCGGCGCGGCGCTGGATGCTCGTGTCGATCACCTGCTGGAACGGGTAGGCCTGAAGAAACGCGCCGACAGCCTGGCCCGCACTTTCTCGCGCGGCATGTCGCAGCGCCTGAGCATTGCCCGCGCCCTACTGCACGATCCACATGTGCTGCTGTTCGACGAGCCTCACACTGGCCTGGATCAGGACGCTTCGGCGGTGCTGGACGAGCTGCTGCGCGCGTCGCACGGCGAGGGCCACACGATCATCATGACCACTCACGACCTGCCGCGCGCCGCTCTGTTAGCCGAGCGGGCCATCATCCTCTCACGCGGGCAAATTGCCTACGACGCCCCCACTGATCCCGCCCATCCCCAGGACTTGGTGGCGGCTTTCCAGCGCGTCACTGGGGAGACCAGCGCCCGATGAACACCACGCCCTTTTGGCGGACAACCTGGGCTGTCCTGCGCAAGGATTTGCGCGCTGAGCTGCGCAGTAGAGAGTTAGTCAGCGTCATGCTGCTATTTGCCTTGCTGGCCGTGCTGGTCTTCAGCTTCGCCCTAGAGCTGGATCAGATCGTCAGTCGCGAAGCCGTGAGCGGCGTCTTGTGGGTGATCGTGGTCTTCGCCAGCATTCTGGGTCTGAACCGCAGCATGAGCGCCGAGCGCGAGCAGGGCAGCATGGACGCCCTGCTGATCGCCCCCATCCAGCGTGGCGCCATCTTCCTTGGCAAATTCTTGGGCAACTTGCTCTTCACCTTGCTAGTAGGAGTCGTCCTGCTGCCGCTGATGACCGTCCTCTACGACGTGGTGACGCTCAACCCCTGGGTGCTGCTCGTGCTGACGCTGGGGACGTGGGGTGTGTGCGCCAGCGGCACGCTGCTGGCGGCCATGACCGCCCAGACGCGCGCCCGCGAATCGCTGCTGCCGATAGCCATGCTGCCGGTGGTGCTGCCTCTGTTGCTGGCGGCGGTCAGCGCTACGACCGGCATCCTGAACAGCGCGCCCACCAGCGAATGGCAGGGGTGGATCGGTGTGGTGCTGGTGATCGACGTCGCTTACACGACTATTTGCTTTCTGCTGTTCGATTTTGTGTTGGAAGAGTGAAGTTCAGCGCCGACCGTAGCCTATGATGAGCGCTTTGTCTACCACGTCGCGGTGGACGACGACGCGCCCATCGGCGCGCAGGGCAGCGTCCAGGACGCGCCAAGCCTGGCTGTCCGCTTCGATCAAGAGCCAAACGCGGCCCGATACCAGGCGGGTTGCGGCAGCGTAGCGGCGCAGCGCCGCTTCATCGTGTGGCGTGTCTTGCCAAGCCAGCTCCAGACGTGGGCCGTCTAGCAGGCCTGCTTGCTGGGCATGGACGGCCAACGGACTCCAGGGGGGTAGCGCGTTCAGCAGCGGCTCGTCAGGCCGGCGCAGCTGCGCTGCCAGAGCCGCCGCTTCGCGCAGCGATGGATCGGGCCAGGCGGGGGGCAGGGCCAGGGCTTGCAGCAAGGCGGGCAGGGCGATCAGAGGCAAGGCCAGAGCGCGCCAGCCGACCAAGCGACGACGCAGCAGCGGCCGGCTCAGGGCCAGAAGCAGCAGGATGGCCCAAGCGGCAGGCAGGCGCAGCGCGAGGGGCTGGAAGCTCATGACGCGCAGCCATAGACCATCCAGGGCCAGTACAGGGCCAAAAGGCTCGGCGCGTGGATCGTCTACGATGGCGCGCATACGCCTCACTTCATCGTCCAGGCGCGCGCGCGTCCCGTCAATTGGGGCTGTAGGCAGGGCGCTGTGCCACATCAGCCAGGCCTCGCGCGCGCTGAAGCTAGCTCGGCCCGCCCAGATCAGCAACGCTCCCCAGGCCAGCAAGAGCGCCGCAATCATCCACCAGTGGCGCACGTTACATCACGCCGTACACATCGTCCTGAGGGACGAGTGTTCCAGCATGAGGGCGCGCACAGCCTACGATGGGCCGCAGACGACCGCGTCGACCGGCAGCTTGGCGCTCGGAGCGGTGCGCCGCGACAATCCATCTCAAGCGCTCCTCGGATGTGCGCAGCGACTCGATTGGAAGCGCAAAGGCGCTGACATCGACGAACATCTCAGAGCGTCCGTGCTGCTCAGCCGATGACCTGCACCATGCCGCGCGCGAACATGCCAAAGCCCAGGCCGACGGCGATCCAAGCCAGGGCCAGCACGACAGGATTGGCTAGCGGCCCGAACACCCCCAGCAGCAGGCCCAGACCCAGCAGCAGGTTGAGCGCACCCATCAGCATGAGGCGCTGGCCGCCTTTGCGAGCTACGTTCTGGCGCGACTGGCGCAGACGCTCCAACATGCGCTGGGCAGTGGTCGCCTGCACGCCTTTGCTCCCCAAGTCGGCGATGATGTCTTCGTCGCTCTTGCCCGCCTTGTGCATTTGGGCGGCGTGATAGTACAGGGCCAGAGCGGTCTTCTCTAGGCGTTCCTGCTGTTCTGGCGTAGGTTCTGGCATAATGCTTTCTCCTGTGGCGCGGCGCTGACGGACGGTTCAAAGGACTTGCAGATTAGCGATGCTGGCGCTGAGAGTCTTCACCCCATAGCGTTTGTCGTCGAAGATGACTGTCACCTGCTCGTCACCGCCCTCATAGACGCTGCTCACGACCTGACCCAGCCCATACAAGGCGTGGCGCACGCGCTGATTGGCGCGGAACTGAAGGGTCGGGATCGGACGGCTTGGGGAGGGCGTGATCTTGGCGCGCAGAGAGGGGTTGGCGCTGGGCAGGGACGCGTGATCTTGAGGCTGTTGTGGTTGCTGGCGTTCGCGCAGCAAATCAGCCTTGAGGCGGGACAGGCCGAACGACTTGGGTGCGTCGTCGTCCCAACGAGTGCTGTCGCGCCAGCTCAGGACGGAGTCGCGGGCGCGCGACTGGCGGCCGGCCGCTTCCAGGACTTCTGGGGGCAAGTCGCGCAAGAAGCTGCTTGGGAGCTGCGCTCCGCCGATGGTGCGGCGGAAGGCATAGGTCAGGTAAAGCTTGTCTTTAGCGCGGGTGATCCCGACGTAGAACAGGCGACGCTCTTCTTCAATGCCGCCTGGCTCTTCCAGGGCGCGGCGATGAGGCAACAGGCCGTCTTCTAATCCGCTGATGAAGACGACGGGATACTCCAGGCCTTTGGCGGCGTGCAGCGTGAGCAACGTCACGCTGTCCTCGGCTTTGGCCTCGCGATCCCCTTCGCTCAACAAGGCCTGCTCTGTCACAAATTCGCTCAGGCTCATACCGTCGGCGTCAGCCTTGACCAGCAAGCCGCGCAATTCGGCCAGGTTGCCCATGCGCTCCATCAGCTCGTTTTCGTCCTCGCTGATTTCGTGCAGGTAAGCGAGGTATTTTAAGTCGCCCATCAGCCGATCATACAGGCTCAGCAGTGGCTCGCCCTGCGCCAGCAGCTCACGCCAGCCCTGCAATTGCTGACCCAACATAGCCAGCGGCTTGGCAGTGCGCCCCGACAGCGGCGACTCCTGGCCCGCGCTCAAGCGACGCAAGCCTTCTGCCAAGCTGATGGACTCGGCGCTCAGCCAGTCGTTGAACTGAGACAGGCTGCGGTCGCCTACGCCGCGCTTCGGCACGTTGACGATGCGAGCGAAGCTGGCGCGGTCTTCTTCGTTGGCGATGAGGCGCAGGTAGGCCAGTACATCGCGGACTTCGCGGCGCTTGTAGAAGCCCACGCCGCCCACTAGTACGTAGGGAATGCCCTGGCGCACGAAAGCGTTCTCTAGGGCGCGCGACTGAGGATTGGTGCGGTACATGACGGCGAATTCGCCATAGCGACGGCCCTTGCGGTGCAGCGCTTCGATTTGTTCTACGATATAGCGCGCTTCAGCTTCGTCGTCGTAGGCTTCGTGCAGGGTAATCAGGTCGCCGCCTTGGCGGGTGGTGAACAGCCTCTTGGGGGTGCGGTTCTTGTTGCGTTGGATGATGTGCTGCGCCGCGTCCAGGACGACTTGGGTGCTGCGATAGTTCTGCTCCAACAGGATGATCTGAGCGCTGGGGAAATCTTGGCGGAAGCGGGCCACGTTGCGGTAGTCTGCGCCACGAAAGGCGTAAATGCTCTGGTCTTCGTCGCCCACCACGAACAAGTTGTTCTGCGGCGCGCCCCACAGCTTGGTCAGCTCGTATTGAGCCAAGTTAGTGTCTTGGAACTCGTCCACCAGCACATAAGCCCAACGCTCTTGGTACTTGCGGCGCACCGCGTCGTTTTCGCGCAGCAGGCGGGCCGTCTCCATGAGCAGGTCATCAAAGTCCAAAGCGTTGCTGGCGCGCAAAATCTTCTGGTAGACGGGGTAGACGCGAGCTACCAGCTCATCGAGATAGTGACCGCGCGGGAAGTCTTTGGGATCGATCAGCTCATTCTTGGCGGCGCTGATTCGGCTGAGGGCGGTGCGCGGTGAGAGCTTCTTGCTGTCGATGTTCAGCTCGCTGATGGCCTGGCTGATGGCCGCCGTCTGGTCGTCGGTGTCATAGATGACGAAATCGCGCTTGTAGGGGGTGGACTCAAACTCGGTGCGCAGCAGGCGGGCGCAGACAGCGTGGAACGTGCCGATTTGCAGGCCGTACAGCGAGTCGTCGGCGTCTGGCAGATAGAGATGAATACGCTGACGCATTTCTTGTGCGGCCTTGTTGGTGAAGGTGACGGCCAAAATCTGGCGCGCAGAGGCGGCCATCGCGCGCAGGAGGTAGGCAACGCGCCGCGTGAGGACGCCAGTCTTGCCGCTGCCCGGCCCAGCTAGGACGAGAATAGGGCCAAGCCCAGCGGTCGCGGCAGCGCGCTGAGCAGGGTTGAGTCCGCTGGTCAGAGCGTCGTCGTCCTGGTTATAGTCATCAGGCATGGGAGTCTCCTTCGCTATGTCATGTCGCCTGTGTGGCCAGCGGATCGCGCCAGGTGAAGGGCTGGCCGCTGCGCTGCGCTTCTAGGGCCTGGTCGACGAAGGCGCGCAATTGCGCGCGGAAGTTGGCCGCGTCGAAGCGCTGAGCGTGGCGGCGGATGGCCAGTGGATCAAACTGCGATGGATCGAAGCGGGCCAGCGCTTCCGCCAGGCTGTCGGTGGTTTGTTCACAGAAGTGGACGCCGTTCAAGCCAGGAATGACCGTATCTAGCGCTCCGCCACCGCCGTAGGCGATGGTAGGACGACCAGCGGCAGCGGCCTGCACAGGCGTAATGCCAAAGTCTTCTAGGCCAGGGAAGATAAAGGCGCGGCAGCGAGCCATCATGTCGGGCAAGTCTTCATCGGGGACATAGCCCAGGAACTCCACCGTCGGGCCGCTCAAGGCTTGCAAACGAGCCAGATCGCGCCCGCGCCCGACGATCTTCAGGCGCAGGCCCAGGCGGTTGGCGGCTTCGATGGCCAAATCAATGCGCTTGTAGGGAATCAGACGCGAGACAATCAGATAGTAGTCTTCTACCTGAGCAGACGGCACAGGGACGAAGCGACTGGTCTGTATCGGCGGGAAGATAACGACGGAGTCGCGATTGTAATAGTGGCGTATGCGCGCCTGGACTTCCGTGCTAATGGCGATGAAATGCGTGACGCGCTGAGCGGCGGCATAGTCCCAGCGGCGCAGCAGAGCTACCAATGGGCGCAATGCCAACTCGGTGGCGCGTCCCAAGCCCTCGCGAGCGATATAAGCGTCTAACTGCCAGACGTAGCGCGTGGGCGTCAGGCAGTAGCAAATGTGCAGGGCTTGGCCCGCGCGCAGACCATGACAGAAGCCGCTCTTGTTGCTCAGGATGATTTCATAGGCGGACAAATCCAGACTGCTCCAGGCCAGTGGATAGGCGGGCAAGTAGACCTGGTGGCGGCGGTGAATCTGCGGCAAGTGGTTCGTCCACAGGGTGCGAATGTCCCATGCTCGATAGGCGGCAGGCATGAGGTCAGGGGCGTAGAGGCTAGTGTAGATGGGCGCACCTGGGAACATGTCGACGAGTTCCTCCAGCACGTCTTCGGCGCCTCCCATCTGATTCAGCCAGTCATGCACCAGGGCCAGCTTCATGAGTCCAGCTGTTTGAAGACGTAAATGCCGTCGCGGATGGGCCAGGCGCGCCCTTCTGGGCTGACCAAAGCGTCGCCCTGGCGCTGCAAACGCCTGCCCGTGTGCGGACAGGCGAAGATGGCCTCGTCCTGGAGTTGCACCTGGTCGGGCGTCTGATCCTGGGCCTGGTTGAGCGCGAAGACGCTCGGCCCGACTAGCCAACCGCTGGCCTGGGCCATTTCATCTAAGGCGACCAGCAGGCGAGTGGGCAGGGCGCGCTTGAGCGCCCCCATGCGCAGATACGAAGCCGACAGGCGGCGGGTGGTGGCCATCCGCGCGTTCTGCAAGGCTTGAGCGATATAATCGGGATGGAAGTTGAAGTTCATCTCCACGAATTCTATGGGGGCGGGGTCGTTGGGGTCGTAAGCCTGGCGGCCCAGGGCATGGCGGATGAGGGCCTTGAGATGGCGCTTGTTGGCGTACTCTAGCAAGAAGTACGCTCCAGGTGCAAGCACGCGGCGTATGCCATTCAAGACGCGCGGCACGTCTTCAAAGTGGTGCAGCACGCGGATCATGGTCGCGCGGTCGAAGACGCCAGCTTGGAAGGGCAGATGGTAGGCATCGGCGGCCACGTAGATGAAGCGCTCGTCGCCCAGCGTTTGGCGTGCTTCGCGCAACTGCGAGAGAGAGTAGTCCAGCAGCACCACTTGGTCGGCTCGGTATTCGCGGCTCAGGCGGCCATAGCCCGCCCCTAGTTCCAACAGGCGGCGGCCACCGGGCGGCAGCAGACGCGCGATTAAACGGCGCTCCACCAAATCTTCATAGACGCGCGCGCCGCCTTCCCAAAAATCTTGGCGGTAGGTGGCGTTTTCGTAGTCGCAAATGCGCGGCTGGGCGTTCGTGGTCATGCGTAAGCTTTCTCTAGGGGCTGCTGGGCGGCACAATGCCAAAATCGTCAGTCATGGTAGGGATGGGCGTAGGCAGCTGAGGCCCACTGGGGGGTTGTTCGACCATCATCGGTGGGCTGGGATTGACGATAGGCGGCTGATCGGGCAAGATGACGCCTTCGACGGCCTGGGTTTGTTGGCCGCGCGCTTGAGCTTGCAGACGATTATAGTAGGCGGCCATGGTGCCGTCGAAGAAGTGTGGAGCAATGCCACGCGCAGTCAGCGCGGTTGTGGCCTGCTGATTGACGGCGCGCACCCCACCTTGTTCGTAGATGAGGGCGCGTCCAGGCAGCAGCTCGTCTAAGAAAGGAATGCCGCCCGGCGGCACGAGTCCCGTCGCCAATGGCAGGTTGTTGGGCGGCACAGGCTGATCGAACAAGGTATAGTTGAGGCCGGCGGTGCGCGAATAGCCCGCCCAGGGGAGATAGGGTGCGTCGTTGATCCCACCCGTGCCATCGGTGGCTAGCAGGTTGATCTCGCCCAATTTGCCGCCCAAGATCAGGCCCACCAACTCGCTCGCCTCGCCCCAGTTGGAGGGCAGGTTGTGCAAGGCGATGGCCAGCGGCTCAAACAGCAAGCCCAACGTGTTGATGGGGTCGGCCAGCTGAGTCTCGCTGAGGGGGATGACGGCGCGCACGTCCAACGACACGTCCAGTCGTTCACGCACTGGCACCGGCACATCCAGCTTGACGGGCAGCTGCAAGCCTGCTGGCAGCTGCAACGAGACGGTGGCCGGCACATTCTGCGCGTTCAGGCCAGGCAGATCGATGACGGCTTGTACGGTCAGCGGCACGGGCGCGTTGAGGACAACGACTGTATCCGTTTGCAGTTCGATGTCCAGATCGACAGGGATGTTGTCGCGCACGGGGATCGTCCAGTCAATGGTGGCGTTGCGCAGGCCGATGGCGGTGCTGTGCAGGCCGCCAATCAGTGGATCGGCGATGGCGTTCTTGATCTCGAAGATGAGCAAGCCAGCGACCAGTAGCACAGCCACCAGCACCAAGTTGACGATGAAGGAGAAGATCACCATGAAGCGCCACAGCAAGCGCCCAAGTCTGCGCCAGAAACCCATGATCGAGAACCCTCTCTCGGCGGTTTGGTATGAGAGCAGTATAACAGAAATGGGCGTCAAACCCCAAACCAGAGCAGCCAGAGGCAGGTGGAAGCGGCTGCGCGAGGACGTCGTAGACAGCGGCAACGACGAGAAACCCCTCGCCCGAAGGAGGAGGGGTCAGGATCAGGAGAGGCAAAAGGCGCTCATACGCCTGGCTTGACAGCCGTTACTCTACCTTGACCTTGACTTTGGCCTTGCCAGTGGTCTTCTTGGGGGCTTCTTCGGCAGGGGTTTCTTCGGCGCTGGCCTGACGTTCGGCTTCTTCGGCGGCTTCGCGCTCGCTCACACGCTTCAGCTCATCGATGGTGGCATCGACCAAGATGCGGAAGCCGCGTCCGAATTCGCGCAGAGCTTCGCTGCCATGCTCGCGGAAGCCAGGCGGCAGCAACGCTTCGAGGGCTTTGCCCGTCTCTTCTAGAGCGCGGCGCTGATGGTAGAAGAACTGCTCCATCTTGGTGCTGGGCTTGCTCTCTTCGTGGCTGCTGTCCTCAGCGGCAGAGGTGGGGTTTTGAGTTTCGTCGCTCATTGGGATAATCCTCTTTCCATATGCGGACGGATGATATCACAGAGTCTATACGCAGGGCGGCGCGCTGGGGTTGCGCTAATAGCCGACCTGTTTGTTCAGGACGTTGAGCAAGGGGCGCTGATCCAAGAAGCGGCGCAGATTCTCGCTGAAGACCTCCACGCACAGCTCGTGGTAGCCGACGCTGTTGCCGCTGACGTGAGGACTCATGATGACGTTGGGGGCGCGCCACAGCGGATGATCGGCAGGCAAAGGTTCTTGTTCATACACGTCTAGGGCAGCGCCGCCGATCCAGCCTTCGTGCAGGGCCTTGAGCAGGGCTTCGGTGTCCACTAGCTCTCCGCGCGCGATGTTGATGAGCTGAGCCGTTGGCTTCATAGCTCGCAGCACCTTCTCCCCTACCAAGTGGCGCGTGGACGGGGTGAGCGGCACCGTGACCACCAGGTAGTCACACTCAGCGGCCATGCTGGCCAGCGCTTCGGAGGGATAAATGCGCTCTGGAATGTTGCCTTCGGGGTCGCCTGTGCCGGGCGGGGTGTACTCCTGGGCGCTCTCGGCGGGCTTGCGCGGATCGCGTTTGCTGGCCAGGACGCGCATGCCCAGAGCTTGGGCCACGCGCGCCAGCTCACGACCAATCGTGCCGTAGCCGGCGATTCCTAGGGTTTGCTGGTGCATAGGGATGGGCGCATACAGACGATGCTGCTTGTCGGGCCAATGAGCTTGAGCCTGATCGCGCAACATGCGCGGTAGTTGGAAGTTGTGGGCCAGCATCATCATCAGGCAGTAATTGGCGATTTGGCGAGCATGAATGCCGCTGGTGCTGGTGACGGTCACGGCCTCGTGTTGGATGATGGGCTTGTCCAGGGCGTAGTCCATGCCGGCGGTGTGCAGCTGAATCCAACGCAGGCGCGGCGCTTGTTCGGGCGTGGGGAAGTTGAACAGGGTGTAGGCGATGTCGGCTTCCGCCCAAGCCGAGTCGTCCACGCGCGGGAAGTAGCGCACCACGTTCAAACGCGGCGAGATGGCGCGTAGGCGCTCCATGAGCGCATCAGTGAAGTCCATCGAGACGACGACGTTGTACGTGTCCTGCATGAGGTCTGATCCTTGAGAGCGTAGCACTGCTTGCTTTGGCGTGTTACAGTTGCAGGCCTGAATTATAAGAGCGTAAGCAAGAGAGGCAAAGACCCATGGGGTTATTGACCAACAAGACGGCGCTCATCTTCGGCGTCGCCAACAAGAACAGCATCGCCTGGGGCATCACCAAAGCTTTTCACGACGCCGGGGCGCGAATCGCTTTGTCTTACGCCGGCGAGGCGCTCAAGAAGCGCGTCTTGCCCCTGGCGGAAGAAGTCGGGGCGCAGTTTGTGGAAGAATGCGACGTGCGCGACGACGCGGCACTAGATAGCGTGTTCGCCAAATTCGCCCAGCAACACGGACGACTAGACGTGCTAGTCCACAGCATCGCCTTCGCCAACCGCGAAGACTTGGGTGGACGCTTCATCAACATCAGCCGCGAAGGCTTCAGCCTGGCGCTAGACGTCAGCGCCTACAGCCTGATCGCCCTGGCCAAGCGCGCCGCCCCGCTCATGACCGAGGGCGGCTCGATCATGAGCATGACCTACTACGCCAGTGAGAAGGTCATGCCCGACTACAACGTCATGTCCATCGCCAAAGCCGCCCTGGAGAGTATCACCCGCTATCTGGCGGTTGACCTGGGCGAGCAGCGCATTCGCGTGAACGCCATCAGCGCCGGCCCGATCAAGACGCTGGCTGCCGCCGGCATTCCTGGCTTCCGCAACCTGCTACGCCACTTCGACAAGGTGGCGCCGCTGGGCGAGCAGGTGACGATTGAACAAGTAGGCCAAGCGGCCCTGTTCCTGGCCAGCGACATGAGCCAGATGGTGACCGGCGAAGTGCTGCACGTCGATGCGGGCTACCACACCCTGGGCTTGACCGTGCCGCGCTCTGAGATGGAGAAAGGCGACTAGGGCTATTGCGCCCCATTTGCAGGTGGCTATAATCGGGGCTGAACGTCGATTCGGTCTTCAGCCCTATGCCCGACAAACGCAGCGTCGATGAACTGAGCATTGAAGAACTAGAGCGCATCCTGGCCATCAAGAAGCGCCAAGCGCGCCAGGAACAATTGCGCCGTATGCAGGCCAGCGGACGAGTCGTCGCTAGCGCGCCACCATCGGCTGCCCCTGCGCCAGTGCCCATGCCTGCGCCGAGCAGCCCGCGGCCAGCAGTCGACGACTCTCTGCCGCGCTTCGAAGACGACTTCTCTCAGCCTTACGCGCCCACGCGCCTGCGCAACGACGGCTTGTGGCGGCGCTTCTTGAACCGCAGTCTGCTGCTAGTGGAGTTGAGCGCCTTTGCAGGCTTGATTGTGTTAGGGGTGGCCATGCTGAGTGGGATCGATCAGCTCCAGCGCGAGACCGCCCTAGCCCAGCAGGAAGCTGAACGCCAGCGCAGCGCCCTCATCCCTACGATTGAACCCACGCCGACGCTGCAACTGGCTAGCATCGTCTTGCCCGGCGGCCACACTCCGCCCAGCCAGGGTGGCCAGTTCAACTTCGACGAGATTCCCTCCAATTTGCGCGAAGCCCTGCGCGACCAAATCTTCGTCCCGCCCACTTTCCAGCGCCCTCAACCCACCGATCAAACCCCGCTGCGCCTGATTATCCCCGAAATTGACGTCGATCATGCTATCGTCCAGGGAGTAGACTGGGAAGCGCTCAAGCTGGGCATTGGCCAACTACCCAATGGGGCAACGCCTGCTCAGCCCAACCAGAACGTCGTGCTGGCCGCTCACAACGACATTTACGGCGAAATCTTCCGCTACTTAGATCGCTTGCAGCCGGGCATGATCCTCCAGCTCCAGACGCGCACTCAGTTCTACAGCTACCGCGTCACCAGCACCCAGATCGTCGCGCCAGACAGGGTAGACGTCATGGAGGCGCGCGGCTACCCTGCCCTGACGCTCATCTCGTGCTATCCTTACCAAGTCAACGACAAGCGTATCGTCGTCTTCGCCGAGCGCGTCGATACCTGAGCGCGCCCTTCATCCGCTGCCCAACGACCGAGGTTTGACCTACATGGCCCGTCGCAAGAACTCTTCATCGTCCTCATCGTCCAAGAGCGCGCCCAGCACCACTCAGCAGGCGGCCAGTCGCGCTCGCGCCGCCCGCGCCGCAGAAGCGGCTCGTGCCGAAGCTACCCAAGCTGAAGCGACCACCAGCCCCGTCCCCAGCTCATCGAGTCCTGCTCCGCTCAGCGCTCCGCGCCCACGCGCCGGCGGTGGCAACATCAGCGCCACCAGCTCTAGCCCCAGCGCCCGCCGCGCCGCTCGCGCCCGCGTCCAGGCTGAAGGCGAATTCAAGCCGCGCCGTGCCGTCACCAACAAAGCCGCTGAACTTGACCTAGCCAGCTTGGAAGACGCTCTGCGTCATCCCACCAAGTTCCCCACCGAGGAAGAGCTGCACGCCCAGTACGGCTATGTGCTGCGTGACCTGCGCAACATGGGCCTGCTGGCGGCGTCGCTGGTGATCGTTCTGTTGGCGCTGGCCACCTTGCTCCCAGGCTAGGCACACGATGGACTGGGCAGTCCTGGGTTGTCTGAGCGGTGCTTCGCAGGACGCGCTCTGCAAGCTGGATCGCGTGGCCCACACCTTGCGCTATCAGGCTGGAGCTACCATCTTCAGCGAAGGGCAGTCTTGTGCCGGCTTCCACGTGGTACTAGAGGGCATGGTGCGCATTTTTCGCATTTCGCCAGAGGGCCGCATCCACACCTTGTCTTTGCTGCGCCCACTGGCCACCTTCAACGAAATCGCCGCCGTCGACGGCCTGTCGAATCCTTACAGCGCCGTGGCCGTCACCGCCTGCCAGGTGGTGCGCGTCTCACACAGTCAATTCTGGGATGTGCTGGCCAGCGAACGCAGCCTCTTGCAGAGCTACATGGCCACCCTGGCCCGCGTCAACCGCGAGTACATCGAGCGCCTGGAAGACATGACCTTCCGCACCATCCCCTCGCGCCTGGCCAAGCTGTTCCTATACGAGACTAGCTACATGGGCGGGATCGCTGGTGCGCCCAGCAGCCTTACTCAAGAGGAGATGGCCAGCATTTTGGGGACATCCCGCGAGGTGGTGGGACGCGCCCTGCGCGCCCTGTTCAACGCTGGGTTGCTGCGTAAGAAGGGCCGCCAAATCTTCATCGCGGATCGTGAAGCGCTGGAACGCCTGGCCGAGACCAACGAAATGCCCTACAAGACGCGCTGAAATTTCTGTCCTGTACTACAATGGGCTTGAATTGAAGCTCGTCTTTAGAAGCCTATTTCCACAAGAGGATACCATGCGCCATCACTCAGCGTACCTTTTGTTCTGTCTGCTGCTGGCTTTGTTTGCGCCGCTGGCCATCGCTCAGGACGACAGCATACCGCGCAATGCAGCCATCGCAGCGGCTCAGGCCGTGCTGGGCCGTCGACCCAACTCCTGGACATACACTATCGGCCAATCGACCAATTTGGAGACGTTAGGCTGCCCGCTGGTAGGCGGCCTGACCCTAGATCGCCAAGTCATCCCTTATCGCTACGAACTGAGCTACAACGACGGTATCTACGTCGTCTACGTCTCGGCTGATGGGCAAATCGTCGTCCTGTGCGACCAGAAGTTCTTCACTCCGGCGACGGCTAGGCCGACTGTGCCGCCCGTCGCCGCCCCCACTGCCACGCCGCTCGTCGTCCCTGTCCCAGCGACGACGCCCAACGTCGCCGTGCCGCCCACCATCGAAATTGGCCGCGTGCTGCGCGAATACGCCTGTCCGCCTGATTTCGTCGGCTACATGCCGCCACGCATTCGCCCAGGCCGAGCGACGGCGGCCGTTGAACAGGGCGGCGTGCCAAATCGCCTGCGTCCTCTGCCCATCGCCGACAACCGTCTTGCGCCCCAAGTGGGCCAAGCACAGCCAGGTCGCACCCTGGACTTCGTGCTGAACGGCCCAGCCTGCAGCGGTGGCTTCGTCTGGTGGTACGTGGAAATCGACGGCGTGCGCGGCTGGACAGCGGAGTCCAGCGCCGACCGCCGCGAGTACTTCCTCGTGCCGACCAGCGGCAACGAAGCGACGTTTGCGCCTGGGGCTGGCGCTCAGGCTGCCCCGCCAGAACTTGTGCGCGTGGACAGCGCCTTCCGATTCGCGACCTTCATGGCCTTCCGAGGCGACGCTCAGGCCTTCTTCGTCTACGCCTACGCCAGTGGCGGCGCTCAACAAGGGTCAGGTACACTTTTGGAGTACAGCGTCAGCAATGCCCAACAGACGGGCCGCTTGCTCTCGGCCAGCGTGCCGATAGTCGATGTTCGAGTGAGTAGCCTGGGTGACTTGATCGTAGCCAGCAACGACTCTAGCGTTGCCGTCTACAACCCAGATGACCTGACGAACAACCCCAACCAGACGGTGCGGCCTACGCTGCTGCTGCCCAACAGCTTCAGCCTGCTAGCAGGCAACAGGCCTTTCGTCGTTGCTCCTAGTGGCACAACCCTGGTGAGCGTTGCTTGCCTGCGTCCTGCCAACTTTGGCCGAAGCTGCGACCAAATCTCGCTGATCGTTTACAACTTGGGCAACGGCCTGGCCATTGCACAGTTTAGCCTGCCAGCCGATGTAGCATATATCAACGATATAGTCTTCGCGCCTGATGGCCGCAGCGTTTACATCAGCAACATGCAGGGCGTTTACATCATCGACTTGGCTACAGGCCGCGAAGTGGGTCGCTTCTCTAACGCCGATGATACTTTCCTCATGCTAGGCATGGCTGTCAATCCTGCAGACGGCAGCATTTTGACGACCAAATGCAAGCAAGCTGATCCTGTCACGAATGGTTGTGCTTTGGGTGAGGTGGCTTTGTGGGCCAGCAATGGCACGCTGCGCGGCCTGCTGGACAGCAGCGCAGGTAATCCGCTCATTGTGCGCTACAGCCCCGACGGCCAGACTTTCGTCGTCGGCGATTCGTCGGGCAATGTGACGCTCTACAGCGCTGACGGCCGTGTCCTGAAAGCCATCGATGGCGCTTCGCTGGTGATGGACTTCAGGCGCGGCAGCGTCTCCATCGATGACGTGGTCTACAGCCCCGATGGCAGCCACATCTTGTTCAGCACCAGCGACAGGGCCGTTTACCTGTGGCGGGTGCAGTCTATCGTAGGCTGAGCTTAGCCGCAGGCTGACGCCTGGTTGGGCGCGGGCCATAGGCTCTGCTCGCTCAACCAGGCGTGCAACAACTCAGCCACCACACAGTGGCCCTCCGCCGTCCAATGGCCGTCGTGGCGGAAGGACGGCACGCGCCCCGTGCGCGCAGCGTGGTCGCGCAGGGCGGGCAGCGTCTCCAAGACGGGGATGTCCTCTTGAGCTAAGACAGCGCGCCACCACGCCCCCATGCGCTCCGCCTGCCAATCAGGCGGGAAGGCGCGCTCGCGGCGCAGGGCTTGCCAACTCTCGTCGTCCAAGAGCCAGCGCGACTCGACCAACATAACCACGAGACGCCCATCGTGCGCTTCCACCTCTCGGCGGATGGCGCGCAGCAGAGCTAGGGTCAGCGCTTCAGCCGCTTGCCATTCGGAGTCTTGAGCGGCCTGTGGACTGAAGCCATAGTACTCCAGCGGCAGCTCATCATCAGGCGGAGCGGGCAAGGCCGCCGAGTCGTCGTCAGAGGCGCTCAGCAAGCCGTCTAGGAGACGATAGACCACTGAGTAGCGCCGCAGCCAGCTGCGCACCCCGCCCACGCGCTCCGTCTCGGTCAACGGCAGGCGTTGTGGCGGCACGTGGATGAGCTGGTCGCTGTCGTCCAGGCGCACATAAGCCCGCGCAGGATCAAGCGGGTGCGGCACAACGCGCCGTCCATCGTCTAGGCGTTTCTCGCTCCACAACAGCGCACCGTTGTCGATGAGGTCGTTGCCTGCGTAGACCTGCAAAACGACCGCGTCGGGCGCGTACTTGTGGCCCTCAGTGCGGTAGAAGAGCCATTGGCGATCGTTGCCCCAGCCATGCCAGCCGGCGTTGATGAGTTCCACAGGCTGGCCTGCCAGGCGCGCGCGCAGTTGGCCGACGTAGCTTTGTTCCAACGTCACCTGCCAGGCCGCCGTGAACGAATCGCCCAAGAACATGACGCGCGTCTGGCCAGACGCGCGCGCGTAATCGTGATCCACGTCGCGCAGCGAGCGGTAGTTGAAGCGCAGCGGCGTGCGGAATTCGTCTAGAAAAGCGTAGGTGAAGCGCTGATATGGCTCTGGAATCGTGCCAACAGCGGCGCGCAGCGCATAAAACGATTCGGGAGGATCGATGGGCAGCAAGCCCAGAGCGCGCCCCACCAGTTCCACCAGCAGCAGAGACAAACCCAAGCCAAAGGCCAGAGCCAGCAGAGGAGCGCGCCAGCGGCGCAAAGGAGTTTCAGATGGCATGAGGACTTCCTAAGATCGGTGGCACAAGAGTCGCTGGATCACAACAGAGCGCGTGCTAGAATATCATAAACAAAACGCTGACGATCAGCATCCAAATTTTGAAGCTGATGGCCTCCTGCAATGGACAACTACCTAGCTGAGGGCATAGCCCTGATCGAAGCAGGACAGTACGATGCCGCCGTCGAAACCCTGACGAAGGCGATTCGGCTGACCATAGGCGATTTGGCCGAAGCCTACTATCAGCGCGGCTTGGCTCATGGCGCACTGGAGCGCTACCAGCTGGCCATCGAAGATTTCAGCCAGGCTATCGCCAAGAATCCCGTCTTCGCCGACGCCTACAACGAACGCGGCAACGCCTACCGCTTCTTGGGGCGCGATGACTTCGCCCTGGCGGATTACGACTCGGCCCTCATCCTCGACCCCTACCACGTCCCCGCCTTGTATCATCGCGCGCTGATCCACAACGCCAGAGGAGAGGCGCGCCTAGTCGTGGCCGATCTAGATCGAGCGCTGGCCCTTGATCCGAGCATTGCCAGCGCCTATGAGCTGCGCGGGCAGGCCTACGCTGCCCTGGGCGATACCACGCGCGCTATCGACGACTTGGAGCGCTACCTGCGCATGGGCGGAGGCCGTCTGTACGACAACCACAGCGAGACGCAGAGTCTCATCATTAGTTTGCGCTTGCGCCGCTGGCTGAAGCGTCTGCGACCCCGTTTGCGCCGCGCACGTCAGGACGCACGATGAAACCCAGCACCGTTCAAGCCCTCAATGCTGTCAATCAGCGCTTCTACGCCGCCGTCGCTGATGACTTCGACGCCACGCGCCAACGCCCCTGGGAAGGCTGGCAGCGCCTGTTGGATTTTCTGCCTGCCGAGCTTGCGCCCTTGCGCGTGCTGGACGTGGCCTGCGGCAACGGCAGGCTGGGGGCGTTTCTGGGAGAACAGCGCACCATCGTCTATCGCGGCCTGGACAGCAGCCCTGCTTTGCTGGCGCACGCCAGAGCCAGCGCCGAAGCCTGGCCCTTCCCCGCCGATTTTGACGAGTGCGATTTAGTGCGGGACGGCCTTGTGCCAGAGCGAGGCTTGGTTCAGAGCCAGCCGCCAGACCTAATCGCCTGCTTCGGTTTCCTGCACCACGTCCCGTCGCTGACAGCGCGCCTGGCTTTCGTTGGGCAAATGGCGGCGCTGCGCCCGCGATTGCTAGCTTTCAGCACCTGGCGCTTCGCTGAATTCGACAAGTTCCGCCAGCGCTTCGTCCCTTTCCCTCCTGAAGTCGCCGACGATGTGGAGGCGGGCGATTACTTGCTGGACTGGCGGCGCGGCGCGCTCGCGCTGCGCTATTGCCACTGCGCTGACGACGCTGAACAAGTTCTACTAGAGCAAGCCAGCGGCCTGACGCTCTTGGCACGCTATCGGGCGGACACGTACAACGTCTACAGCTTGCTGGGCTAATCTTGTATGGTGATCGTCCCCAGGGGGGCGCTGTTGCCGAGCAGCATACCTTCTGTGCTGACCAGCGGCCTATCGCCATTACCGCATTCGCCCTCTGGACGGAAGGCGCAGGTGTAGAGGCCCACGCGCAATTCAAACTCGCCGCGCGCGTCGTCAGGCAGACGGATCTCGTAGCGATCCACCATGTAACCCGTTGGCGTCCACCATTCCGTCACCTTTCGTCCTGCGACGTGCAGCTTGTCAGCTTGGGCGATGGGCGGCTCAGACAGGCGAGCCACGTGGACGAAGCTGCTATAATCAGCGCTGTACTGATCGGCAGGTAGCAGCGGCAGCCAATAGAGCGTCAGGCGCAGCGTCTCGCCAGGTCGATAAGCGCGCTTGCCCAGGTCATAGCCTAGTAAGCGTATCTCATCCTGCGGGCGTGGGGCAGCAGCAGGCGCGCTGAAGGTGAAGACTTGTCGCCACTGGGCGGGCGTCTCGCCGTAAGGCGTGTTCAGCCAGGCGGTGCCTGGGATGAGCAGCAGCAGAACCAACAGGGGCAGAGCGGTCGCTAAGCCAGCGGCGATCCCATCCCAGGGCAGCGACGAATCGGCTGGGCGCGACGCGCGGGCGGGCAGGTGGCGCAGCAAGCCTATGCTAGCTGCTAGCAGGACAATAGCAATCAGGCTCAGGCTGTCGCCCAACACGCGCGCGATGGTCGGGCCGAGCCAGACGCGCACCTCGTAGCTGCCAGGAGGGACTTCGAAGGTGATGAAACCATGCGGGACGCTGGGGATGATAGTGGCGTCCTGGCCGTCGACGCTAGCGCGCCAACCCTCCCAGGCAAAGATCAGCACCTCTAGGCGCAGAGTTTCGTCCGACTGTACGCGCCAAGCGCTGGCCTGTGGTCCGCTGCTGAGCAGGGTAGCCTGCGCGTTGGGGGGCAGCGCTTCGTGGTGTAGGCGGTCGACGGGGCGGCCGTCGGCAGCGGCGCCTAGCAAGCGGGCGCTGCCAGTGGGCAGGATGGCGACGGCGCGCGGCAAGTATTCGTTGGTGAAGGTGGTGGCGCGCTGACGCCCTGTCTCTTCTTCGCGGTGGTAAGCTGCCAAGCTGGTATCGACGCGCTGATTCGTCCACTCTGGCACGACCAATGAGGGCGCGGCCAGCAGCAGCGGAGCAGCAATCCCCAAGGCTACGGGCCAGGCGCGCCACTGAGTCGGCAGACGTTCGATCCATAGGGCGTTGTAGCCCACCAGGACGGCCAGGCTGAAGGCCAGCGGCCCCAACAGACGAAAGGGGAACTGCAACGTTTGCAAGAAGCCCAGGGCGTCCCATACAGGACGCGCAAAGGGGGCCATCAGGGCTAGCAGAGCCAGGCTGAGCAGAGCAAAGAACAAGACGCGGCCACCGCCGCCGCGCAGGTCGCGCGCCAAGCGCAGGCCCATCACGCCGCCGATCAGCGCAGCGATCCAGGCGTACGGCCCAACTTGGTAGACGTTGGCCAGGCCGTTGAGCGCGCCCAAATCAGGGATGGGTCGTAGGCCCAACAGCTCACTCAAAGGCACGAAGAAGGCGCGGTAGTCAAGCAAGCTATAAGCAGTCAGGTTCTGCAAGTTGACGGTGTGGCCCTCAGCTAGGATAGGCAGCCAGAAATAGGCGGCCAGGCCCACGCCGAGGCTCAGGCTGAGCAGAGCCAGGACGACAGGTTGGAGATGGCCATACGCTAGGGCATGCCCCCAAGCAGCTAAACTACGGGGGCGTTGTTGGAGCGGAGTGCGCACCTCTTGCTGCCACAGCAAACCGACCGTGTGCCACAACCACCAGGCCAGCAGCAGAGCGAAGGCCGTCGCAGACATGAGGTTATGCGACAGAATGAGCAAGAAGACGCACAGGGCCAGGCTCAGCACCCCCCAGCGCGGCTCGACAGCGCCGTCTAGGAGCTGGCCTAAACGCCAGAAGGCGAAGGGCCACAAGGCGAAAGCCAGCATCTCAGGATACGTGCCGCGCGCGTAGGGTTCGGTGTAGAGCATGTACGGCGTCCATAGATAGGCCAGCGCCGCCAGCAGCCCGCCTAGTTTGCCCATCTGTTGCCGTGCGAAGACGTACATGCCTGCTGCCATGCTCACCTGGGTGACGACGATCAGCAGGCGCAAGCTGGTCAGTGGGCCGAGTCCTAGCGCCATCAGGCTCGCGCTGAGGTAGTAGGTGAGCGGAGCGTAGAAGTGCCACAGCGGCGCGCCATAGCCGAAGTACAGCCCATCCGCCCAACGTGGGAAGAGCAGGCCCTGCTCCCAGGCGCGAGACATCTCAGCGGCGCGGTAGACGTGATACAACACATCGCTGCCGTTGGGCAAGCCCTCGGCGCGGCTGAGCGGGATGAGGCTGCTCAGCAGAGCCAGCACAATGACCAGCCATAGGCCGCGATCCCAGAAGGGCTGACGGCGTGGATTAGGATTAGGATTCATCAGTGCGAAGCTCCATCCTCAGGTAGGCAAACGCCGCCATTCTACCCGCGCGGCCTACCTAGGCCAATTGTAGCCTAAAGCTTCTCGGCCAGGCGTAGCTTGGCGCTGCGGGCGCGCGGATTGGCTTCAGCTTCGGCGGGCTGCGCTTCAATGGGCTTGCGCGTCAGCAAGCGCAAGCGGGCGACCTTGCGCTCCAGCGACGCCATGCCTGGCGGCGGTTCGAACGACTCGCTAGCTTCGCGCAGGACGCGCTTCACTAGGGCGTCCTCCAGGCTATGGAAGCTGATGACCGCTAGGCGTCCACCACTGGCCAGTAGGTCGATAGCTTGAGGCAGGGCTGCTTCCAGCACGCTCAACTCGTCGTTGACGGCCATGCGTAACGCCTGGAAGACGCGTGTCGCCGGATGGATGGGGCGAGCCTGGGTGCGCCGCTCACGTGGGATGACGCGCGTCACGAGTTCCGCGAGCTGCGCAGTGGTATAGATGGGGCGGGCCTGGACGATAGCACGGGCGATGGAGCGGCTGTAGCGCTCTTCGCCATAGCGCCAGAAGACCTCGGCCAGGGCGTCCGCCTCCCATTGATTGACTAAATCGGCGGCGCTAGGACGACCATCAGCGACGAAGCGCATGTCCAGTGGGCCATCCAAGCGAAAGGCGAAGCCACGTTCGGGCGTGTCCAGCTGCATGGACGATACCCCCAAGTCGAGCAGGATAGCGTCTACCTGAGACCAGCCCAGAGCAGCAGCCCGTTGTTGCATGGTGGCGTAGCTGGCCTGGACAAGATGAGCGCGCGGCCCGAACGGCGCGAGGCGTTCCCTGGCGAGGGCCAGCGCCTGCGGGTCGAGGTCGAGTCCCAGAAGATCGGCGGCGCTGCGCGCTAGCAGGGCAGCGCTGTGGCCTCCAGCCCCCAGCGTGCCGTCGACGATCCTCTGAATGTGGCGACCTGTGGGCAGCAAACTCCCAACAACTTCTTCCAGCAGGACAGATTCGTGGAGCGCGCTCATAGCTCCAGCTTCAGCAGGTGAGCCGAATTGGCCAGCTGTTCAGCCAGGCCGTCCAGCGTGGCCTGCCACTGGGACGGCTGCCAGACTTCGATGAAGGTCTCCATGCCCACCATAAGCGCTTGATCGCTCAGTTGAGCATACTCGCGCAGATGAGACGGGATGAGCAGACGGCCTTGCTTGTCGATCTGCACCTCGACCGCCCCACTGAACAGCAAGCGGCGCAGCGCGCGCGCCGTCGGGTTGGTGATGGGAATTTGGTTGAGTTGACCCAAGACGCTGCGCCAGGTCTCGCGGCTATACAACACTAAGTTCTGGTCTAGACCGCGCGTGAGGACTGCGCCTTCCAGGTGCGGACGAAAGCGAGCAGGGACGATGACGCGCCCTTTGCTGTCGAGATGGTGCGTGTACTCACCCCAAAACATGGCCCTGTCTCTTATCCCACGAGGTATCTGCCTGCGTTTCCATTGTAACATTTTGCCAAAGGCCTGCCATAAGGAGACGATGATCGTCTAGCAGAGCAAACTCACAATCTTGCCTGCGTTGCTTCCCTCATGCGTCTATGCGTTTGCCTTGCGCTTCTATTGCCTTATCCCGAAGCGCACGCTATACTCCAACATAAGCCAGACATGAGACTGGTCGTAATTGCCCAAAATACTCATAGGAGCTTTTTATGAAAGCACATTTTCTCTGGTTGTTCGTTGCGTCGACTCTCGTCCTTGGCGCGTTTGGTGCGAGCGCCGCAGAAGCCCCCAGCGGCACATGGCTCGGCACATGGCCTTACACTGCCCCCGGCACGCACAACCTCAACAGCTTTGCCACTGGCGGCCTGAATGACAATCTGGGCGTCGTCTACCGACCGCTGGTGGAACTCACCCCAGCCTACTACATGTGGGCCACCAACGAATACATGCCCGTCCTGGCCGAGTCCTGGGGCTTCGTAGACGACAGCACCGCCTACGAGTTTACCATTAAAGAAGGCGCGCTATGGAGCAATGGCGACCCCATCACCAGCGCCGACGTGGTCAACACTTACGCCATTGGCCGTATCCTGGGCTGGACTCAGTTCAACAGCGTGGCAAACGTAGAAGCAGTGGACGAACGCACTGTGCGCTTCACCTTCCAAGAAGGCAAGCAAAGCCTGCTAGCCGAGCGCCTGATCCTCAAGGAGCATGTTGTAGCTAGCGCCAACTACGGTGACCTGGCCGCCGAGGCTCTGGCCCTGTTCGAGGCCGGCAAGACCAAAGACGACCCCGAATGGGCCGCGCTGACCAGCAAGATTCAGGAATTCCGACCAGAGACGCTGATCGCCAGCGGGCCTTACACCTACAGCCTGGCCGATGTCGGCGAAGCTTTCATGACGCTGCGCTGGCAGCCCAATAGCCTGTACAGCGACAAGGTGCGCTTCGGCGAGCTGAAGATTTGGTCTGGCGAGACGGAAGTCACTACGCCCCTTGTCCTGAGTGGTGAGTTAGCCCACAGCACCAACGTCTATCCCCCAGCCACCATCGATAGCTTCGTAGCCGCCGGCATTCGCCTGGTGACGACGCCGCGCGGCTACGGGCCGGCCTTGCTGTTCAACTTCAAGGTGGCGCCCTTCGACAACAAGCTGGTGCGTCAAGCTATGGCCCACGCCATCAACCGTGACCAGAGCGCCTTCCTGACCAACGGCCTGGGCGCTAGCGGCACGGTCTTCATGAGCGGCATCCTAGACAGCCTGACCCCGGTCTTGCTCAATCAAGAGGATATCGACGCCCTGAACAAGTACGAATACGACCTAGACAAGGCTGCTGCACTCATGGAAGAAGCCGGCTTCACCCGCAACGCTAGCGGCAAATGGGTAGACAGCGCGGGCAACACCATCAGTGTCGAATACACTTTCCCCGCCGACTTCGCCGACTTCAGCGCAGCTGCCCGCGACGCCACTGCCCAGCTCAACGACTTTGGCTTCGACATCAAAGAACGCGCTTTGCCCTGGCAGGAAGCCGCCAACGCCATCCGTAACGGCCAGTTTCAGCTGAGCGTGTGGAGCTGGGGATCGGGCGCGCCCTTCGCCTTCAACAACCTGAACAACCCTACCCGCCGCTGGACAGCCCCCAGTCTGGCGCCTGAACAGCCTGGCACAGGCCTCGACTTGAACGCTTACTCTGTCAACGGTCAGACGCTCAACGACGCCATCGTCAACGTCAACGCTGGCTTGGATGTGGAGCAGCATAAAGCTCGCGCTGGCGCCATCAGTCGCTTGATCAACGAAGAAGTCTTCTTCATCCCGCTCAACGAAATGCTCAGCGTTGAGCCGCTCAACGAAGCCAAGATCGGCGGCGCCCCTGCCGATGACGATCCTATCTACCAGAATCCCAGCAACGATCACTTCCTCATCTGGCTAATCCTGAACGGCACATTCTTCCCAGCCAGCTAGACGAGACTGAGCAGAGGATGGGCAGCCTGGCTTGCCCATCCTCGATCGATTGGCGCATGGTCTCATGCCCACAGATTGAAGAAGCTCCTTTGCCATGTCGTCTCTGACCTCTAGCGCTCCCAAACTCAAACGGGATGAGACAGCGAGCTTGCTCATCCGCCTACGCCGCCTGACACGCAGCTACGCCTTCCGCATCATCGCGCAGGGCCTCATCACTATCTGGGCGGTGACGACTTTCACCTTCTTTCTCATTCGTCTCATGCCCGGCAATCCCGTCGACACCTACATTGATGCCCTCATGCAGCAGCGCAACCTGACGCTGGAAGAAGCCCAGCGCGCTGCAGCTGGTATCTTTGAATTTGACCCCGACGAACCGCTAGTGCAGCAGTACGTCAATTTCTTGAGCAAGCTGGTTCGGCTTGACCTGGGAAAATCCATCACCAAAGGCGGCACGCCTGTGCTGGATATCATTCTGCGCTACTTGCCCTGGACGCTGTTCTGCGTCGGCGTGGCCCTCATCATCAGCTTCGCGCTGGGCGTGCTGATTGGCTTAGCCATGGGCTATTGGCGCGGTGGCCTGTTGGACAACGTGATGACCGGGTTTGCTAGCATCATCAGCGGCATTCCAGACTATATCTTGGCCCTGCTCATCCTCATCATCTTTGGGGTGCAGCTCCAATGGTTCAGAGTGGGCGAAGTGCGCGGCGGCGTCGATCCAACGATCGAAGTAGGCTTCACGCTGGAATACATCGGCAGTGTGCTGCGCTACGCCTTCTTGCCTGTCCTCATCTACGTGCTAGCCAGCATTGGCACGTGGATTTTGGCCATGAAGAGCAGCACTATCAGCACGCTGGGCGAAGACTACATCACCGTCGCTCAGGCGCGCGGCCTCTCAGAGCGGCGCGTGCTGACGAGCTACGTGGGGCGCAATGCTATGCTGCCCCTGGTGACTCGCTTGGCGATCAGCGTTGGCTTCGTGGTCAGCGGCAGCGTCATCATCGAAGAGATGTTTCAGTACCCTGGCCTGGGCCGCAACTTGTTCGTGGCTATCGCTCAGCGTGATTACACCACCATGCAGGGCATGTTCTTGGTCATCACCAGCGCCGTCGTCTTCGCCAACATCTTAGCTGATCTGGCCCTGGGCTGGTTGGATCCGCGCGTGCGCCTTGATAAGAAAGTTGACTGAGCTGTGTTTGGACTAACGACCATCGCCAGCCCCCAGGGCTTTTTCATCGGAGCGCTGTGCGGCCTCGTGCCGCTGGGCGCCGGATTGTATTACCGCCAGTGGCGGGCGGGGGTGGGCGGCTTCTTGGCCTGCCTGCTCAGCGGCTTCGCCTGCGGCTTCTTGGGCGGCCTGCCCACGATCCTGATGAGCTATGCCGTCGTCCTCAGCTATGCCTACGTCAATCGCCAAGACCCCTTCACCAGCCGCGCAGCCCTAGAGGAAGTCAATTTTGAAGAGACGCGCGTCGAACAGCTGCAGCGCCAATTGGCCAACTTGGGGCGCGGCATTCGCACCTCATGGCGCGCCCTCACGCGCAACCGCGCGGGCTTCCTGGGCTTCTTGGGGATCATGTTCTTCGTGGTCGTGACCGTCTTTGGGCCGCTGTTTATCGAATATGAAGGCGCGGCACGCCTGGATCGGCGGCAGCCAGGAGCGCGCTCGCTCATCGCCCCGCCCAGCTACGAACATCCGCTAGGCCTAGATTGGAAGGGGCGTGACGTACTTTCGCACATGGTGCATGGCGGCCAGCGCCTCATCCTCACCTCTATTCAGGCTGGCCTGATCGCAACGGTGATCGCCGTCGTGCTGGGATCGCTGGCTGCGCTGCTGGGCGGCGTCGTCGACTCGCTGATTAGCAACGCGGCCAACTTCATCCTCACTATTCCTTCGTTCCCGCTGCTGCTGGTGCTGGCCAGCCTGGTCAACTTGGACAGCGACTTTCTGCTGGCCTTGCTCTTCGGCGTACTGAATTGGCCCACGCTCATGCGCGCTGTGCGCGCTCAAGTCTTCAGCCTGCGCGAACGCGACTACGTAGAAGCAGCGGTCGCGCTCGACCTGGGGGTGTGGCACATCATCAGCCGCGAGGTCTTCCCCAACATGATTAGCTATATCGCGGTCAACCTCATCTTCACGATCCGCGTGGCCATGTACAGTATTGTCGGCCTAGTTTTCTTGGGCCTTGTGCCGCTCAGCGAACCCGATTGGGGCGTGATGATCTTCACTGGAAGACAACAGGGCGTCTTGTTCCAACCGCAAGCCGCCGGAATGCTGCTCGCGCCCATTGTGGCTATCGCTTTGTTCCAACTATCGCTAGTGCTGTTCACCCGCTCGCTAGAGGAAGTCTTCAATCCCCGCCTGAGGAGCGGCCTATGAGCGAGGTCATCCTCAGCGTGCGCAACCTATCTGTGAGCTATTTGGCGCGCCGAGGGCGCGTACGAGCCGTGAGCAACGTGTCGTTTGAGCTGCACGCAGGCGAGACGCTGGCTTTCATCGGCGAATCGGGCTGCGGCAAGTCTACGCTCAATTTAGCCCTCATCCGCACCCTGCCCAAGACAGGTCAGATCGACAGCGGCACGATGATCTACACCCGCCGCGACGGCCAGCAGATTGACGTGCTGAAGCTGAACAAGCAAGAACATCGCCGCTGGCTCTGGTCAGAATGTTCGATGGTCTTCCAGGGGGCGCTCAACTCGCTCAATCCCGTCATCCGCATCAGCGACATGATCTACGACACGGCAGCGGCGCATGGTATCCCGCGCGAAGACGCCCGCAAGCAGGCGCTCGACCTCTTGGAGAAGGTGCGGCTCGATCCTCAACGCGTCTTCAACAGCTATCCTCATGAGCTGAGCGGAGGTATGCGCCAGCGCGTCCTGCTGGCCATCAGCCTGCTGTTGCGTCCGCAAATCGTCATCATGGACGAGCCGACGACGGCAGTCGATATTCTGACACAGCGCAGCATTCTGGACGTGTTGAAAGAACTGCGCCGCGAGCTGAACTTCAGCGTCTTGTTCATCAGCCACGATCTGGCGGTCGCCGCCGAAATTGCGGATCGGATCGCCACTATGTACGCCGGCGAAATAGTGGAGATTGGCCCAGTGGAGGAAATTTTCTATCGGCCACGCCACGCCTACACCCTAGCCCTGCTGGACGCTGCGCCGCGCCTGAGCGCTGGCGCGGAGGAGCTGCACAGCATTCCTGGCAGTCCGCCCGACCTGATTATGCCGCCGCCGGGCTGCAAGTTTCATGAGCGTTGCGCCTTTGCCGTCGCAAGCTGCCACACCACTCCGCCGCCGCTGCGGCCCACCCACGACGCCGCATGTCACCTGGTGGCCTGCACAGAGAGCGAGCGCGTCTTGGCCGCCCAACGAAAGATCATGCGCCAATGACGACCCCTCTGGTTGAACTGCGCGGCGTCTACCGCACCTTCGTCAAAGACAGGCAGACGATCCCCGTCTTGCAAGACGTCAACCTCAGCGTCCAGCCCAACGAGATTCTGTGCCTGGTGGGCGAGTCGGGCTGTGGCAAGACAACCACGGGCAAGATCATCGTCGGCCTACTGGAGGCCAGCGCCGGCGAGGTGCTGATCCAGGGCAAGCCGCGCAGCGCCTACCGCCGCGCAGAACAGGCTCAACTGCGCCGCGATTATCAGATCGTCCATCAAGACCCCTTCGCTAGCCTCAATCCAGCCCATACCATCGAACAAATCCTGTCCTTCCCGCTGCTGCGCCACAAACTGGTGAAGTCGCGCGCCGAGCTGCGCCGCCGCATTTGGGAGCTATTGACGATGGTCGACCTGACGCCGCCGGGCGACATCGTCAACAAGTATCCGCACCAGCTCAGCGGTGGCCAGCGCCAGCGCGTGAGCATTGCCCGCACTCTCACGGTGCAACCGCGCTTGATCGTAGCCGACGAAGCAGTGAGCATGGTCGATGTGAGCATCCGCATCGGCATTCTGAAGATGCTGCACCGCCTGCGCGATGAATTCGGCATGGCCATCGTCTTCATCACTCACGATCTGGCTCTGGCCAAGTATTTCGCCTGGCGAGGACGGATCGGCGTCATGTATCTGGGCCGCGTGGTAGAGCTTGGCCCGACGCCGCACGTGATCGGCCAGCCCGCTCACCCCTACACGCGCGCTTTGCTGCAGGCCGTGCCAGAAGCCGATCCTGACGTGACGCGCCGCAAACAACCCATGCGTCTGCGCAGCGACGATATCCCGCGCTTGACGGCCATTCCGCCAGGCTGCGCTTTCCACCCGCGCTGTCCTTTCTACGTTGGGAGGGTGTGTGATGTCCATGTGCCACATCTAGACGTCGCCGAGGGCTTCGCACAGCAGGTAGCCTGTATCCCTGTGCAGCAGGGTCAGCTCCGCCCTTACATCGATGAGCAGGCGGGCGGATGAGTCGCGACGGGCTGCGCGGCTTTTTGCAGGTGGCCTTCTTCCTGGGGGGCTGCGGGCTAGTGAGCGCACTGCTCGTCCCGCGCGATAGCGCCGAATTTGTGCTGAGCGTGTGTAGCGCCGCAATGGGCTTCGCCCTGCTAGGCCTCGTCCTGGCGCTGGCGCGCTGGCTAGGTCGGCCTAAAACAGACACTTGAAGGCTTGTAACTTTTTGGCCCTCCCCTCTAAAGTCTCCGACCCCAAAGGGAAAGGCGGGAGATAAGAGTTCCGAGCAGAGCTGTACGTCGAAGGTCAGCTCGCGGCCAGCAACCCATTCATCGTCGAAGCGTCGGTTCAGCGTTTTCATGCAGGCTTAATTGAGAGTCGATCATCGTTAATATAACGATGACCATCGATGGGTTAAACTTTTGTTTAGGATGACCAACGCTTGAGCAGGAGTTCGAAACATGGGCCAATCCATCACCATTTTTGGCGATATTCACGGCAATCTGCCCGCCCTAGAAGCAGTGCTGGCCGATATGGAAGCGCGCAACCTGAATAACCTATATTGTCTGGGTGACCTGGTGGGCTATGGCACGTTCCCTAACGAAGTTGTGCAGATCATTCGCGAGCGCGCCATCCCTACTCTGATGGGTAACTACGATCAGGGCGTGGGCCACGACAGCGACGATTGCGGCTGCGCCTATCGAACGCCAGAAGCGCAGGCTCTGGGCGAGCGTTCCATTGCTTGGACGAACCGCCACACTCTAGCCGATCACAAGGCCTATTTGCGCAGTCTACCTATGACGATCCCTGTCCAGTTGGATGGCTTGCAGGTGTTGCTGGTGCATGGCAGTCCACGCAAGGTCAACGAATACTTGTACGCTGATCGTAGCGACGCCAGCTTCGAACGCTTGCTAGATGAAGCAGGGGTCGATGTTTTGGTGTGCGGGCATACTCATCTACCCTACCACAAGGTGCTGCCCAGCGGACGGCACGTGGTCAATGCCGGCAGCGTGGGCAAGCCCAAAGACGACAATCCTCAGGCCTGCTACGTCGTCCTCAGCGCCGAAGGCACGACTTTAGAGGTACAGTTCATCCGTGTGCCATACGACGTGGAGCGCGCCGCTCAGGCCATCGAAGCCACCGATATGCCTCACGAGTTCGCTCAGATGCTGCGCGACGGACGTGGCTAACTACACGTCCCCGATGACGCGGCGCAGATAGCCTTCCGCTTCCTCCAAGAGCCGACGCGCCTGAGCCGCGTCTACGCCGCGTCGGAGCATGACGATAGCCACCTTGACCTGCTGCGCTGCAGCGTCCAGCGCGCGCGCGGCTTCCTCTCGGCTCACCTGGGCAAGCTGCATGATGATCCGCTCACCGCGTTCGCGTAGCTTCTGATTGGTGATGGACACGTCGACCATCAGGTTGCCATAGACCTTGCCTATTTGGGCCATGCTGAGCGTGCTGAGCATGTTGAGCGTCATCTTCTGGGCTGTGCCAGCCTTGAGGCGCGTGCTGCCCGTGATGAACTCCGGCCCTGTCAACAGGGCAACAGGGATGTCGCACTGTTCCAGCAGGGGACTGGGTTGGTTGCAGGCCAGGCCAACTGTGCGCGCGCCGAGCTGACGCGCATAAGCGATTCCACCCAGGACGTAGGGCGTCTTGCCGCTGGCGGCAATCCCCACCAGCACATCATCGGCGCTGAAACCAATAGCTTTCAAATCGGTCACGGCCAGTTCAGGATCGTCTTCTGCGCCTTCTACAGCAGAGAACATGGCGCTCAGACCGCCAGCCAGCAGGCCCTGCACCATTTCATAAGACACGCCGAAGGTTGGGACGCACTCGACAGCGTCCAGCACTCCCAGGCGTCCGCTAGTGCCAGCGCCCTGGTAGATCAAACGTCCGCCCCGTCGGAAGGTCGCGACGATAGCCTCCACCGCCTGGACAATCTGTGGAATGGCCTGCTGCACGGCCAGAGCTACGGTCTGATCGACGGCGTTCATGGCTCGCGCGGCTTCCAAAATGGACATCTGATCCAGGTGCAGAGAATGGGGGTTCTGAGATTCGGTGCTATTCATAGGCCTCACTTGCAGGGATAGAGATGGCGTGCTAACCAGACTGCCCCCTCCAGCGGAGAATGGAGTGGCGCTTCGCGGATAGTGTAGTCGCGTTGGTGCAACAGTTCCAAGAGGCGCTGGCGCAGCAGCGTGTCGTGTTCCAGCAGACCACCAACCAGCGCAATGGGCATGGCCTGGCCTGGCCAGCGCGTCGCCAGGTTATCAGCCATCTTCAGCAGGGACTGGGCCGCTGCTTCAACGACCTGAGTCGCCCACTGGTCACCCGCCTGTGCGAGTTCCAGCACCAGGACTGCTAGGCTGGCGATCTTGCGCGCCGTGAAAGGATGTTCATCGTAAGCCCAAGAGATGAGCTGGCGCGCTGCCTGAATACCCATCGTTTGCATGATTCGTTCGGTGCGCACGTCCAGGCGGCCTTCGTCGGCACACCGAGCCAAGAGACGCAAGGCTTGTTTGCCCAACCAGAAGCCGCTGCCTTCGTCATCTAGCAGATAGCCCCAGCCGCCCACGAAGTACGAGTCGCCCTGAGGCGTGATGGCGTAACCTATGCTGCCTGTGCCAGCCAATATCAACGCGCCCTCGCGTCGTCCGTGCGCCCCCACCAGGGCAATTTCGCCATCGTTGACTGCGACGACGGGAACGTTGGGCAGGCGTTCGCCCAGAACAGCTCTCAGCCAATCCAGGTGCTGCTCCGCGCCGGCCAGACCAACGCAGCAGGCGCGCACCTGGGCCACCTCCTGACTTTGCAGAACGTCGTCCAGAGCAGCGAACAGGCGGGCGCGCACCTCGTCGTAGCCCAGGGTGGCCAGGTTGACGGAGCGCGGATGGCGGATTTGGCGAATGGGCTTCAGCGTGCAATCGGCCAGCATAGCTCGCAGCATGCTGCCGCCGCCATCCAGGCCCAGGTAAAAGGAGGAAACCGAGTCGGGGATCATGTCGCTCTGGGAAGGTTGTAAGTGGGCTGGTGGACAAGAACCAACCATCTTTCCTGGTTGTTGGCCAATGAGTCTCATTATCACCATAGTGCCGAGCGTTGCAACCGTTCATCTCAGAAAGGTCTTGCGTAGCAGAGCCGCATAGTTGGCGCCAGGGGTGATCTGGCCCAGGACGCAGGCGTGTTCGGCGCCAGTCAGGCTGGGCAGGCTGGCGGGACGATTGTGCCAGGTCTCGTGGCCTAGCACGGCGAAGGCCAGCGCTTCTTTGAAGTCGCTGGACAGGCCAATGTCTTCGTGGCTCAGCACGCGCCCGCCGCTGTAGCGTTCGATCAGGCGCAGCAAGGTGAGGTTGTGCGCGCCACCGCCGCCAATGACGATCTCATCGATCGGGCCAGGGGCGAAACGCCGATAGGCGTCGGCAATGCTCGCAGCGGTGAGGGCGGTCAGCGTGGCCAGGATGTCGGCGTCGCTGAGGCCGCGCTCCCGACCCTGCGCCACTAGGCGCACTGCCAGCGCCACCCCGAAGGTCTCGCGACCCGTCGTCTTGGGGGGCTTCTGAGCGTAGTAAGGATGCGCCAGCAGCTCGGTCAACCAGGCCTCGTCGATTTGGCCTTCGGCGGCCCAAGCCCCACCCTCGTCGTAATGCAATGCGCCTTCGGTCATGAAAGCGACAGCCGCATCTAGCAGGGCGTTGCCCGGCCCTGTATCAAAGGCCAGAGGCTCGGCGTCGGTCTGGCTGAGCGGCGCTAAGAAGCTGACGTTGCCCATGCCGCCGATGTTCTGGATAGCTCGCCAGCGCGTCTCGTGGCGCAGCAGCACCCAATCAACGTAGCCCGTCAGCGGCGCACCTTGCCCACCAGCAGCCACGTCGCGCGCGCGGAAGTTGTGCAGGGTGGTGATCCCCGTCCACTCGGCGATCAGGCTGGCTTCGCCGATTTGCAGCGTGGCTGTTACCTGACCCTGAGAATCGACGTTGTGCCAAATTGTCTGGCCATGCGAGGCGATCAAATCCACCTCAGCGGGCAGCACTTCGGCTTCGTCCAACAGAGTGAAGATAGCCTGCACGAAGGTCTTGGCTAAATCGACATTGAGAGTACAGATCGCCTGCACGCTGCTGGTCTCTACTTGGCAGCAGGCCAGAATGCGCGCGCGCATCGCCTCGTCGTATGGATGGGTGGCGGCATGCAGAAGGCGCGCCTGCAAACGTGGCGGCGCGCCTTCCACCTCGCACAAGGCTGCGTCCACACCGTCAGCGCTCGTGCCGCTCATCAGCCCGATGATCTTCATGTTCCACTCTCCTCAGTCATGATGCAGCCAAGCCGAGCGCTTCATAGATGGCCTCATGCACGGCCTGCCGCAGCGGGCGCGGATCAAAGATGTGGCGACCTACGTAGACGCTATTGGTCAGGATGACGACAGTCAAGCGGTGGAAGGGATCGATCCAGAGCGAAGTCCCCGTGAAGCCGGTGTGGCCATGCGCGCCATCGGGCATGTGCCGCCCCGTAGAGAGCAGCTCTGGCGTGCGAATGAGCCAGCCCAAGCCGCGGGCTTCGCCTTCGTAGATGATGTGAGGGCTAGTAGCCTCAGCGCGCAAGTCGGTGGACATGCCCCAGACCTGCGGAGCGCTGCGCCAAGTCTCGCCAAACTGGGCCACGTCTTGCAGCGCGCCGAACAAACCGGCATGACCCGCCACCCCGCCCAGGCCGCAGGCGTTTTCGTCGTGGACTTCGCCCCAGATGCGCCTTCCACGCCAAGCAGGGTCATCTTCCGTCGGAGCGATCAGGGCGCGCGGAACGCCATGCTGCATGGGGCTGTAGGTGATGGTGGTCAAGCCCGCTGGGCGCAGCACCAGCTCTGCAATAGCCTGCTTCAGGTCGCCGCCGTGCAAGCGCGCCACGACTTCGCCCAACAGCATGAAGCCCAAGTCGCTGTAGCGCACCCGCGCGCCAATCGGGTCAACAAAGGGCGCGCTGACGACGAAGGCCAGGCCACGTCGCCAGCGTTCAGCGCGCGGCACAGGATCGACTTGGTCAGGTGGGACAGGAGGCGGGCCAGCTGCTGCGTAGACAGGCCGCCAGGCAGCCAAGCCACTGCTGTGTGTCAGCAAATGGCGCAGAGTGACGCGCTGAGGGTCTTGCGCTTGGCCCGTCAGCGCGTCATTCATTGGCAAGGGTTGCTTGCTGTGCGGATCAACGCCGCCGTCGTAGCCGCGCGCAGGCCCACCGAAATCAGGCACATGAGCCACCAGCGGATCATCCAGAGCTACTCGTCCCCGCGCCACCAGGGTCAAGAGCGCCGTCGTGGTGAACAGCTTGGTCAGGCTGGCCAAGTCAAAGCGCGTGTCTAGGGTGCAGGGCGCGCTCGCTTCGTCGATCCGTCCCCAGGCATGGCGCAGCAGCACCTGGTTATCGCGCCGTACTTCGATGGCAGCTGCAGGGACGCCCGTCGCCAAATAGTCGGCGATGAGTGGCTCAATGGCCTGCCTCAGGACGGTATGCTCAGTCATAGCGCAAGTAGGGTTGGCGCGCTTGGGCGAAATTCGCCGCGTAGTCCTGCCACTCGTCCAGCAACGGCCGAAGCGGTTCGCCGCTCTCCAGCACGAGGCGCAGGCGCGGGCCGCCAGCCAGGCGATCGAAGTGAGCATTCCAGACGATCCGTTCGCCGTGGGCGCGCGCTAGGATGGCCAGCACCCCCAACCACACAGCCAGAGGCTGAAAGCGTGCTGCGTCTGTGATGTGGGCCTGCACGCCACCGCACACTTGCTGAGCGTGCTTGCTCGCCGTCGGCCTGAAGAAGACAGGGCGGAAGCCGACACCTGGCCAATCCTGCGCGTTCAACACGTCGGCCAGGCGGTACGGGTCGTTGATGAAGGGCGCGCCTACGATCTGAAAAGGCAGGGCCGTGCCGCGTCCTTCGCTGAGATTCGTGCCTTCTAACAGACACGAGCCGCCGTAGTGCAACGCTGTCAGCCAGTTAGGCATGTTGGGCGAGGGCGGAATCCAGGGCTGGCCCGTCTGATCGTGGGTCATGTCGCGTCGCCAGTGCGCGCAAGGGACGATGTAGAGTTGAGCGGGCGTAGGGTTATGGCGCTCATTCAGATAGAGGGCTGCTTCGCCTATCGTCATGCCGTGCAGAATGGGTATGGTGTAGCGGCCTACCAGGCTGCTGACGCCTGCGTCCAGGCCACCACCAGCTACCATCCGTCCGCCCAACGGATTGGGCCGATCCAAAACATAGACGAGCAGGCCGACTTCGCCTGCTGCTTCAATAGCGTGTGAGAGCGTCCACAAAAAGGTATAGTAGCGGACGCCAATGTCTACCAAGTCGCAAACTAGGGCGTCCAACCCCATCAGCATGTCAGGGCTGGGGCGCTGAGCCTCCCCATAGAGCGAATAAACGGGCAGACCAGACAGCGGATCGGGTTGGGTGGCGATGTGAATGCCATCAGCTTCTGAGCCGATCAGACCATGTTCAGGCGCGAAGAAAGCTGCCACTTGGCAACCAAATTTCTCGCCGGCTTGGCGCGCAAACAAGCTGTGGGTAGTGCGCAGACGGCTGTCGTTGGCCGCCAGGTGGGTGAGGACGCCGACGCGCAATCCGCGCAGAGGTTGGAGGCTGTCGCGTTGCAGCAGATCAATGCCATAGAGAGTCGTGGGCATGTTCTAGGCCTGTTGGTAGTAGAGCGGCTGGATGGTCGGCTCAGCTTGGATCAGGCGTTCCAAAGCGGCGCGCAGTTGTGGAGCGGCGTCGCCATAAGTGGCGATGGTAGCGTGAGGCGTGGGCAGCACCTCGGCGTCGTAGGGATTGCGCGCGTGGATGAAGATCAGGTCGCGAGCTGCCTCGGCCAGTGCGGTGGCGCGCGCTTGCTGCACAGGCAGCAGGTGGGCGTTGCGCGTGACGACGATCAACAGGTCTGCTTCACGAGCCAGCCGCTGAGCCGTCTCCCAAGCTTGAGGATCGTCTTCGCTGGATTTGAGGGCTACGTACCGAGCCGACAGGCTGAGCTGCTGCATAGCGCTGTACAGGCCGGTCGCGCCGCCGCTCTCCAGCACTTCGGTCTCCAGGACGCTGGCGAATTCGACGACAGCCACCCCTTCCCCCCAGACAATAGGCTGTTTCAGTGGCTTGTGCTGCTCTGCGCGCAGCCCCAGACGAGCAGCTTCCAACACAATCTGTTGATGTTCGGGCGTAGCGATGGCTTGCAGGTTAGGCTGTTCAGCGATGGCATAGCGCGCCAGCAAGGCTTCGATGCGCCGATTAGCTTCTCTGATGCGCGCTAGCGGCACGCGACCGTCTTCAACTGCCGCCAGTAGCCCACGATAGGCTTCTTCTTGCGCGGCCCGCGTGTGGCTCACCAGGATCACATCCAGGCCAGCCAACGCGCCCAGGACGGCGTATGCGCCTGGCTCGTAATGATCGGCTATGGCCTTCATCTCCATGCAATCGCTGGTCACCAGGCCATCGTAGCCCAGTTCCTGGCGGATGAGGCGCTGGATGACGTGCGGTGACAGGGTGGCAGGGTATTGCTCGTCTAGCGCGGCGTAGATGGTATGAGTGGTCATGATAGACGCCACGCCTTCAGCCATCAGGGTGCGGTAGGGCAGTAAATCGTGAGCCAGTAGATGATCCAGTGGCGTATCGATCGTCGGCAGGGCCACATGGGTGTCGATGGCTGTGTTGCCCAGGCCAGGGAAGTGCTTGGCGCAGGCCGCCACCCCCTGCTTTTGCAGGCCGCGCACGGCCGCGGCGGCGTAGCGGCTCACGCGGCTGCCCTGCGTGCCGAACGAACGCACCCCGACAGTGGGGTTTTCCCTGTTGTAGCTGATGTCCACCACTGGCGCATAATCCCAGTTGATCCCCAGAGCGCGCATTTCCGTCCCCAGCACGCCATAGCAGCGCTCAGCCTGCGCTTCGTCATTGCTGTTGCTAAGAGCCATTGCAGAAGGACTCTCAGTGAAGCTGCCGCGCAAACGGGCCACCGTGCCGCCCTCCTGGTCGATCCCGATGAGGATGGGGCGCGGCGCAACAACGCGCAGGCCGCTGGTCAGCGCCGCGAGCTGAGACGGCGATTCGACGTTGCGTGCGAACAAGATAACCCCGCCGACGCGACCTTCAGCCAACCATTCCAGCAGGTAGAGGGGAGCGGTCGTCCCTTCAAAGCCCACCACGAACAAGCGTCCGACTTGGGCAGCCAGCTCGTCCATGTCGCGCATCTCCTTCCAACGCTTGGCCCGCTTGTACAAATCTCGCTTTGCGGAGTATAGTAAACAGTATAGCTAAACGACTAAGGAAAGCGTATGTTGAATAACGTAGGCCAGGTGACGACGAAACTGAGCGAACAGCAGTATATCGCCACCGATGAGATTGCGACGGTGATGTTTCTGGCCAGCAAACTGGGCAAGCCCTTGTTGGCGGAAGGGCCGGCTGGCGTCGGCAAGACCGAACTGGCCAAGGCTTGGTCGGGGGCGACGGGCATGCCTCTCATCCGCCTCCAGTGCTACGAAGGGCTAGACGAGAGCAAGGCTCTATACGAGTGGGAATATGCCAAGCAAATGCTCTACACCCAACTGCTGCGCGACAAGCTCAGCCAGCTGCTCAGCGAAGCTGATAGCCTGACAGCCGCAGCGGATCGGCTGGCCCAAGAAGACAACGTCTTCTTCAGCCCGCGCTTCCTGCTGGCGCGCCCCCTGTTGGCGGCCATCACCAGCGATCAGCCGGTCGTGTTGCTGATCGACGAAATCGACCGCGCCGACGCCGAATTTGAAGCCTTCCTGCTAGAGATTCTCAGCGATTTTCAGGTCTCCATCCCAGAACTCGGCACGATTAAGGCCAAACACACCCCTTTCGTCCTGCTCACTAGCAACAACACCCGCGAACTGAGCGAAGCCCTCAAGCGCCGCTGCCTCTACCTGTTCGTCGATTACCCCAGCTACGAGTCTGAGCTGAACATCGTGCGCACGCGCGTCCCAGCCATCAGCGAGAAGCTGGCCGCCCAGGCCGTCGAAATTGTCCAGAGTTTGCGCGGCGCCGATCTGAAGAAGCACCCCAGCGTCTCCGAGACCATCGACTGGGCCAAAGCCTTGGTCATGCTCAATGCCGACAACATCGATCAGAAGACGCTAGAGACCACCCTCACTGTCTTGCTGAAGCATGAGAGCGACGTACAGAAAGCCCGCCGCACCCTGTTGCGCCAGGGTCGCGACGATGAACCGCGCAGCAAGGGCCAGCGCGGTCGCAATCCCTGGAACTGATCGTATCCGCACGGGGGGTTGCCACTAGTGGCAGCCCCCTCAAACGACTGCGAGGTTTCCCCATAAATGCGTCATTCGCCTTTCCTAGCACTGTCCTTCCTCTGCCTCAGCCTAGCCCTGAGCGCCTGCCAGGGCGAACCCACTCCACCATCATCGGCACAAGATGGCGCGCCCAGCGTGGTACGTTGGGATCGCGATCCACTCAACGTCGTCTTTCGCGCTGACATCGTCGGCGGCCAGCGCGACCCCTTCATCATGCGCAACGACATCCCCCTGTGTACCATCTACGGCGATGGGCGCGCTGTCTGGACGGTGGACGGGCCGAGCGGCACACTGCGCGTCCTGTTCGACTTCCTCAGCGATTCTGTCATCAGCGACTTTATCAGCGAACTAACCGTCGTTTATCGCATTTATACCTACGAAGAACGTTATCCTCTGCAAATCCCCAGCGCCAGCGTCCCCACCTACGAACAGCTCGTCGTCAACGTCAATGGACGCCGCCACGTCACCGACGCCTACGCCGACTGGGAAGTAGGCTACTTCGACGCTATCCTGAGGCGCTGTCGTGAACTAGGACGCACCCCACGCCAATTCATACCCCAGGGCGTCTGGGTCAGCGTCCAACCCACTCGCCCCGATCCTTTCTTCCCCACCATCTACTGGGATTCAGCCAGCGCCGGCCTTGACCTGGGTGCGCTGGCCGACGGCTCACAACGCTGGGTGGAAGGCAACCTAGCGCGCATTCTGTGGGAGAACGTCATCCAGATAGGCTCTGGCGTGCAGTTCATGGACAACAGCGGTTTGTACGCTCTGGCCGTTCAAGCTCCTGGCGTCATGCGCGACTCGGCGCCTGCCCCTGCCGACGGCACGAGCGGCCTAGCCACCCAAGTTGTATCGGAGTAAGCCCCGTGAACGACAAGCCCTTCCTTCAATCTCTCTCTGTTCTGCTGCTGGCTTGGGCGCTGGGCCTGGCCCAGGCGCAAGCTCCCGTCATCGATCCTGCCAGTCTGAGCGGAGATGTTCGCGTCAGCGGCAGTCCGAGCGTCGTGCCGCTGGTGCAAAACCTCAGCACGCTGTTCGGTCTGGCTGGCTTCCGCGGCAACATCAACCTGCGCGCCAGCGACAGCGCCGCCGCGCTAGTCGCCCTGTGCCAGGGCGCTCTGGACGTGGCCTTGACAGATCGACTCATCAGCCCCGACGAGAGCGCCGCCTGCCAGGCTGCTGGTCGGCGGGTGGCCGGATTGCGCCTGGCCAACGACGCCCTGCTGATCGTCACCAGCCAGCAGAACACCTTCTTCACAGACGTCACTGCGTCGGAAGCCCAACTGCTGTTCAGCGGCGCCTTGAATTGGAACGAGGTGCGCCCCACCTTCGCGGCGCAGCCTATCGTGCGCCTGCTGCCTTCCCAAGAGACGGCGGAATTCCAAGCTTTTGTGCGCGTGGTCTTCGGCGGCGACGCTCGTCCACTGTTGCTAGGTATCGGCACGCAGTTCAGCACCGATCAGAACATCCTGATCCAGGGCATAGGCGCTAATCCCAACGCCGTCGGCTTCGTAGGAGCAGGCTTGGCCAACCGCAACGCTGCCCTAGTGCGCGCTGTGCCGTTCAACGGCGTCACCGCCACCGCCGAGACGGTGGCCAGCGGCGCTTATCCGCTGGCTCGTCCGCTCTACCTCTACGTCACCGACAACAGCCTAATTGCGCCCCAGGTGATTGGCTTCGTGCGCTATGCCCTGGCCAACGTCAACAGCGAAGTCGGCCCGCTGGGCCTCTATCCTAACAGCCCCGCCGCCCTAGCCCAGGCCGAAGCCGATCTAGCTGGCCTGATAGGGACGGTCATCGCGCCTGCGCCCATCAGCACAGAAGAAGCGCGCCCCGCTGTCCCCACGTCTGCGCCCGAAGTCGGTCTGGTGGACGATGGAGAGGCCATTGATCTACCCGACGAGGAAGCATCACAATCAGCTCTCCCGCCTGCCGTCGTCACGCCAACCTCGCTGCTCAGCCCAGAGGAAATTACTCAACTGCTGATCGACGCGCGCGCCGATTTGGAGCTTCTGGCGGCTCAGGTCTATGGCGTGGGCCGCCCAGAAGGCTGGAATGGCAGCTTAGACCCTGCCAATCCTCAGCTTAATTTGCTGGTGCGCCTAGATTTGGAGGTCATGATCGCAGATCGCCTGGGCAGCGCTCCAGAGGGCTGGTTCGGGATCGTCGCCAGCACGCCCTTCCACATCGCCCGCGACATCCGCCACGACTTGGAGCTGGCCGCCGACTTGCTACTAGGTCGCGACGTGCGTCCGTCCGGTTGGCGCGGCAGCGAGACGCTCTATCGCTGCAATCGCGCCACTCAAACCCTGGTGGCTCTGCTGGAGCGCGGCAGCGGCTTCGTCCTCAGCGTGCCAGAAGTGGCTGATCCGCGCGTCTACTGCGCCGCCCTAGAGCAGGCCCTCGCCGCCTACAGCGAGACGGTGCTGCTGACGCGCCCCGCTGAACAGGACTTGTTCAGCATTCGCGCCGAGATCATCGCCCAAAACGCGCCACCGCCCGAATTCGTCATCCCGACCAACTTTGCGGTGGGCTTCTTCGACCGCGGCGCCGCGCGCCGCGCCGGCGTCATCCCCAGCGGCACGCCCTTCGTCCCCGTCGCTCGCAGCTACGTGCGCTTCTCGACGATGACGCTGGTACAAGGCGAGGGCTTCCTGCTGTATGTGGATCGCAGCGGACTGGGACTGGACGACGAGACCTGGCGCGCCCTGCCCAACGTCGATGAAGTGAGCGGCGCGACCTTCTGCCAGGCAGCCTGGTGTACTCCCTGAGGGCCAACCAGAGGCACGCTATGAACATCCCTATGTCGCCAATGGTTGATTTTCTGGTCGACCTGCTGAACACGCCCAGCCCCACAGGCTACACCACCGAAGCCATACTTTTGTGCGAGCAGGCCTTCTCCGCTCTGAGAATTGACGGCCTGAGCCTGCGCCAGACGCCCAAAGGCGCGCTGCTGCTGCGCTGGCAGGGCCAGCATGACGACGCTCCACGCGGCTTGACCGCTCACGTCGATACGCTTGGCCTGATGGTGAGAGAGGTGAAGGCTAACGGCACGCTAAAGGTAACGCCGCTGGGCGGCCTGCTGCTAAACGGCGCGGAGTTTGAGAACGTCACCGTGCGCACCCACGATGATAGGCGCTATCGCGGCACGTTTATGCTGATCAATCCCTCCGTCCACGTCAATCGCGATGCCGCCGAGGCCAAACGCACCCCAGAGACGATGGAGGTGCGCCTGGACGAGCGCGTCAGCAGCGAAGCTGAAACGCGCGCCCTGGGCATAGAAGTCGGCGACTTCATCTTCATCGATCCGCGCGTAGAACAGACCAGCAGCGGCTTCATCAAGTCGCGCTTCTTGGACGATAAGGCCAGCGTAGCCTGCGTATACGGCGCGCTGCTGGCCTTGCGCCAGGCAGGTCACAGGCCGCAGCAGACGACTCATATCCTCATCGCCAACTACGAAGAGGTGGGACACGGCGGCGCACATGGCTTCCCACCTGACCTGGCCGAGCTGGTGGCCATCGATATGGGCGCGCTGGGCAGCGGTCAGAACGGCGACGAATTCAGCACATCGATCTGCGCCAAGGACAGCGGCGGGCCATACCACTACGAATTGACCGCCAAGCTGCGCGCTCTGGCTCAGGCTCACGACATTGCCCATAAAATAGATATCTACCCCCATTATTCATCCGATGGCACAGCCTACTGGCGCAGTGGTGGCGGCGCTGCCGTCGCCCTGATCGGCCCTGGGGTAGCGTCCTCACACGGCTACGAACGCACTCACCGCGACGCCCTGATCCACAGCGCCCACCTCATCGCCTGTTATCTGTTGTCTGATTAGCCCCCAACAGGAGTCCTCATGCGCTTAGCAGTCTTCGGCGACATTCACGGCAACGAAACGGCCTTTGAAGCCATGCTCAGCGATCTGCACAGCGTCGGCGACGTTGACAAGCTGTGGGTCTTGGGCGACTTGGCGGCTTTTGGGCCGCGCCCTGGCGCCTGCATTGCGCGTCTGCGCGCCCTAATCGAGATGCACGGCAAGGACAAGTGCCAGGTCATCGGCGGCAATACCGATCGTTATCTGGTGCGCGGGCAGCGCCCCAACACGCCTCCCGCTCAGGACGCCGACGGCCTAGCACGTCGCGTCGCGTCGTTCCGTGAGCGCGACGATGCGCTCAACTGGGGGCTGGCTCAGCTCAGCTACGACGACTATGCCTTCTTGGCGGAGATCGTGGGCCGCGAGTTGAGCTTGGACGTGCCAAACCATGGCGTCGTCATCGGCTTCCACGCCATCCCTGGCGACGACGAGCCGACCAGCCTCAGGCCCGATTCGCCCGATGAAGAGGCCGCCGATGCCCTGCTAGATCGGCAAGGACGCTTGGCCCTGTGCGGTCACACCCATCTGGCGATGGATCGGCAGGTGAGAAGCTGGCGCGTCGTCAACCCTGGCAGCGTCGGCCTCAGCTTCGGCAAGCCAGGCCTGGCTGAATGGGCCTTGCTCACGTTTAGCGAAGATGGCGCGCTCAGCGTCGACCTGCGAGCCGTGCCTTATGATGTAGAAGCCGCCATCGCTCATGCTCGCGAAGCAGGTTATCCGCAAGCGCGCTACGCCGAACGCTTGCGGCCTCCTGCGTCCTAAACGTCGTGGAAGCGACCCTCGGCGGCGCGCAGCAGACGATCCCAAGCGGCCATGTCCAGGCCATCGTGAGCTACTTGAGGCGGCGCACAGGCCAAAATGGCGTCGATCGGCTGTTGCTCCAACTCGCGCAGAGCAGCAAACAGGCGCGCGCTGCGCTGCGCCGAGTCTTCTCCCCAGGCCATGACCTGGATGGGCAGGCCCGTCAACCAATTCACCCAACCATCAGGCAGCAAAGCCGCCAGGCGCTGGCCTTGTGCGAGGCGCGCTTCGGCAGCGCTGCGCAAAGCTCGACGCAGCGCTGCCTCATCCTGGCCTCGGAACAGGACGACTTCGGCAGTCGGGGCGTAGTGCTTGAGCAGCGTGCCAGGAGCCGGGGCAGGCTGATCGGCGTTCAAGCGCAGAACGGGCAGGCTCAGAGTAGGCAGATGGGCGCGCAGCGCTTCTAGGGGTAGGCCACCCAGGCGCAGCAAGCGCGGCGGCTCGTCGGGCTGGCTGAAATCGACGATGGTCGACTCTAGGCCGATGGGTGTCGGGCCGCCATCCAGGATGACGTCGACGCGCCCACTCAAGTCGTACAGCACGTGTTCGGCGCGGGTAGGCGAGGGGCGGCTGAAGCGGTTGGCGCTGGGTGCGGCGATGGGACGTTCGGCAGCTTCGATGAAAGCGCGAGCGATGGGATGGTCGGGCAGGCGCACCGCGACAGTGGGCTGGCCAGCGGTTAGTAAGTCGGGGACGTGGAGACGCTTGCGCAAGACCAGCGTCAGCGGCCCTGGCCAGAAGACGCGCGCTAGCGCTTCTGCTTCAGGCGGGATGTCTTGGGCCAACTCTGCCACCTGCTCCAAGTAGGCCACATGAGCGATGATGGGATCGCTAGTGGGGCGCTCTTTGGCAGCGAAGATACGAGCCAGCGCCTGCTCATCCAGGGCATTCGCCCCTAGCCCATAGACTGTCTCCGTCGGAAAGGCCACCAGGCCGCCCTCGCGAATGATTTGGCCGGCTAGAGCCAACGCCTCCGGGAGCATGTCAGGCAAGTTGAGGTGGATGAGGTAGGTGGGGGTGAGATACGGCATGACGATCCTTCCTTGCGGCAATGAGTCCATTGTAACAAAGGCCGCGCCTGGGCATAATCCTCAGGCATTTAGGGGACACACTCACAAGTTAGCTCACCACGCGCAAGGAAGGCGCGCCATCATGCCTAAACGACATCAACTCTTGGCCGACATGCAGGGCGAAGATCGGCACGCAGCCCTCTTAGTCGCCCAGGTCGGCGCTATGCCCACCGAGATTCAGCTCATCATCCAGACGGCCCGCTACGAAGAAGCCATCAAGGGCCTACACCCCATCCGTAGCTATATCATCCGCGTGGTGGGCGCAATCGAACATCGCATCAGCAATCTGGGGATGACGACGACAGAGCTTGCTTGGGTGGACGATCATCCATTGTTGTGGCAGTACACTCAGGCGCCAGCAGCTCTGTTCTTTCGCGGTCAGCCCGATGACGCTCATGCGCTGGCCCTTGAGCTAGCCCAGGCCCATGCCAGCACATTTAGAGGCTGGCGTCACTTCCCTGAATACTTCAGCCTAGACAAGCCGCTCTATGAGCTGCTGGTCAGCGGCGGCGGCCTCTTAGGCCAAATGCCCCAAGCCCTAGCTGAAGCCTGCGCTCCTATACTAGAGCGGCATGGCCTGGAGACCAAAGTGCTGTTCGGCCGATCACACACCGATCAGGCTCAAGGGCCGCTCAAACATCAAAAGCTGCAAACACTGTTGATCGGCGAGTCGTACTTCATCTCGTACACGTTCAGCGTAGAGGAGATGGTCGCGCGGCCCGGCTCAGGCTGAACGCTGGCTTAACAGAGGTGCTTTTGGGCGCTACAATGCACACAGCGCAGCAAACCCAGAGTGTTGTGTATGCTGTCGGGGCGGCGGGATTTGAACCCACGACCTCTTCGACCCGAACGAAGCGCGCTAGCCGGACTGCGCCACGCCCCGATATGCTCATCATCTTAGCCTAGACTGCGCCACAAGACAAGAGCCAAGAGCCGCGCCATGCCCTACTCGTCAGAGACCTTCACGGATCGTATCCGCCAGCAGACCCACGCTGTCCTTGATCCCATCGCCAGCGCCCTGCACCGCCTGGGCGTCCATCCGGACACGATCACCTGGGCAGGCTTAGGCCTGGTAGGGATCGCATCGCTGGTCATCGCGCAGGGGCAGTTCCAGTGGGGAGCGCTGCTGCTGTTGGGCGGGCTGCCGCTAGATGCCCTAGATGGGGCAATTGCGCGCAAGATCAGCCAGCGCAGCCGCTTTGGCGCAGTGTTGGACTCGGCGCTGGATCGCTATGCTGACGGTTTCATTTTCGCAGCTTTGAGTTATCATTTTGCCGCACAGAGTCGCCTGGATTTGCTGGTCATTGCGCAGTTAGCCCTGCTGGGGTCGTTCGCCGTGAGCTACTTGCGTGCCAGGGCAGAAAGCGTGGGCGTGGAGGCCAAAATCGGTTTGTTCACCCGCCTAGAGCGCACCATCGTCATCCTGACCATGCTCTTCATCCCCGATCTGCTAGACTGGGGGATACTGATCCTGGCGCTCGGCACGAATTTCACGGCAGCACAGCGGTTGTGGCACGTCTATCAGACGCTCAAAGACAAGGGCATGTGACACATGGAATTTCAGGAGCAGTTCATCCTTCTGCGCAACACCTTCTTGGGCAACATCCAAATCCGCTACTACGGCATCATCATCGTCGCAGCCATGCTGATCGCGGCTTGGGTGGCGGCGCGATTGGCCAGAGCGCGCAAATACGACCCCGAACACGTCTGGGGTGGCCTGACCTGGGCGATCTTCCCTGGGATTATCGGCGCGCGCCTGTGGTTCGTCGTCTTCCCACCCAACGCCCTGGTGCTGGGCTGCCAGCCCAATGCGCCCGTCGGAGCAGACTGCCGCGACCTGAGCTGGTTTCTGGCCAACATCGGCAACCTGCGAGATGGCCCACTAGCGGTCTGGAGCGGCGGTCTGAGCATTTTCGGAGCAGTGTTGGGTGGTCTGCTGGGCGTATGGCTGTACTTGGGGCCACTGCACAATCCTGTGTCGCGCTTTTTCTATTGGCTGTTCTATCCCGTCAACTATCTATTCGGCTTCATTGGCTGGCTGCCGACGGCGGTCTACCGCAACCTGACCAAGCGCAATTTCGTGCCGTTCCGTCCTGAACCCTGGCAAAAAGCCTTCCCCGATGAAGGGCTGCCCATGCTGCCCTGGCTAGACATTGCAGCGGTCACTCTGCCTTTAGCGCAGTTCATCGGGCGCTGGGCCAACTACGTCAATCAGGAACTCTATGGCACGCCGACGACGCTGCCCTGGGGTATCACGATCAGTCAGGCTCATCGCGTCCCACCTTACACAAGCCCCGTTGATTTTCCCGCCGATACGCTCTTCCACCCGCTGTTCCTGTACGAGGGGCTGTGGAGCTTGTTGGCTTTCTTCGCCCTGTACAACCTATACACGCAGCGCCGCAATCGGCCTTTCTTCAAAGTGGGCGATTTCTTCCTGCTGTACGTCATGCAATATAGCGTCATCCGTTTCCTGCTGGAATTCCTGCGCGTAGAGGTGGCCTACTTGCCTGGCACAACCATCAACAGCTCTCAGGTGACGGTGGTGCTGGCCTTCGTCGTAGCCCTGATCGTCTTCTTGTCGCGCCGCAAGGCCTACGGCGATAAGCCATACGATGAGCAGGTGATGATGCCGCAGACGCCCAAGCCGACGGGCAAGCAAGAGCAGGCAGAAGCGGCTCAGGCGGCTTAGCCCAGTGCCTTCCTCGTGGGAAGAAGGGGTAGGATCGACAGCCAAAACAAGCTGTCAGCCCTCATGTGTTTACCCTCTGCGCAATCATGAGAAAATCTCAGCTCTGAGCAGGCCTGTGCTATACTAGCAAAGCTCCGCTTCAGCTCAAAATGACTGTCGCTCATGGATTGTGTATAGGTGCGTTGATGAACGATCTTGCCATTGAACCCATCATTCGTCAGGTGACGGCTATCCTGGGAGAGGCGCAGGCGCAGGCGCGCACAGGGCGCACACGGCCTGACCTGAGTCAGTTGCCCACTGGCGGCCTGGCTCGCCTGATCGATCACACCCTGCTCAGGCCCGAAGTCACCGCGCGTCAAATCGAGATGCTGTGCCTAGAAGCGCGTCAGTGGGGCTTCTTCAGCGTGTGCGTCAACAGCGCCTTCGTGCCGCTGGCGGTGGAACTGCTGCGCGAGACCCCGACGCTGGTCGCCTCCGTCGTCGGCTTCCCGCTGGGCGCTAATTTGCCCCACGTGAAAGCTTATGAAGCCAGGCAGGCGCTGGAACAAGGCGCGCGCGAGATCGACATGGTGATCCACATCGGCGCGCTCAAAGGCCGCGACCTGCTAGCCGTCTTCGAAGATATTGGCGACGTAGCTGTCGTCTGTCACGAACACGACGCCCTGTGCAAAGTCATCCTGGAGACCTCGCTGCTCACCCCCGAAGAGATCGTCATCGGCTGCCAACTGGCGCGCATGGCTGGGGCAGATTTCGTCAAGACCAGCACCGGCTTCAACGAGGGCGGCGCGACGGTGGAAGCGGTCGCGCTCATGCGTCGCGTCGTCGGCGACTCGATGGGCATCAAAGCATCAGGGGGGATACGCACGCTGGCTAGCGCTCAAGCTATGCTCCAGGCTGGCGCTAACCGCTTGGGAACGTCTGCCAGCGTGGCCATCGTCAGCGCCGAACAAGGCAGTCATGTCAGCAGCGACTCCGCTTCATCGTACTGAGCTTGCGCTGTGCCGCCCGTCGTTTATCTTTCGGTGGCAGACATCTTGCAAGCTGCCGAACAGGCCCTAGGCTTCTTGCCAGAAGTGCGCGATCTGCACCTACTAGAGAGCGCCGCGCGCCGTCCGCGCCTGCGCGCCTTCGGCACAGAAGCCTATCCCTCCCTGATGGACAAAGCCGCTGCTCTGCTGCACAGCATTGCCGCCCACCATCTGTTCTGGGATGGCAACAAACGCTCGGCTACGCAGGCAGTCGCCCTGTTTCTGCGCCGTAACGGCTGCCAACCCACCTGGACAGCTCAGGAAGCCTACGATTTTGTGCTAGAAGTAGCTCAAGGTCAGCACGATGTGAACACCATCGCCGCTTGGCTGAGCCAGCACAGCGCCCCGCTGGAAGACTGACGTGCGCGTCCTGCTCATCTCACGCTGTCCACCCTATCCTCTACACCTGGGTGATCGGCTGATCGTCTGGCACTTGACGGAAGAACTGGCTCGGCGCGGCGTGCAGTTTGACCTGCTAGCCCTGGCCCAACGCTCGCAGGATCACGCCGAGGCAAACGCCTACCGTCATCTGTTTGAGCATGTGACCCTGTTCGACGAAGCTCCGCGACCGTTGCCGACTCTGCTGCGACGCGCATTATGGCCCGCTGCTCGCTTCCCGCAGCGCTCTGAACAAGCTTGGAATCCCGCCCTGTGGCGCACCGTCCAGCAGTTTGCCCAACGCCCCTACGACGCCATCCATCTGTTCGGTGGCGTGCAGGTCTATGAATGTGCCGCTGCGCTGGGCCAACGCGCAGCGCAGGCCGTCATCACCCCCTACGAATCCTACAGCTTGTATTCAGAGCGAGTCCTCGCCCAGGATGGAGGCCTGGTGGCGGCTCTGCGCCTGGACATGGCGCGCCGCTACGAGTCCTTCATGTTCGCGCCCTACGGGCCAGTGGTGGTGCTGACCGAAGCTGATGCCCTGGCCCTGCGCCGCCTGAACCCATCGTTGGACGTACGCGTCATCCCCAACGGGATTGACCTAGCTTACTTCCAGCCCGGCAGCGCAGCGCGCCAACCCGCTGAACTGCTGTTCCTGGGCAACTATGAGTACGCTCCTAACGTGGACGCCGCCCTCTTCCTGATCGAGGAGGTTCTGCCCCGTGTGCGCGCTGCTTTTCCTCAGGTGGTGCTGAAACTGGTGGGTCACGCCCCGCCGCCTACCCTATTGGCGCGCCAAAGCGAGGTGGTACGTGTGCTAGGGCGCGTGGACGATGTGCGGCCTCATTATGCCCAGGCGACGGCCTTCGTCGCTCCACTGCGCCTGGGAGCAGGCATGAAGAACAAGATTCTAGAAGCGCTAGCCATGCAAACCCCCGTCGTCACCACGCCCATAGGCGCAGACGGAATCGCCTTACAACACGGCGAGCATGCCCTCATCGCCTCCGCCGAATCCATCGCCGAGCAAGTGACGGTTCTGTTACGCGATCCTGCTCTGGGGCAGCGTTTGGGCCGAGCAGGCCGCGCGCTCATCGAAGCGCGTTACAGCTGGGGCGCGGTGGCGGAAGCCTATCTGAAGCTGTATACCGAGTAGCAAGCACCCCATCTCTGCGCCTCCAAAGACGAGCTTGATGCTATAATTAAATGTAACTCAAGTCAGCCTGTCACCAAGAGACGCGCCTGATGTCGGATCGCAAGCCTGCCCTCAACCGTTCTTATGGCCCGTATCGCTGTATTCACTTGGTAGAGACCAGCCCTGAGGGTGCGCTGTACTATGCGCTGCACAACCGCAGCGGCAAGATGATCGCTGTGCGCACCCTGCGCTTGCGCGACCACAATCGCGAGAAGATCATCGCCCAGAGCCGAGATGAAATGGCCAGACTGCGCGACCTAGATGTGCCACATCTGTTGCCGCTGCTGGATTTCGGCAGCACGGAAGATGAGGTTTACCTGGTGTTAGACTATCAGCATGGCAGCACGCTGCAAGAGCGCTTTGAGCAGCGGCGGGCCAGCGGTGAACTGCCTTCCGTCGGCGAGGTAAGCCGCCTCATCTTCGATCTGAGCGAAGCGCTGATGGGCCTGCACCGAGTCGGCATCGTTCATGGTCAGCTTGAACCGCGCGTGGTGCTGTTCGACGCGCGTGGGCGCATGTTCCTCAGCGATTACGGCCTCATCCGTCTGCTCAAGATCGTCTACGCCCTGGAGGACAGCAATTCATTCGCTATGACGCACTACAGCGCACCAGAGCTGTGGGATGGCAACAAACCGACAGCCGCTAGCGATCAATACAGCCTGGCCTGCTTGGCTTTTGAACTGCTCAGTGGACGTCCGCCCTTCCTGGGCAACAGCATTGCCGACCTCATGCGCGCTCATCAGATGCAGGCAGCGCCCTCTATCAAGCGCTTACGCCCTGAACTACCGAATGACGTGGATTTCGTCTTCTGGCAGGCGCTGGCCAAGCCGCCAGAGCGGCGTTTCGTCAGTGTGCTGGATTTTGGTGCAGCCCTGAGCAACGTCCTGCTGGGTCACGAAGGTCAGCCTGGCAGTTTCTATGCTCCATCCTCCTGAAAGTCGTGTTATCCTTGCAGCCTTGTTACTCACCTTTTCTTACCGACCGAGAGTACTTTTGTTATGAACTCACGCATACGACGCGCTCTGCTATTCATGCCCGGCGATTCGCGCAAGAAGATTGAGAAAGGCGCAAGTTTAGGGGTGGACAGCATCATCATGGACTTGGAGGACGCCATCGCTTTCAGTGGCAAGGAAGCCGCCCGCCAATGCACCTTGCAGGCCTTACGAGAAGTGGACTTTGGCCGCAGCGAGCGTCTGGTGCGCCTCAACCAGGTCATTCCTGGCTGGCTCTACGCCGATGACCTGGCGGCCACCATCGACGGACAACCCGATGGCTATGTGCTGCCCAAAGTCGAAGACCCTGCTCAGGTACAGCATGTGGCTGACCTGCTGGCCGAAGCAGAAGACGCGCGTGGTTGGCCACATGAGAGCATTCGGTTGCTGGCCATCATCGAGACGGGCAAAGGAGTCGTCAATCTGCGCGAGATTGTCACCTCTCATCCACGCCTGGACGCCCTTATCTTTGGAGCAGAAGACCTGGCCGGCGATATTGGTGCGCAGCGCACGCGCGCGGGCTGGGAAGTCTTCTACGCCCGAAGCGCCGTCGTCACTTACGCCAAAGCGTTTGGCCTGCAAGCCATTGATACAGTCTTCGTCGATCTGACCGCACCCGATGAAGCTTTGATCGAAGAGACGCAGCTCATCCTGAACATGGGCTACACCGGCAAGCTGGCCATCCATCCGCGCCAAGTTGGGCCAATCCAACAGGTCTTCACCCCACGCATCGACGAAGTGCGCGCGGCGCGCCAGCTCATCGCCGCTCATGAAGCCCACCAGGACAGCGGCCTAGGCGTGTTTGAATATCAGGGCAAGATGGTCGATATGCCCATGATCCGCTCAGCGCTCATCTTGCTGGCGCGGGCCAGGGCCTGCGGCCTGGACGTAGACGCTCTGTGAGCCATTTTGGATTTGACAGCCTTCTACAATCCACCTATCATCTCGAGGCACGATTCGCCACAAGGCACTAAAGGGAGTGTGAGCATGAGCAAGAGAATTCGTCTGGGGCTGCTGCTGGCCTTGTTGGCTTTGGCAGCGATGGCCATACCCACTAGCGCCCAACAGCGCTGCAACGGCGACACCAGCGAGGGGACGATCATCGACGGCACGGTGAACTGCCGCGTCATCAGCGGACGCGACGAAGGCCTGGCACGTGATCGCGAAGCGCGCATCATCCGCGCAGTAGACATCTTCGATCCTTCTGGCTGGACATCTCCGCGCGTGGGCCTGTGCCTGCGCGGCACAGGCGCGCTGATGCGCATTCCGACTGGCCCTGGCCAAGCACGCCAAGCGCTGTGGACACCACCAGTACAAGGTGCAGCAGGCCATACTTGCGTAGTGATCGACTCGCCATCTATCGTCATCCTGCTAGACGAGCCGTATCCGCCCGAAGTAAGCGCGTCTGCCCCAGGCCCCGCTGCTACGCCTGGCGCTGGCGGCGCCACGACGAAGGCACCCGCTCCTGTGGATGGCAGCGCCACGACTGGCACAGCTCCGCGCTTCACGCTGGAGGGCTGCACCGTCGTCACGACGGCCATCCTCAACTTCCGCAGCGGCCCTTCGCTCAGCGCCCCCATCAAGGGCCTCGTACCCTTCAACATCGCGCTGCGCGCCATCGACCGCCAGGGCGATTGGTACAACGTCATCTACGAGAGCGACAACGGCTGGATCACGGCCACCCGCGTGCGCACGCGCGGCAACTGCGGCGCGCGCTGAGCTGTCGCGACCTCTGTCCGAGACTCGCAGGGACGAGCCATTGGCTCGCCCCTGCAGCCCAGATGTTCACCTAGTCGCCAGCTGTCGGCTCGGCGTCCAGGCTCTGTAAGCGTTCTTCGTTCTCCTCCAGCCAATGGATGGCGCTCATGGCCGCGCCCGTCCCCTGGCCGACGCTGGTCGCCACCTGCCGCCAAATCTCATCCTGGATTTCGCCAGCGGCGAAGACGCCTTCTACGCTGGTGCGGTAACGCTCATCGGTGATGACGTAGCCAGCCTCGTTCATGGCCAGCTGCCGAGCGAAGATGGGGCTGTTGGGGTCGTGGCCGATGAAGATGAAGACGCCTTCGGTGGGCATAATCTGGACTTCACCCGTCTTCAGGTTCTTCACGCGCGCGGCGTTGACCGTACCGCTCTCATCGCGCAGAATCTCCTCCAAGACGCTGTCCCAGATGACGCTGATTTTCTCGTTCTCGAAGAAGCGCTTTTGCAGGGCCACGCCGGCGCGCAGCGTGTCGCGGCGATGGATGAGCGTCACGTGGTTGGCGAAGCGCGTCAAGAAAATAGCTTCGCTCACGGCGCTGTCGCCGCCGCCCACAACGAAGATGTTCTTGCCCCTGAAGAAGAAGCCGTCGCATGTGCCGCAGTAGCTCACACCTCTACCAATACCCTCCAGCTCGCCAGGGATGCCTAGCTTGCGCGGATCGGCGCCGATGGTGACGATGACCGAGTCGGCCAGGTAAGTCTCGTTGTAGGTGCGCACCGTGAAAGGTGTACCATGAGTGAAATCGACCTCTGTCACCATGTCCCACTCAAATTTCGCGCCGAAGCGTTCGGCCTGGGCCTTCATGCGCTCCATGAGTTCTGGGCCGCTGATTCCTTCAGGGAAGCCAGGGTAGTTATCAATCTCGTGGGTGATGGCGGCTTGTCCGCCTAGCTGGTTGCCGATGATGACGGTGGGAGCAAGTTGAGCGCGGGCAGTGTAGAGGGCGGCAGCCATGCCCGCTGGGCCAGAACCGATGATGACGACACGTTCCTTGCGCATGTTTGTTGTTCCTCAAATCTGTAGGCTAGATGGCTTTCACAGTTAGGTCGGGCCGCGTCATTGGGCCAGCATTTCCGCCTTGAGGACGGCGACTAAGGCCATGAATTCTTCGCGGCAGTCACCCCAGTAGCGCATGTGTTCCTGAAGTTCGGGCAAGATGTCTTCCAAAGTCTCGCCATTAGCCACGCGCTCCGCCAAGGAAGCCATTTTCTCGCAGTGGTCATTGCAGTCCATCGCGATGATGATCGGGTCTTCCGGAGCGTTGGCCACGAAATCCAGCAGGGCTTGCAATTGGGCGAGGCGGTCTGATGAGGGCATTTTGGCGCTTTCTCCTGAGTGCTGCTATGCTAGTAGACGCAAGGCACGGTCTTCGTCTTACGGAAGCGTTCAAAAGCGCCAGCCTATGGTTCTCATCTTCATTTCCTATCGCCGCTCCGATAGTCGTCACGCCGCCGCCCGTATCCACACCATCCTGAGCCATTTCTTTGGCCGCCACGCCGTCTTCTTCGATGTTCAGAGTATCCCCGAAGGGGAAGAATTCCCCGCTTACCTGAGAGAGGCGCTGCATCAGGCGCGCGTGGTGCTGGTGCTGATCGGCCCTGGATGGTTGGTGAGCGCTGAGGGCCAGCGCCGACTCCATCATCCTCACGACTTCGTGCGCCGTGAGCTAGAGATTGCCCTGTCGCGTGGGAAGGAATGCCAAGTCGTGCCGCTGCTGATCGATGGCGCTAGAATGCCCAGCGCCGACGATTTGCCGCCTAGCCTGTGGCGTTTACCCACGCTCAACGCCGTCACTCTGGACGCCGATCCCAATTTCGCCCGCGAGGTGCGTCACCTGGCGCGCCGCCTGGCTCATACCTATCATCTACCCTTGCGCCAGAGCGCACAAAACCTCATCCATCGCTTCATAGAGGCCTACGAGCGCCAGGCCTACCGCGAAGCGATGGAGCTGCTGGAACGGATCGCCAAACACCCCAAGAAGCCGCCTATCTTCGACGTTGAAGCCAATCGTCAGCACCTGCAGGCTATCTTGCGCGATCAGGACTACAACCTGTTGCTGGGCATGCTCCAGGCTCAACTGCCCCTGGATGAGGTGCGCCGCGCTTACGAGCGCTTTCAGGCGGAGTTCGGTGACCACGATCCGCAGGGAATCGGCGCGCGTGTGCGCCAGCGCCACGCTGTCCAGGCTGGCGGCGCCATAAACGTAGGCGTCGGCGGGGGACGGATGGGGGCGCGCTTGCTGCCCACCATCACTTGGCAGACGGTACGAGCCGGTCTGGTGCGCGTGAGCGAACACGTCTACGCTGTGCGCGACTTCGCTATGAGCCGCTGCGCCGTCTCCAACGCTGAATATGAACTGTTCGTGCGCGCCGACGACGGCTATCGTAATCCAGATTGGTGGGACTACAGCCCTCAAGCCCGCCAATGGCGCGCCGAACATCCCCAGCCCATCCCGCCCACCTTCAAAGGCGATCAACTGCCACGCACCAACCTCTCATGGTACGACGCTCAGGCTTTTGCCCTGTGGCTCAGCTATCGGCTAGGCCAGACGGTGGGCCTGCCCAGCGAAGCCCAATGGCAGCGCGCTGCGCTGGGCGACCAGGCGCAAGGCTATCCCTGGGGCATGAACTTCGATCCAAGGCGCCTGTGCTATGGTGGCCAACCGCGCCCTTCGCGAGTCAACGATTATCCACAAGGGGACAGTCCCTGGGGCATACGCCAGCTCTGTGGTGGGGTGTGGGAATGGTGCAGCACTGACGTTGATGGTCAGCACACCGTCGCCCATCCCAGTCGAGGGCGCATGGTGCGCGGTGGAGCTTACACGTCTTCAGCCGAAGAAGTCCACCCGCTCTATCGCGCCACCTTGCCGCCTCAGACTGTGCGTCCCGACGTGGGCCTACGCCTAATCCTGCTGGAGGACTAATGGACGATCCACCAGATAAGCGGCTGCGCATTCTGCTAGTGACGCACTACTTCGCACCCGATGGCGGGGCGGCGGCGGTGCGCTTGACGCGCCTGGCCCAAGCGCTGGTGGCGCGCGGTCATCGCGTCACGGTGCTGTGTCCTATGCCTCACTACCCTCAGGGGCGCATTCGCGCCGACTATCGCGGAGTGTGGACGCGCCAGGAAATGCTGGATGGGGTGCGCGTAGTGCGCGCCTGGCACTGGGCCACCCCCAGCCGTAGCATCGCGCTGCGCCTCATCAGCCAGGTGTCGTTTATGCTGATGGCAGCCCTGCGCGGGCTGGCCTTGTCTCGCCCCGACGTGCTGCTGATCGAAAATCAACCCGTCTTCACGGCGCTGGCTGGCTGGTGGCTCAGCAAGGTCAAGCGCCGACCCTACGTCGTCAACGTCTCCGATTATTGGCCTGAGTACCTGGTGGCTGTTGGCGTCACTCATGAACAAAGCCTGATCTATCGTACCTTCAAGGCCCTGGTCAACCTTACACAACGCCAAGCCAGCGCCATCATAGCCCTCCTGCCAGATATCCTGACCAGTATTCAGGGGCGCATTGGCCCGCACCCCAATGCCCACGTCATCATGAACGCCACCGACCTCAGCCGCTTCCGCCCCGATGTGGAGACGGCTAACTTCCGCGCCCAACATGGCCTGGGGCAGGCTAAGCTAGTGACGTTCGCCGGCACGCTGGGCAACCACATCGATCTGGACACCATGTTGAAAGCCGCCGCGCATTTTGTCCAACGTCCCGACGTCCTATTCCTGTTCTTGGGGACGGGCATCCATCGCGATGCGCTGCAAGGCCAGGCTCTGCCCAACTTGCGCTGGGTGGATTGGGTCGATCATGCCGATATGCCCGCCGCTTGGGCTGCATCTCATTTGACCTTCTGGGCGGTGCATGACAACGCCACCAACCGCATTTCGCTGCAGAGCAAGGTCTACGAGGCGATGGCCAGCGGAACGCCGTTGGTGGTGGCGGTGGAGGGCGTCATCAGCCAGCTCTTGGCGCGCAGCGGCGCAGGCGAGACCGTGCCGTTCGGCGACGCAGAAGCGCTGGCTCAGGCCATCGCCAGCTACCTAGATCAGCCGACCAAGCGCGACCGCGCCTCTCAGGCAGCGCGCGCCTACGCTGAACAGCACTTCAACTTTGAGACCGTCGTGACGCGCTACGAAGCTGTGCTGCGCAGCGTCGCTGAGGCCTGAGCTTGTATCATTCATGAGGGTGTGACAATCATAATGCTCTCTTGATGATTCTAGTCACTTCTTTGCGCGTAAACTTCACAGTATTGTTGTATCAATGGACGTGAAGAAACGCGAAGCGAACAGTGAAGAGTATGGGGAGCGCTGAGATGGATCACCGAGTTAAACTACTGTCTGATGGTTCTTTAGAAGCACGCCGCCTTGAAGCTGAAGCGGTCATCGTCTTAGAGACGCTCGGCCTCAACTACTCATTTGAGATCGTGACCGATTTTTTGACCATCATCAATTATCCTGTCAAAGGTACGCCTGCGCTGGTCATCGATGGGTGCGTGGTCTGGAGCGGCGCCACCCCAAGCCGCGCACGCCTGCGCGAAGCCGTCCTCTCAGTCTTGCGGATGGCCGCCAGCGCCTAAGCATCCTCATCTTCGCTCTCCACAGGCACGAGGGGAGCCAACCAGCAGCGCGTAATCAGGTGCGGGTAGTCCCCCTCGCACTGCAACTCTAGATAGTAGAGATTCGCCTCGCGCTCTACCTCCAGCGCCACAACGACGTGATGTTCGTTGGAGGCCAAAACTTGCTTCACGCGCATACGGCCCATCTGCGCCTGCCAAGCTTGAAAATCCGCCAGGCGCTCAGCTACGTTGCGCTCTTCTAGTAGGACGGGAGCATAGCTCTCGCGGATGAATTGGGCTAGGCGCGGCCAATTCGCTTGGTTGTAAATGCTAGTCTGAGCGATGAAGCGCATACCAGCTTGTGACCTTTGAAGGGCTAGCTTGTCTGTTTGGCTCATGAGCAAATCCTCATGTCGTCACAGGTTGTCTCAGAGTACTGACTGAGCCGCCTCAGCCTTCATCTATTTGGCCTTGCACCAGAGCCAGCATGTCGGCAGCGCGCATGGCGTTCAGCTGGCTGACGTAGGCTTCAGGTGGGAGGCTGCGCAGCACATCGCGGGCTTGCTGCCAATGATTGTGGGCGCGCGTCATCTCGCCTCGGCGGGCCAAGATCACCCCCAACAAAAAGTGCGCCAGGACGTGCTGGCGATCCACGTACAGAGCAGCGCGCAACGAACGTTCGGCGCGTTCTGCGTCGTCCTGTTCCAAGCGGATCAGGGCGATCATGTAGTGAGCGTTGGCCAGCATGGGCTGGAGGCGCAGAGCTTTCTCAAGGTGAGTTTGAGCTTCGGGCAAGGCCTGGCGATTGGCGAAGAGCGTGGCCAACAGCACATGAGCTTCGGCATGGTTAGGTTCATCGATCAGCAGCAAGCCCAGGAGCTGTTCAGCTTCCAGATACTGTTCAGCCCGCATGAGAGCTAGGGCCTGCTCATAGCGCGTTCTATCTTGAGCCTCGCGGCTGGGGGTATCGGCCCAAGTGGTCGATACGTTGAACTTGTGCTGGACGGGGACGGGCAAAGCCTCTTGCTGTGGCTTCTGGTAGAGTGGCGCACCAGGGTAGAGGTGCATTTGCCAGCGCTGGCGCTGATGGCGCAGAGCTTCTGCCTCGCCCAACACCAACCAGCCGCCTGGGCTGAGCGCTTCGTAGAGCATGTCTTCCAGCTGGCGCACGGCGGTGGCGCTCAGGTAGATGAGGACGTTGCGGCAGAAGATGATATCCATCTCTTGAGCGGCTGTCTGGAGCAAGTTACCCTGCTGGAAAGTGACCATGCGGCGCAAGATGACGGCAATCTGCCACAATCCCTCACCAACCTGGGTGAAGTAACGCGGTCGTAGTCCCTCGCTAGCATGACGAAACGACCACTCGCGGTAGACCCCACGCCGCGCAGCAGCGATGGCCTGCTCGTCGAGGTCTGTTCCCAAGATGGTGATCTGCCAGCGTTCTAAATCCATCAAGCTTTCGTAAACCACCATCGCCAGCGAATAGGCTTCTTCGCCGCTAGCGCAGCCAGCGCTCCACAGGCGCAGGTGCTGATCTTTGGCTCGGCGCTTGCGTTGGACGAGGTTGGGCAAAATGTCGTCTTTGAGCAGCTTGAAGCGCAGCCTGTCGCGCAGAAAATAAGTCTCGCCAATCGTCAGGGCATGGATGAGTTCCTGCCAGCGCGGATCGCGCAGGTCAGAGGCTTGCAACTCGTGGTAATAAGCAGCGCGGTTGCCACGATCCAACTGGGCAAAAAGTGCGTCGACGTCGCTGCGCAGACGCGCTCCCACCGCCAAGCCCGTCCGCGCCTCGATCAGTTGGCGCAGGCGCTCATCCCACTCATTCATAGCCCCTCCTTCGGCGCTCAAGGTGCAGACTCGTCCAAATAGCACAGCAGCTGGTCAAGGGCATGGTCGTCCATCCCTGCCTCCACCTGAGCCAAGACCTGAGGCGGCACGTGATCCCACAGCATGGTCTGCATCTGTGCAGGATCATCCAGCAGAGCGCGCATGTGCGGGGCTGGCACACCGACGCGCTCGGCCAGGATGGGTACGGTCAAGCTGTAGCCGCGAATTTGCTCGGCGATGAAATCGCGCCATTCGCTCAGAGTGGCGCTGGGCATGAAGGGCAGGCCATCGACAGCGGCACAGCTCGCCAGAGCTTGCGCGTCGGCGTCGTTGAGCAAGGCCTCGTCCCGCTCATCCATGACGATCAGCAGGTAGTGCAGCACGTAGAAGCGCCATGACGCCGATTTACCCCACTGGCCACGCGCAAAGTACGGGCCGAGCATGGTGCGTGACCAATGGGCATCAGTGGCCAGATGAGCCACATAGCCTGCTGTGAAGACGCGCCAGGCAGGATCGTGAGGTCGTGCAAGGCTGGGATGGCGTTCCAGCATAACGCGCCAGGGATGTTCAGGCATAGGAGCATCGTAGCGGTAGAAGTGAGTGACGGCGCGCTCCTGCCCTTCGATCTTAGCGTCGGCAGCCACGTTGCCCAAGTAAAAGGCGGGCAAATGAGCGCTGATGAGGGCCTGTGCTTCAGCGGGCAGGCGTGGCAGCAAACGCTTGGCCTGGACGAGATGGCTGAAAGGCGTCGGCATAGGCTACTCGGCCAGGGCCACCGCCTCAATCTCCACCAGCGCGCCTAAGGGCAGAGCCGCCACCTGGATCGTCGAGCGCGCAGGCGGCTGCGCAGGAAAGTACTCGCTGTAGATAGCGTTCATGGCAGCGAAGTCGGCCATATTCTGCAGAAAGACCGTCGTCTTAACCACTTTCTCCAACGATGATCCACTTGCTTCTAGGATGGCTTTCAGATTCTCCAGCGCCTGGCGCGTCTGGCCCTGGATGCCACCCTCAGCCAATTGACTGCTGCCAGGAACAAGCGGCACTTGGCCAGAGGTGAAGATGAAGCCGTGCGCCGCGACTCCTTGAGAGTAAGGGCCGATAGCCGCTGGAGCGAACATAGTGTTGACGATGTGCTTACCCATCCGCGCTGCCTCTTTTCTTTATGTTTGTGAGTCTATTGCGCTTTATTATAGCGCGGTCAGGCTGTGTTGCGACACTGTAACATCACGCTCATTTGCTCTTGGCTCAAAGTCTGTTATGCTTGATGCCATACTGCAAGCAAAAAATACGAGGTCTTGATGAATCAGGATCATCCCCACGACCACCTCGGCGATACAGAACGAGACACCAGCGTAGATACGCCCCCCAGCGGCTCAACCACCCATGATCTGCGTCAGCAGGCTTTGGAAGCCATCCGCATGTTGCGCGAGGCTAGCGCAACCAAGACGCTGTCCGTCGAGTCGCAAGCCCAGGCCAGCAGCAGCGCCTCTGTGTCCGCAGAAGCCCCTCAGATGTTGTTGGGAGCGCCGCAGGAAGTGGACGAGCCGACAGCTTTGTTCAGCCCAGGCGACGTCTTGTGCCTGACGCTAGACGAGGGCGGCGAATGTCTGTCGTTCAGCCTGAGTGAGACGTCACTGGTCATAGGCCGCGTTGACACCCAGAGTGACTATCGTCCCCACATCGACCTCAGCAACTACGGCGCGTATCGACTAGGCCTGAGCCGCAAGCACGCCCAGGTCATGCGCCAGGGCAAAAACGTATGGTTGGTTGATCTAGGCGGACGCAACGGCACATACCTCAATGAACATCGCCTGCAACCCAACCGCCCTCACGTGCTGCGTGACGGCGATCAGGTCATGCTAGGCAACCTGAAGCTGCGCGTCAATTTTTGGCGCTCTGGCTGAGCTGCGCATCTTCCTGAGCCAGAGCCGCCAGGAACTTGGGATTGGCGACAGTGAGCTGCTCAATGGCGCAGGCCTTCAGGTGATTGAACAAAGCGGCGCTGGCGTCGTCGTGCTGGCCTGCGCGAATGGCCGCGCACAGAGTTGCGTTGCGCGCAACCAACGCTTCGCGCAGGGCTTCATCGCGGGCGGGCAGAGCTTCTTGCCCTAGGATGGCATCCAGGCGCTGCCACTCAGCTAGCCAATGACCCGCGCCTAGCGCCCACTCGCGCGCCACAATTCGCAGCACATTGACGGCCACCAACGTCTGAAAGTACAGCTTGTGGCTCTCGCGCTTGGCCAGGGGCAGCACCTGGCCTTCCAAGTGCTGACGCACGGCGTCAATCAGCTCTGGAGCGCTGGGGCGGTCATTCATGGCTCAACCTGCGGCTTTGCCGTTGCTGGCTTGGGGCGGCTGCTCCCAACGGATCGCGTCAGGGTCTGACTCATCGGGCAGCAGCGGCGCTGCGCCCGTCACAGAAGCCGCGCCGACAGACGGCGGCGGGCCGATGAGGGCATCGAGGTCGTCATCATCGGCCATGAGCTTGTTGCTCTTGTCGTCGCGCTCGCTGGGCTGATTACGCAGCATGTTTTGGAGCGCTTCTTCGCTGTTAGACTGGAGCTGGATGGCCGTCTGCCGCCACAGCTTGCCCTCTTCGTACAGAATATCTTCGACGCGGGCCACGAAGTCTTGGAGCTTGGCGGGGTCTTCCCGCTCTTCTTGGGTTAGCACACGCCATTCAGCGATCATCATTTGCAAACGCTGGGCCGCGACGTGGTATACGCCGTAGGTCGCGCCGAACATGCGCGTGTCGTTGCGCAGGCCAAAGGCCACGCCCAGGGCCGTCGTGATGGCGACCAAGCCCTCGCCTGAGGGCAGCAGCGCGGCGATGACTGCGCCTATGCCGCTGATCGTCAGAGCGATCACGCGATTCTCGCGCAGCGCCTTGTAGTCGTCTTGCAAGCGCTTGACGTACCAATTGATCTGTGGCTCAATGCGCGCGCTGATGTAGACTTCCGAAGACAGCGGGGCGAAGCCGTCGTCACCCTCAGCAAGGCGGTCGTTGATCCTCTCCACCTCTACCTCGTAGGCTTCTGGCTTACGGATGTCTGGAATGGTCACGTTGCGGCGCGCTAGGCGTTCGTCGGCAGCTTTGACGACGGCCAAGAGCTGACGCTGGGCCTGCTGTCTGTCCATCCCTCGGAAGCGCCCTGCCCCCATGCGGTAGCGGTAGATATGCTGGCGGATGATCTCGGCGCTGATGCGGTACTCAATCCAGGCCACGCTGCTGGCGAATTGGTTAGCATAGGTCATCAGGCCGACGCTGACGATGGGCAACGTCACCAGAGCAGCGCGTATAGCGAAGACGATGAGGTCGCTGGGCAGGCCCATCACGCCAAGCACGGCCAGCCAATCAGGCACATAAGCGGAGAGGACGGCTAGGGCGCTGGTGGCGAAGCCCGTCCAGATGACAGCGCTGCGCAGCTTGACGTAGGCCTTCTTGCGATCCGTAGAGACGAAGCTGTAATCTTCCAGGCGGCGCCAAGCAGTCAACAGGGCTGGGTCTTGCTTGTCCAGATAAGGTGCGTAGGTGAGAGGCGCCGGAGTGGCCAGTACGGCAGGATCGGGCGCGGGCGGCGGTGGCGGGGGCTGAATGGCATGTGGGCTGGTGCTGAGGTCGGGCTGGCTCATGAGTGGCCTCCTGATGAGCGGCTGTATGCTTAATTATAGCGCGGCTTGGCGCACCTTGTGCCAGCGTATTTCATCTGGGCGCGGAGCAGATGGACGAATGAGCGTCCATCTGTCCGCATTCTGTCCGCATTCACTCCCATTCGATGGTGGCGGGAGGTTTGCTGGTGATGTCATAGACGACGCGGTTGACGCCGCGCACCTCGTTGACGATGCGCCGACTCACGCGAGCCAGCAGTTCGTAGGGCAAGCGCGCCCAGTCTGCCGTCATGAAATCGTCGCTGACGACGGCGCGTAGGGCGATCACTTCGTCATAGGTGCGGTTGTCGCCCATGACACCCACGCTCTTGACGGGCAGCAACACGGCGAAGCATTGGGCCGTCTCGCCCGTCAGCATACCAGCTTGGGCCAGCTCTGCCAAGAAGATGGCATCAGCCTGGCGCAGCTTGTCCAAGCGCTCCAGCGTCAAGTCGCCCAGACAACGGATGGCCAGACCTGGCCCAGGGAAAGGCTGACGCCAGACGATGGCGTGGGGCAGGCCCAGCGCTTCGCCTACTCGGCGCACTTCGTCCTTGAACAGGTCGCGCAGCGGCTCAACCAGCTCAAAGCCCAGGTCGGCAGGCAGGCCACCCACGTTGTGGTGACTCTTGATGACCTGGGCGCTAGCGCTGTCGGCGGCGCTCTCAATCACGTCAGGATAGATCGTCCCCTGGGCTAAAAAGCGCACGCCCTCGGCCTGGCTGAGGCGCGCGGCTTCGGCCTGGAAGGCTTCGACGAACAGCCTGCCGATGATCTTGCGCTTAGCCTCTGGCTCATAGACCCCTTGCAGAGCGTCCAGGAAGTATTCGCTGGCGTCGTGATAGACAAGGTTGACGCCCTGTTCGTGGCGGAAGACGCGCACCACCTCTTCTGGCTCGCCCAAGCGCAGCAGGCCTGTGTTCACGAAGACAGCGGTGAGCTGCGAGCCGATAGCCTTGTTGAGCAGAGCAGCAGTGACGGCGCTATCGACGCCGCCAGACAGGCCCAACAGCACGCGCTCCTGTCCCACCTGCTGGCGGATGGACTCCAGCGCACCGTCGACGAAAGCGGCAGGCGTCCAGCGCGGCACGCAACCGCACACGCGCAGGGCGAAGTTGGCCAAGATGGCCGACCCCTGCGGCGTGTGGCGCACCTCTGGGTGGAACTGCACGCCGAACAGAGGACGCTCGGCGTGGCCGATAGCGGCGTAGGGCGAATTGTCGCTCTCTGCTAGCGGAATGAAGCCAGCGGGCAGGCTCTCCAAGTGGTCACCGTGCGACATCCAGACCTCAAGTGAGGCGGGCAGGTCATCAAACAATAGGCTAGGCCCATGCTGGCGGAGCATGGCCGAGCCATATTCACGGCGAGCAGCGGCGCTCACTTGCCCGCCAAAGGCCTGGGCTAGAAGTTGCAAGCCGTAGCAAATGCCCAGCACAGGCAGGCCAGACTCCAGCACGGCGCGCGGCAGGCGCGGCGCGCCTTCCTCGTAGACGCTGCTCGGCCCACCCGACAGGATGATCCCGCGCGGCGCGTGCTGCTGTATCCGCTCCCAGGCGGCGTGGTGCGGCAGTACCTCAGCGTAGATCTGCTGTTCGCGCAGGCGGCGAGCGATGAGCTGAGTGTACTGCGAGCCGTAATCCAGGATGACGACTCCACCCCGGCGCAAATCATCTAGGGCGCTCATTCAGAAGCCTGGGGGACTTCTATGCGAGTAGCGCTGAAGCTCATCATCGGCACAAGGCGCTCTTGCGGCGTGCCTCTGTCCATGAGAATCCCACCCCGATCCGCATCGGCGAAGGTGTAGAAGGTGCGCACCTGAGCAGCGAAGCGGGCCTGAATGGCCTCCGTCAGGCGCTCTACGTCGGCGGGCTGGGTGGCGACGATGAAATCATCGTTCTCAATGCCCACGAAGTCGTCGCTGCGGCCATACTCAGTCAACACGTCGCGGATAGTCTTGCCGGCGTGATACAGCACGTCATTGGCCGCCATGAAGCTGTAGACATCAGCATAAGCGCTGAAGCCCTGCAGGGTCAAGCGCAACAGAGCCGCACCCTGGTGCGCACGAACGCGCAGTTCCTCATCGACCAAGGCGCCGGTGGGCAGACCGGTGCGCGCTTCGTGCAGGTTTTCGCGGCTGGCGCGGTTGATCGTGCCTTCCACGCGCAGGCGCAGCTCGTCAATGTCGAAGGGCTTGGTGATGTAGTCGTCAGCCCCAAGTTGCAGACCCTTGACTTTGCTAGCGCGCTCGTCCTTCTGCGTCAGGAACAGGATGGGGATGTACTTGGTCAGGGACATGTTGCGCAGGCGCACACAAACATCATAGCCGTCCATATCGGGCAGCATGACATCCAACAAGATGAGGTTGGGGAAGCGCGTGCGCGCAATTTCAATCCCCTCCTTGCCCGTGTCAGCGTGTAGGACTTCGTACTTGAGCGACTGGAAATACATCAGCAGCATTTCCGCCACATCAAAATCGTCTTCAATCAGCAGAACGCGGTGGTGGGCCATAGGGTCATCTCCGACGCGAGCTACTCATCTAGAACGGCGCTGACTTTGAATTGATTGTTCTCAGCCTGAGGAGCATTAGCCACCGCTTCGGCGGGGCTGAGAGCGACAGGCGCGCCATCGGCGCGCAGCGCGTCTTCGGTGGCGGCTAGCAGCACAGAAGCTATTGGCGGCACATCCGAGGTGTCGACAGCTTGCAGCGCCTGAAAATAGCTGAGGATTTGCGACAACTGGGCCGCATAGCGCGCCACTTCATCTTCGCTGAGGGTTAGCCTGGCTAAGTCGGCGATGGCGCGTACTTCGTCGAGCGATAGCTTATGCATGAGAGTCGTCCTCAAACGGTACTCGGCAAACTCATGTAGCTTATCATAGCACAAGATATTGCGTTTCTGTCTAACAATCCCCAAACAAGGAGCAGGGCAAACGCAGCAACTCATGGCTGATTCTTAATATCTGATGAAGTATAATGGCGGGCATGGCCAGTAGTCCCAAAGACTGATGACGATTTTTTGCGCACCTTGCCAATTCTTCAATCGTTTTGTGCGAAAGGCCCACACCCCATGTCCACAACCAATGGCGGCCGCCCTTTCTACCCCTCGCTGGATAAGATCTTCAAGCCCAACAACGTCGCTGTCATCGGCGCGACGGAGAAAGAGGGCAGCGTAGGCCGCACCATCATCAAAAACCTAATCACCAACCCCTTCGGCGGCACAATCTTCCCCGTCAATCCCAAGCGCCCCAATGTCCTGGGCATTCAAACCTATCCCAACGTCGGCGCGATCCCTTATGACGTCGATTTGGCAGTCATCGTCACCCCTGCTCCCAGCGTGCCAAGCGTCATTGATGAATGCATCGCCAAAGGCGTCGGTGGCGCTATTGTCATCTCGGCAGGCTTCAAAGAGGTCGGCCCCAGCGGCGTCGAGCTGGAACGACAAATCCTGGAGAAAGCCCAGGGCAAGATGAGGATCATCGGCCCCAACTGCCTGGGAGTCATGCTGCCCTTCTACGGCATGAACGCCACCTTCGCTGGCGCCATGGCCCGTCCTGGCAACGTCGCCTTCATCAGCCAGTCGGGCGCTATCTGCACCGCTGTGCTAGACTGGAGCTTCCAGGCCAACGTGGGCTTCAGCGCCTTCATCAGCATTGGCTCTATGCTGGATGTGCATTGGGGCGATCTCATCTACTATCTGGGCAAAGACCCACACACCCAGAGTATCGTCATCTACATGGAGACGGTGGGCAACGCTCGTGCCTTCCTGTCGGCAGCCCGCGAAGTAGGCTTGAGCAAGCCGATCATCGTCATTAAGGCTGGGCGCACCGCTGCCGCTGCCCAGGCAGCCGCCAGCCACACCGGCAGCCTGGCGGGCAGCGACGACGTGCTAGACGCTGCCTTCCGCCGCAGCGGCATTCTGCGCGTCGACTCCATCTCCGACGTGTTCGACATGGCCGAAGTCCTGGCCAAACAGCCCCGACCCAACGGCAAGCGCCTCACTATCGTCACCAACGCCGGCGGCCCCGGCGTGCTGGCCACCGACGCGCTCATCTTGGGCGGTGGTGAACTAGCCGAGGTCAGCCCACAAACGCTGGAAGAGCTGAACAGCTTCCTGCCTGCCGCCTGGAGCCATGGCAATCCCATCGATATCCTGGGCGACGCCGAGCCGTCGCGCTACGCCAAAGCTCTAGAGGTCGCCGCCAAAGACCCCAACAGCGACGGCCTGCTGGTCATCCTCACCCCCCAAGACATGACCGATCCCACCCGCACTGCCGAGGCGCTCAAGCCCTATGCGCGCATTGAGGGCAAGCCAGTGCTGGCCAGTTGGATGGGCGGCGCTAACGTCGAAGCTGGCGAACGCATCCTAGATCGCGCAGGCATTCCCACCTTCGCCTATCCTGACTCGGCGGTGCGCGCTTTCAACTATATGTGGAAGTACGCCTACAACCAGCGCGCCCTCTACGAAACCCCCATCCCTGCCGATGAAGGCGCTCGACCTGACCGCGAATTGGTGGCTCGTATCATCGCTCAGGTGCGCGCCGAAGGCCGTACCATCCTCACTGAGTCGGAGTCAAAGGCGGTCATCGGCGCGTACAACATCCCCATCACCGCCATGCACATCACCGACGATCCCGAACAGGCTGTGCAGTACGCTGAACAGATTGGCTATCCAGTGGTCGTCAAGCTCAACAGCCAGACCATCACCCATAAGGCCGATGTGGGCGGCGTGCAGCTCAACCTGAAGGACGCGCAGGCCGTGCGCGACGCCTTCCAACGCATCAAGGACAACGTGACTCAGCTCAGGGGCGCAGAACACTTCCAGGGCGTCAGCATTCAGCCGATGGTCAAGCTGAGCGATGGCTACGAACTCATCATTGGCTCAAGCATCGATCCACAGTTTGGGCCGGTGCTGCTGTTCGGCACGGGCGGCACGCTGGTGGAGGTCTTCCGCGACAGCGCCCTAGCCCTGCCTCCGCTCAACACCACGCTAGCCCGCCGCATGATGGAGCAGACTAAGATTTACCACGCTCTGCACGGCGTGCGTGGACGTCGTCCTATCGACTTAGCTGAACTGCAAAAGATTATGGTGCGCTTCAGCCAGCTGATCGTCGAACAGCCCTGGATTGCTGAATGTGACATCAACCCACTAGTAGCCTCGCCCGATGGCATTATGGCCCTGGATGGCCGCGTCGTGCTGCATCCCGCCACCACCCCTGAAGCCGAATTGCCCCGCCCGGCCATCCGCCCCTACCCCACTGAATACATCGATCGGTGGACGAGCGAAGCCAACATCGAGTTCACCATCCGCCCCATCCGTCCAGAAGACGAGCCATTGCTGGTAGAGTTTCACGGCACGCTGTCGGAGCGCACCGTCATGCTGCGCTTCTTCGCTCCGCTCAGTTACAAGGAGCGCGTCGCCCACGACCGCCTATCGCGCATCGCTTTCATCGACTACGACCGCGAGATGGCCCTAGTGGCTTGTCGTCCGCACCCCAAGACGGGAGAGACGGAGATTGCCGCTGTAGGACGCCTGAGCAAGTCGGTGGAGCGCAGCGAAGCTGACTTCAACATCCTAGTGAGCGATAAGTTCCAGGGCCAGGGCTTGGGCAAGGAACTCTTGACGCGGTTAGTGGCCATTGGCCGCAAGGAAGGCGTCTACGCCATCAGCGGTCAAATCCTCAGCGAGAACGCCAGCATGATGAACATCGTCCAACAGCTGGGCTTCCAAATCGTCGAAGGCTCGAATGGTATCAACCAGGCGAGGTTGGTGCTGTAGCGATCAGCGGAGAGGTGGCTTATGCTCCATAATATCGGCTCTGGGATCGCTAGGGTGATCTTCGCCTTCTTCAAGCTCATCGTGACCGTGAGCATGTGGGGCGCGAACGGCATCTTCGCCCTCATGTTGGCTATGTATGGGCCAGAGAGCTTCGTCCTGGGGCAGACCTCCGGAGAAGCCGAAGCGCTCGTCGCCGCTTTCGGCGCGCTCATGCTGAGCGTGGTAGCCACTCTATCCCTGTGGTCGCCTATGGCTCTCCCCTGGATTTCGACAGAACGCCTGCTGCTGGCCCAAGCTAACGAGGGCCACAGCATCTGGCACGGCATTTTCAAAGGCATAGCGACTCTAATCGTTTGGGGGACGATAGGCTTCATCGCGCTGGCAATGGCCGTGCAGGGCATACCGCTCCTGGGCATCGCCGCTATGGGCATCTGTATCCTGGCGACGATTGCTCTGTGGGCGCCTGCTAGCTTGCCCTGGACGAGCGCTGAGCGCCTGGCTGCTGTGGAGGGATACGAGCCGCCTGCTGACGCAAAGCGCAAGCGCACCGAGAGCGCCAAACGCAAACGCAGCCCTGCCGACGCTGAGTTAGAAGCAGCGCTGGCCATGTTGGACGACGACGAGCGGATGACTTTGGCCCGCGAGGTGCGCCGCCGTATCCTAGAAAACAGTCTAGCCGACGATGGCGAAGCAGGCGGCACGTCGCTTGGGGAGCTGCTCAGGAATCAGCGGCGCAAATGAGCCAGAAGTACGTTCGGGGCGATCCGTGAGTCGCCCCCAGAATGCCTAGTTGGCAGCTTCAGTGGCTTCGGCAGGCGCTTCCTGGATAGTGGCTGGAGCGTCTCCACCACTAGGCAAGTAAGCGCGCCAGCGCATAAAATCGGGCAGGCTGAGGACGCCGACGAAGATGAAGCCGAAGGTCGCCAGCACTGCCAGCAAGTTGTTGCGATAGCGAGCCTGGTCGGGGATGTCGCGACGCTTCCAGGCGACGTAGGCGTGCGCCGCCACCAGCGCCAGCGTCATAGCGAAGGCGTGTTCCCAAAAGTGGCGCTGGCCGAAGCCCACGCGCCCGCCCCAATCTAGCAGGAACAGCACGCCGATGATCCACTGCAGGCCCACCAGCCCACCGAAGACGCTCATGAGCGTGTTCCCCAACTTGACGAAGGGCTTCTTCTGGACGAGGCCCAACAGCATATAGATGGTCACCGCCAGAGCCACGATGACGACGGCCCAGCGAGTGAGACTGTGCAAGACGCGCAAGAGTTCCATGCGATTAACTCCCTGCTTGTGTGGAGATGAACGAGGCGATGATAATCTCAGCAGGCCAGGGCTTCAACGGCGGCCTCTGGCCCGCTCGAGACGATCAAGCGCGCAGCCTAGCCTCTAGCTGCTTCTCTAGCGTAGCGACGATCTTCTGGCGGATTTTCTGAACGTCCTTGTCGGTGAGGGTGCGTTCATTGGTCTGGTAGGTGAGCGCGTAGGCCAGGCTCTTGTGGCCTTCACCGATTTGACTGCCGCGATACACGTCGAACAGGCGCACATCCTTGAGCAGCGGGCCACCGGCGCGGCGGATGAGCGCTTCGACTTCAGCGTGCGGCACGTCTTCGCGCACCACAATAGCGATGTCTTCTAGGACAGCAGGCGTGGTCGGCAACGGAGCAAAGGTATGACGGACGGGTGCAGCAGAGATCAGCGCTTCTAAGTCTAGTTCGGCCATCAAGACAGGAGCGCCCTCCCAGCGGATGGCCTGGGCCACCAGCGGGTGCAGCTGGCCGAACGCACCGACGGGTTGGCCCGCGATCAGCAAATCAGCCGATCGGCCTGGGTGGAAGCTGCTATGCGTGCTGCGGCGCACGACATAGTCGCGGATGTGCAGGCCTTCCAGCAGCCCTTCAATCAAGCCCTTTAGGTCGTAGAAGTCCACGTCACCAGCAGGCGCGGCGCTGTCAGGCCAAGCGGCGGGACGGCGGGCGCCTGTCATCAACAGGCCCAAGCGCAGCGGCTCGGCGGGCAGGCCCGTCCCTTGCTTGAGGTAAACGCTGCCAATCTCAAAGACCTGTTGACGCTGGGCGTAGCGCAGGTTGCGGGCGGCGTTCTCCAGCAGGCCTGCCAACAGCGTGTGGCGCAGCACGGTTTTATCGGCGCTGATGGGATTTTGCAAGGCCACATACTCGGCCTGGGGGAAAGACGAGACGGCGCCGGGCGGCACGAGGCGCGCTTCGGCTTCGGGCGTGCTGAAGCGATAGCTGATGTTCTCGCGCAAGCCCAGGCTCACCAGCAAATCGCGCACCCGTTCTTCCATCTCAAAGGCGCGGAAGCTGCGCTGGGGTGGCATTTCATCGGCCATGATGGTATCAGGAATGCGGTCGTAGCCAATCAGGCGCGCCAGTTCTTCGATCAGGTCAGCTTGGCCGATGACGCCTGTGCCTATGTCCGTGCGGTAAGTAGGAGCGGTGACGTGCAACGTCTCGCCTTCCAACGTCACGTCAAATTGCAGGCGCGTAAGCAGCTCTGCCGCCTGCTGAACGCTCATCTCGATCCCCAACAACCGCTTAATCTCGTGCAACGGCAGGCTGATCGTGATCGGCTCGGCAGGCTGGGGGTAGGCGTCTAGCAGCCCCTCAGCGACCTCACCGCCAGCCACCTGCTGCATGAGGGCCATGCCGCGCTGATTGCCCAGGATAGCCCGCGACGGGTGTAGGTTGCGACTGAAGCGAGTGCTGGCCTCGCTGAACAGCTTTTGGCTATGGGCGGTGCGGCGCACGCTGATGAAGTCCCAGGTAGCCGCTTCCAGCAGCACGTTGGTCGTGTTATCGTCAATCTCCGTGTCGTAGCCGCCCATGACTGCTGCCAAGCTGATGGCCACGTCGTCGTTGTCGGCGATGACGATGTCGTTGACGCTCAGAGCGCGCTCTTGGCCGTCCAGCGTCTTGAGCGTCTCGCCCTCGCGAGCCAAGCGGGTGATGAGCTTGGGGGTACGGCCTTTGGCGCGCGCCAACAGCTTGTCGTAATCGAAGGCGTGCAGCGGCTGGCCCATCTCAAACATGACATAGTTGGTCACATCGACGATGTTGTTGATGGGACGCTGACCGACGGCCTTCAAGCGGCGCTGCATCCACTGAGGCGAAGGCTGGACTTTCGCGCCGCGCAGCAACGTCAGGGTGAAGCGCGGGTTGCGCTGCGCGTCGCGAATCTCTACCTCGATGGCCTGGGCGACAGGCGCGCCCCTGCCGCGCAGGACGTAGCTCGGCTCGCGCAGCTCTTGGCCCGTCAGGGCAGCGACTTCGCGCGCTACCCCCAGAATGCTCAGGGCATGGCCGAAGTTGGGCGTCAGCTCCACGTGTAGGATGACGTCGCCCAGCACGTCGGCGAGGGGCGTGCCAGGCACGAAATTGGGCTGTGGATCGAGCAGCAGGATTCCTTCATGTTCGTCGCTGATCCCAAGCTCTTTTTCGCTGCACACCATGCTCTTGTTATAAATGCCGCGCAGGCTCTTGCCCTTGAGCGTCATGAGCTTGCGCTCTTCGCTGTGACCGTCCCAGACCTGCGCTCCTTCCATGGCGAAGGGCGTCCACAACGGCGTCTCCAATGGGCCAAGTCCTGCGTACTGGCCGATGTTGGGCGCGCCAGTGACGCACTGCTCCAACTCAGGGCCGCCATAATCGACCATCGCCAGCAGCAGGCGGTCAGCTTCTGGGTGGCGTTTCACCTCGCGGATAGCGCCCAGCAGTATCTTCTCCCTGTCCCAGACTAGGTGGTCGCTCTTGGGATAGCGTACGCCTGGGATCGTCTGCTGAGGCAGGCCGATGTACTCAATGTGACTGACTTCCAGGCCCGCAGTAGTCAGGCGCTCGGCCAGCACTTCGACGGGCAGCGCAACATCGACGAATTCTTTCAGCCAAGATAGGGGGACGCGCATGGTGTTCTCACTCTCAGGGTTCGTTAGGCGAGTTGGATGAGCTAGATACTTGGCGGGCAATGCGTGGGCGCACCACATCTGTGATGGCTTGGGCGACGGCCAAGTTGCCCCAGGGGTTCAGATGATTGAAGTCGATCCAGGGCTGAGGCGACATGCCGTCAAGGAGGCTGCCCAAATAGACGAGATGATCGTCTGCCTCAGCGGCTTGCTGCCAGCGCGGGTACACGACTCGGAACAGCTCTGGCAGACCGCCGGGCATGTCGTACAGGAAGCGCTGCATCTCGTCGGTCAGCGGGCCTCTAACGAGCGGCAGAGCTGGCTGTATGAAGGCTACGAAGGTGATATCGTAGGCCTCAGCGACGGCTTGGGCCATGCGGATGTTCTCCAGGTAGGTGGTCGTCACATCGTCGACGAAGTCTTCGTCCAACGGCGGCAGCGCCCAGTTGGGCTGAGGCCTGGGTGGCGTCTCAGCCAGCAAGCGGTACAAGCCGCTCAGCCTCAGCCACTGTGCCAATAGATGAGGCTCAGGGCCACTGCTTCGCGCCACTGCGTCCACTCTGGGTGCAATATCTTCGATGTAAAAGTGCAGTCCAGCTTCGCTGGTGCGGTTGGCCGTCGCTAAATCGTTGCTGCCGTCGTAGAAGATCACCATGTCGGGCCGCTCGCCAGCCTGGAGTAGACGGATCAGGCGGATCAGCGACTGCGTGCTGTTGTATGCCACCTCGCCATAGTTGACGACGCACACGCCCAGGTCAGCCAGGTTGGCCTGGAGATAAGCTGGTATGGTATTCCAATCAGGCACGCCGTAACCCCACATGGTCGAGCCGCCAAAGGCGAAGATTTGGTAGCTGTTCGGCTGACAATCGCTGTCTGGCACGCGCCGCTGTCCCTCAGAGTCGACGTTGATGTATTCCCCCGCGAAAGGCCGCGTTTGCCACAGCCGATATGGAGCATAGGCCCAAGTGTTGGCCACCAAGAAATGCTCGTCCCAGTAGGCTGCCGCCCATGCTTGACTGTAGTAATAGTGCTGCCGCAGCATGTCGGCTTTGAAAGCTGCGATGCGCTGCTCTTCGCCGTCGGCGTTTGGTTGAAGGGCCAGCAGCAAGCGCGCTCCGACTTCGGCCAACAGCAGCAGCAACAGCGTGTTGAGCAAGATTATGGCCAGCGTTGAGTAAGCGCCCCAAAGACAGCCCAGAGGACGGCGTGCATTCGTCATCAACGCGACCTTAAAACTGCTCCAAGAAGCGGATGTCGTTGGCCCAGAAGTAGCGGATGTCCTCAATGCCATGCTTGAGGATGGTCATGCGCTCTGGCCCCATGCCAAAGGCGAAGCCACTCCATTGAGTAGGATCATAGCCGCCGTTGCGCAGCACTGTCGGATGCACCATGCCGCTGCCGGCAATCTCCAGCCAACCGCTGTGCTTGCAAATGCGGCAGCCCTGGCCGTCGCACAAGAAGCACTCCACGTCAATCTCCATGCTTGGCTCGGTGAAGGGGAAGTAGCTGGCGCGGAAGCGCACCGCAGCCTGTTCGCCGAACATGCGCCGCGCAAAGGCCGTAATCGTGCCTTTGAGGTCGCTCATGCGGATGTTGCGGCCGATGACTAGGCCTTCTACTTGGTGGAACTGGACTTCGCTGCGCGGCGTGATCTGCTCGTAGCGGTAGCACATGCCTGGCAGAATGACGCGGATGGGCTGAGTGCCACCCTGGCCCAAGTCGCGCATGGCCCGTATCTGACCTGGCGAAGTATGGGTGCGCAGGATGATATTCGGCTCGGTGGTGTAGAAGGTGTCCTGCATGTCGCGGGCTGGATGATGAGGCGGGATGTTGAGCAGGGTGAAGTTGGTATCGTCGTCCTCTACATCGCGGCTCTTGTAAACCTGGAAGCCCATGTCAGCCCAGATGGCGTAGATTTGGCGCAAGGTTTGGGTGCTGGGGTGCAGGCCGCCCACCTGGCGTGGTCGGCCCGGCATGGTAATGTCTAGCGCGCCTTCTTCCAAGTCGCGAGCCAGCTTGGCGTCCTGGAGGGCTTGCAGGCGGGCTTCGTAGGCGTGGCTGAGCGCTTCTTTGAAGCCATTGACGGCCAGGCCGTAAGGCTTGCGTTCTTCCACAGGTAGACTGGCAATCTTGTTCATCAGGTCGCGGACGACGCCTTTCTGGCCCAGATATTTCACTTTCCAGGCTTGCAGGCTGTCATCGTCGGCACACTGCTCCAGAGCATGTAGTGCTTCATCAGTCAAGGTTTGCAGGGAGTCGCTCATCTCGTCTCTTTCTGTCCAAGAGGGCAATCAAAGCAGCCCTCATCCCAACACAGCTTGCCCAGGGACGAGAGCGCGCGACTCCCGCGGTACCACCCTGCTTCAGCCCGATAAGCTCAGGCTGCGCTCTTGGCCCAACTCACGCGGGGCAGACGGAGGCGACTACTAGGCTATGCAACGGGCCATTCACCGCTCGGCTCGGAAGGGAATTCTGCCCTCAACCCCGAAGGCCCTCTCAGCGGGTTTGGGCCTCTCTCTGGCGGCGGTTGGCTGCGCGCAGGCAGCAGGAGCAGACTGTCTTCGTCAACGCCTTTAGACCCGATTGTCGCGCAGGGCAGCATAGGCGTCAAGGGCAGGCTCAGCCACCTAGTCTGCGCTTGATGAAGCCCAGGAAAGGACGGGCCAGGGCGTGCGGATCGACGGTGCTGGCTTCCAAGTGGTGACGGTTGGCTTCTTCGAAGTCGTGATGAATGCGCTCCAATTCACGCAACTGGGCAGCGCTCGGCTCATTGACGAAGACGATGATAGCTGTCGTCATAGTGCGAGCCATGAACACCAGCCAGTAGACGCTCTCTAGCTTCAGCAGGCGCGGCTCAATCAGTTCGTGGCGCTCCAGACGATCCGAGAATTCGTTCAGGACGCCGCTCATGACCGCTGGCGGCACGTCGAAGCTGCCCAGCGTCTCTACCATCGTCCCGCTGCGGTGATGATAGACTCCCAAGCCTACCGCCTTACCGCGCGTGGCAGAGCGGATGGCCACCGTGTTGAACGACTCATCCTGGGCGATCTGTACACCGCTGCTGGCCAGGGCGAGTTGAGCGCTGAAACGTTCGTAGAGGATGTTGAACTGCTCCGCGCTCACCTTGCCCTGAGTGAATTCTGTCACCAGGTTGCGTATCTTCTGCTGGACTTGCTCTAAGTGAGCGCCTTTGTCTGTACTCATAGGCCGCCTCGATGATTGCTGATCTGCCTGAATCATACTCCCAGGTGGCCCAATCGCGCAAAGAGGAGCGGACAGCGCCAGGCGCTGACTTGGCTTCAGACCTCGCTGAGGATACTGAAGACCATCGGACGGCGCTTGGTCTCGTTGTAGAGCAAGCGGCCCACCGTCTGCTCGACCAGCTCGCGACGTTTGCCGTTTTCGCTTTGGGTGTGCTTGAGCGTGTCATACACAGCCGCCTTGACGCTCTCGATCAGTTCTTCGGCCTCGCGGACGTAGACGAAGCCGCGCGAGATGACCTCGGCCTCGCTGATAGGCTTACCCGTCTTCTTATCGACGGTGACAGCGATCACCACGAAGCCATCGCGGGCCAGGATTTCGCGATCGCGGATGACCGCTGGGCCAATATCGCCGACGCCGCTGCCATCGACGAAGACCCAGCCGCCGGGGATACGTTCGCCTTTGCGCACATGGTGGCGGTCAACTTCGACCACCGTGCCGTTTTCAGCGATGACGATGTTGCTCTGCGGAATGCCACACTCCACCCCCAGCTTGCCATGCTGGATCAAGTGGCGCAGTTCACCATGCACTGGCATGAGATAATCGGGCTTGGTCAGGCTGATGAGCAGGCGCATCTCTTCTTGGCTGCAATGCCCGCTGACGTGGACGCGACTCAGCGAGTCGTAGACGACGTTAGCGCCGCGACCGTACAGCTTGTTGATGGTGCGATAGACCAGTTCTTCGTTGCCGGGGATGGGGTGAGACGAGAGCAAGATGGTGTCGCCAGGGATGATATCCATCGTGCGCTGTTCCCCGCGCGCCAGCTTGGTGAGGACAGCCGTTGGTTCGCCCTGACTGCCCGTCACCATGATGACCAGCTTGTGCGGCTCAACGTCGTTCATCTTGGCAGGATCGAGCAGCAGCGGCTCTGGAATGTCCAGATAACCAATCTCGCGGGCCAGCTTGACGTATTCGCGCATGGTTGGGCCGACGATGGCCAGGCGACGGTTGTAGCGCAGGGCCATCTTGGCCGCAAGCTGAATGCGGCTGATGAGCGAGGCGAAGGTAGCGATGATGATACGCCCACTCGCTTGTTTGAAGACTGTATCGAAGGCTGGCTCAATAGTCGACTCGCTGGGCGTCCAACCAGGACGGTCAGCGTTGGTGCTGTCGGCCATCAACAAACGCACGCCGCGCCGTCCGTATTCGGCCAGACGAGCATAATCTGGCTTATGCCCGTCCAGGGGCATGTTGTCGAACTTGTAATCGCCACTGTGGACGACCAAGCCCGCCGGTGTGTCGATGGCGAAGCCCACGCAATCTGGAATGCTGTGGCACATGTGGAAGGCTTCGATTTTGAACGTCCCCAAGCGGAAGGTCTCGCCGGCGCGGAAGACGTTGATCTTGGCTTCGCGGCCCAGACGCGCCTCGCGCAGCTTGACTTCGATCAGGCCGGCAGTCAGGCGCGTGGCGTATAGCGGCACGTCAGGGAAGGCCTCCACCACATGGCGCACCGCCCCGATGTGGTCTTCGTGGCCATGCGTGAACAGAATGCCATGTATCTTCAAGTCAGTGCGCTGACGCAGGTGATTGAAATCTGGGATGATATAGTCGACGCCGTGCATGTCGTTCATCGGGAACATAATGCCAGCATCAAGGATGATCGCCTCGCTCCCATACTCAAAGACGGTCATATTCTTGCCGATTTCGCCGCACCCCCCCAGGGGGATGACGCGCAGTTTGGCTTTTGACATATTCTCTTGTTCTCCAATGCTCTCGGCCCCACCCTGGATCGCGTGCGCTCTTGATGGGGTTTATTTCGGTCAGTGTTTTAGGTAGATCAGTAAGAAAGTCAACAAGTCTGTGTGAGGTTTTTTTGGGGTCTGCAACAGGCGCGCGGGCCTGGTTATTGTCATGAGGGTAATGCGCCGCAGATGAAAAAAAGGGGCTGAAGCCCCCTGGAAAAGCCTGATGACGGCGCTTCTTGCGCCATTGTAGAGTACTACGTCCAATCTGTGAAGGCGTAGAGGCCCTCGATCACAGCTTGCTGTTCAGCTTCTGTCATGCTGTTGTAGAAGGGCAGACGCAGCAGACGGTCGCTGACGCTCTCGGTCACTGGAGCTTGGCCCACTTGGCCACCGTAGCGCTTGCCCATATCCGACAGGTGCAACGGCAGGTAGTGAAAGACGCTCTGTATGCCGCGCGCCTTCAAAAAGGCAATGAGACGGGTGCGCACCTCCAATGAGGGCAACAGGATGTAGTACATGTGATAGGCCTGCTCCACGTGGACGGGGATGGTGGGGCGCTGGACGCGGTGTTCGTCAGCCCAATCAGCCAGGGCTTGGTCGTAGCGCCGCCAAATGCGCGCGCGCACCTCTTGAATCTCCGTCCAGCGCTCTAGTTGGGCCAACAAGAAAGCCGCCAGCATGTCAGAAGGCAGGTAGCTAGAGCCAATATCGACCCAGGTGTACTTGTCGACCTGACCACGGAAGAAGCGGCTGCGGTTCGTGCCTTTTTCGCGCAGGATTTCGGCTCGCTCCGTGAACCAAGCGTCGTTGATGAGCAGCGCGCCGCCTTCGCCGCAGGTGATGTTCTTGGTCTCGTGGAAGCTCTGCGTAGCCAGCGAGCCGAGCGTCCCCAGCCAACGGCCTTTGTATTTGCCGAACAGGCCGTGGGCATTGTCTTCGATGACGTGGATGTTGTAGCGCTTGGCGATGGCTAGTATGTCGTCCATTTCGCAGGCCACGCCGGCGTAATGCACTGGCACGATGGCGCGCGTGCGCGACGTAATCAGCGATTCCAGCTTGCTCTCATCTAGATTGAGTGTGTCGGGGCGGACGTCGGCGAAGATGGGCGTCGCGCCGCGCAGGGCGAAAGCGTTGACCGTGCTGACGAAGGTGAAGGACGGCACGATTACTTCGTCACCAGGCTGCAAATCCAACAGCAGAGCGGCCATCTCTAGGGCATGAGTGCAGGAGGTCGTCAGCAGGACGCGCGGCACGCCCAGCAGTTCCTCCAAGAACGCATGACACTGCTTGGTGAATGTGCCATCTCCGCTCACGTGGCCGTTGGCCAGCGAACGCTGAATATAGGCCAGCTCGCTGCCGGTCATCGTGGGCAGGTTGAAAGGTACTTTGTAATCCGCCATATCTTACCTCTCGCAGGCTGCGGCGCATGAGTTCGCATTCAGCCTATCACGACGATCCTGACTGGTCTAGCCATAGGTGATACCACAGGCCCACCTGCTGCGACAGGAAGCCGCCGCGCTGATAGAGGCGCTGTGCGCCGATGTTGCGGCCCTGAGTGGTCACTTCGACGCTGTTCATGCCCGCTTGGGCGAACCAGGCCAGCGTGGCCGCCAAGAGGCCCTGGCCTACGCTGCGACCGCGCGCCGCTTCGCTCACGCCCACCAAGCCAATGCGCGCGCGCTTCGTCTCAGCGTTCAAATGGCCGGTGATGTAGCCGATGGGCAAGCCCGACTCGGTCAGCTCAGCCACCATGACGCCATCGGCCCAGGCCTCCAGCAGGCTGCGTCGTAGCCAGGTTTCGTACAAATCGGCACACTGTTCGTCGCTGAAGCGCGGATCGCTGAAGAAGCGCGTCTGCGTGTAGGCCGCGCGCGCCGTAGGGCGCAGCGGCTCGAAGTCGCTGGGCCGGCCCATGCGGAAGCGCACGCCTTCGAGCTGCGGCGCGACGACCTCAGCGGGCAGACGCGGCAGTTCCAGCGTCAAGCGAATGTCCATAAAGCGGAAGCCGCTGTCCTCCGCCAAGCGCACTGTGTCGGGGTCGTCGGCGCTGGCCAAGAAGTACAGGCAAGCGATCTGCTCGGCTTTGGCCCAAGCTAACACCTCCGCCAGATAGCTGATATCCATGTGCTGCTGGGTCAGGCGGCCAATGCGCACCCCGAAGAAGTCAGTATCCCAGGGCAGAAATTCGGCAGGGGCGCTCATGGGGTAGTTTCCTGCGCGGGTGCAGGCTCAGCGGCGGCCTGTTCGGTGGTCTGACGCAGCACGAAGCTGGGCTTGTCCATCAAACGGAAGTGCATACGGGCTAGGTATTCGCCGATGATCCCCAGCACGAACATCTGCGCGCCGGCGAAGATGGTGAGGATGGAGGCCAGAAAGGTGAAGCCCGGCACGACATAATCGCCGAACAGGATGAGGCGGATGATGAGGATGTAGATCAGCAGGGCGACGCCCACGGCCGTGAGGACGAAGCCCAACAAGCTGGCCAGTTGCAGCGGGAAGGTGGAGAAGCCCGTGAGCATGTTGAAGGTGTGGGTAATCAACTTGCTGAGGGTATAGTTAGATCGGCCGATGGTGCGCTTGCGATGTTCGACAGTGACGCGGGTGAAGCGCTTCGTCCCCCAAGTGAGCAGCACATCTAAGTTAACGTATGGCCCGTTGTAATGCAGGAAGGCTTGGCAGACCTGAGCGCGGAACAGGCGGTAGGCGCTGATGTTCTGGGCTGTATCGGCGCCCATAGCGTTTTGCAGCACCCACTTGGTCACCTGCGAAGCCAGATCGCGCAGCAGGCCATGGCGCTCGCGCTGGGGGCTGCCGTAGACCACGTCGTAGTCACCCAGGGCGTCCAGCATGAGGGCCAGGGCTTCGGGAGGGTGCTGCAAATCATCGTCCATCGTGACGATGATCTCGTGGCGCGCCTGACGCAAGCCGCACAGCAATGCATTGTGCTGACCAAAGTTGCGCATGAGGCGGAAGCCGCGCACCCAGGGATAACGGCGCGCACAGGCTTCGATGCTGCCCCAGGTGTTGTCGGCGCTGCCATCCTCCACCAGGATGACTTCGTAGCGCTCGGTCAGCGTGGGCAGGACTTCAGCCAGGCGCTCCACCACCAGGCCTACGCTGTCCTGGCTGTGGTAGCAAGGGATGACGACGGATAAGCTGGGCGACACGCAGCACATCCTCTCGCAAACTTCAGGACGAGTAGCGCTTGACCAGGGCGCGATGAATGCGATTGGCCACGCGCAGCACGGCGTCGGGGTCGTGGCTGCCTGGCGTGCCTCCTTCGTCGATGAAGCAGTTGCGCAGGATTTTGCCCCAATTGCCTGTGCTGCGCCGCGTCGGATCGTAGATGTACTGTTCCACCGTCTCGGCAACGCGACCGCTGGGCGGCTCTAGCATGCGGCCCAAGCTCATGTACACGTCATCGACTTCGCGCGGGGAGATGCTCGGCACGTCTACCAGGTGACGGTGCATGTACTTGCGCTTCATCTCATAGAATTCAGACAGAGTCATTTGCTGGCCGCTGGCGGTCTCCAAGATGATGTCTGTGCCGTGCCGATCCGAATTGTCGTGCTGCTGAGCGAATTTTTCGTAGCTCAGTGGGCCGATCAATGACCACAGGACGCGGTCATTCATCATCGGCTCTAAGTCTGTGCCATGTTGGCGATAGTAGTTCTCCACCAGCACGTGGGTGTATTCGAAGTCAGCCAAGACAGCGGCCTGGCGAGAAGCGCTGATGTTGACGGGCATGCCCGTGCTTTCGACGGTGCAAATGCGCTTGCTGGCGCTCAAGTCGGGGCGCAGGCGGCCGATGGGGTTGTGCATGGACGAAATGTCTTGGCCCAAGCTGCTCTCGCACAGCAGAGCGCGGGCGGTGGAATTGGCCCGTTCGCTGCGCAAGAGCGCGCCGTAGCGGGCCATGTCACCAGGGATGTGGTGAGGCGAGAGAGGCAGAGGCAGGTAACGGCCCGTGACGGTGGTGCTGCGCAAGTATTCGCGCGTACACAGATATTCAGGGTCGCACGTGCCGTTGACAAAGGGGCTGCCTTTGAGGACGGCCGCGTTGGCGATGGCCGTCGCGCTGCGCAGCATGGTGTAGAAGGTGAACAGGCCCAGCGCTTCGCTGCGACCAGCCACGTCCAGGTGGATGTGGCAGCCCTGAATGCGGAACAATTCGACGACGTTGGCGCTTTGGGGGATGTTGTAGCGCGCTTTGGCGCTGCGCTGCCGTTCGCCATATTCGGCAAATTGGGCGTTGATCTCCACCATGACGTCGACGGCAGAGTGGACTTTGGGGTCGTTGGTCAGGTGGAAGTCGCTCAGGATGGGATAGGCGGGCAGGATGGCCGTGTAGAGGCCCGTCTGCTCGCTGGAGAAGACCAGCGATTGCAGAATGCTCTCCAGCGAGGTGCGGGCGCGGCTGTAGCCAATCCCTGGCGCCACGTGGACTTCGACTTGATACTGGCAAGCTTCGCGGTCTACCGTGGGGGTGATGCCCAGCTTTTGGGCGTAGTTGCGGTAAATTTCGCCGTAGCGCAGCACCTCTTCGTCGCTGGGGGCGCTGCCATCTGGGTGGTATAGGCCTAGTTCAATCTCCGCGCCGATGGCCCGCAAGGTGGTGGTGGGCGTGTCCGTCTCCTCCATGTTGGTGTGGTTGACGGCCGGATTGAGGTTGTACGGCACGATAGTCCTGAGCAAAGGCTTGCCGAAGCGGTAGCGCTGGCTCACGAAGCTGGCCATCACATAGCTGCGCTCGCCCACGTGGCCCAAGATGACGTTGCCATGCGTCGAGTCGTCGTACATCAGGCTGAGGCGCGTCCCTGCCGCCTGAGACAGTTCATCCAGGGGCAGGTCGTCGCCCTGGGCCGTCGCTTGCAGCTCGCGCAGCTTCTCGATGAAGCGGCGCTTCTGCTGTTCGACGGCTCGCCAGGGGACGTCCTGGCTGAACGCCGTGATCGTGTCGTTAGACGGCAGAGAACTTTCCATGATTGCCCAACCTGACCGCGAAGATTTTGCATCCATTGTGAATCAGACATGCTAAAAGACAAGTGTGTGTCTTGACCAAACAGGCTGTGCAGGGGCAGCGCAGGCCATCCCTGCACGAGTCCGCATCAGAAGATGTTCAGCGCGCGTTCGGCGACTAAGCGCGTAGCCAGGGCAGTGAAGTCGTCCAGGCTCAGCGCGCCCTTGTCCTCGTCGGTGCGCAGGCGCACGCTGACCGTCCGCTCAGCCACGTCGCGATCCCCGACGATCAGCAACCAGGGGATGAGCAGGGCGCGATTCTCTTTAATTTTGTTGCGCATGTGCTTGTCGCGCAAGTCGGCTTTGACGCGCAAGCCATGACGGCGCAGATGAGCGGCCACTTCTTGGGCATAAGCGTTGTGGTCTTCGCGGATGGGGATGATGACCGCCTGCAGCGGCGCTAGCCAGGCCGGGAACGCACCGCCGAAGTGTTCGATCAGGATGCCGACGAAGCGCTCTACGCTGCCGAACAGCGCGCGATGGATCATGATGGGGCGTTTGCGCTGCCCGTCGCTGTCGGTGTATTCCAAATCGAAGCGCTGGGGCAGGTTCGGGTCAACTTGCACAGTGCCGAGCTGCCAATCGCGCTTCAGCACGTCGCGGAAGACCAAATCCAGCTTCGGCCCATAAAACGCGGCTTCGCCTTCTTCGACGGTGAAGGGGATGCCGATCTTCTCGCAGGCGTTGATGATGGCGTTGGCCGCCGGAATCCACAGCGAGTCGTCGCCGGCGTACTTGTCCAGCTTCTTGCTATCGCGGATGCCCACGCGCGCGCGGAACTCGTTCATGCCCAATTCGTTGAAGACCTCTTGGGCCAGCCTCACTACGCTGATGAACTCGTCTTCGAGCTGCTCTGGCGTGACGAACATGTGAGCGTCGTCTTGGGTGAAGCCGCGCACGCGCGTCAGGCCGTGCAGCTGGCCGCTCTTCTCGTAGCGGTAGACCGTGCCGAATTCTGCGTAGCGGAGGGGCAAGTCGCGGTAGCTGCGCGGCGAACTGCGGTAGATCATGATGTGGTGCGGGCAGTTCATCGGCTTCATCATGTATTCTTCCCCGTCAACGTCCATTGGCGGGAACTGGTTGTCTTTGTAATAGGGGTAGTGGCCGCTGGTCTTGTACAGCTCAATGCTGCCGATGTGCGGGGTGACGACGGGCTGATAGCCCGCGTCTAGCAGCTTTTGGCGCAGCCAGCGTTCCAGCGTATCGCGCAGCGTCGCGCCGTTGGGCAACCACAGCGAGAGGCCCTTGCCCACCAGCGGCTCAATCAGGAACAGCTCCAGCTGCTGGCCCAACACGCGATGATCGCGCTTGCGGGCTTCTTCCAGGCGGTGCAGATAGTCCTTCAGCTCGTCGGGCGTCTGCCAAGCCGTGCCATAAATGCGCGTCAGCTGAGTGCGCTTCTCGTCGCCGCGCCAGTACGCTCCGGCCATCGGGCGGAAAGTGATGCTGAAGGCGTTGGGGTTAATCTCTTGGGTGTTGCTGACGTGCGGCCCTTTGCACAGGTCGGTGAAGGTGTTCTGGGTGTAGACGGTCAGCGTGGCCGAAGGAGCGGCGATTTGCTCGCCGTCCTCGTCGACGCGGCCATTCACCAAGTCGTCGATCAGCTCTAGCTTGTAGGGCTGGTTGGCGAACAGCTGGCGCGCTTCGTCTGCCGTCACTTCGCGCATAGTGAAGGCGTGGTTGCCGCTGATGATCTTCTTCATGCGCGCTTCGATTTGCTTGAGGTCGTCATCCGTGGGCGGGGTGCTGAATTCGAAATCGTAGTAGAAGCCGTCTTCGATGGGCGGGCCGATGGCGATGCGCGCATCGGGGAACTTCTCCAGCACTGCTTCGGCCAGGATGTGAGCTAGGCTGTGGCGAATGCGGTAGAGGTGGCTTTCGGCGTAGCGGGTGGCGCTCTGAGACATAGAAGGATCCTCACCGAGGGGCGACTCAATCGGCTTTATTGTAAGCCAGACGCCGATGGAGAGATAGGCTAAAGGGCTTCTCCTCTCAGCCCTGACCACTCTTCGGGGGCTTGGCTGAGGGCCGGAGACGAGGGCCTGGTCATAGACAGGCGCGCTGCTTCGAGCGTATTCTTGAGGGGTGGGCCGTGTGCTGCCCACCGACAGACAGACACTTGGGGGAGACGAGACCATCGTGGCTATGTATTGGGGCTTCTTCTGGCTGTGCGGCGTCATCTGGGGATCGTCCTTCATCTTGATCCACATCGGGGTGAAGGCCACCGACCCGCTGCACGTGGCCTTCCTGCGCCTGGCGGTGGGCGCGCTGTTCATGATCGCCGCCGTCGTGCTGACGCGCCAGAAGTGGCCGCGCCTCGGCAGATCGTGGGGCGCGTTCGCGTTGCTGGGCCTGACCAACAACGCCCTGCCTTTCTTCCTGATTAGCTGGGGCGAGATGAGCGTGGAGAGCGGGATCACCAGCGTCCTCAACGCCACCACTGCCTTGTTCGGCTTGCTGATCGCCCACCTAGCCTTCCGCGAGGAGCGCATGACGCCACAAAAGCTGATCGGCGTGACGCTGGGCTTCTTGGGGGTGGTGGTGCTGGCGGCGCGCAATTGGCAGGGCGGCCAAATCATGCAGAGCAGCCTTTTAGGCCAGTTGGCCATCTTGGGGGCGTCCTTCTGTTATGCCATCTCCACCGCCTTCACCAAGAAGGTCATGCAGGGCGCACACGTGCCGCCGACGGTCATGGCCGCCCTGGTCATGGTCTTCGGAGCGCTGTACACTGGCCTGGCCATCGTCTTGGGCGGCGCGCTGGGGGCGGTGGCGCTCACGACCCCCGTCGATATGCGGCCCGACGCGCTGCTGGCCATCCTGACGCTGGGCTTCCTGAACACCTTCGTCGCCTACCTGCTGTACTACCAGGTGGTGGCGGGGCTGGGGGCGGCGCGCACCACGATGATTACCTACGTCGTGCCGCCGGTGGCCCTGCTGCTGGGCGTGGTCTTCTTGGGCGAGCGCATGGACGCATACATCGTCATCGGGGCGGGCATGATCTTCGTGGGCATCGGGATCGTCAACTTGCGCGCCTTCAACCGCCTGAACGCTTGGCTAGCTAAGCCGAAGGCCGCCTAGCGCCCCTTCAACCACCCAGCAGTTGCAGCGTCTCTAGGCTGACGCGCACCACCTGCCCGATCAGCCGCACGATGTAGCCCTCGTCGTCGGCGCGGTTGGGGTCGTTGGTGATGCCGCTGCGCTTGTCCGTGCTGACGCGGTACTGTTCGATCACCCACTCCAACGCCGAGCGGCTGCCCAGCTTGTAGTCCAGGACGCGGCGCGGAATGCCCTCCAGGCGCAAGAACGGGTTGACCTGCACGGCCAGCGGCGCTTCGGCGTCTTGGGGGATGAGGAGCTTCATGGCCTCCACGCGCAGCGATGGCGCTTGCCTGGCGTCTTCCACGCGC
>JANWYT010000034.1 GCA_025055175.1 Anaerolineae bacterium | reverse complement strand
GGCCGACATCGACCACAAGCGCCAACGCCACCTGTTCCACGAAGGCAACGTGGCCCCGGCCTTCGCCGATTTGCTGGGGGACTGCGCGCGCCGCCTCAATTATCACCTCAGCGAACAGTACCCGTACAATGGCCTGCGCTTCGACGGCGCCGTCCTGACCGAGTACAACCTGCGCATCGGCGTGTGGGAGGCCAAAGACGAAGCCGACGACCTGCCCAGCGAGATCGACAAGAAGTTCGGCAAGGGCTATCCCAAAGACAACATCCTCTTCCAGACGCCGTCGCGCGCCATCCTGGTGCAGAACGGCACGACCGTAGGCGACTACGACCTCAGGCAGCCAGAGCAGCTGGCCCGCGCCCTGGAAGCCTTCCTCAACTACCGCGTCCCCGCCTTCGACCAATGGGAGCGGGCCGTCGCCGACTTCAAGGAGCGCATGCCGGAGATAGCCAAGGCCCTGATGGCGCGCCTGGACGCCGAGCTGGCCCAGAGCAAAGACTTCAAGGACGTCTTCAATGGCTTCTACGAGCTGGCCAAGACCAGCCTCAACCCCAACCTGAGCGCCGACGCCGTCAAGGAGATGATCGCCCAGCACCTGCTGACCGAGCGCATCTTCCGCCGCGTCTTCAACAACCCGGATTTCACCCGCCGCAACGTCATCGCCACCGAGATTGAGCGCGTGGTTGATGCGCTGGTGCGCCGCTACTTCGACCGCGAAGCCTTCTTCAGGCCGCTGGAGCCGTTCTACCACGCCCTGGAGCAGACCGCCCAGACCATCGCCGATTATGGCCAGAAGCAGAGCTTCCTCAACACCGTCTACGAGCAGTTCTTCCAGGGCTTCAGCGTCAGGGTGGCGGATACGCACGGCATCGTCTACACGCCGCAGGCCATCGTCAGCTTCATGGTGGAGAGCGTGGCCGACATCCTGCGGCGCGAATGGGGGCGCGGCCTGGAGGAGGAGGGCGTCCACATCCTCGATCCGTTCGTCGGCACGGGCAACTTCATCTTGCGCGTCATGCAGCACATCGCCGCCAGGAGCAAGCTAGCCCTGCGCCACAAGTACCGCCGCGAGCTGCACGCCAACGAGGTCATGCTGCTGCCCTATTACATCGCCAGCATGAACATCGAACACGCATACTACGAAGCGATGGGCGAATACGAGCCGTTCCCCGGCATCTGCCTGGTGGATACCTTTGAGCTGTACGAAGGCGCGCAGCGCACCCTGCCTGGCTTTGGCGATGAGAACCTCAAGCGCGTCAAGGATCAGCAGGCCAGCCCCATCACCGTCGTCATCGGCAACCCGCCCTACAACGTGGGCCAGGTCAACGAGAACGACAACAACAAGAACCGCAAGTACCCCAGGCTGGATAGGCGCGTGAGCGAGACCTACGCCAAAGCCAGCCGCGCCACTAGCAAGAGCAAACTCAACGATCCTTACGTGAAGGCGTTCCGCTGGGCTGCGGACAGGATTGGCGAAGAAGGCGTGGTGGCCTTCGTCAGCAACAACAGCTTCCTGGACGGCATCGCCTTCGACGGCATGCGGCAGCACCTGCGCGCCGACTTCGACGCGCTCTACGTCTACGACCTGGGGGGCAACGTGCGCAAGAACCCCAAGCTGAGCGGCACGACCCACAACGTCTTCGGCATCCAAGTGGGGGTGGCCATCAGCCTGCTGGTGCGCCGCCGCCGCGAGGACGGCAAGCCGCGCGACGGCGCGATCTACTACGCGCGCATGGACGAATGGTGGCGTCGGGGGCAGAAGTACATCGCGTTGGAGCAGGCCCACAACCTCGACGGCGTGGCCTGGCAGCGCCTCCAGCCCAGCGCGGGCCACGTCTGGCTGACGGAGGGCCTGCGCGACGACTGGGCCGCCCTGCTGCCCCTGGGGACGAAGGCGGGCAAAGCTGGCAAGGACGCTCAGACGATTT
>JANWYT010000015.1 GCA_025055175.1 Anaerolineae bacterium | reverse complement strand
CACGCCCGTGCCGCCGACCAACACGCCCGTGCCGCCGACCAACACGCCCGTGCCGCCGCCACCGACGAACACGCCACTGCCGCCGCCACCGACGGACACGCCACTGCCGCCGCCACCGACGGACACGCCACTGCCGCCGCCACCCACGCCTGAGCCACCGCCCGATACGCCCGTGCCGACGCCTTGAGTCGTCAAAGTCACGAACAACAGTGCTGTGGACAAACCTATGGCCATCGCACGAAATTCACTCTCGACCTCTGCGGTCAAGTTGTTCAGGACCCTCGTCCTGGCCCTTCTCCTTCAGGAAAAGGAAAGGAAATAGCTCCTCGCTCTGAGAAGAGAGGTTTGGAGTAGGGCCTGAAAGAAGCCACGAGCCTTCGCGTGCCTGCTCCAAACGCTCTCGCCCAGGCATACAAAGCGCTTGCCAGGCCATGTTATAATCGGGCAGCGTTTTTTTGTCTGCATAAACCAGGAGCGAATGACGAATGGGCTACGATAAGGTCACCGTCCCCGAAAACGGTGAGAAGATTAGGTTTGTAGATGGCAAGATGATCGTCCCCGATAATCCGATCCTGACCTTCATCGAAGGCGACGGCATTGGCTACGACATTATGACCGCCAGCAAGCGCATTTGGGATGCTGCCATCGACAAGGCCTATCACGGCCAGCGCCGCGTGGCCTGGATGGAGATTTACTGCGGCGAGAAGGCGGCCAGCGTCTACGACGGCAACTACATGCCCGAAGAGACCTTCGACGCGCTGCGCGAGTTCAAGGTGGGGATCAAAGGCCCGCTGACGACCCCCGTCGGTGGCGGCTTTCGCAGTCTGAACGTCACTTTGCGCCAAGTCCTCGATCTGTATCAGTGCATTCGTCCTGTGCGCTATTACAACGGCGTCCCCAGCCCCCTGAAGAACCCCCAAGAGATTGATATTGTCATCTTCCGCGAGAACACCGAAGACATTTACGCAGGCATTGAATTCGAAGCCGGCACGCCCGAACAGGCCAAGCTGGAGAAGTTCCTACGCGAGGAGATGGGCGCGACGGGCTTCGTCCCTGGTTCGGGCCTGGGCATCAAGCCCATCAGCGAATTCGGCAGCAAGCGCCTGATCCGTGCCGCCATCCGATACGCCATCGACCGCAAGCGCAAGAGCGTCACCCTCGTCCACAAGGGCAACATCCAAAAGTTCACCGAGGGCGCGTTCCAGCGCTGGGGTTATGAGTTGGCCGCCACCGAATTCCCCGAACAGACCATCAGCTGGGCCGAAGTAGAGAAACATCACGGCGGCAAAGTGCCAGAGGGCAAAGTCCTCATCCAAGATACTATCGCCGACATTATGTTCCAGAAGATGCTGCTGCGCCCCTCGGAGCATGACGTGATCGCCACCACCAACCTCAACGGCGACTACCTGAGCGACGCCATCGCAGCGGAAGTCGGCGGCGTAGGCATTGCTCCTGGGGCTAACGTCGGCGACGAAGTAGCCCTGTTCGAAGCCACGCACGGCACAGCGCCCAAGTACACCAACCTAGACAAGGTGAATCCTGGCTCGTTGCTCTTCAGCGGCGTGATGATGCTAGAACACATTGGCTGGTTTGAAGCCGCTGACCTCATCACTCGCGCTTATGAGCGCACGATCGAGCGCAAGATCGTCACCTACGACTTCGCTCGTCAGATGGAAGGCGCGCGCGAAGTACGCACCAGCGAATTTGCGACCGCCGTCATTGACAACATGAGCGCTTAGGACGATGATTCATCTCGGTTGGGGGGGCTGACCAGCCCCCTGCCGCCCTCACGCTTGTCTGCGTCCGCGTCGCTTCGCCAAAGGCTGCTCCATGCCCGACCTCATCCTGGTGGTCGATGACGACGACATGAATCGCGAGGTCATCGAAGCCTTCCTGCTGCTGGCCGAATACCGCGTGGCTCAGGCCCGCGACGGCACGGAGGGCCTGGAGCTGGCCCGTCGACTGCGCCCTGACCTCCTCTTGCTGGACGTACGCTTGCCCGACCTGAGCGGCTACGAGGTCTGCCGCCAGCTCAAGGGCGATCCGTCCACCCAAGCCATCCCTATCATCCTGGTGAGCGGCTACGCCGGCGAGGACGTAGCCCAGACGGTGCAGGCCAGCGGCGCCGATGGTTTTCTAGAGCGCCCCTTCACTAGCGCCCAGCTGCTGGATGCTGTCCGCCAGCATTTGCCCATCTGACGCTGATGTATCGTCGACCTACTGGCCCACCCGCCTGGTTCGTCACGCTGATCGCCTTTGCCCTGGTCTTCGCCGTCTACTATCTGTACACGGGCTTCCTGGGCTGGATGGAGCGCGGCGGTCAGTCGCCCGAAGAAGCTACTGCTCAGGCCGCACTGGCCAGCACCGCCCGCGCCGAAGAACGGATCGCCCGCCGCACTCCCAGCGCCACGCCGCGCCCCAGTGCTACTCCTGTGCCAGAGTGTCAGATGTTCCGTGTCAGCGCCCAGTCGGCCAATATGCGCCGCCAGCCGTCTCTCATTGCCCAGGTCATCCGCGTGCTGCCGCAGAATACCGAGGTTTGCGTGTTGGCCCGTCAAGGCGATTGGTATCAGATCGACGCCGATCCCATCACGCGACGTATTGAGGAGGGCTACATGAGCGTAGATGTGCTGCGTCCGCTCAATCCCACCGCGACTCCCGTCATCTTCACGCCGCCACCCACCATCACCCTCACCCCTAGCGAGACGCCGACGCGGACGCCGCGCCCTTAGCGAGCGAACTCGTTCCGCAGCAAGCGAATCCAGTAGCCCAGGTAGGGCGAGCCTTCCGCCAGCCAGCCGACGACGGGCTGGCTGGCCAGCACGCGCACCTGCCACCAGTTCAGGCCGTCGCTGCACACTGGCCCGCCTTCGATGATGAGCGGCACGCCGTCCACCAGTGTCGCCAACAGCGCCCCGCTCAAGCGTGGTTCGGCGCGCAAAGCCTTAGGCTGACGGTCGTTGTAGCTGACGTAGGCGCGCGCGCCAATCGGGAGCGGTCGCGGGTTAGCGCAGGTCGTCGGCGTGAGGTCGAGCGTCGGCATGGGGGTGGGCAAGCGCACGCCCACCACGATGAAGTAGCCCTGGTCGGGTCTGCCTTCTGCCACCCAACCATTGTTGCCCGCCGTGCGCGTGAACTCCACCCGCCACCATTGGTAGCCGTTGGCGCAGATCGGCCCTTCTAACACGCGCGCAGGAATGCGCAACTGAGGGTCGAGAGGCTTGCCTTCGGCGTCGAACTGATCGTAGACTGTGTTCCACACCAGCGCTCCGTTGATGGTGGGCAGGTTGCGCACGTTGACGCCGGACTTGATGAAAATCTCTGTGCCGATGGGGATGTTGAGCGCGGGTGGGCAGACGTTGGGACTGAGCGTGGCGGTGACGGCGGGATCGACGATGGGCGTGTTGGGGGCGATGGGCTGAGGCGTAGGGCGGGGCGTGAACTGAGCAGCGCTCACGCCGGCTAGCCACACCAGGAGACAGCCCAGGCTCAGGATGTGCGTCTTGGTCATCGTAAAATTGCCCTCTCCCTGTATCTGGCGTATGATGAGTGCCGTGTGCGCTCCCGCTGTGTGCGGATCATGACAGCTCACTGCTTGCTATTGTACCCTTTCTTCGGAGAAATCATGCGCGACATCCCGTTTGAATTTCGCTCTAGGCGCAGCGCCGTGCTGGCCGAGCGCGGCGCATGTGCCGCCAGTCATCCGCTAGCGGCCCAAGCCGGCCTGAACATCCTGCGGCGCGGGGGCAACGCAGCCGACGCCGCCATCGCTAGCGCCGCTGTGATGAACGTCGTCGCTCCTCACAGCACGGGCATCGGCGGTGATTGCTTTGCCCTGTACTACGACGCCAGCACAGGACAGGTGAGCGCCATGAACGGCAGCGGCGCTGCCCCTGCCGCTCTCAGCATACCGTATTTGGCCAGCAAGGGGATCACTGGCGCTCTGCCAGAGCGCAGCATACACACCGTCACCGTGCCTGGGGCAGCGGCGGGCTGGGCCGACCTGCTGGCGCGGCATGGCACGATGAGCTTGGCCGACGTGCTGCAAGACGCCATCGACTACGCCGAAAACGGCTTCCACACCTCGCCCGTCTACGGCCAGGCCTGGCAGAGCGCCGAGGCTCTGCTCAAGACCAAGCCCTTCACCGAGGACTATTTACCCCAGGGGCGCGCTCCGCGCGTGGGCCAGAAAGTGCGCCTGGGCGGCCTGGCCCTCACCTTCCGTCTGGTGGCCGAGGGTGGCGCGCAGGCCTTCTACGAAGGGCCAATCGCCGAGGCCATCGTCAACACAGTGCAGGAATTGGGCGGGCTGATGACGCTGGACGATCTGAAGGCTCATCGCACCACCTGGGAGCGGCCCATCAGCAGCGACTATCGCCGCGTGACCGTCGTCGAACATCCGCCCAACGGCCAGGGCTTGGCGGCGCTGCAAGCCCTCAACATCGTCGAAGGCTTCGACCTGGCTCAATACGACCACGATGACCCGCGCAAGCACCACGTGATGATCGAAGCCATGCGCTTAGCCTTCGCCGACGCGCGTCAATACATCGCCGATCCTGCGCGCCAAGCAGTCAACGTGACAGGCTTGTTGGACAAGGGCTACGCCGCCGCGCGCCGCGCCCTCATCCGATCCGATAGGGCTATGCAGCCCCCTAGCTTCGGCACGCCTCCTGCCCACAGCGACACAATTTACCTGTGTACGGCAGACGCGCAGGGCAACGCTTGTTCCTTCATCAACAGCTTGTACATGGGCTTCGGCAGCGGAGTAGTGGCTCAGGGGACGGGCGTCTTCTTGCAAAATCGCGGCGCGAACTTCAGCCTAGACCCTAGTCATCCCAATGCGCTAGTCGGTGGCAAGCGCCCCTACCACACGATCATGCCGGGCATGTTGCTGCGCCAGGGCGCGTTCTACGCTGCTTTCGGCATTATGGGCGGCTTCAACCAGCCGCAGGCCCACTTGCAAGCGGTCAATGGCCTGGTCGACGACCTGCTGGATCCGCAGAGCGCCTTGGACAGGCCACGCTGGTGCTTGTTGGATGGCAGCGCCGACAGCGTTTTGGCCATAGAGGAGGGCTTCTCGGTGGCCATGATGGCCGAGCTGGCGCGCTTGGGCCACCGCGTCCGCCCCGTCAGCGGCTACGAGCGTGGCGTCTTCGGCGGCGGCCATATCCTCTTGCGCCATCCAGAGACGGGCGCGCTGTGGGGCGGCAGCGATCCGCGTCACGATGGCCTGGTGGCCGCCTACTAAAGCGCTGCGTGGCCTGATCGGATCAGAAGGGAAGGGCCCGTCGCCGCTCAGAGAGCAAGCCCATCTCGCTGCGCTTGCGCGCCGTCAGGAAGTCGTCTTTGGCTTCGATTTGTTGGGTGAGGGTGTGGAGGGATTGTTGCAGCAGCTCCAATGAGACGTCTAGCGAGTCGTTGTAGGCGGCCATCGTCAGGGCATACAGAGCCACCTCGCGGATGAAAGCCCCTGGTTTGCCCAAGAGCTGCGGCACGATGGTGGCGTGGTCGTCGCGCCAATGCTCGCCCATGTACTTGCGCAGCATGGCTTCGGTACTCTCCTGGCTCTCCATCTCTGGGATGACGAAGATTCGATCTAGGCGGCCAGGTCGCTTCATCACCCGATCGTCAATCTTTTCGGGGTGGTTGGTGGTGGCGATCATGATCGTGCCGTGATTGTTGATGGGCGACTCAGAGCCGTCTAAGACGTTGAGCAGCTCGGCTTTGCTGTCGTCTTCCAGGTAGGCGTCCAGCTCTTCGACGATGACTAGCGTCGGCGACTCGCTGCTGGCGGCCATGTCTAGGGCCTGGTGAACCTTCCAGAACTTAGCGCCGTAGGTGTTGGCGCCGCTCACGTAGACGACGAAGTACTTGCGCTGCAAGGCCCAATGGGCCAGCGCCGAACAGATCATGGTCTTGCCCGTGCCTGGCACGCCAGCCAAGAGCAGCTTGCGGAAGGGTCTGATGTTGAGGCGCTGGTAAATGCTCACGCCCTTCTGGAAGAAGGCGTCTACGTCGCGCAAGATATCGTCCTTCAGGTTTTGGGGCAGGTAAATCTCATCCCAGCGCACGCTGGTGTCGAAGCTGCTCTCTTGTCCGCCGATGACGTAGACCTTGCCGCGATAGGGCAGGGCGGAATTGTCGATGCGCCGACATTCTTTCTCCAGGGCCAGCCAGTGGGCTGAATGTTCGCGCGGCACGCTGGCCACTGCGTGAACGGTGCTGTTGAAGTCGTCGTCGAACAAAAGGATGGTCACCAGCAGCACGTCGAACGTCCGGCCATCTTCATGCTGAAAGCGAAAGCGCAACGCTCCGGTGCGCGTCACTGGCAGATCGTCCACGTAGCGCAGCACAGGCGAGATGAGGTCGCAGGGCTGAACGTCGTGGCTCTGATAGTGCCAGCCGTCGCCTACAGCAAAGTTGGCCCTCAGGTAGCTGAGCGCAGTGGGATTGGCGCAGGCCGGGTTAGCCAGGGCGAATTGATGATCGGCCTGGTTAGCTGGCGGGTAGTTGCGCTTCATCCAACGGCAAATGCGCTCGTAGATGGGTATTTCAGCGTCTGAAAGCATCCAGTCCGACAAATCACGACCTCAATCGTAGCGAAAACACGGGGTATGAGAGAAAGTCTAATGTGAATGCCGAGCCATGAAAAGGGCCAGGGATTGACCAGCAGGCCGTCTTCTGTTAAGCATAGGGCGTCTATGCTGAGCTATCCACGAGAGATGCTGCATGTCCCGTCGCCCCTGGCTTGTCGTCCTCATCGCCGCGTTCGTCGGCTCGGCGGTGCTGCTGACCGCCGTCCTCGTGCCGCAGCAGCTCAACCTAGCCTACCAAGTGGCCCTGGATTTTGTCTATCACGCTGCGCGCGCCGAGGACGGCCAAGCCAGCGCTCTGTTGGGCGACGAGCTGCGCGCTTACGTGGCTCAGAACTGCCGCGACGGCCTGGTCTCTGCTTGCATCGACGACTACCTGCCCGACGAATGGGGCGGCTTCGTGAGCGCTGTCTTCCGCCGCGCCCAGCCCGATGGCCCGCACGCTTGGGATGTGCAGCTCATCGCCACCTACGCTGAGGGCCAGGGCTTCAGCGGCGTGTGTATCTACGCTCGTGCTGAGAAAGACTCGGCTAGCAGCGGCGCGCAGGCCAGCGATTGGCGCATCACGCGCTGGAGCGGCTGGGCCAGCTGCGACGATCCCAACACGCGCCTGGGCCAGCTCGTCGGGCCAGACGCCCCCAACCGCGCCCCATGAGAGCTTGGTGCGGCCTGATCCTAGCTCTGCTAGTAGGCTGTGGGCCGCTCGTGCCGGCCACCGTGCCGCCCCAACTGAGCCACACGCCGGGGACTTTCGTCACCATCAGCGCTGACCAGATCAGCACCGACGCCTACCGCCTGAGCTATCCACTGGGCTGGCGCGTCGTCAAGCTCAACACCGCCGCGCAGCCGCCCGCCTTCGTCATTGCCTCGCCTGACGACGCCGTACAGATAGCCATCGGTGACCAAGCGGCGGAAGCGCTCCGTCCGAGCGAAGGTACAATCAGCCTGGAAGCCGAGCGCGTTCTGCCTACAGGTCGGCTCAGCGTGCGCTTGATCGCCCCACCAGAGCGCCAAGCTGAAGCTGAAGCACACCTGCGCCGCCTGCTGGACAGCCTGCGCCCACCCTGATTCGAACCTACGGAGATACCCATGCACAACTTGACGACTTTCACTTTCTACCGCGACGACCTGGCCCTAGTCTACGACGACGACCCTGCTCATGAGGGCGTGCCTGTGCTGCTGCTACACGGCCTGACGACCAACCGTTGGAGCTGGCGTGGCTTGCTGCGCAACGGCTTGGGGGAAGGTCGGCGCGTCCTCATCCCCGACCTGCGCGGTCGCGGCGGCAGCGCTAAACCGCCCAGGGGCTACACAATGGACGACCACGTCCAAGACCTGTTAGCTCTGCTGGATGACCTGCTCATCCGCCGCGCCGACGTGGTGGGCCACAGCTTCGGTGGGCTGCTGGGGGCATATCTGGCTGCCCATCATCCTCAGCGCGTGCGCCGCCTGGTCATCGTCGATGCTGGCCTGGAGGCCACCGACCCTGCCGTCTTGCCCAAGATTCGTCCCTCGCTGGAGCGCCTGGGCCAAGTTGCGCCTTCCTGGGAAGCCTATCTGAAGGCTATCAAAAGCGCGCACTACTACGCCGATGGCTTTTGGGATGACGACCTGGAAGCCTTGTACCGCGCTGATATAACCGTATTGGACGACGGTCGGGTGCGCAGCGTCACCGCCCCTCATGCCATCGAGCAGGCGATGGAAGGCGTCATCAGTCTGGATTGGCCTTCGACCTTTGCGCGCGTGAACTGCCCCACGTTGCTGGTGAACGCGCCTGCCCCCTTCCCCAACGGCTTGCCGCCCGTCCTGTCGGAAGCCAGCGCCCGCGAGACGGTGAGCCTCATGCCACGCGGCCAATACGCTGCCGTCGAGGGTAACCATATCACCCTGGCCTACGGCCCATACGCCGCCACTACCGCCGAGACGATTGAAGCCTTCTTGCTCGCGTCCTAGTGACTGCTCGACGCCGCCGTGTAGTCTTTGGGGGCTGCGTCGCCGCGATGATTCGTCCGCTGAGCTATGCTGATTGTTCAGAAAGAAATGTCAGCGCTGCGCCTAGGAGCTGTCAGACCGTGGGCTAGCGCCGATTTAGACCTCATCCGCAGCCTGAAGGACGGTCAGACTTCGCCCTGAGTGATCGACAACGCGCAGGGTTGCGTGCGCCGCCTAGCCCAGGATCGCTTCATCCACTACCCGATGCTGCTCTGGCACAGGATAAGCCTGTCAAACGCTGGGCAAGGCTCGCTCGAACAGGCGCAGGAAGTTGCCGCCCATTATGCCACGCACCTGCTCATCGCTGTAGCCGCGCGCGCTGAGCGCCTCCGCTAGACGTGGAAAATCAGCGTGGCTGTCTAGGCCCTGCGGCACGCGCTCTAGGCCGAAGCCGCCGTCCCAGTCTGTGCCGATCCCCAAGTTGTCGGTCGTCCCTAGCAGGTCAGCCACATAAGCGAAAGTATCGACGTAGCGGCTGATGGGAGTGTTGTGACGTTGGTTGGCCAGGTCGCGGTTGGCGTGCAAGAAGGCGTTGAAGGCCACCAGGCCCATGACGCCGCCGCGCGCCGCCAGCTTGCGGATCATGGCGTCGCTGAGGTGGCGGTTGGTGGTGCTGCGGATGAAGTCGCGCGGGTTGCTGTGGCTGGCGATGATCCCACCTTGATACGACTCAACGGCTTCCAGATAAGCCGACTCGTCCATGTGACTCAAATCTAGGATGGCGCTGTAGCGGGCCATGACCACCAACAGTTGACGGCCCAAATTGGTGAGTGGGCCGCCGCCGCGCCCGTGATAGATCGTGCCGCCGCTGTAGCGGGTGGCGCTCCAGGCTGGCCCGACGATGCGCACCCCTGCCCTGAACCATTCATCGAATTGAGCGGGTGAGAGGATGGGGTCGCCGCCCTCCATTAAAACGATAAGGCCCAGGGCGGCTTGGCCTTGCGCGCGGGCTTGGCGCAGGGTGGCCAAATCTTGGCGGTTGCGGATCAGGCGCAGGCGCGGCTCTGCTGCCAGCAGCTCGGTGTAGACGCGCAGTTGCTCATGGGCCAGAGCATTGGCCTGCTGAGCGTTGTCGTAGCCGCGATCCAGCGGGCTGAAGTTGGCCCAAGTCGGGCCAGTGTAGAGCGTGACGCAGATGAGGCCCACGCCGCCGCGCAGCATGTCTTCCAGGCTCACGACGGACGTGCCGTTGCTCCGTTGCGCCTGGCTGCCCTGCTCGCGGGCGCGCCGAACGGCCAGCGGCTCGCGCGGGTTGCGGCCGAAGACGATGGCGTTCCAGGCGATGTCTAGGTGGGCATCGACGAAGAAGGGTCGCTCGGCCTGCGGGGCGGGTTGGGCGAAGATGGACATCGGTGGCGCTCCTGCTGCGGTGACTGGGCTTCTAAGCCTAACATAAGCCGAAGCGAGACAACAGCCCGCGCCTGGGACGACAGCCTGAACTGGCCGCTTTTGAAGCCAACCTGGAGACTGTGCTGTGGTACACTTGAGTAGCACCTGGATGGTGCGCCCACTTGCGTCTCTTGTGCTGTCTTGTGCCGATGGAAGCGTATGCTGCGTCGCCTATTGTGGATTATGTGCGCTGCGAGCAGCCTGGCCCTGGCCTGGTTGGCGGGTCGCCAGAGCGCGCTCACTGCGGATGACTCAGCTTTGCTGCTAGCCTGGTCAGGAGCGGCTCAGGCGTCTATGCCCACTACACCGCTCCCTCAAGCTCTGCTGGCCCAGGTCGAAGCTGATGACCTGCTGCTGAGCAGCGTCTACGAGCGCGCCTTGCCTTCGGTGGTGGCCATCCACGCTGAGAGCGCGGGCCAAGAGAGCAGCAAAGGAGCGGGCTTCTTGTTCGACACGCAGGGCCACGTCATCACCAGCGCTCACCTGGTGCAAGATGCTCAGACGCTGCGCGTGCTGTTGGCTGATGGTGCGTTCACCAGCGCTGCCCTCATCGCCTTCGATCCCTACAGCGATCTGGCCCTGCTGCGCTTGTCCACGCCGCCGCCGGCCCCGCCGCTGCTCTTGGGCGATAGCGCGGCGCTGCGCGTGGGCCAGCAAGCTATCGTCATCGGCCATCCTTTTGGGCTGCACGGCTCGCTCAGCGTCGGCATCATCAGCGGGCTAGGACGCAGCCTGCGCACAGCAGAATGGCTGGGGCTGGGCCTGCCTGCTCAACTGCTCAGCGCTCTGGGCTACGAAAACCCGTCCGTCATCCAGCTCTCTGCACCTGTCAACCCTGGCAGCAGCGGCAGCCCATTGCTCAACGCGCGCGGCGAGGTCGTCGGCGTCATCAGCGCCATTCGCACCGAGAACGGGACGTTCCAGGGCGTAGGCTTCGCCGTGCCGTCGTCCAGCGTAGCCCGCATTGCGCCTCAGCTGCTGCGCCATCGGCGCGCCCTCTATCCCTGGTTGGGGATCAGCATTACGCCAGAGGACGGCGGCTATGGAGTGGCGGGCCTAGCAGATGAGTTGGGCCTGCCCGTGCGCGCGGGCGTGCTGGTGCGCGGCATTGCTCAGGGTTCCCCAGCAGAAGCGGCTGGCTTGCGCGGCGGCACGCGCTGGCGAGAGGTGCGCGGCCAGCGCGTGTGCGCGGGCGGCGACTTGCTGCTGAGCGTAGACGGCCAGCCCATCCGCGACATGGCCAGCTTGTCGGCCTATCTGTTGGCGCACACTCAGGTGGGCCAGACCGTGCGCCTGGGCCTGCTGCGCGAAGGCCAGCCCCTCGAGATCAGCTTGACGCTGACTGAACGCCCCGCCCAACCTACTCCCATCCGCGACTGCCAGGGCTGAGCGCCATGAGCGTGATCGACGAGACGCTGCTTGAGCAACGCTGGTACACCGAACGGCTGCTGCTGCGCGCTCCTCAGCCTGGCGACGCCGTCCACATCTACCACCTGGCCCGCGACAGGCGCGTGAGCGAAATGCTGCTCAACATGCCGCATCCCTACGAACGCTACGAAGCTGATGCTTGGGTAGAGCGCGCCCGCGTCCGCATCGAGTCGGGCGAAGGTCTACCCCTGGTCATCGTACGTCGCGCGGACGACCAGCTCATTGGCTCGGTGGGTTTATGGCCCAACTACCTGCATCGGCGCGCCGAGCTGGGCTATTGGCTGGGTGTGACCTACTGGGGGCGGGGCTACATGAGCGAAGCTGTACAGACCATGATCGACTTCGGCTTCGCCGAGCTAGGCCTCAACCGTATCTTCGCCACTTACTTCACCAACAACCCTGCTTCCATGCGAGTCATGCTGAAGTGTGGGATGGTCTTTGAAGGCGTGCAACGCCAGGCCGTCATCAAATGGGGAGAAGCCCGCGACCTGGGGATGTGCGCCATTTTGCGCCAAGATTGGCTGAGGAGGAAGCAACCATGACCACGATCCCCTCGTTACCCCCTTTGAAGTTGAGCGCTCGTCTACACACCCGCGTGTGGGGTGGACGCCGACTCGCCGATTACGGCAAGCGCCTGCTCAGCTCTGAGCCTTACGGCGAATCTTGGGAAGTCCACGACAGCGCCTTGATCGATGGCGGGCCATATGACGGACGCACTCTGGGCGACCTGCTGGCCGTCTATGGGGCGGCTCTGGTGGGCGAAGGCTTCAACCCTGCCGAGGGCTTCCCGCTGTTGGTGAAGCTGATAGACGCGCAGGATTGGCTGAGCATTCAGGTTCATCCTGACGACGAGCAGGCTCGTCGGCTGGAAGGCGATCCGCGCGGCAAGACAGAAGCTTGGATCATCCTAGAAGCCACGCCAGGGGCGCGCCTGGTGATCGGCGTCCATCCTGGCACGACGCCGCAGGCTCTGGCCGCCGCCATACGCCAGGAGACGCTGGAGAGCCTGCTGGTCTATGCAGAGGCGCGGCCCGACGATGTGCTGTACATGCCCGCCGGCACAATCCACGCCATCGGCCCTGGCCTGATGATCTACGAGGTGCAACAATCCAGCGATATCACCTATCGCCTGTACGACTGGGGGCGGATGGGCTTGGACGGGCAGCCGCGACCGCTGCATATCGACAAAGCCATCCAAGTGGCCAACCTCAACAGCCTGCCCACGCTGGCTCGTTTCGACGCCGAAGAAGACGCGCTGGTAGTGCAAGGGCCTTACTTCTGCACGCGCCACTGGGTGTTGCGCGACGAACATCGTACGCAGTACACCGCTGGCCGCTTCCAGGCCCTCACCTGTCTGGACGGCAGCCTGATGCTGGAAGGCTTGGGCCAAGCCTTCTCTCTGGCGCGCGGAGACAGCGCCCTCATCCCCGCCAACCTGCCTGAATACACCCTGAGCGGCGCGGGTCGCTTGCTCGTCTCTGAAGCGCTGCGCCCTGCACAGCGCTCAACGGAGGGATGAGATGGCCGCTGAAGATCGCATCCGCTGGGATGAGCTGTATCAGGCGCGCAGCACTGAGCCGTATCCCGCCCCTGATCCGCTGCTGTTGACCAGCGTGCCGCCTGCCCCAACTGGCTTGGATGAGCCGCCGCGCGCCCTGGACGTGGCCGCCGGACGCGGGCAGAACGGCCTGTGGTTGGCCGAGCAAGGCTACGCCGTCGACCTAATGGACATCAGCCGCGTGGGCTTGCTACAAGCCCGCGCCGAGATGACGGCGCGCAACCTGCGCAACGTCAACCTGCTGCCCGTTGACTTAGACGAAGTAGAGCTTGGCCTAGAGCGCTACCACATCATCTGTGGCTTCCGCTTCCTCAAGCGCCACCTCTTCCCCCAATTCAGGCGCGCCCTAGTGGTCGGTGGACGACTGATCTACGAGACCTTCAATCAACGCTACGCTGCTATTCGCCCGCCCTTCAAGCCGGATTATCTGTTAGAGATTGGCGAACTAGCGGCGTTGTTCAGCGATTGGACGATTTTGCACTACGAAGAAGATTCACACGTCACCCGCTTGGTCGCCCTCAAGCCGCACCCTGAGGGCCAAAATGCCTGAGTGGCTCGTCCGCTCTCGTCCAACCAAGTTCACTTCGTTCACTGAGCAAAGGATATGGTGCGATGGACAACTTAGAACCTATCTTCATAGGTTTCCTCATCGTCACAGTCGTCTTGGCCATCGTCAGCAGTGCAGCAGGCAACGTCCTCTATCGTCAGCGTCAGCAGAAGCTGGATCGCCTGGAGCAAGCCCAACCACAGCTCAGCCAGCTCTCGCTCAACCATCCGCTGCGCCTCATGCTGGCGGAGATTGAACGCGACAAGCGCCAACTCCCTGCGCCCGCCTATCCATTCAGCAACGAGGCCATCGTCATTGGGTTGACGATCCTGTTGTTCGTCGTATCAGGCGTGTTGTTCTATCTGCTCGGCACTCGCGTTTCGGATCAAGTCATGGCTGAACTGAGTCGCCTCAACCTCCAGCTCGTGCGCCAGGTGGAATACTTTCTGCGCATCCGCGAAATTCCCTATCACCGTATCGACCTAGATACCGTTGTGCCGATTGTGGCGATCACCGTCTTGATGGTGGCTAGCCCCATTCTGCTCTACCTACTGGTGTGGTTGGTGCGCACGCTGTGGCGAATCTTCACCTGGAGCAGCGTCGAAGGCTACGTGTTGGAAGTAGACAGCCACAGCGAGGTCAAAGTGATGCATACTGGCAAGAGCAGCAGCCATCGTTACTATCATGCGACCGAGTTGGCTGCTCTCTACCGCGACAAGAACGACGAGCCACAAGTGGCCTACAGCCGCGCAGAGGGCTGGCGTCGCGCTCTGCGAGCGGCGCAGCGCTACCGTGTAGGCCAACGAGTCGCCTTGCGCGTGAGTCGTGGTGGGCGCTATGCTCTGTTCGGCCGCGTGCTAGAAGACGACCAAACGATCGGCAGCAGCCCCCTGGTCACGCGCATATGAGGATTGGCGCGCCAGGTCGGGACGTTCGTCACTGAGCAGAACTGGCCCTGAGTGAGATACTCATTGCAGGGAGATTCTTCGGGGAGAAAGGCATCTCGTGCCTGCACCTGCTCTGTCTGCCAGCGCCCAGGCGGCGCTGGAGCGTCGGCGCGCTCAGGGACGCTTTCGTCGGGGTGCGCTGCTGGCCATGCTGGGCCTCATGCTGCTCATCTGGTCGGCAGGCGTGCTGGCCTACGCACCACAAGGAAACTGGCTGGGCCTGCTGCTGGTGATCTACATTGGCGCTTGCGTGGGCGTGGGTTTAGGCCTGTACATCGCTTCACCCAGCCACAAGCGCCCACAGGCACGCCGTCCTATTATCTTTATGGTGGGCCTGCTGCTCCTGCTGCTGGCTTTGTTCAGCGACCACGGCAATATGCAGATTGAGGGGCTGTTCTTTGGGCTGCTGCTAGGATCTGCGCCTTACATCCTATTGCACTTCGTCCTGGTCAAGGTCGTCGGGCCGCTGGCCATAGGCCGCATTTGGTGCGGCTGGGCCTGCTGGTTTGGCGCTGTCTTCGACCTGCTGTCCTATCCGTTCAGCCGCTACCGCCATGCGGCGCTATTCAGTCGACTGCGCTATGTACATTTCGGTTTGTCGCTGCTACTGGTGCTGACTCTGGCCCTGACGGGTGCGAACGGCGCTCTTGGTGCTGAAGGCTACGCCTGGTTTGTAGTGGGCTTACTGGCCTACTACGTTGCAGGGGTGGGGCTAGCATTTACACTGAAAGACAACCGCGCCTTCTGTAAGTATCTCTGTCCTTTGGCGGTGCTGCTGAAAGCTGGTGCGCGCTATTCGCTGTTGAAGATCGACGGCGTGGCGGCGCGCTGCGATGGTTGCAAGGTGTGCGTAGAACGCTGCCCGATGAACGTCCGCATTGATGACTACATTCGCAAGGGTCAGCGCGTCACCTCTAGCGAATGCGTGCTGTGTATGACCTGCATCAACCTCTGCCCGCAGGATGCGCTCAGGCTGTCGCTCAGGACAGACGCTGAACGCCACGAATGGCTGGACTATGTGCCACCACTGCGCCGACGGCGCTGAGACTCTACCACCAAGCATAAAATTCAGCACCTCATCTAGGAGAGGAAGGTAGAACAAGCAGAGGCTAGGACGAGAGCGGAGAAAAGTCTCCTCACTTGCGGCTTCGACTCAAAGTGCGTTACAATAAATATCGAAGTAAAATCATGGACGCAACGCCGAAAGGCCTACACCACATGGCCACCTACGACGATTATCAGCGCGAAGCTGAGCGCTTGTTACGCCAAAAGCGTCGCGACGCCGAAGCCCGCGCCAAGTGCTATGACATGCACGGCGGCGATCATCCCAACCCACTGGAGAAGCCTATGCCGACCATCATCGCCCAATTCGGCACGTGGGCCGTGACGCCCTTCGGCGTGGAATGCCTAGTCTATCCCTACGAGATTCAATGGGACAGCATCACCGATGAGCGCGTGGACGATGATTATTGGCTCAGCTTCCTGAGCAAAAAAGACTGGGTGGATTTGCACGACTTCGCTGAAGCCATGCGGCACGGGCGCACCATTCATCGCTACTTGCAGGGCCTGGACTCGGAGCAAGATACGCGCCCATCGCCGTCTGTCAGCCCTCAGGGAGCGTAGCAATCATCTGCACAGTACGTCTTTGCCGAGAGAGATTTCTGCCATGCCCAAAGCCACTTATCGCAAAATTGTCGTCCCTCTGGATGGCAGTGGCTGGAGCGAATATGCCATCCCCCACGCCGCTGCCATCGCCCGCGCCCACGATGCCGAGGTCATCCTGCTGCACATCTGTCGTCCGCCTGCCCAAGATTACGTGGATGCGCTGGCTCTGGCTGGCCAGATAGAAGGAGCAGAACAGGTCAGCAGTCAGATGGCCCAAAAGCTCACCAGCCTGTGCCATGAACTGCGCAGCCAGGGAGTCAAGGCCCATGCCCAGCTCATTCATGGGACGGCAGTCGTCGATCTGCTGTGCGATTTCATCGAGAGCGAAAAGGCCGACTTGGTGGTGATGACCACGCGCGGACATACTGGCTTGGCGCGCGCCCTGTTCGGCAGCACGGCGCGCGCCGTGCTGGAGCGGGTCAACGTGCCAGTGAGCTTGCTCCAACCCAGCGCCGAAGCCCCTGCGCAGAAAGAATGAGCCATACCTGCGAGCCTAGCCCATTTGTGGTATGCTTGTGGTCATGCCGCCGCTCATGGGGAAAGTGCGCTTATGTCACTGCTTGGAACACGACTCAACGGACGCTACGAAATTCGCGCCTATCTGGGTGAAGGCGCGACTGCGACAGTGTACCGAGGCTTTGATACGTTGCTAGGCCGTGAAGTTGCTCTGAAGGTGCTGCTGCCTCACGTCCGCGATACAACGCGCAAGCGCTTCTTCCAAGAGGCGATGGCGGCTGCTCAGCTGAACCATCCCAACATCATGGCCATCTATGATCGTGGCGAAGACAATGGACGCAGCTACCTGGTGGTTGAGCTGGTGGAGGGCGAAGCCCTGACCGAGTTCATCCCTGCATCGCCACAAGTGGTGGTTGCCCTGGGAACACAAATCGCTCGCGCGCTGGATTACGCTCACGACCGCGACATCATCCACCGCGATATCAAGCCGGCCAACATCAAAGTGACGCCCGAAGGCCAGGTGAAGATCATGGATTTGGGCCTGGCTTTGCCCCGCGAGGCCAAGCGCGTCACCGCGCCCGGCATGGTCATCGGCACGCCAGCTTATATCTCGCCAGAGCAGGCGCAGGGCCAGAAGCTGGACAGGCGCACCGACATTTACTCGCTAGGGATCGTCCTGTACGAGATGGCCAGCGGCCAGCTTCCTTTCAATGCCGACGACATCACTGCCCTCATGCTGCAGCACGTGCAGCAGCCTCCGCCACCCATCAGCACCCACGTCCAAGACTTCCCGCGCGCTCTGGAGAACGTCATCCTGCGCGCCCTAGAGAAGGCAGTCGCTCGTCGCTGGCAGACCGCCCGCGCGCTCGCCGAAGGCCTAGAAGCAGCTTTGCCTGGCACAGCTGCCAGCGAGGATGCTCCCACTTTGCCCAATCGGCCTGAATGGACCAAGACGCTGCAAACGGATCGCCTCAAGCGCCTCACACCCGCGCCACGCAAGCCCGCTGTGCGCGTGGCCCTAGCCGATGACCACAATCTGCTGCGCCGCACCCTGGCCACCTTCCTAGAATCGACGGAGCGCTTCATCGTCGTGGCCGAAGCTAGCGACGGTGAGTCGGCTCTGGCCCAAACCCTGGCCACCACGCCTGATATTCTGGTGCTGGATTTGAATATGCCTGGCAAGGGCGGCCTAGACATCCTGCCTCTCATCCGCCAGAAAGCTCCCACCGTCCGAGTCCTCGTCCTCACCGGCCGCGATGACGACGACTACATCATGCGCGCTCTGCGCTCTGGCGCACATGGCTACGTCCTCAAGAGTACCGACGAGCAGAAGCTGGTGGAGAGCATCGACAAAGTGCTGGACGGTGAGATCGTCCTGGGGCGGGGCGTAGCCGAGAAAGTGGTGGGCGGTTTGAACCCCAAATCTTACCAAGAGCCGCTGACTGAACAGGAGTTGGCCATCCTGCTCTACGTTGGGCGCGGCTACGAAAACGAACAGATTGCCCCCATCTTCCGCTTGACGCAGAGCGACCTAATTGAAGCCGTAGCTAGCATCGTCACCAAGCTCAAGGTGCGCGATCGCCAGGCGGCGGCTCTCAAGGCCATCCGCGACGGCATGATCTCTCTGGAGGCTCTGCAGAACCTGCCTGAGCCACCCAGAGACTAACAGCGCTCGACCCTGTATCTCAGAAGATACAGGGTCGAAGCTCAGGGCGACCTACTTGTCGCGCCCCAGGGCGAAGCCGCTCATGAACTGCTTTTGTAGCAGGATGAAGACGATGACCGGTGGAATGCTGATGATGACTGAGGCCAACATGAGCGGGCCGAAGCTGAACGAGCTGTCCACTGCGATGAAGGAGCGCAGCGCCACTGTAACCACGCGCAGCCCCTCACGAGCGATGATCTGCGGCCACAAGTACATATTCCAGCCATAGACGAACTGGATGACGGCCAGCGCGCCGATGGCGTTCCAACTGATAGGGATCAGCACGCGGAACAGGAACTGGAGCGGCGTCGCGCCGTCGATCTGCGCTGCTTCGCTCAGCTCCGCCGGGATGTTCATGAAGTGCTGGCGAAACAAGAACGTCCCCGTGGCGCTGGCCAAGAAGGGGACGACCAGCGCTTGGAAGGTGTTGCCCCAGCGCAGATCAATCCCGACAAAGCGCGACAGCGAGATAATGAGGATCTCCGTCGGCATCATCAGCGTGATGAGGACGAAGCCAAAGACGAGCCACTTGCCAGGGAAGCGGAAGTAGACGAAAGCCAGGCCAGCCAACAGCGAGAAGATGGTCTTGCCGATGGTGATAGCCAGCGAGATGATCGTGCTGTTGAACACAAACTGGCCCAGGTTGCGGCTCAGCACCAGGTCTAGGTTGCGCTGGAAGGCGTCGCCGGGCAGGAAGCGATAGGCGTACACGTCGGCGTTGCTCTGGGTAGAGACCAAAGCCGCGTAGATGAGCGGAAAGCCCAGGATGAAGCAGGCGATCCACAACAGGGCATGGATGTGCAGACGCGGCGAAACCCACGAGGGACGTGAACCGCGCTTGGCTTTCTCTTGGGGCAAGCTGAGGGGGAGTTCTTGGGCTAAGCTCATCGTATCACGCTCCGTAGTTCACACGGCGTTCGTTGCGGAATTGGATCACAGTCAGGCCAATGACCACCAGGAACAGCACCAGCGACTCGGCAGCGGCACGGCCCAGGCCAATCGTCTGGCTTTGCAGCTCGTAGACGCGGTAGATCATCACGTCGGTGGCGTTCAGTGGGCCGCCTGCTGTCAGGTAGTCAATCGTACCGAAGATTTCGAAGAAAGCGTAGGTCAGATTGGTGATGACCAAGAAGAAAGTGATCGGCGAGAGCAGCGGCCAGGTGATACGGAAGAAGCGCTGTACTACGTTAGCGCCGTCCACCGCCGCCGCTTCTTGCAAGTCTTTGGGGACGTTTTGCAGGCCAGCGATGTAGAACAAGATGTTGAAGCCGACCGTCTTCCAGACGCTGGTGAGGATGACGGCGATGGTGGCCAGCGTGCCATCCTTCAGCCAGTCCAGTCGGACGCCGAACAGGCTGTTGGTGAAGTAGTTGATGACGCCAGCTGCTGGGTCGAACATCAGCTGGAAGATGACGCCAGCCACCACCGGCGAGACAGCGTAGGGCCATACCAGCAGGGTGCGGTAGACGTTCGCCCCTTTGATGGGCTGGTAAGCTAGCGTGGCGATCAACAACGAGATGGCGATACCTACGAAGACGATGGCGAAGGCGATGACGAAAGTCACTACGACGCTCTGATGATACTGCGGATCGTAGAGCAGGTCGGTGAAGTTCTGCAGGCACAAGAAGCGGCTGCGCGCCGCAGCGCCGCGCCCCACCAGCAGCGTTGATAGGCGGAAGGTGTCGATGAAAGGATAGTATAAGAACAGGACGAGGATCGTCAGGGTGGGGGCGAGCAGCAGGAAGGGAGTCAGGCGGCCCTTGAAGACGCCCTGGCTTTGCTGGCCAGCCACCAACGCGCCTTCGCGCCTTTTCGCCCAGCGCTCCGCCAACCAGCGCATAGGGACGATGACCAAAGCCACGCCCACCGCCACCAGGATCAAGCCCAGGACGACGTCGGCGGCGCGCTGCTCTGGGGCAAAAGCACAGTAGTTCAAAGGCAGCGAGAAGATTTGTGCGCCAAAAGCACCTCCTAGCGCGCCGAGCAAGAAGCCGTTGAGCGGTTGATAACCCAGGCGCGCGAAAGTCCGGGCCATGACAGCTGAGCCGACCAGAGCGCTGAGCATAGTAATCAGAAGAGCAGTGGTTTCCATCAGGTTTAGCTTTCTGCTAGACAAACAAAAAAACGCCCCGCCTACCTTGTGGTGGGCAGGGCGAAGAATTCAAGCGAGCTTATTCGCCGAACAGGCTGTTGTAGTCAGCCAGCAGCTTGTCAGCTTCGGCCTTGGCCGCGGCCATGCGCTCAGCCACGTCGCCGCCCTTGAGCATCAGGTCTTCGATGGCCTGGGTCACCAAGTTGCGGGTCTCCACGAACGTGCCGAACAGGCCGCCGCTGGTGGCGCTGGTCACCTGGCTGTTGTTGATCTGGTCGCTGGCGGTGAAGAAGTTGGGGTTCTGCTCGAACCAGCCCTGGCTCTCCAGCAGCTCAACCGAGCTTTGACGGATGGGCAAGTAGCCGGTGGCCTGATGCCAAGAAGCAGCGTTCTCGGTGTTGTTCAGGAACAGCAGGAAGGCCAGTGCGCCCTCTTCGACGGCCGGATCCAGGCCATCGACCAGCCACAGGCTGGCGCCGCCGATGATGTTGCCCGTCCAGCCGTACTTCTCGTCGAAGGGCATACGGGTGGTGACGATGTTGATGCCATTGGCAGCGGCAGCCTCGGTGATGTTGCGGGCGTCAGCGCTGCTGGTGATGATGAAAGCCGTCTGGCCCGTCTGGATGGCCTGCTCGGTGGCCGTCCAGTCGCGCTGCTTGCCGCTGTAGTAGTAGTAGCCGCGGTCGTACATCGACTTCCACCAGCTGGCGATGTTGATGGCATTCTCGCTGGTCAACAGGACTTCGGTGGCGCGAGCCTGACGGCCGTTGCCGTTGTTGACGATCTCAGCGTTCTGCTGGGCCAGCCACTGTTCGAAGAACCAGCCGTGGTTGGGCCAGGTTATGCAGAACTGCGGCGCGTTGGGCAGGGCCATGACGGCTTCGCAGGCTGCTTCCAGCTCTTGCCAGGTTGCCGGGGGCTTCTCCAGGCCAGCGGCTTCCAGGAAGGCGGTGTTGGTGTAGAGGATGGGCGTGGAGCTGTTCCAGGGCATGGAGGTGAACTGGCCGTCCAGGGTGTAGTAGTTCACCACCGGCTGGATGAAGTCCTCAAAGTCGACGGGAATGCCCAGGACTTCTTCGCGGCCAGCCAGAGCTTCTTGCACTGGCTTGAAGAAGCCCAGGTCGCGGGCGCGCTGAGTGGCGACTTCAAAGTACTGGACGATGGCAGGAGCTGTACCCTGTTCCAGGGCCTGCTCGGTGGCATTCAGCAGAACTTCGTAATTCTCAAAGGCTTCGACGGTGACGTTGTACTGCGGGTACAGCTTGTTGAACTCTTCGGCGACGCCCCGCGACCAACCCAGGCGGTTGTCATCCTGGAAGATGTGCCAGAACTTGATTTCGATCTTGTCCTGAGCAGCGGAGGGCAGGACGGCCAAAGCCGCCAGCGCCATGACCAGCAGTTTCTTGGTGTGCAGCATACGAAGATTCTCCTTGTGATCTCTTGTGAGTGGTCTTATGACCGCGCGGGATGATAGCCGAAAGATGTTAAGGATTTATCAAGGCCTTTTTAACGTCCTGAGCCTGAAGTTGTGCAGTTTTTTTGCAATCTCATGCATGCTGTGCGCCTCGCCAGGGTGATGCATGAAATCTATCTAGGCTCGCAATTCTCAACGCCGCCTTCCTCTCTTCAGGTTTCGGGGTGAGAGCCTGCACAATCCACGAGTCACCCTACTCAGGTGCGTCTCAGCTCTGCTATACTAACAGTTTGGACTATCGTCCAACTTTCCGACCGAAATCAGCACACATCGGGACTGAAGCAGGTGTTGTCGCCCACGCGCGATTCTTAGCTTCAGGATGAACGGTGTGGAAGGCGCAAACACCACCCCAAAGGAGTCTCCATGCCTTCAAAGATTAAGATGAAGGAACTGCTCGAAACGGGCGTTCACTTCGGCCACCGCACCACCAAGTGGAATCCCAAAATGCGCGAATTCATCTTCACCGCGCGCAATGGCATCCACATCATCGACCTGCAGCAAACGCTGGCCAACCTCAACGCCTACTACGATACTGTCCGCGAGCTGGCCCAGAACCGCCGCCAGGTATTGTTCGTCGGTACGAAGCGCCAAGCCCAGGAGATCATCGCCAAAGAAGCCCAGCGCTGTGGCATGCCCTACGTCAGCTTGCGTTGGTTGCCTGGCACGCTGACCAACTGGACGACGATCAAGCGCCGCATCGACACGCTGAAGAAGATGGAGAAGCAGCGCGACAATGGCGAATGGGCGCGCCTGCCGAAGAAAGAGGCCCTCATGAACGAGCGCAAGCTAGTCAAGCTGCAAGAGCGCCTGGGCGGCCTGCGCGAGATGAAGAACTTGCCCAGCCTGGTCATCGTCGTCGATAGTGACCGCGAAGCGACGGCTGTTGCCGAAGCGAACGCCCTCAACATCCCCGTCTTAGGCATTGTCGATACCAACAGCGACCCCGACGTGGTGGACTACATCATCCCTGGCAACGACGATGCCATGCGCTCCATCCGCCTGCTCGTCTCGGCTCTGGCCGATGCTGTCGTCGAAGGCAAGACCATGCGCGGCAAGGGGGACGACGAAGAAGAACCGATGGAAGTCGCTCCGATCCCAGACACGGACGACGACGCCAGCGACGAAGAGCTGTTGGGCGCAGAGACCCTTCGCAAGTTGCGCAGCAACAAGTTCACCTTCGACGATGACGACGTGTAACGAAAACGAGGGCGATGAAACATCGCCCTTTTTATGGGCTAGGCACACACAAAAAGGATGCACTCAATGGCTGAAATTACCGCACAAATGGTCAAGCAGCTACGCGACGCCACTGGCGTCGGCCCGCTGGACTGTAAAAAGGCCCTGGAAATGCACGATGGCGACATGCAGAAGGCCGCCGATTATCTGCGCGAGAAGGGCCTAGCCAAAGCTGCCAAGAAGCTGGGCGCAGGCCGCAGCATGAACGAAGGCGTGATTGAAGTCTATCAGCACTTCAACAAGCGCATCGCCGTCATCGTCGAAGTGAACTGCGAGACCGACTTTGTAGCCAAGACCGAAGCCTTCCAGACCTTTGCCCGTGAAATTGCCCTGCACATCGTCAGCGCCGCCCCGCAGTATGTGCGCCGCGAAGACGTGCCGCAAGCCGTCATCGATCATGAACGCGACATCCAGATGCGCCGTGCAGTGGAAGAAGGCAAGCCCACTAACATCGCTGAGAAGGTGGCTGAAGGCCGCATGGCCAAGTTCTTCGAAGAGATCGTCCTGATGGAGCAGCCCTACTACAAGGACGAGGAGAAGACCATCGAACAGTTCTTAAAGGAGACGGTGGCCGAGTTGGGCGAGAGCATCGTCATCCGTCGCTTCGCCCGCTATGCCCTGGGCGAGGTGACCGACAACGGCGCCGAGGGCGCTGAGTAGGCGGTCTGTGCAGGGCTGCCCGCATGGAACAGTCAGTGTCACAAAGGGGATTAGCTGTGTGCGGCTAATCCTCTTTTTTTTGCGCCTGAGCCATGAAGACCAAGCGAGAGGAGTCGCCTTCTCATGACCATCCCCTACAAGCGTATCCTGCTCAAGCTGAGCGGCGAAGCCCTGGCTGGCCCTAGCGGCTTTGGTATCGATCCTAACGCTGCTCATTTCATCGCTGAACGCGTACACACCATCCATGAGCTAGGCGTGCAGGTGGCCATTGTCATCGGTGGCGGTAACCTGTGGCGTGGTGAGATGGGCGTGCGGCGCGGCATGGATCAATCCACCGCCGACCACATTGGCATGATCGGCACAGTGATGAACGGCTTGGCTTTGCAAGACGCCCTAGAGCGCTTGGAGGTCAGGACGCGCGTACAGACTGCCGTCGAAATGAACAAAGTGGCCGAGCCTTACATCCGCCTGCGCGCCATCCGCCACATGGAGAAGGGTCGCGTCGTTATCTTGGCTGGTGGCACCGGCAACCCCTACTTCACCACCGATTCGGCTGCGGCCCTGCGCGCCAGCGAAGTAGCCGCCAACATCGTCATCAAAGCCACCAAAGTCGATGGCGTCTACAGCGCTGACCCCAAGAAGGACGTTAATGCCGTTCGCTACCAGCGCCTGACCTACCAGGACGTGCTGGAGCGTCGCCTGAAGATCATGGACATGACGGCTTTCACCCTGTGCCAAGAGAATCACATGCCCATCATGGTGCTGAATTTCTGGCAGGAAGACGCTCTGCTGCGCGCCGTCCAGGGCGATTACAGCGTAGGGACGCTCATCAGCGACTAGTCCAGCTCTGGGGTAGTGGCCAGAGACGTCCTGGCTCGCTCTCTTCGAGGCCTTCTTCTACACTTTGCACAAAGCCCCTGCGTCTGAGCCGATTCGTCAAAACCTACGAATGGCCTCACCTTAAGCCAATGTTACAATCGGCTCAGAGGTGCTGAGCAAAAACAAACGAAAGGGGTGTGAGATGGTGCTGGAATACCAGGCCCTGACCACGCAGGACTACATCGATCTTGAGAAGAAGTACGGCGCGAACAACTATAAACCGCTGGACGTGGTGCTGACGCGCGGCGAAGGTATTTGGGTGTGGGACGTGGAAGGCCACCGCTACTTGGACTTCCTGAGCGCCTACAGCGCCGTCAACCAGGGCCACGCCCACCCGCGCATTTTGCAGGCCCTCATCGACCAAGCCCAGCGGCTGCCCTTGACTAGCCGCGCTTTCCGCAACGATCAACTGCCGTTGTTGGCCAAAGAATTGTGCGAGCTGACGGGCTACGACAAGATGATCCCAATGAACAGCGGCGCAGAAGCCGTCGAGACCGCGCTCAAACTGGCCCGCAAATGGGGTTACAAAGTCAAGGGGGTGGCAGAGGATCAGGCTCAGATCATCGTGTGCAGCGGCAACTTCCAGGGGCGGACGATCAGCATCATCAGCTTCAGCGATGAGCCGCAGTACCGCGATGGCTTCGGCCCTTTTACCCCCGGCTTCGTCACCGTGCCGTACGGCGACCTTGAAGCGCTGGAACGAGCGATTACGCCTGACACGGTAGCCTTTTCGGTTGAACCCATCCAGGGCGAAGCCGGCGTGGTCATGCCGCCCCCCGGCTACCTGCGCGCTGCCGCTGATTTGTGCAAACAGCACAACGTCCTGTTCTTCGCTGATGAGATTCAGAGCGGCTTGGGCCGCAGCGGCAAGCTATTCGCCAGCGACTGGGAAGACGTGCGGCCCGACATGATCGCCATCGGCAAGGCGCTCTCTGGTGGCTTCTACCCCGTCTCCGCCGTCCTGACCGACAGCCAAGTCATGGACGTGTTGCGCCCCGGCGATCATGGTAGCACCTTCGGCGGCAATCCGCTGGGGGCGGCGGTGGCGCGCATGGCCTTGCGCGTCTTGATCGAAGAGGGCATGATCGACAATGCGCGCCAGGTGGGCGCCTATCTGCTGGAGCGCCTGCGCCAAATCGCCAGCCCGCACGTCAAAGAAGTGCGCGGCCGCGGCCTGCTGATCGGCGTAGAGCTGCGTCCTGAAGCTGGAGGAGCGCGCCGCTTCTGTGAAGCCTTGCGAGCTGAGGGCCTGCTGTGCAAAGAGACGCACGACCACGTCATTCGCTTTGCGCCGCCGCTCATCATCACCCGCGCCGAGGTGGATTGGGCGCTGGAGCGCATTGAGCGCGTGCTGCGCACGGCCTGATGAGGTGAGCGCAACGCCGCTTTGCGCTGCTGAGGACGAGCGGCCTCGCTAGAATCCTCGAAACAGCCTAGCCCAGCGGACGAGCGTGAGCGCGGTCTCCTCGACGTCTCAACGCACTTCTGTGCCCATCAGCGTGGCTATTGTGTTCAAGAGCCGCTGCGAGTCAACGGGCGTGACCGTGGTGCTGTCGGGAGCGACGTTGGCTATCCAGTACCCATCTTCGACGCGCAAGATCAACATGCCCGCCGCTGCGACTTGCCCACCATTGGCCTGAATTTGCGCCACAGTGTAGCGGGCTTGAGGCTGGGTGAGGGCCTGCAATCCGCTGCCTTTGACGCCGTGCTGGCTGAGGAACTGCCGTGCCTGCTGAATCTGGCCTTTGTGGGCCAATTCCCGCCCTTGCACGTAAACTTGGCGGCTGATCGTCACTTCCTGGCCCTGCGGCGCGGGAATGACGTTGTCCAGCGGCACATCCAAGATACTGGCAACATCCACCGCAACTTCTAGCCCGTTAGCCTCCGTTTTGAAGCGATGAACGCCGAGCGTGGGCCTGCTGTGGTAGAGGGTAAAGTTGGGGATGAGGTAGAACCAATGAGGATTGTCTAGCGTCTCGTCAGTGGGATGATGGACGATCAGCAGCGTGGCACGCTCGGTGATGGCGCCACCGCCGACGGCAGCCGCGACGCCCTGATCGACCAGGACGCCGTCTTCACCTAGTTGGATGAATCCGCGCGCCAAGAGGGTACGAGCCACGATGCCGGCAGCTTCTTCGCTGATGGTCTTGGACGGGGTGAAGCCAGGTATTTGGGCGATACCCAGGGCGCGCAACAGGAAGGCTAATTCATCCTGACTGAGACGGATGTCGATGCGCACGACAATCGTTTCCTGAGACATGAGGCATTCTCGTGGGGATCACCAGGCGATACGGAAGTTGAAACTAGCTTCTTTTGGTATGGCCTTGCGCACAGCCTGGCTAACGTCCTCAACGAATGCGCGTGCATTTTGGAGAGGCATCTCTGTCGCCTTGTAAATCATATCGGTGCCGCTAGTGACAACCCCACCTACGCCGTTCACAAAAGTCTCCACTTCATGAGCGACGCCTTGCAGATTGCCATCCGTGATCGAACGGACGAGGCCATCGACGCGTTTGTCGAAGTCGACTTTCCCAAGCTCGCGTTGGAAGGTGTTCGCCGAGTCGATGAGGGATTGTGCTTTTTGAAGGTCTCCGCCTGTGAAGAAAGCAGCGTTCTGCTCAATCAATTCGCTGCTAACATTACCCGCCAGTTGAAATACGTTGCTGGCTAGGGATACGACCCTGACATGCGGCAGCGATTGGATACCCTGGCTGATGACCTGGACGCCCAGCTCTTTGATTGAATGATCCTCGCCAAGCCCCCAATCAATCAGCCCTCCCAGGCCTATCTTAGCAGCTGTCACAGCAGGATTCATTTTCTCCAGCGTTGTGTAGAAGCCTTTCAGGTCGCTAGTCATGCTCATGGCGATATTTTCGGCGGTTTTGTAGATGGCTTTGTCACTGAGTTCGGCAACCTGGTCGAGCATTTTGAAGCTGTCAAGCGCCATTTTGCCCCAGTTGTAGGTGTCGCCGTATCTCAGGCCAGATGTGCCGCTGCCCAGCGCCGAGGCGATGGCATTGGCGATGAGGCTGCCGCCAACGAAGCCCCCTGCGATCATGCCTATGGCGCTTGGGTTGTACATGATTGCACCGAGCAGAGCAGCAGGCAACATCGCACCGAGCAAATTGCCCATGCCTTTGTTACCTGACGCCAAACCATCCTGAGTGCCTGTCCCCTGGAATAGCTGGGCTGCCTGTTCTTCAGCTTCTTGAAAGGTGCGAGCAATTTGCTGAGTCGTCTGCTGCCCTTCGGACAGGGCGTGATTCAAGCGGCGCAAGCGCGGCAGCACGCGGCCTTCCATCTCGTCGAAGAAGCGCTTGGAAGCTTCGCCCTCCCAGCCGCCGCGCAGGTCGTCCATCGTGCGTCGCAAGCCGTTCAGGACAGTCTCCGTCACGTCAGCGCAAGATGCGAAGCGACGTGCGATCTCCTCTAATTGCTCGTAGTTGACTTGAATGTCTGCGTTCACGTTAGTCCCCTAGGATTGGGCTATCAAACCATAAGCTCAATATAACCTGTAAAACATGTTAGTGCAAGTTACGAGGCTGCAGGCAGGCTGATGATTAAAACCAACTGGCCTTGTGCGTGCTGTTCTGTGCGCCAACTACCCCCGTAGCGCGCCAGGTAAGTGGCATAAACATTGCGCCCTCGGCGCATGAACAGCGTCGCCAGGTTGTCCGCCGTCCAGGCTAGCTCGCCGTTGTGCCAGGCCATGCACACGCCCTCGCGATTACGCGCCGCTTCTAACGTTATCTTGCCCTGGACGACTAGCTCTTGAGCCATCGTCAGGGTGATGTGGCGTATGAGCTGACGCAGATGATGGCGGTTGGCCATCACCAGCAGGCCGTCGTCGGCGCCGACGACGGCTAGGTGAATGGGGGCATGACGCAACCAGTAGCGCCACAGCGGCTCTTCCAAGCGCAGCAGTTCGCCCAGATCGACGGAGGTGGCAGGGGCGTAGCGCAGTTCAGCCGACTCGCGCTGGTTCTGCACACAGTAGGCTTGGGCCGCCTGAGAGAGACTTAAAGCTAGATGATAGACTCGCTCCAGGCGGTCGACCTGATCGGCGCGCAGCTCATTTGTTCCAAACTGCTGAGGCTGATTGATGAGCATACGAGCATAGCCGTAGAGGACGGTCAATCCTTTGTGGAAGTCGCTGCCTAGAGTGGGGATGACCTGGGCATAGGCATCTTCCGTCTGGGGTAATGGCGCTACCTGCGCGATGAGGCGGTGCGCTGTGTTGGCCATGTAGACGATGAAGGCGCGTTGCTGGGCGTTGATAGCCGAGTCCAAGGCGTGCTGAGACTGAATGAAGATTTCTTCAAGATCGGTTTTGAAGTTCATGTTACAAGCCTAGCAGAAGCTTACAATCTGAACATATCACAGATTTTGAGTCTGCGTAAAGTAGGCTAGTATGAAGGTCGGGTCATGGAGCCTGCTCCAGAGAGCTAAGTTCCAGGGTGGGTACGCAAATGCTTGTGACTTCTTTTGCCCCTCATCCACGACCCTCTCTCCTCAGGACGAGGAGCTTGTCCCCTTCCCAAAAAGAAAGGGCCAGAGACGAGGGTTCTGAGCAGATTTGACGCTCCAGGAGAGGTCGGGGATGAATTTCATGCATCGACCTCGGCTCGTCTTGATTGTGTTTTGCCCAGCGCGCTACAATGCCAAGCCATATTCTCTCTGTCCTGCCAAAGGATTGCACCATGCACGAATGTTACCAAGACATCGACATCACCAGCTACCAGGCTCAGTTTAGCGCTGTGCCGCACTATCTGATCGACGTGCGCGAAGTCGATGAATACGTGGGCGGCCATCTGCCTCAGGCCGTCAACATCCCCCTGAGCGTCTTCCAGGAGCGCGTGCAGGAGATTGGCAGCGACTTGCCGATTGTGCTAGTGTGCGCCAGCGGCGGACGCAGCGCGATGGCAGCCGAGTACGTAGTGGCCTCGTTGGGTCACGACAAGGTCTACAACTTGGTTGGTGGCACGCTGGGTTGGATGATGCGCGGCCTCCCTCTAGAGCGCGCAGAGCGCGAGTGAGCCATGAACAACTTCCTGCGCCCCTCGACGGTCATTGACGGCGTTGTGGTGGCTCATCTGCGGGCCTTCATCGACGAGCGCGGACGCTTCAGCGAGACTTTCCGCGCCAGTTGGTTTCCCCAGGCCGACTGGTCGAAGATTCAGTGCAACCGCTCCGACAGCGCTGCCGGCGTGCTGCGCGGCCTGCACTACCACTTCCATCAGGTAGACTACTGGACAGTGCCTGTGGGCTGCGTGCGCGCTGCCCTGGTCGATTTGCGTCCTCACTCGTCCAGCTATCGTCAGGCCCAGACGATTGACATCGCCGCTGAAGATGGCTTGGGCTTGTTCATCCCGATTGGCGTCGCGCACGGCTTCTACGCTCTCACCGAATGCACCCTGCTCTACACCGTCAACAATTACTACGATGGCACAGATGAATTTGGGGTGGCTTGGGATGACCCACAGTTGGGCCTGGACTGGCGACTGCCCGCTCCGCCTCGCCTCTCGCCCCGCGACCAAGCCAACCCACGCCTGGCCGACATTTTGCCCCACGCTTTGCCTCGCTGAAGTCGCCGAATCTCTCAGAATTGGCCCTGCGCGCTTCTCACCCAGCGTTCAGGCCCATGACGTACACTGAGTGCGGCGTTACCCTGAGGAGTTTTAGCGTATGTGGCGAATGATGATCGCGCTCTTGGCGGTGGCCCTGGTGGCCCTGTTTGGCTTCTCGCTGTTGGATGTGAACAGCGGCGCTGTCAGCGCCAGCGCTCAAATCCAGCGTCCCCAATTCGACAGCACAGGCTACACGCGCGCCCTAGAGCCGTTGGATTGGGAGTTTCCGCGCAACTTTGGCGCACATCCCGACTATCAAACCGAGTGGTGGTACTATACTGGCAACTTGTGGGGCGCGAACGGCGAACGCTTCGGCTTCCAATTCACCATCTTCCGCCGCGCCATCCAGCCCAACAGCAGCGTCAGCCCTAGCGAATGGCGCACCAACCAGATTTACATGGCTCACTTCACCCTCTCCGACATCAGCAACCAGACCTTCTACCACGACGAGCGCTACAGCAGGGGCAGCGCGGATTTGGCTGGCGCGACGGGTGAACCCTATCGCGTTTGGCTGGAAGACTGGCAGGTGGCTGCGCTGGACGAACAGGCGCGCTTCACCCGCCTCACCGCCGCAACCGACGCCTTCGCCCTGGATTTGACGTTTGAGCAGGTCAAGCCGCCAGCGCTGCAAGGTCAGGGTGGCCTATCCCTCAAGAGCGCTGAGCCAGGCAATGCCAGCCACTACTACAGCTTGTCGCGCTTGCTCACGCGAGGCACGGTGACGCTTGGCGAGCGCAGTGTGCAGGTCACTGGCCTCAGCTGGAAAGACCACGAATTCAGCACTAGCGCCCTGGGCGAAGGCGCGCAAGGCTGGGACTGGTTCGGCCTGATCTTGGCCGACGACTACGAACTCATGGTGGGCAAGATTCGCATGGAAGACGGCAGCCGCGAGCCTGCCTTCGGCGGCTTGCTCATCCGCCCTGATGGCAGCACGCGCTACCTAGAGTCGGGCGAGTTCACGATCATCCCCACCGCCACCTGGACGAGTCCACACACCGGCGCGACGTATCCATCGGGCTGGGAGATTCGCTTCAGCGCCGCCGACTTGCCTTTCCAGCAGCTCACTGTCACGCCGCTCATGGCCGACCAAGAGCTACACGGCGCAAACGTCGAATACTGGGAGGGGGCAGTTGAGGTGACGGGCGACACGACTGGCGTCGGCTACGCCGAATTGACCGGCTACGTGGCCACGATGGATGGGCGCTTCTAGCCTATGCACCGCCAGACGATCATCCTGGGCGGCGGCCTGAGCGGCATGGTGGCGGCGCTGGCGGTGCAAGCGCAGGGCCAGCTGGCCACTCTGATCGAAGTTAAGCGCCGCTTGGGGGGCGCGCAGCACAGCCTGGCCCGCGACGGCTTCATCTTCGATGATGGGTCGATGGCCTTCGCTCCCTGGCGAGACGAAGTCGCCCTGGAGCTTCTGAGGCGCTTGGGGCTGCCGCCCGAACAGACGCTGTTCGACCTGGAGACGGGTGGACAGGCTTTTCGCCAGGGCAGCGCTGTCTTGCTAGAGGCCATAGAACGTCAGCTCAGCCTGCCTCGCCTCATGCGCATGGCCGTCTCCAGCGTGGGGGAGATTGAAGGGGGGCTGCTGGGCGTCTGCTTGGAGAATGGACTCACGCTGAGCTGCGAACGCCTGATCCTGGCCTTGCCTGCGCGCCAGGCAGGTCGAGTCTTGGCCGGCTACCAGGATGAAGCAGCGCGTCTGCTGCTGGATTATCGCTACGATAGCCTCCAGCGCCTCTCGCTGGGCTACAGCCAGGCGCCGCGCCTGCTGAGCCGAGATGATCTGCCAGAAGATATGGGCTACGTCGCTGTCCACAGCACGCGCCAACGCTGTCCAAAAGGCGGCGCGCTGCTGCAAGTGGTGCTGCGCCTAGATGTTCAGCGCGCCAGCGGCCAGGCCCTGCTTGAGCGCGTCTGCCAGGAATTGGGCCTACCTCTGCCGGACGCCTGGCACGCCGCCACCTGGGAGACTGCCGACGCCATCACCCCCTACGAGCCGCGCTTTGCCGAACGTTTGGCTCGCTTGCGCGCCTGCTTGCCGCCGCGCCTGGCTCTGGTCGGCAGCGATTACGTCTTGCCGCCGTCGCGCCATCTGCACCTGCCGCTCTTAGATGCGCGCCTGGCTCTTGCTTGGTCGCAAGCCCATCGCGTCGCTGCGATCTGAACCCTTGTGAACCTTTTTGACCCTTGATTTGCGAGGTGACTCGTACGAAGATGATCGTATCGACATTCATCGAAAGGTGTTTCTATTGGTGAACGGAGACCATGTGTTTGAAAACAGCGCGGCTGTTTGCTACACTTGAGCCAAAGCTTGGTGTATAGTGTAGAAGAGATACAGCGGCACGCTGGCGGAGAGAAGCTAGTATGATGACCCCCGACGCTCGTGCCATATCGCTGACCGATTTGCCTCTCTTGTTGCGTTTAAGCGGTAGCGGCACAATCCTCGACAGTGAACTACAGATGACTCAGGATATGCAGGGTGCATCGCTGAGCAGCATCCTCATGGGCCGTCCGACGATCATCGCCCGCGCTCACAACCAACAAGCTCTAGGACAATTCCGTTACAAGACGGACGACCTGAACGCGCACATCACCTTCGTCGGCCCGCAGCTCAACGAGGATGACGACGACAGCGCTCTGCTGCACTTGTTGGACGGCATGGCCCGCGAAGCCGGCAAGCACGGCGCGCACGCCCTCATCGCCGAAGTGGAAGTCGATCAACCCCTCTACCGCAGCCTGCGCCGCGCGCGCTTCGCTGCTTATGCTCGCCAAACCTTGTGGCGGCGCGGCCCGCTCAAGGTGAACGCTTGTCCGCAGCTCAACCTCACGGAAGAGAGCAGCACCGACCAGATTGGCATCACCTCGTTGATGAACAGCACCATTCCCGCCTTGCAGCAGATCGCTTTTATGCCGCATGGCGAGGTTGAAGGACTGGTGTGGCGCAAGGATGGCCAGGTAGAAGCTTACCTGACTCACGTCGAGGGCAAGCACGGCATTTACATCGTACCATTCGTCCACCCCGACGTGATGAACGAAGCAGAAGCCTTGCTGCTGAACGCCATCGCTCGTATTCCGCGCACCGATCGTCTGCCGATCGCCATCTGCGTGCGCAGCTACCAAACCTGGCTAGAGAGTCGCCTGGCTGCTCTGGGCTTTGAGCCGCTGATGGAGCAGGCCGTCATGGTGCGCCATATTGCCGCTGGCATCAAAGAACCATCGTTCAAACAAGTGCGCGCTCGCAGCAAGCTGGAGATAGCCACCAATGCACAGCGCTGGGTGAAGAACGTCCACCTAACTTGGGAAACCGAGGACTGACCAAAAGAGAATCTATGGAAAAACGGATCACAGACGACCTAGACATTCTCCAACAACTGTTGCCCAACCACATCGCTTACGCGATCGACGAGCAGGGCAACACCGACGACTTGTTAGAGATTGTGATGGACTTGGGCCGATTGCCCACCGCGCGCTACGTGAGCGGCGAAGTCGTTCTGTCTGACCGTGAAATCACCCGCCAAGACCTGGATATGATGACGCGCCGCATTGGTCACTTCGACGCCGACAATCGTGCTGGCCTGGAGCGCACCCTGCATCGCATCAGCGCCATCCGCAACCGTCGTGGCGAGATCGTCGGCCTGACCTGCCGCATCGGCCGCGCCGTCTACGGCACGATTGATATCATCGAAGAACTCATCAAGAGCGGCAAGAACTTGCTCATGCTCGGATCGCCTGGCGTAGGCAAGACCACCATGCTGCGCGAAGCAGCGCGCGTCCTGGCCGAAGAAAAGCGCGTCGTCATCGTCGATACCTCCAATGAAATTGGCGGCGATGGCGACGTACCACACCCAGCGGTCGGCCGCGCGCGCCGTATGCAAGTGCCGCGTCCAGATTTGCAGCACGAAGTCATGATCGAAGCAGTGGAGAATCACAATCCACAGGTGATCGTCATCGATGAGATCGGTCGCGAGCAGGAAGCTGCTGCCGCGCGCACCATCGCCGAACGCGGCGTGCAGCTCATCGGCACAGCGCACGGCAACAGCTTGGAAAACCTGCTGCTCAACCCCACCCTGTCCGACCTGGTGGGTGGGATTGAGTCGGTGACGCTGAGCGATGAAGAAGCGCGCCGTCGCGGTACGCAGAAGACCGTCCTGGAGCGACGCGCCCCACCTACCTTCCAAATCCTGGTGGAGCTGCAAGATCGTCATACGCTGATCGTCCACGAAGACGTGGGCGTGGACGTCGACTTCATGCTGCGCGGCAAGCCCGTCATGGTGACAGTGCGCCAGCGCCACCCTGACGGACGGATCACCCGCGAGGTGCGCGTGGTCGAAGCCGATTCGCGCATCAGCAAGAGCGACGCGCCCGCCCTCGCAGGCCTAACCCGCGAGCGCGACGTGCGCGAAGTCAAAGATAAGCCGGACGCGCGCGCTGAGCGCCGCAATGGCAGCAAGGCCATCGCTAACAGTCGCCAAAGCTCGTCCCCGTCTTCTCTGCCTCGCCGCGTCAACGCCGAGAGCGCCGACGTAGATGCGCTGGAAGCGCTGGTTGGCGAGGACGACGACAGCAACTTCAGCGAGACAAATCCCTACGCCTCAGTGCAAGCTGGCCTGCCGTCCATGCACGTCTATGCCTACGGCGTAGCTCGCAACCGCTTGCTGCAAGCGGCTCGCCGCTTCCGCGTGCCGCTAGACGTCGTGGACGACCTGTCTCAGGCCAACGCCATCGTCACCTTGAAGACCTATTACCGCAATCGCCCCAAGCAAATCGCCGACGCTGAGCGGCACGGCACGCCCATCTACGTCCTGCGGGCTAACACCGTCTCGCAGATCGAGAACTTCCTGATCGACGTGTTCAAGCTAGAGCGCAGCTTGTCAGATCCGATGACGCTGGCCATGATGGAAGCCGAGCGCGCCATCCAGCGCATCCAGGAGGGTCTGGACGAGATGGTCGCCCTGACGCCTCAAGCGCCGCACATCCGCCAAGAGCAGCACCGCCTGGCCCGTTCGGCGCACCTGTACAGCAAGAGCTTCGGCGAAGATCCGCACCGTCATGTGCGCATTTACGGCGAAGAAGCGTCCTAGCGGTGCGAAGGAGCGAGTGCGATGGCAGGCTGTTGGCTGATCGTCTGTGGAGCTGGAGTCACCGTCGCCCTGTTTGCCCTGCGCCTGCTGCTGTGGCCCTTGCGTCTGCTGTGGCGCGGCTTGCGCTGGCTGATCGAATCGGCCTTCAACTGGGCGCGTGGTGACGGTTGGCACGGCAATCAGCACGCCGAACGCGATCCTTTTGAGCGCTTCGACAGCGACTTTGAAGCGGCGCTGCGTCGCGCCCAGGGTCGCTTCGGCGCGCTGCCGCCCACCGCGGGCCGAGGTTTTGCCTCGCAGAGCGCTGCTCTCCCTGGCCAGTTCCCAGCTCCCAGCCAGTTTCCAGCGCCCCAGGGGCAGTTTCCAGCGCCCCAGGGGCAGTTCCCAGCGCCCCAGGGGCAGTTCCCAGCGCCCCAGGGGCAGTTCCCTGTCCAATCCAGTTCGTTCCCACCATCGCCTCAATTCCCTCCGTTGGGGCAGTTTCCAGCGCCATCACCTGCTCAGTTTCCTGCCCAGCCTGGGCAGGTCAACCCTAATTTTCGCCGCCCCAACTTGACTCCAGGCCGAGAATACCAGCCGCAACCTGGCGGCTTGCCACCCGCAGGGCAGTTCCCCGCTCAGCCTAGCCAATTCCCGCCGCAGCCTGGCAGCTTGCCACCCGCAGGGCAGTTCCCCGCTCAGCAGCCACCATTCTCCGCACAACAGCAGCCGCCCAGGCCTGGCGCGCTGCCGCCATTGCCACCGCTGCCGCCTCTCAACCCAGGGGGCAGTCTGAATCCTCTGGACGTGGACGCTGAGCGCGAACGCCAGCGCCGTCGCGACGAAGGCGACGGTTGGGGCGGTGACTTGTTGAGCGGAATGGATGGGCTGTTTGGCAGATAGAGCGATTACTGAAACAAACTCAACAAGTAATCAATTGACAGGCCCTGAGCTTCTAGGTATTGGCGCAGCTTCTTGCGCGCATCGTGGATGAGCTTGTAGAGCGCGTTGCGATTTGTCCCCATCTGATCGGCCACCACGTCCATCGGCACGCCGTTCAGGGTGACGGCGGTCAGGGCCTGATACTGCTTCTCGGTGAGCGCTTCTTGCAAGGCGCGCTCCAAGATCGTCAGGGCGTTTTCGCGTTCAGCGGCGGTCTCTGGGTTGGGTGGAGCGCTGCTCACGAGTTGCGCGCTGGACGATTGCAGGGCGAAGTCTCCATCAGCGCTGAGTTGATCTAGGCTGAAGTCCTTATAACGCGAGCGGCGCAGATCGCTGATGGCCAGGCGGATAGCGATCTTGTTGGCCCAAGTGGTGAAGCGACTCTCGCCGCGAAAGGCGTCTAGGTTGTCTAGAATGCGCAGCGTGGCGTCCTGAGCCAAGTCCTGGGCCATCTCCTGCAATTCAATCTCGGCCAAGCCGCGCAGGTCGCTGCGCTCTTGGCTGAGGTAGAAGAACAGGTTGCGCTGCAGACGCTGGCGTAGCTCATCCAGCGCAGCAGCCTGAGCAGGGCCTGAGGCGCGCAAGGCCTCCATCCACGCTTCGTTGGTGCGTTCTTCCGTCGGTGTGGGCATGGCTCTTAGCGCGCGCGGAAGCTGACTCTGACGACCAGATGACCCAGGCGTATGTCGTCTCCGTCGCGCAGAATGCGCGGCTGGTTAGCCACCAACTTCTGGCCGTTGAGGTATGTGCCATTGGCGCTGTTGTTATCGACCAGGTGTAGCGCCCCTTCTAGGCGCACAATGAAGGCGTGATAGCGCGAGACGCCCAAGTTTCTGGCATCGCAGTCGTCCAGGTTGATGGGCGGCGACTCGCCCGTGTCTGGATCGGTGCGGCCGATCGTCAGGCGCTCGATGTTCTCGGCGTTGAAGACGAATTCTTTGCCGTTGGCCAAGACAGTGATGACGAGGCTCATCGTGCTGTCAAAGCGAGCAGCACCCCAGCGCGGCGTGCCTTCCTCGTAGTCGGTGTCGCCCAGGCTGCGCGTCTTTTGTTTATTGACCTCCACCAATAGGGAGCCGCACTTGATGCAGATTTGTTCTTCATCGCGGTTTTGCGCGCCGCAGTTCGAGCAAGTTATCACCTCGTGCCTCCCGGCTGGCTCTTATGAATACAGGTGAAATTATAGCATTACCTGTCTTACCTACCAAGTTTCTGCTGTTTGTCGTTGTAGGATGGAGAGTAAGCCATGAGTCATCTGCCACCGCATGAACCCCCTAAGCGTGATAACAAGCACGAGGACGATCCATCACCAATTCATAACCCCAATGCTCAGCGCCTGTGGCTCTTACTGGGGGTGATCGTCCTGTTTTTCTTCTTCTTCATGTTCATCAGCCGTCCCACCAGCAGCAGCAACCTCATCTCGCTGAACGAATTGGCGGCCCAAGTGCAAGCCGGCAACGTGGCCAGCATCACCGAGCGCGGCGGCACGGATTTGTTCATCGTCTTCGACAGCGGCGTCTCGGCCACTGCCTACAAGAGCGCCTTCTCGGATTTGCTCAGCATTCTGGGCCTAGAGAGCGTGCAGGAAGCCAACTTCCAGTACATCCCTCAGCCTGGCGACAATTCCTCGGCGCTGTTCCTGCAAATCCTGATCGGCGTCGTGCCGATCCTCATCATCGTGTGGTTCTTGTGGCGCATGATGCGCAGCGTGCGCGGCTCGCAGGATCAGGCCATGAGCTTCGGGCGTAGTCGAGCGCGCGTCAGCCGCGACATGGAGCGTCCCCAAGTGACTTTCGCCGACGTAGCTGGCGCTGACGAGGCCAAAGAGGAGCTGAAGGAGGTCGTCGAATTCCTGAAGGAGCCGGACAAGTTCTTGCGCCTGGGGGCGCGCGTGCCGAAGGGCGTGCTGATGGTTGGCCCTCCGGGGACGGGCAAGACGCTCATGGCGCGCGCCGTAGCAGGCGAAGCTGGCGTGCCGTTCTTCAGCATTTCGGGCAGCGAGTTCGTGGAGATGTTCGTCGGCGTAGGCGCTAGCCGCGTGCGCGATTTGTTTGAGCGCGCCAAAGCCGAAGCGCCGGCCATCATCTTCGTCGACGAAATTGACGCAGTGGGCCGCCAGCGCGGCGCCGGTTTGGGCGGCGGTCACGACGAACGCGAGCAGACGCTCAATCAAATCCTGGTGGAGATGGATGGCTTTGAGAACGATACGAACGTGATCGTCATCGCCGCTACCAATCGCCCCGACATCCTCGATCCGGCTCTGTTACGCCCCGGCCGCTTCGATCGCAAGGTCATCATCGACAACCCAGACGTGAAGGGCCGCGAACAAATCCTAGCCGTCCACACGCGCAGCAAGCCACTGGCCGCCGAAGTCGATATTGAAGCTATCGCCAAGATCACCGCCGGCTTCAGCGGCGCTGACCTGGAGAACTTGGTCAACGAGGCGGCCATCTTGGCAGCGCGGCGCGGCAAGACCACCATCGGCATGAGCGAATTGCAGGAGAGCATGGAGAAGGTGGTCATGGGGCCAGAGCGGCGCAGCCGCGTCATCAGTCCAGAAGAGAAGCGCAAGATTGCCTACCACGAAGCTGGCCACGCCATCTTGTTCCACGTGCTAGAACACACCAATCCCGTCCATAAGATCACTATCGTCTCGCGCGGGCAGGCTGGCGGCTACGTCATGCCGCTGCGCGACGCCGACACCATGCTCAAATCTCGCGAGGAATTCCTGGATGATATGACGGTGGCTATGGGTGGACGCGCTGCCGAAGAGATCGTCTTCAACCAGCTGACGACGGGGGCTAGCAACGACATTATGCAGGCGACGCGGCTGGCCCGCGCGATGGTGACCCAGTTCGGTATGAGCGACAAGTTAGGGCCGCGCGCCTACGGCTCTAACAATGGGCCGATCTTCTTGGGCCGCGAGATGGGCGAAATGCGCGACTACAGCGAATACTACGCTCAGGCCATCGATGAAGAGGTGCGCAACCTGCTGCAAACCGCCTACCAGCGCGCCAAGAACATCTTGGTCGAATACCGCGAGAAGATGGAGGAGCTAGTCGCTATCCTGATGGAACGTGAGTCGCTAGACGGCCAGGAATTCGCCGAAATCATGGGCATGAGCAAGGGCAGCGCCGCCTAGGCCTAGAGCTTCCGAGCCGGGTTGCCTGTCGGGTTGGGGCGTTTCTTGCGCAAAAGTGGCCTGTCCTATGCTATGATGACAAAAAATCAGCGGGAAGAGTGCCTATGCCTGAGATGCCCCAGAGCAAAGCCGCCGAAGACTTCCTCAAAGCTGTCTACGCCCTGCAGCAGCACAGCGAACGAGTCAGCACCAATGCCCTGAGTGAGGCGCTAGACCGCACCGCGCCCTCCGTCACCGACATGGCCCAGCGCCTAGCTGAGAGCGGCCTGGTCGATTATGTCAAACATCGAGGAGTGCGCCTGACTGACGAAGGTCAGGCAATTGCCCTCAAGATCATCCGTCGCCACCGCTTGATTGAAGCTTTCTTGGTGCGAGAGTTGAACTACGGCCTGCACGAAGTCCACGACGAAGCCGAGAAGCTAGAGCATGCCGTCTCAGATCGCTTCATCGACGCCCTGGCCGACAAATTGGATCATCCGCCATTTGACCCGCACGGCGATCCTATCCCTGGCAGCGACGGCCAGATGGTCACGCGTCAGCTCATCCCTCTGGCTCAGCTTGCTCCCTCCCTCCATGCCACTGTCGCTCAGTTCAGCGCCGACGGCCCCGAATTGCTGCAGTTCATCTTGGCGCTCGGCTTTCAACTAGGCGAGGCGGTGCAAGTGGCCGCGCGCGAGCCGTTCGAAGGCTCGCTGACCATCCGCTTCAGCAGCGGTCAGCAAGCGCGCATTAGCCTGATGGTGGCCAACGCCATCCTTGTCGAAAAGATCACCTGAAGTTGCGCAAAACTTAACCATACCTCTTGACATTACTTCAAAGAAGTCGTGGTATGCTCCTCCCCGAAGCTAGCTTTGGCCTATGAGCCGCTAGCCCTCGCCTTCCCACAACCTAGACGTCAATTTCACTTCAAAAATGGACTTGCCCATATCATGTTAATGCCTAGTGTGGATCGTCAGCCTGCTTGCCAGCGCGTGCGCGCTATCTTGCTGACGCAGCGCAACACCCTTTTGTTGATTAAGCGCCTCAAGCCCGAACGCGAACACCAGCCTTACTGGGTAGCCCCAGGCGGCGGCGTAGAGCCTGGCGAAGACCTGCAAGAAGCGCTGTGCCGCGAACTGCACGAAGAACTCGGCGCGCAGGTAGATATCCTCAGCCACGCTTTCATTTTGTACCACGAGAAGGCGGGCAAGCGCCTGGAAGAACACTTCTTCATCTGTGCGCTGCGCGGCTATGACCTGGCCCATCGCAGCGGCCCAGAATTCGACGATCCCACGCGCGGCCAGTATATTCCAGAAGAAGTTCACCTAGACGAAGCGACGCTCGGCGCGATCAACTTCCGCACGCCGGAGCTGCGTACCTGGCTCTTGGCCAACCTGGCCCAGCTGCAAGCGGCATGAAGACGTTCACACCCTCTGCTGGTCGGCCAGAAGTTCCCCCCTTACCCGCTCGCGCAGGTCGTCGATGACGACTAGCTGGCCTCCCTCGTCCTTGTAGTACCAGTGTTCCCAGCCGTTGCAGGCAGGCTGCTGGCCCAGGCGCGCACCAATCTGATGGATTGAGCCGCGTTCCCCTGTCGGCAGCAGCAACGAGCCGTCGGCGACGATCGTCGCCTGCTTGTCGAGTTGTTTGCGGAAGTAGAGCCGCTGACCTGGCAGCAGCAGGCCGTTTTCCAGCAAGGCTGAGAAAGCAATGCGCGGTGCGCTACGCTTGGTGGTGTATTGGCCCAAGACTTCTGGGGAGAGCAGCGGCCTCTGGATGGCTTCAATGCGCGCTCGTGCGCCACGAATGTAAGCTTCGTCGCGCTCAATCCCGACGAAGTGCCGCCCTAACTTCTTGGCGACTGCTCCCGTCGTGCCTGTCCCAAAAAACGGATCAAGCACCACGTCGCCAGGGTTGGTGCTGGCCAAGATGACGCGGTAGAGCAGCGCTTCGGGCTTTTGCGTGGAGTGGAGCTTCTCACCACCCGCTGTCAGGCGCTCGCGGCCCGTACACAAGGCCAGCTCCCAGTCGCTGCGCATTTGCTTATCGTCGTTGAAGGCCTTCATGGCGTGGTAGTTGAAGGTATAGCGCTTCTGGTCTTTAGACTTCTTGCACCATAGCAGCGTCTCGTGGGCATTGGTGAAGCGCACGCCGCGAAAGTTGGGCATGGGATTGGTCTTGATCCACACCACATCGTTGAGAATCCAGTAGCCCAGGTCTTGCAGAATGGCGCCCACGCGGTAGATGTTATGGTACGAGCCGATGACCCACAGCGTGCCATCGTCCTTGAGGACGCGGCGGCAAGCGCTCAGCCAGGCGCGCGTAAAGGCGTCGTAAGTCGCGAAATCGCTGAACTGATCCCAGTCGTCATCGACGGCATTGACGACGGACAGGTTGGGTCGGCGCAGCGTGCCTTGGAGCTGGAGGTTGTAGGGCGGATCGGCGAACACCAAATCTACCGACTTTTCGGGCAACTCTGCCAGGATTTCCAGGCAATCACCCTGATAGATTCGATCTACTTCCAGCGTGGCCATAGGCACTGCGTCGCTCACTTCATTCCAAAGATACACAGGTACAGACACAGGCAAGTATAGCACAGGTGTATCAGGTCTCCGTCTGGCCAAAGCACGCCCATGAGACTACAATGAGAAGCATAGAGTGCTTGCCCGCGCCTGCCTGTTTGTTGCCTGTGCTTTTCATCGTGATAGCGTGATTAAAGAGAGCGAGCGCATGGCTGAGATGATTGAAGCGGTGATCGATGACGATCACCCTCACAAACCTCCAATGGAGCGCGAGGAGCTGCGCGATGTCATCAGCCTATCCCTGTGGGCCGGGCAAATGCTGCTGCAAAACGGCGCTGATTCGCAAAAGGTGGAGGAGACCGTTCACCGCTTAGGCACGCAGTTGGGCTGCGATTGGATGGACGTGGTGGTGCTGTACGACTCCATCATCGCCACCACGCTCAACAACCGCGAATTCCGCACCAAAGCCCGCCGCGCCCCAGGCCGAGGCGTCAACCTGGAGAAGATTGTCCAAATCAACGATCTGAGCTACCAGGCGATGCGCGGCGAACTGGATCGCTTTGTGCTGCGCCGCGAGCTGCGCCGAATCGACAAGCTGTCGCCCAACTATGGCCGCTGGACAGTGGTCTTGTTCGTGGGGCTGGCCTGTGCCGCCTTCGCCCGCCTGTTCGGCGGCGACCTGGCGGCGATGACCATCACCTTCTTGGCGGCAGCGATAGGCATGGCCATCCGCCAGCAGATGGCCCTAGCCTACTTCAATCCCATCCTGACGACCATCGTCACCGCCTTCGTCGCCAGCCTGGTCGCCAGCGTGGGTGTGCTGCTGAAGCTGGGCGCTCAGCCTGCGGTGGCCATCAGCGCTGCTGTGCTGCTGCTCGTGCCAGGCGTGCCGCTCATCAACGCCAGCGAAGACCTGCTCAATGGGCAGATCATAAACGGGTTGGCGCGCGGCACTTGGGGGCTGATTCTGTCGCTGGCGATTGCCCTCGGCATTGCCATGACGCTCTGGCTGACTGGGATCAAAATTGCGCTCTGAGTTCATCGTCAGGAGAAACTATCATGTCTGTTGTTCTGCTCGTGCTAGAAGACGCGCTCTGGTCGGCGCTGGCCGCCCTGGGCTTCGCCATGTTGTTCAATGCGCCGCGCCGCGCCCTGCCCGCCTGTGTGCTGGCCGGTGCGCTGGGGCATGGCCTGCGCTATGGCGTCATGCATGGCCTGGGCGCAAGCCTAGTGGCGTCTAGCCTGCTGGGGGCGCTGGCGGTGGGCTTCCTGGCCCGCTGGTGCGCCGTCCGTCTGAAGATGCCCGCCATCGTCTTCGCGGTGGTCGGCGTCATCCCGATGGTGCCTGGGGCGTATGCTTTCCGCACCATGATTGGAGTCTTGCAGATTGCTGGTGGTATCATGGAGGACAGCACGACGCTCACCCAGGTGATGACGCAGACTGTGCAGAACGGCGTCATCACGGCCCTCATCCTGGCGGCCCTGGCGATGGGCATCAGTGTGCCGACCATGATCTTCCAGCGCCAGAAGCCCGTCGTCTGAGACCTGGCGCACCGTTTCAGCATCCAGTCAGAAAGAGGTCAGCAAATGGACAAGGCAATCGCTCTGCGGCACATTGAAGTTGGCGGCGTCATGGTGGGCATGCGCGGAGCATTTCCGCCTGATGTAGCCCTGGCCACCGCCGAGGCCATGATGCAGGAAGGCCTCAACGTCTTTGAGCTGACCATGAACAGCCCCCAGCCCATCGACGCCATGCGCGCCATCAAGCAGCGCTACGGCGAGACGGCAGTCGTAGGCATGGGGACTGTCCTCAGCATGGAGGACGCGCGCCGCGTCTTGGACGCAGGGGCAGATTTCGTCGTCTCGCCTGTCTTCCAGCCCGACGTTGTGGCCCACGTCCAAGAGCAGGGTGTCCTCATGCTGCCCGGCGTCACCACCCCTGGCGAATGCGTGGCTGCCTGGCAGATGGGCGTCCCTATGCTTAAGCTCTTCCCTGTCGGTGCGCTGGGGTTAGAATACTTCAAGGCTCTCTATGGCCCGCTGAGCCACATGAAGTTCATGTGCAACGGCGCGATGAACGCTGAGAACGCCCAACAATTCCTGCAAGCTGGAGCGTCGGCGGTGGGCATGGGGACTTGGTTGGTGGGCGACGGCACGTGGACGGAGTCGCGTTTGCGCAGCCGCGCACAGCTGCTCAAAAACGCCGTCGCTGTGGGGCGGGGTGGACAGCCTGAACGTCGCGCCTGACCATTCGTCTACTAAGCCAAGTAGCGCTACACTGGCCTTTGTACAGAGTCATCAGTTAGACTTGCTTTCATCGAGTCTGAGGCATGGTGGTCATGACCTATTTCACGCCTGAGCATCATCAAGCCTGTCGTCCCGTGACGGGTTCAGGGGTCTACCCAGCGCGCGCAGAAGCGCTAGGGCGACTAGTCCATTTACAACAGCGCTTGGCGAACCGACTGCGCGTTGCCAACTTCGACCTGCACCCATTTCACGCTGGCCCGATCGTCGGCTCGGTCAGCGACAGACAGGCTCACGCACTCTCGGTGCAGTTCATGCGCGCCGTCGGCCCTGCTCTGACGGTAGAGCGGCTGATGGGTCGCGAGGGCATCGCTAGCGTGCAGCAGATTGTCGTGCAGCACCATCCGAGCCTGGAGCTGCGCTTGCAGCCCGATCATTTTGTCGTGGAGCTGATCGTGCCGTCGGAAGCCTGGTGGGATCAGCAAAACATCAGCGGCAAGCTGCGGGTACAGCGTCAGCGTCTGGCCTTCTTCAGTTTGCTGCAAAGCCTAGACGCGGATTTTTGCCTGGGCTTTTGGCAGGGCGCGCACCTGAGTGAGTTACACCTCGAGGTTCGTCACTTGCAAAAGACAGACATCCTGCACGAATGGCTGAGTACCTTTGAGCCGAGCAAGGATCACTTCCGTCTGGGGCGCTGGTACGGCGTGGCCACCCTGCCCGAAGCGACGATTGAAGCCGAGGTGTTGCGCGCCGCGCGCGGCTTGTACGCTGTCTATGAGGCGATCTTGTGGACGAGCGAGAATAACTACCGCGAAGCGCACTTGCAAGCTATCAGCCAGCTCAGCCCAGACAAGGATTAGCTGCGACGCACGTCGTCCAAGGTGCGGCCTGTCACGCGCACAGCTAGGACTTCTGCGCTGACAGTGACCATGCCCTCAGCGAATAGCTCGCATTTCACCAGCCCTTTCCTGCCGCTCAGCTCGGCAATGTGCGCTTCCAGGCGCAGCTCTGGTCCCATGGGGGTGGGCTTGTGGAAGCGCACGTTCAAATAGCCTGTGACGCAGGTGATCTCTGGTTCACTGCCTGGCGCGCGGCCTTCAGCGTCGTGCATAGCGGCGATGGCCGTGCCAATAGTGTGGCAATCGATCAGGCTGGCCAGCAGCCCACCGTAGACTACGCCAGGGAAGGCGGTGTGTTCTGGGCGAGGCGTGAAGTGGCACACACCGACTTGTCCATCCCAGTAGGTCTGGATGTGCAGGCCCTGAGCATTGTTGCGGCCACAGCCGTAGCAGATGGCCGTCTCGGCGCGATAGAAATTTTGGATGGGTTGGAGAGGGCGGTCGCTCATGTTTCTCCTCCGAGCAAGTGGCTGAGGGTCTTGATAGTATCCGCTACACGGTCGCGGTTGAGGCTGTAGCATTTGGCCACGTCGCGGCGGCGCTCCGTCAGGAAGCCGCTGGCGGTGAGCTGGCGCAGGTGGCGGCTGGCGCTAGACTGGGATAGCTCCAACAGGCTCATAAAGTCTTGGGCGCAGATTTCTTCGCGCTGAGCCAGCAGCTCCACCATGCGCAAGCGCGTCTCGTCGGCCAGGGCATTCAGGCGCACTAACAGATCAGCGCGGTCGAGTTCAGGGCTGCGCACGTTGCCGCGCGGCAAGCGCGCCCCAAAGAACAGGAGGACTTCCTCGGCCTCGCGCTTCATGTAATAACTGACATACGGGCCGAGGTGAGGGGTAGGAATGCAGGTGAGGATGGTGGCTGTGCTGAAATAGTCGATCAAGCGCTCTTGCTGGCGCAAATCGCGGTTGGTCACCTGTTCGATGACGTCGCCCCAGGGCTGGCCGTCGTAGTTGACCTGGTTGTGAGCCTTGACGACCTCTTGCAACTGGCGCTCCGCGCGCGCCCATTCGACGCGCAGGAAGTTATCCCACATGAAGCGCAGGTGGGCTAGCAGGCGTTCTTTGGCGCGCGCAGGCTGGAGTAGATGAGCGTAGGCATCGCGCCATAGCGCTTCATCCACGTCGACGCCCTTTTCGGCGTAATGGCGGCGGACTACGCTGAGGAAGACTTGTTCATCTGCCAAGACAGCCCTCATGCCGGGGAAGTGCGGGCTGTCTTGCAGCCAGAAGATGGCTTCCTCGCGCAGCGCTTCCGACGGGGTGGCTTCGATCTGCTGAATGTATTGGGGGAAGCTGACGAATCCGCCAGACAGGGAGGAGATGACGCCAGGCATGAGCAGGTCGCAGAGGCGATTTTCGTAGCGCTGCGCTTCCGTTAGGGCTTGATGGGTCTTGTAGACCCAGTCGGGCAGGCCTGACAGACTCTCGGCTTCGCTCAGCAGGCCCAAGCTGTGTAGCAGGATTGGCACAGAGGGCGCGACGAAGCGTACTCGGAGGGTGGTTGGCGCGCTGACGAAATCCCAAGCTGGCATGGAACAAGCCCTCGGCGCTAGTTGTTTAGTCGGATAATTGCATAATGCAAACATACTTGCTGTGTAGCCTTCTGTCAAGCCAGGATAGAGTAAGAGCCTGGTGCTGACCCTTCATCAATGAACTTCGCCGACACGACCTGCCTCGGCGACGTGACTCGCTCAGGGGTGCTACAATGCCAGCAACGTTTCTACTTTGCTCGAGCTGCTCATCAGGAGTCACTGCCCCATGCTCACCTTCGTCCACATCAGCGACAGCCACTTGCACCCCGACCGCAGCTTCACCAAGCGCTACAGCAGCGTGTCGCCTTTGGTGGGGGCAGAAGCCATCGTGCGCGCCATCCAGGCTCTGCCGCTGCGCCCTGCCTTCGTCTTGCACACAGGCGACGTGGTGAACGACCTCAGCCCCGATGAGTACGACCTGGTGCGCCAGGTCTTCGATCCGCTGGACTTGCCTGTGTACTATTTGGCGGGCAATCACGACGACGCGACGGTGTTGCAGAGCGTGGCTATGGGGACAGATGCGCTCAGGCGCTATCTGTACTACGATTTCGAAGTCCAGGGCGTGCAAATCGTCTGCCTGGACAGCAACGCCAGGGAGTCCGACGACGGCCAGCCTATTCAGCCGCCGACTGGCTATTTGCCCGCTCAACAAATGGATTGGCTGCGTGGAATCGTCCAGACCGAAGACGAGCGCCCGCTGATCGTCGCCGTCCATCACAATCCCGTCGCCAGTGGCATTCCCTGGCTAGATGGCGACATGCGCTTGGTGAACGGCGATGCTCTCCACGAAGCCCTGCTGCCTGCTCGCCGACGCCTGCGCGCTGTGCTGTTTGGCCACGTTCACATGCCGATTGAGATGGTGCGTGATGGCATTCTCTACAGCGCCGCCGCTTCCACGTGGTGTCAGTTCCAGGGCTATCCTGGGGTGGGAGAGGGGCTAGACAGCGTCGCTCAGGATGAGCAAAGCCCCATCGGCTTCAGCATCGTCCACGTCCACGCGCGCGGCGCGACGATTCGCCGCCACAACGTCTTGCCCTGACGTGGCGTGGCGTGGCGTGCTACAATCGCCGCGCCGAGCGCCGATAGTCGATGAAAGACGACGCATGACCGCACGCAACCGTTCCTTGTTGTTTCTGGGCCTGGCCGTCAGCGCCCTGTTCCTGTTCTTGGCCTTCCGAGGTTTGCACCCAGAAGCCTTCATCGATAGTCTGGGCGCGGTTGATCCGCTGGGCCTGCTGCTGGGGGCAGTGGTCTACTTCGGCGGGGTAGTGATGATTGCCTGGCGCTGGCAGTTTTTGCTGCGCAGCCTGGCGCTCGTGCCGCTGGCAGGCCTGGCTAGGCTGGTGTGCATAGGCTACATGGGCAACAACGTCTATCCGTTCCGCGCCGGCGAAGCGCTGCGCATCTTCTTGCTGCGGCGCAATCATGGCGTGCCGATGGCCGGTGCGACCACTGTCGTCATCGTGGAGCGCGTCTTCGATGGCGTGGTCATGCTGACCTTCATCGTCGTCGCCCTGTTGTTCATCGACGTTGAGTCGGCGGAGATTCGGGCCGTCTTCAGCTTTGCAGCGCCCCTGTTCTTCGTAGCGCTGGCCGTCTTCTTCGCGGCGGCGACCTTTCATCAACAGGCACGTCACCTGGCAGGCTTCATCCTGAGCCGACTGCCTGCTCGCCTGGGCCAGCCTTTGGCGCGCCTGGCTTACGGCTTGCTGGATGGGCTGGCGGCGCTGCGTTCGCCGCAAAATTTGCTAGGAGCGGTGGTCTTCAGCTATGCGTCGTGGATGGTGGAAGCGTTGGTCTATTGGATTGTGCTGCTGGCCTTCGGCCTAGAGGTGGGCTACGCGGTGGCGCTGCTCACGGTCGGCACGGTCAACTTAGCCGGCCTCATCCCGTCCTCGCCAGGGCAGATTGGCGTTTATGAGTTCTTCGTGTCGCTGGTGGTCATGGCGACGGCTTCTGTGAGCCAGGATCAAGCTCTGGCCTTCGCCATCGTCGTCCACATCGTGATCTGGCTGCCAGTGACGTTGGTGGGCTTCGCTCTGCTGGCCCAACAGGGCTTGGGCTGGTCAGCCATAGGCCGAGCCGCGCGCGATGAACAAGCCCCAACTCAGGTCGAGGCGGCGCGATGAGCGAGATGGATCGATCCGTCGTGTTGGCGGTGCTGGCTGCTTTGGCTGCCTTCCTACTGGTGCTAGAGCTGGTGCGCCGCCGTCGTCTGCGCGAGGATTATTCGCTGCTGTGGCTGTTCGTGGCGGTGGCGATGATCGTCGTTGCCGCCTGGCGCGAGCTGCTGCACGGCCTAGCGGCCCTGGTGGGGATCGCCTATCCGCCTAACTTGCTGTTCCTGCTGGCGCTGCTGTTCATCTTCGGCCTTTTGCTGTACTTCTCCACTGTGATTACGCGTCTGACTCAGGAGAGCAAGCGCCTAGCCCAGGAAGTGGCCCTGCTGCGCCAACAGCTCCAACGTCTAGAACAAGCTCAGGCCGTAGCCCACCCAGCCTATGAACAAGATCAGCAGCAGCCCGAACGTGTAGAAGCCTAGGCGCGCTAGGGTGGTCTGCTCGCCCAGATGGAAGGGCTGCGCATCGATGGCCTGCATGCGCACCCGCCCTTCCTCTGGCGTACCGACAATGCGTAGTTGGTAGCGCGGGCCGACAAGCCAGGCCAGGGCTAGGCCGCCCAGCAGTCCGCCGATATGACCCCAGTTGTCAATGCGGCTGCCGGGCATGAAGCCAATGGCCAGGTTAGCTAGCAGGAAGAAGGCTGAATTTTGTAGGATTTGGCGCGCGAAGTCGCCCATCAGCGCGCGGTGGCGGTAGGCGTGCAGGGCTTGCGCCCCCCAGATCGCGAAGATCGCGCCGGACGCGCCTACGCTGGCGACGTCGTAGTCGCCGATCCCAGCGCTCAGCACCGAGCCGCCCAGCCCGCCCAGCAGGTAAAGCACCAGGAAGCGCCAGCGCCCAAAGGTGCGCTCTACGTCGCTGCCCAAGTAGTACAACGCGAACATGTTGAAGACTAGATGGGGCAGGCTGCCGTGCAGGAACATCGCTGTCACCAGGCGGTAGAGCGCGCCCTCGGCGAAGACTTCCGTCGGGAAGAGCGCGCCTGCGCAGAAGAGGGGTGCTTCGATCCAGCGGAAGCGACTGACCACTTGGCAGCGCGTCGGCTCTTGCAGGCTCATCAGAATGAACAGGGCGACGTTGACGACGACGAGGATGAGGGTTAGTACGGCGTCGCGTTCGGCCAAGACGATAGTGCCGCGCGGCGGTTTGGGCTTGGGCGGCGGATCACTGAGTGGGTGCGACTCGCGGCGCGGCGCGTCGTCGTAGAGCGGATGAGACATTGGCGAGTCCTTGTGCTGTGGGACGAGGGTCACGCAACCCTGGCAGCATTTTAACGTACAATAGCGGTAAATGAGATGAACAGTAGCAAGGCCGCTTATGAGCGAAAACAATCAGCCTATCACCGTCTGGAAAGTCCTCTCCATCATCGGCGAAGGCGTGGCCCGTTCCGTACAGCTGATCGGCGAAGGGGCAAACGCCGCCGTCGGCGCTGTCCAAAGTACATCCATCGCCCTGAGAGATGCTATGCCCGTCACCGAGATCATCACCCTGTTCAACACCACCGACAAGATCATCCGCTTCATCAACCGCGAGACGCCGCGCGACACTCGCGATATCCTGGGTCAAAGCCACGTCTCGTTGAAGACGGAGCAAGCTGCCGGCACCTGGATTCCCTGGTTCGATCCGCCGCGCTTCGACGACTTCTCGCGCCGCCGCATCGAGATCGTCATCGACGACATTCCCGTGCTGTTCATCTGGCAGCGTGGCGACTTCGTCTACTGGTCGAATCGCCTAGACAGCGAAGGCCGCCCTGCCAAAGCCTACAAGATGGCCGGGGTCAATCACGCCGGTGGTCAGCGCACCCTAGTCGTGCGCAATGATCCTGAATCAGGCTACAGCGCTTTCCTGGCCAAGCCTATCGCTACCTAGCTACCACAAAGCCCAGGCTTAAGCTCGCCATAGGCCAACGCCACCGTCAGAAGCGGGTAAGATCGTGGCGGTTGCTCGCTTCTGAGACCGTAGCAACCGCATGGAATGGCTCTACTGAGGGACAGTGAACAATGCTGATGAAGTATTTCTACGATGAGCGTCTGGCGCAGGCTTCTTATATGGTGGGCTGCCCTGGGGCAGGCGTGGCCCTGGTGATCGACCCTGCTCGCGACATTCGGCCTTACCTGCAAGCAGCGGCGCAGCACGGCCTGAAGATCACCCACGTCGCCGAGACGCACATCCACGCCGATTTTGTGAGCGGCGCTCGTGAGTTGGCCTACGCCACCAACGCCGTGCAAGTCCTCAGCGCCGAGGGCGGCGCAGAGTGGCAGTACATGCGTCCCGTCGGCGACCGCGTGCTGCTGGTGCGCGAAGGCGATAGCTTCATGATCGGCGCAGTGAAAATGGAGGTCATGCACACGCCAGGCCACACGCCAGAACACGTCGTCTACATGGTGACGGATACCGCCGCCAGCCGCGTGCCGCTGGGTGTCTTCACTGGCGACTTCTTGTTCGTCGGCGATGTGGGTCGCCCCGACCTGCTGGACAAAGTTGTGTTGCACGACGGCAGCGCCGAGGGCGGCGCGCGCCAGCAGTTCCGCAATGTGGAGCGCTTCAAGGCTTTGCCCGACTATCTGCAAATTTTCCCTGGGCATGGGGCGGGCAGCGCCTGCGGCAAGGCTCTCGGCGCTGTGCCTTCTACGACTTTGGGCTACGAAAAACTGGTCAATCCAGCCTTCCAGTTCAACGACGAAGACGGCTTCGCCGCCTGGCTGCTGAGCGGTCAGCCAGAGCCACCGCGCTACTTCGCTCAAATGAAGAAAGTCAACAAGCGCGGCGCTGCTCTGCTCAAAGAGCTACCCGTCATCCTCAACCACGCTTGGATGGAAGCCGACCTGCCCTCGCGCGCCCTGGTGATCGACACACGCCCGTTGGAGGATTTTGCGCATGGCCATGTGCGCGGCACGATCAACATCCCTATCAACGAAACCAGCTTTTGTACCTACCTGGGCTGGTATGTAGACTACGAGTCGCCCGTCTACTTCATCGCCTACGAGCAAGACGTGCCGACGGTCATCACTGCCTTGCGTTCGATTGGCGTCGACAACGTGCGTGGCGTCTTCAGCCCCAGCGCAGTGAAGGACGCGACGGGCGTCATCTGGCAGATCGCGCCCAACCAAGCTCGCGAAGCCAAGCTCAAGTTGCTGGATGTGCGCAGCCTGGAAGAACACCGCGCGCGCCGCATCGACGGAGCGACGCATATCCACATGGGCGATGTCTTGCGTCACTTGGACAAGCTGCCGCGCAACGAGACGCTGGTCGTCCACTGCGGCGGCGGCGTGCGCTCCCAGGTCGTCGTCAGCCTGCTGCAACGGGCCGGCTTTAGCAATGTGGCCAACATGGCCGGCGGCATTGACGCCTGGCAGGCGGCTGGCTTGCCTGTCGTGGAAGCCTGAGCGTGGATTACGACGTCAGCGCACTGCTGAACGATCTGTTGACCCACGCTGAAGCCGACGTGCGTCGCAACTGCGCTTGGCAGCTCGGACGGCTGCGTCAACCCGTCGCCGTCCCCGCCCTCAGCCTGGCCTGCGCCGATCCTGATGCTGGTGTGCGCCTGCGCGCCTACGAAGCGCTGGCTATCTTGGCCGAACACGCCGACGCGCGCGCCTACGCCGCTCTGCTAGGTGGCCTGCGCGACGTGGACGCCGAAGCGCGTGCGCTAGCCTGCGTTAGCTTGCGAGCCTTCGCGCCCCTGGGTCGCTGGGATGAGACGACGCTGTCTGCTCTGCTGGCCTCGTTAGACGACCCTGAGTCGGTGGTGCGCGCCGCAGCTGCTGAGAGCTTGGGCCAGGCCCTCGATCCACAGGTGTGGCCCGCCCTAGCGGCCTGCTTGCGCGACGATCCCGACGCTGGCGTGCGCTACGCGGCGCGCCAAGCCCTGCTCAACGGCGGCGGCGCCGCTGGCCAGGCCCTCTTGGCGGCCTTGCCCGCGTCTGATGATCCTGTCGTGCTGGCCGATTTGTTGGAAGCGCTGGGGCAGGTGGGACAGGGCTATCAACCCGCTGATTTGCAGCCCTGGCTCACTCACGCGGATGAAGCAGTGCGCGTCGCGGCGCATTGGGCAGCGGGGAGGGTTTAGCGTTCTTCAAGCACATAATGGCCGATGGCGGCCAGCATGAGCGCTACTCCCAGAGGCAGGGCGCGTTCATCAATGTCGAAGCGCGGATGATGGTGGCCATAGACGAGGTTCGCATTGGAACAGCCCAGCAAGAAATATGCGCCGCGCACGTCTTCCAACATATAGGCCACGTCTTCGCTGGCCATTGTGCGCCCATCGGCGTCCAGGGCGTCCTCGCCCAGGAATTGAGCGAAAGTTTGGCGCAGGGTGCGCACCACTTGGCGATCGTTGACGACTGGTATCGTCAGATGGCGCACCGTGACTTCAGCGGTGCAGCCCACCGACTCGCACACTGAGCGACTCACGTCGCGCACGTGCTGCTCCAGCATTTCGCTGGTGTAGGCATTGAAGGTGCGGAATGTGCCGATGATTTCCACCTGCTCTGGGATGATGTTGTGGGCATAGCTGCTGGTGCGCAGGCCCGTCACTGAGAGGACGACAGCGCCAGCCATCGCGTCCATCCGTCGTCCGACGATGGTGTGCAGGGCAGTGATGAGCTGGCCGCTGCACGCGACGGGATCGACGGTGGTGTGAGGCATGGCCGCGTGGCCGCCGCGCCCCTTGACGACGATTCTGAAGGTCGACGAGCCGCTCATGATTGCGCCTTCAGCCAAGCCCACTCGGCCCAGAGGCAGGGGCTGCCACAAATGCAGGCCCAGCAGGACATCGGGCGCAGGATTGTCCAGCGCACCCTCCCTGAGCATAGCTAGAGCGCCGCCCGCCCCTTCCTCGCCCGGCTGGAAGATGAACTTCACCCGTCCGTGCAGCGCATGACGATGATCTGCCAACCAGCGCGCCACCGTGAGCGCAATCGCCATGTGGCCGTCGTGACCACAAGCGTGCATGACTCCATCGTGGACGGAGGTGAAATCTAGGCCCGTCTCTTCGCGGATGGGCAGGGCGTCCATGTCGGCGCGATAGCCTATCGTCGGGCCGTCGTGCGCGCCTTCTAGGATGGCCACGACGCCGGTCTTGGCCAAGCCCGTCTGCACCTCCAGGCCCAGGTTGCTCAGCTCCTCCGCGATGACTTGAGCCGTGCGCCGCTCTTGGAAAGCTAGCTCTGGATGACGGTGGAAGTCGCGCCGCAGGTTTACAGCGTGTGCGGCTAGCGCCTGGGCTTCAGCCAAGAAATCGTACTTCACGGGTTTCGCTCTCGTCAATGCATATGGATTCGGCACGATTCTACACCACACCTCATGTGCGCAGAACGACCAAAGCAGCTGTCCTTTGTTATAGGGATTCATCTTCTGCCTCTCTTTGGTTCAAATCTGTTCAGAACTCTCATTCTTGGCCCTTCTCCCCAAGAGGAGGTAGATAGAGTGTGAGGATCAAAAGGAGTCATAAGTATTCATGCGTTGGCCCTGTATGCTCTTTTTAGCCTCAGCCCGGCGCTGATCTGGTTGTATAATGCAGCTGCGTGTGGCTACGACGAAGGCGGTGCTTCATATGAGCTTCACCTGGAATCTCGCCTGGCGTAATGTGCAGCGCGGCGGACGCTGGGCCGCCCTGGCGATCTTCTGCATTGCGACTGGGGTGGCCAGCGTGGTCGCTCTGCGCAGCCTGGGCTTGGCTATCCGCGACTCGCTGGTGGAGAACGTGCGCGTCGACCTCAAAGGCGACCTGCGCTTCTCTAAACGCAGCGTCAGTCAATTCGCTAACTTCTTCGTCGACGACGAACGCGCGCGGCGCTTCAGCCCGCGTGAGCTGGCCGCCGTGCGCGCTTGGGTAGAGGAGCGCGGCGGCACGATGAGCGCCTTCGCCATCGGCGGCACGCGCCAGATTGCAGCGGTAGACAGCGTCAGCTTTGGCAGGCCGTCATTCATCAGCACGCTGTACATCGATCCTGCCAGCTATCCCCCCACTGGCCCCATCCTGGCCCTCGATCCGCCAGGCGTGCCACTAGCCGACTTGTTCCAGCGGCCCAACAGCGTGGTCATCAGCGACAACATGGCCCGCAACCAGGGTCTGCGACTGGGTGACACGGTGCGCGTCAGCGGCACAGAGGCGCTCTTCACGGTGACAGGGATCGTGGCCACCGAGAACGAAGCCGGCATACGCGACTTGTTCGCGGCTTTCTTCGGCTTCGCTTACTTCAGCCTGAGCGACGCGCAGGCGGCCATCAACGCCAACATTCGGCCCGACAATCTGGCTGTGGCTTTCCCTGCGCCGTTGTCGCGAGAGGAAGAGTTCCAGGCTGTGGAAGCACTGCGCCGATTGGGCTTCAGCGAAGGTGGCTCAGTTCGCTATGATACGCTCTCGGCAGCGCTGGAGCGCAACCGCGTCATCGCTCAAGTCTTGGGCGATTTCATCGTCATCATGGGATTGGGCGCGCTGCTGATCGGCGGCGTAGGGATCATGAACACGCTGCTGGTGCTGGTGCGTCGCCGCACAGAAGAGATTGCTGCCCTGAAGACCATCGGCTTGCAACCCCGTCAAATAGCTGCCCTGTTCCTGACCGAGGGACTGCTGTTGGGGGCGTTAGGTACGGCGGCGGGCTGCGCCGCTGGCGCGCTGCTAGGCGGCCTTGTCAATCGCTACGGCGAAGTTTTCCTACAGCAAGCCTTGCCCTGGCGCGTCTATTCGGAGGCGCTGGCTTATGGGGCGGTGCTGGGCTTGGTGACTTCGGCGGCTTTCAGCGTCGCGCCTATCCTGATGGCCCTACAGGTGCGCCCTGCCATCATCCTGCGCCCCAACGAAGCGCGTCTGCCGCGCCTGGGCTGCCTGCAAACTGCCTTCCTGAGCGTCTTCCTGACCCTAGTTGCGGGCCTACTGGTGGGTGGAGTCGTCAGCCCCACCTTCGCTTTGGCCAACAGCTTCAACCCGCTCGTGCCGTATCTCAGCGGGTTGGTAGGCGTGGCGATCAGCTTCGTGGTGTTGGCCCTGCTGGTGGCTATTTTGTGGGTGATCGTGTGGCTGGTGGGCAAGCTGCCCAGCTTTGGCTGGGTCGATTTGCGCTTGGCCCTGCGCAACCTATCGACGCAGCGCCTGCGCACCGCCACTACGCTCCTGGCCTTGTCGGCGGGTATGTTCGCCCTCAGCAGCATCACCTTCGTCGGCGAAGGTACGCGCGAGATTCTCAACCTGCAACTGGCGCGCCAAGTGGGCGGCAACGTCCTGGTCTTCCCGATTGCGCTCGGCAGCCTGGGGGCGAGCCTGAGCGATTTTGCCCTGAGGGCCGCCCTCAACGGCGTGCCAGGCGTAGAAGCGCGCAATCGCCTCTCGGCCTACGAAGGCCGCTTGCTGCGCGTCGATGGCCAGGACGTTGATATGCTGGTGGCCCAAAGCGGCGACGCTGAAGCGTTGGCCCAATTCGTCCTGGGTGGACTATCGCAATGGAATACAGACAATCCACGCCTGTACGAGACGCTGGCCCCTGTGAGTCAGGGGCGCACCTTGCGCCTGGAAGATCGCGGCCAGCCTGTCCTCGTCGCTCCTTTGGAATTCGCCAGGGTGCTGGGGGCGCGCGTGGGCAGCGTGCTAGAATACAGCATTCAGGGCCAACGTCTGCGCTTTGAAATTGTGGGCCTCACGGGGAATGAGCAGCTCGGTGGAGCGGCCTTTCTCAGCAGCGGCCTGGCCGGCGTGAGCGTGGTCGTCCCTCCCGATAGTTTAGGCAGTGCGCAGCCGCTCTACACGCTGTACACCTATCAAGTCGCGCCCGAACACGTCAACCAAGCCCTGGTGAGTCTGTCAGCGGTGCGTATACCGCCCATCATCGCCCTGGACGTGAGCTTCATCGACACGCTCATCAGCCGCCTCATCGCCCAATTCTCCGCTATACCGACGCTAGTAGGACTGCTGTCGTTGGTGGCGGCGGCGGTCATCATGGCCAATACCGTCGCCCTGGCCACGCTGGAGCGCCAGAAGCAGATCGGCGTTCTGCGCGCTATCGGCCTGTCGGCGCGTCGCTCGCTAGGGGTGCTGCTGCTAGAAGCCAGCCTGATCGGCTTGCTGAGCGCCCTGCTGGGGATCGGCCTGAGCGCCCTGGGCGTGGCTCTGATGACTGGCCTGGGCGGCACGCCCATACCTCTCCCCACCGATGCCCGTTTAGCGGCCTTAGCCCTGCTGGTCTCTGCTTTGCTGATCGCTCTCTTCGCCACTTTGCTTTCGGCTAGCGGCGCACTGTGCGCCCGCGTGATGGATGTGCTGCGCTATGAGTGAGCCTATTGTCAGCATCGTACTACCCACAATGAATGGCGAACGCTTCATCGCTCATGCCATACAATCTGTCCTAGACCAAACCGAGGATCGCTGGGAACTGATTATTGTAGACAGCAATTCTGAAGATAGGACGCCGCAAATCATAGCTGACTATGCTGCGCGCGACCACCGCATCCGTCTCTTGTGCCATCCAAAAGAAGAAGGGCGTCTGCCAGGCGCACTAAACGCAGGCTTCGCGCAGGCGCGCGGACGCTACTTCACCTGGTTGGCTGACGATAACATCCTCTACCCTCAGACTTTAGCACGTTTATCGACTTTTCTCGATTATCGTTCCGAGGTGGGTTTAGTCTACAGCCACTTCAACAAGATCGATGCTCATGGCTATTCGCTGAGGATGGCTCGGCGACTGCCTCCGCGCTACTTGACGTATAAAAATGTCGTCACACCTTCGTTTCTCTATCGTCGCGAGGTAGATAGCATGATTGGAGGTTATCGCCGCGAGACTTTTTTGGCTGAAGATTACGATTTTTGGCTACGTGCTAAAGACGTAACCAATTTCGCCTTGCTGCCTGAAGCTCTGCATGGCTATCGATTTCACCCCTATAATCTGACAGCAACGGCTGGCCGTCTAGCCATTGACAAGGCTGTCCTAATAGCGATCGATCATGCTCTAGATACCTGCCGCTGGCTGGCGCGCGGGCAGGCGCGCGGCGAGCTGGCCTGGCAGGCCTATGAGTTGGCAGCGCGCCATCACTTGCCCGATTCGGCGCGCTATTGGCGCGAAGCTTGGCGGCACGCGCCACTGTTCGCGCTGCGCCGCACGCTCAAAACCGCCATTCCCAAGCCTGTCCGCGAACGCTTGGGGCGCAGAGACGGTGGTTATCTCTGAGGATCGGCTTCGGCCCACCACTCTAGCAAAGCCTGCGCCAGCAAGTGCGGCGCGAAACGCTCGGATATGGTCTGGCGGGCGCGCTGGCCCACTTGTTCCAGGGTCGCGTCGTCTAGCGACCAGGCGCGCAGGATGACGGCACTCAGCGCGTCGGCGTCGCCGATGGGCGCGAGGAAGCCGTTCAGGCCGTCTTCGATGAATTCGTCGAAGCTAGCGCCGCGCGTGCCGACCAGCGGACGGCCCAAGCCCATCGTCTCCATCGCCGCATTGGATAGATTTTCGATGTGGGAGGGCAGGACGACCAGGCGTGCGCCTTCGATGAGAGGGTAGAGCGCGCTGTGTGGCTGTGAGTCGTAGAAGCTCACGCGCGAGCGATGGTCACCCAGGAGCGCTTCCAGTTCGGCGCGGGTGGATGGGCCAGCCTTGCCGCGCCTGTCCTGCCCGACGAAGACGGCGCGCGCCTGCGGATGAGCGGCCAATAGGGCGGGTAGGGCTTGGGCCAGCTCATGTACACCCTTGAGCGGCTCCAGGCGGCCAAAGTAGAGCAAGTAGGGAGATGATTGTTCTCGGCGCAGGCGTTCGTCGCGCTGAACGGCTTGTAAGACGAAGATGGGAGGTAGGACGCGGGCTTGCGCACGATAATCGCGAGCCACCAGCGCAGCCGTCAGCGGGCTGTTGGCGTACAAGCGAGTGGCCAGGCGGTAGCGCCGCCCGACCAGGGCGTTCATCAGGCGGTATTCTAGCGTCTTGCGGCCCACATTGAGGCGCTGATAGGTGGGGTAGTGCGAGGTGATCCACAGGATTTGTGGGGTGTGCAGTCCAGGCGCGCCAAAGATAGCTGCTCCGGCGTCGGCGAACAGCACGGCGTCCAGCTGACCAGCCGCCTGCAAGGCCAGCAGGCGGCGCGTGCTGGCTCGCCAAAAGCTATATGCGATGAGCGGGGCATTCAGTGGGACAGGGCGCAGCGGGCGATAGCGCCCCAAGCCCACCAGGCGCTCCACCCAGCGAGGGCGGCGCAGACGCTCTACGATTATCTCCTCGTGTTGCAAAACTTCTGATCCTTCGGTCGATTCGACCAGCACGCGCACAGCATGGCCTTCAGCTTTCAGGGCCTGGGCCATGTGGGAGAGTTGCACCGCGATCCCACCGTGACGAGTGCGCGCTTCAGTGACGTACTGAGTGGTGACCAGGATGATCTGCACGCTATGCCCCGACAGGCGCGTTGACGATGGCATCGACGACTTCGGCTGCCAAGTGATAGCGCCCGTAGGAGGGGATGATGTACGCGCCTTGTACGTAGGGTCGCATAGCGCGCATGAGTTCGATGGCGATCCGCACACCTTCGCGCGGGGCGTCGTCGGCGGCGGCCTCTATGCGCGCGAAGATGGCGTCGGGGATGGTGATCCCTGGAACTTCGTTGTGCAAGAAGCGGGCATGTTTGACGCTGTACAGCGGCATGATGCCCATCAGCACGGGCAGCTTGAAGTCCTCAGCGAAGACTTCGCGATACCTCTTCAGAAAAGCTTCCACGCGCGGCGGATCGAAGACCATCTGACCCAGGGCGAAGTGCGCGCCCGCAGCCAATTTGTTGCCCAGCACGCGCAGTTCATTGTCCAGGTCATCCGCTGCCATGTTGAGCGCGCAACCCACCGTGAAAGCCGTCGGCGCGCCAATGCTGTTGCCAGCCATGTCTTGGCCCGCGTTCATGCTGTGGGCCACCAGATCGATCAGCTTGCTGGGGGCGATGTCGTTGTGGTCATTGGCGCTGGGATAGTCGCCAATCTTGACGGGGTCGCCCATCGTCACGAACAGGTTGCGCAGGCCCAGGGCATGAGCGGCCAATAGGTCGCCTTGCACGCGCAGCAGATTGCGTCCGCGCGTAGGGAAGTGTAGGATCGTCTCCACGCCCACTTGGTTTTGAACGAGATAGGCGGCGGCCCAGGCGCTCATCTTCATCTTGGCGGCGGGGGTGTCGGCGATGTCTAGTAGATCGGCGCCGGCATCGCGCAGCAGGCGGGCGTGGCCCAGCATAGTTTCTGCGGTGTAGCTGCGCGGCGGCGCGACTTCGACCGTGACCGTGAACAGGCCCTCAGCTAGACGACGGGCGAGGTGCGTCGGAGGCAGCTTGGCCTCAGCCGGCTGGGGCGGTGGAGCGGCTCGTTCAGTCACTTGCACGGCCATAGGCTGTGTCTCGGCCTGGGCGTCCAGGGCAACGCGCAGGGCAGCCACGTGTTCTGGAGTCGTGCCGCAGCAACCGCCGATGATCTGGGCCCCGTGTTGGCGCAAGCTTGGCACAAAATCAGCGAAGTAGGCGGGGCTGGCTGTATACATGATCCGTCCGCCGACCGACTCAGGGTAGCCGGCGTTGGGCATGGCCGATAGGCGCGCCTGCGGCACGGCGCGGTACATATCGGCCACGATTTGGGCCAACTGCATAGGGCCGAGGCCGCAGTTGACGCCGATCACGTCGGCGCCAGCCTTGTACAAGTCGTTGGCCACGCGCGCCGGCGGGTAGCCGACGTACGTCTGGCGGTCGCTGTTGAAAGTCGCCTGTGCTATGATGACCAGCTCTGAAGCGATTTGACGAGCCACATGCAGGGCCAGCAGCAGTTCGTCATGGTTGATGAAGGTCTCCAAGATGAGCAGATCGACGCCTTCAGCCACCAGAGCTGCAATTTGCTCGTGGAAGGCGTCTTCTGCCTGTTGGTGGCTAATTGGCCCGTAGGGGCGCAGGATAGCCCCCAGCGGGCCTACAGCGCCGCCGACGTAGGCTTCGCGCCCTACGTTGGCGATGGCCTGGCGCGCCAAGCGCACCGCTGCGCGGTTGAGGGCCTCCACTTGCTCGGACAAACCGACTTCGCTCAGGCGCAGACGGTTCGCGCCGAAGGTGTTCGTCTCCAGGATGTCGGCGCCGGCGCGCAGATAATCTTCATGGACGCCGCGCACCAGATCAGGGCGCTCCAAATTGAACAGCTCAAAGCAGGTGCGGATCGGCACGTCGGCGCGCTGCTGGAGCAGCGTCCCCATTGCGCCATCGGCCAAGAGGGGGCGGCCCGTCACTAGGCGTTCGCGGAAAGGTGTCAGGGTCATGGGCATTTCTCGTATCTTCTTCAAAGTCATTGGACTGGATTATACTCAAGGGCGCGCGTTTTTGCCTGATAGAGCGGGAGATAATCCAGGGCGACCGCATAATATTCACTTCGACCTCTTTGATCTCCCAATCCGCTTTCCCGCAGGTCTGACGAAATCTGAGCCGCCCTATGTGTGGAATCTTCGGACACTTTTGCCCCAACGATCAGCCAAGTCTTGACCTTGTGGATGCGATGGCCCGCTGCTTGGCTCATCGTGGCCCTGATGGTTACGCCCTCTACGCTGATAAAGCGCTGGTCTTCGGCGCTGGACGCCTAGCCATCATCGATCTGAGCGCGCCCGTCGGCCCTTTGCCTAACGAAGATGGGCAAGTGCGCGTGGCCTTCAACGGCGAAATTTACAACCACCGCGCGCTGCGCCGCCAATTGGAAGCGCAGGGTCACCGCTTCCAGACTGCCACCGACACCGAAGTCCTCGTCCACGCCTACGAAGCCTGGGGGGTAGATTTCGTCGAACGCCTGAACGGCATGTTCGCCTTCTGTGTCTACGATGCGCCGCGCCGCCGATTGGTGCTGGCCCGTGATCGCTTAGGCGAGAAGCCGCTCTATTACTGGTGTGGGCCTGCGGGCGAATTCGCCTTCGCCAGCGAGATGAAGGCGTTGCTGCTGCACCCGTCGATCAGGCCGCGTCTGAACCGCGCCGCGCTGGCGGCCTACTTCACCCTAGGCTACACCCCACCGCCCCAGACCATGTTCGCCGACGTTCACAAGCTGGCAGCGGGCGAGCGCCTGATCGTCAGCGCCGAAGGCGTGCGGACGGCGCGCTACTGGACGGCTCAGCTCAGTCCCCAGGCCATCGACTACGAAGATGCGCGCCGCGAGACGCGCCGCCTGCTAGAGCAGGCCGTCGACTCACGCATGATGAGCGACGTAGCCGTCGGTGCGTTCCTCAGCGGCGGGGTGGATTCGTCCTCCGTGGTGGCGCTCATGCAGCGGCTAGCGGGCCAACCCGTGCAGACCTTTTCAGTGGGCTTCGACTTCGCGGCGGGCAGCAGCGGCGACGAGAAGTTCAACGTCGATCTGCGCTACGCGGGCCAGGTGGCCGCAGCGCTCGGCACACAGCACCACGCCATCCGCCTCAGCAATCAAGCTGCCGAAGGTCTGCTGCCACACTTGGTCTACCACATGGACGAGCCTGTCGCGCAGTACAGCATTGTACAGACTGCGTATCTGGCCGGGGTGGCGCGCCTGGCCCAAGTCCCTGTGCTGCTGACGGGCGACGCCGGCGATGAGCTGTTCCTAGGCTACACGCACTACCGCGCCGATCAGCGCCTCGCGCCCTGGCTGAAGCTACCCCGCTCTTTGCGCCAGGCGGCGGCGCGCGCGCTGCGAGCGGCGGGCAAGGGTGCGCTGGCCACCAAGCTGCTCAACGACGCGCCACACCAGCGCTACCTAGAGTGGATGCGCGTCCTGCGCCCCGAGGAAATTGAGCCGCTACTGGACTCCATCCCTTACGACCAAGCCATGACTGCTGCGCTGGACAGCCTGCTGGGTGCGCCCCACACCCCGCACTTCGCCGACCGAATCGCCTATGCCAGCCTGGCTTGGTGGATTCCTGAAGACAGCAACATGCGCGTGGACAAGATGTGCATGGCCATGAGCCTAGAGAGCCGTGCGCCGCTAGAGGATCATCGCCTGGTGGAGTGGGCCTTGCGCCTGCCGCTGGAATACAAGCTGCGCCATGGCGACTTCAAGCGCATTTTCAAGGACGCTGTGCGCGACTTGCTGCCCGCTGAAGTCCTCAGCCGTCCCAAGTGGGGCTTCACGCCGCCCATGTCGGATTGGCTGCGCACCATCTATCGCCCTCTGCTAGAGCGCTGGCTCAGCCCGTCCTACGTGGCCCAGGTGGGGGTATGTCGGCCTCAGGCGGTCGCACGCTTGGTCGATGAACACCTGGGCAAGCGCGGCTATCATCTGAAGGTGCTGTGGGCTTTGCTCACCTTCCACCTGTGGCACGCCTTGTTCATCGATGGCAGCTTGGCGCTAGACAATAGACCCGCCCTAGAGCTGGTGCGCGCCAGCCTTATAGCGCCGCGATGAGCTGCTCACAGACGCGCGTCAAACAGGCTCGATCGGCCTCACGACAGTCATGAAACTGGTAGAGGCGCATGTAGGTGGGCAGCCTGGCCTCGTGCAGATAGATGGGGACGAGGACGCCACCGTCGTTTTGGCGGTGGCGCATGAGCGCGATGTGGTACTCTTCCTTGCAGACCTTCGACAGCAGATAATCTGGCGACAGCAGTGCGATGACCTGGCGACAGTCGTCCAGCGCTTCGTAGAGTTCAATCTGCCAGGCGACGCCCGCTTCCAGCTCTTTTTTGTCGAAGAAAATGCGCGTCTGTGGGCGCAAACGCAGCAGTTCATGGTATACGAAGAGGGCCGACTCGCTGTTGCGGCGCGAATAGCTGATGAAGAAGTCGTAGCTATAAGTGGGCGCAGCAGCAGTCAGAGTGGCTTCTTCGTTCAGCGCTTCCTCTGGCTCGACCACAGTTAGGTCAAGGTTGTTGGTGTAGCGCTCTTCAGCTTCGCTGATGGGCCTGGCAGGCGAGGGCAGCGCGACGACAGGCGCAGGCGGTGGTGTGACGAAGACAGAGGCCGGGGATGGCGCGATGAATTGAGCGATGGGCAGGCTGCTGTTTGGTGGCTTAGCCATGAACGCCGTGAACAGCTCGGCCATGCGTTGTGCCTTGCCTTCGTCAATCTCCACAAGGCGGATCACTTCCAGCGACAGGCCCAGGCTCAGCCAATGTACTGCCGCGTCCAGCAGCGGCGGGATCATCTGTTCAGGGGTGGCTTGCTGGCTGCCGCCGGCGACCAGAGGCAGGGCCAGGCTGCGCACGAACGGCTCGCCTTCGACGAAGGGGATGAGGGCTTGGAAGATATCCCCCACTAGCTCAGCTGGGTTGCTGCGCGTGGGCGGCTCGAAGACCAGCAGACGGCGGAAAGGGGCGCTCAGGCTCGGATTGATCGACCTGGATAGCCAGCAGTGGTAAGTGCCGCGCAGATCAGCCTCTTTGTCCTGGGCGAGCTGTGCCACGCTGACGCCCATCTGGGCCAGCGCAGAGACCAGTGAGCGTGGATTGCGGGTGTCGTAGTTGTTAGGGAAAGCAGAGACGACTAGCACATCGACGGCCATCTCTGGCGGCATGGTGGTCAGATTGCCATGATACAGCTCAATGCGCCGCTCACGGACGGAATCGTCATCGTCACGAGCAGGAATGAGGATGTGTTGGAGCAGCTTCACGCGCCTTCGCCTTTCTCGTCTCCGTTGACGTCTTGAGCCAGAGCGGGCGTCCAGTCAGCTTCCAACTCGCTGATGAAATGAGCCAGCAGTCGGCCCGCGCGTTCAACGTCGCGCAAATCCAGGGTCTCAACAGCGCTGTGCATGTTGCGGACAGGGATGCTGAGCAAGGCGCAGGGGACGCCTTCGCGGGCGACTTGGATGGCCCAGGCGTCCGTGCCGCTGGCCGCCGCCAGCGGCTCGGTTTGCAGCTTAATCTCGTGCTGCTTGGCCGTCTGGCGCAAGCGCTTGAACAGAGCAGGATGGAAGTTTGCCCCCAAGGCCAGCACCGGCCCCTCGTTCAGCTCACGTGCCGAGTCCTGCGGCACGCCGTTCTGTGGGGCAAAGGTCACGTCCAGGGCGATGGCTATCGTCGGACGCAGATGTTGAGCGGCAGTCTGCGCGCCATACAAGCCGCTCTCCTCCTGGACAGTGGCGACAGCGGCCACGTCCCAGGCGTGGTGCATGGCTTGTAAGTGATGCAAGCAGGCGGTCACGGCGGCAACACAGGCCCGATCATCGAAGGCTTTGCCTGCGACGGTCTGGCCCAGCAAGCTGAGCATAGGCGCGTCGGGCGTTACCATGTCGCCGATGCGCACGAGCTGGCGTACTTCGGCGTCGGGCAAGCCCAGGTCGATGACCAGTTGTTCGCTGCTGGGGTAATGGTCACGGTCTTTGTCGCTCAATAGGTGAGGAGGAGCAGCCGCTACTACACCGCGCAGGGCGCGCTTGCCATGCACCAACACAGGCTTGGCCAGCGTAGTGCGCGGGTCAAAGCCGGCCACGCGGGCCACATAGACGAAACCATCCACGATGTCGCGCACCATCAGGCCAATTTCGTCCATGTGGGCCGCCAGCATGATGCTGGGCGTAGGCTGACTCTGAGGCGGGCGGGTGGCGCGTTTCCAGCCGATCAGGCTGCCCAGGCCATCCTGGTCGAAATTCTGCACTAGGCCAGTCCAGGCTTCGCGGATGACTTGACGGATGGGGGCTTCATGCCCGCTGATGGCGTGCGTCTCGCTCAACGTTTGCAAGTGGGCTTTCAGGTCGAAGGGCATGGGCATGTTCCTCGCTCAGGATGACGGCTCGCCGAGTCAAGGGCGGCTCTGTCGGAGTCATCCCTGCTGTGTGGCTCTTATGTTGTACCGCGAACAGCGCCTCCGAGTCAAATACGGCCACTCGGCAGCAAGCGGCGCGCAGCTTCTTTGTCAGCCCAGGATAGCACGAATCACGTCAGCGGCGCTGTAGCCTAAGCGATCCGCGCGTACAAAACGGCCTATGCTCACCACGTCATCGCCACTGGTGATGATGGCCGGCTCAAAGACGCCGTCGCCTTTGTGCTGAGCATAGCCAGCGGCAGCGCCCAGGCCGTTGCACAAGCACATACGCCCTTCCGTGTCTTCAGGCGCGCCGCCCTTCTTGACGTAGCCAGCGACGGGCGCCGCAGGGCAACGATAGCCCACCTTGCCCTCAGCTTCTTGGTAGAGATGGCGCAGGAAGCCCATGTCGCAAATGCGTTCGCGCGCTTCGTAGACCGCGCCGTCGCTGAGCGTGCCTGGCACATGGACGACCTTGAAGGGGAAGCCTGTCGGGCTGACGCGGGCGCTGGTGGTGACGGTGACTTCCTCTCGGAGGGCCAGGCGCAGCACGGCCTCTTTGTAGGGTTGGGCCATGCCGCTCTCATCGCAGTAGGCGAAGGCAGTGCCGACCTGAACGCCCTCTGCGCCTTCGGCCAGGGCGGCGCGCAGGCCTTTGGCGCTGCCGTAACCACCTCCGATCCAGAAGGGCAGGCCCAGCGCCTTTAGCTTGGTGTAATCCACGCGATCTTTGTCGCCATAGATAGGTTCACCTTTGTCATTGAAGGCGGCTTGACGCGGTGGGGCGTTATGACCACCAGCGACGGGCGTCTCCACCACGAAGCCATCGATTCGCCCATTGGCGCGCTTGAGCAGGGCTTGAGCCAAGGTGTTGGAGGAGATGATGGGGAAGAACAGCGGTCGGCGCAGCGCAGGCGCTTCATCGTCGAGTGGGAACAAGCGGCGCGGGTCGAAGCGGATGACGTAGTCTTGGGTCGCTCCTAGCACGTCCAGGCGGTACTGTGTCGTCTTGTGCCTGGCGAGCGCGTCCAGAATGCCAGGCACTTGCAGCGGAATGCCCGCGCCCATCAGCACGACGTCCACCCCTGCCAGCATAGCACCATACAGCGAAGCCATCGTCGGCAGCTGTACTTTCTCCAGCAAATTGATCCCGACGGGATTTTTGTGGCCTTCTTTGGCCAGCCAGACTTCGACGAAGTTGGCGACGACGGTCAGCTCTTCTAACTCGGCAGGCGGGTTGATCGTCCACATAGGGGGACGCGGCAGACCTTCTTCAGGCTGGCGACCACCTTCGGTGTAGTAGCGCCGCCAGACGCGCTCAGCGCTCTGCGGGAAGGGGAAAGCATCCAGCGCGCGGCGGATATGCCCGCCCTGATCGCCCTGAGCCAAGCGCGCCGCCAACACTGTCCCTATGCCCGTCCCGCTCACTACGCCCAATTGCCCCAGCCGCGAGACGGCGTTGGCCAACCGCCAACTACTCACGCTCACGCCCATGCCACCCTGAATAATCTTGAACATGCCACCTTCCCTCGATAGATCGAGGCCTGGCGTCGGCCTCTCATGCGCTAACGTTGCTGTACTCGTTCTAACCCACAAAAGGATAGGATCGTGTGTGACAAATGTCACCTCTTCGGCGGGCAAGCGTCCTATTCGCCTCAGGCGTTGCTCGGCGGTGGATCGCCAGCCACCTGCTTGACAGTGTGGTGGGTGCGGAACAAGCTGTAAACGCCGGATCGGCCGGCGACGGGTTGCAAGACGTTCTCCATCTCCATAATTGATAGCCACAAATCGGGCTGTTGAAGGCCTGGCGCTTCCTCGCGGATACGGGCCAGGGTGATAGGCAGGGCGCGGTCGAACAAGTGCAGCAGCAGGCGCACCACGTTATCGCGCAGGGCTAGCACCTCGCAAGCATAGGCCGAAGTCGTCACGACGCTGATCCCTTTGGTGCTGTAGGGGCTTTGCGGGTTTTGATATTCGCCGACGAAGACGACGTTGTTGGCTTGGAGGTATTCGACGGCGCGCTGGAAAGCCATGTTGATGTCGAAGGGCTTGAGGCGCTTGTGTAAGCTGCCCAGCGGACACCAAGCGAAGTTGCGGAAGCTGGTGAACTGCTCCACGCTGACGATGATGCGCACCGTCATCTCGGCAGCGTTGGGGTCAATCTCCGCCAACTGTTGCGGCGTGAGCATGAGCCACTTGTCGCCCACCAAGCGATCCGCCGTCGGTGCGTTGGCGCGGGCATAGGCCACCTCTGGGCTGAAGCCGTAGCTGGGAGTCGTGCTGGAGGCAGGGCTAGGCTGAGGTCGAGTGGCGAGGCCGTCCTCGTCTTCGCCATCGGGCAATCGGATGACCGGCACTAGGTCATCGGGGTTGAGGCGGTGCGAGACCAAATCGCGCTGCAAGACGCCTTCGCGCACCAGAGCGTCGATCCACTGGCTGCGCCATTGGTCATCGATGTTCATGCCGGGGCGCATGAGGTCGCGCTCCATCTCTAGGCCCTTGAGCAGGAAGCCGTAGTTGACGTACTGCCAGCCCCGTACCTTGAGGGTGTTGCCTACGCGTCGTCGAATCGCTTCGGTGATGACGCGCGTCTTCTCGACGATGGGGCTGACGCCGTTGAGCATGATGGCGCCCTGGCTGTTGAGGCGCTGTAAAATGCCCAGAGACAGGGCCTGTTCGATCAAATCTTCGCCGCGCTGCCGCGAGATGACCACGCCCAGCGCCACTAGGCGTTCGATCAGGTCGCTGGTCATCAGCACGTCGGTGTTGTTGAGCATGGCCAGGCGGTCAAACTGGATGACCACGCTCGACCACTGCGACGGCACGAAGACCTCAGCGCTTTGAGCTTGAGCATTCACGGGTGCGCTCGAGAGGGACTGGTGGGTTTGCAGCGGGGTGAAATCCTCAATGTATTCGATGGTGAGCGAGGGGTGATTGGTGAGCTGACGGCTCATGCTGCCGCGCACCCCCCACAAGATGACTGTCTTGCCGCGCTGCATGACGCTGTTCAGCACGTCATTGAAGTCGCGGTCGCCGCTGGCTAGGATGATGACGTCGGCGGACTCGCTGTGGCTGATGTCGACCAACACATCGCGGGCAATGCGCACATCGGCGCTGTTCTTGCCTGGCAGGTTGAAGACGGGGTCGATGTTGGCCAGTAGCAGGCGCGTCGGCGCTTCGTCGGCAATCTCGCGACCATTGTGATCGACCAGGGGCGGCAGCGCGCCGCGCTGTCCCCAGGGAGCATAGGCGCTCATCTTGATGACCTGGCCATAGGAGCGCGCCTTCGCCACCAGGCTGGTGATGAGGGTGTCCAGGTTGACGACGAAGCCATGCTCCGATAGGCTGATGGCGATGTTCTCAAAGTCGATGTACAACGAGACGTTCTTCGTCTGGATGCCCAGCACCGCCTCTAGCGGCTGGAAGATGACCTCGTTGGCGAATTCTGTCCCGACCAGTACGTCTTCTGCGCCCCATAGGCGAATGCGCGAGGCGCGCGTCGTCTTGATACGGCGCACCAGCGGCAACAGATCGCGGCTGGTAGTGGCTAGAATCAGCTCATCGATCGGGTCGGGATCGTAGGCGAAGTAGGTCAGGTGGATGATGTCGTGCAGGTGTTCGCGCGATTTGGCTTCGCACAAGTCATAGCCAGTCGCCCGAAAGACGGTTTGCGGGTCTGGCACAGCCCCCGCGTATTTGCTCCAATCGGCCACTGCGATGGCCCGCAGCAGCGAGGCGTTTGGCACGCCTGCGGCCAGCGCAGCCCCGCCGCGCAGCCCCACCGAGAGTTCCTGGAGGTCTACCGACATGCCCCGCGCCTTGAAGCGCTGGATCAGGTCGTCAACATCCACGATCAAATAAGCTGCCATATAGTTCCAAAAATCTTTCTCCGCGTGATCGGACTGCTAGGATATTCCATCCTAGAGACAAAGTGTTAAGCCTACGTTAGCGCGAAGGCCTCATCGCTTTAAGAAAGACCGAGGCGCGCCTCGGCATCTTTCTGCGCTCAGTAGGCCTTCGCAAACAAGGCGACTCGGCCACCACCGCGCTTGCCCGTGTAAAAGCACACGCCATCCTCAGGCTGGCCCTCCAGCGGGAAGTTGCGCAGGGTCGCGCCGGTCTCCTCTTTAATTCGGCGTTCGTCGTCGTCGCTGCCGGCCCAATAGCCGCGCGCCCAACCGCTGGCTTCGATAGCCTGTTTGAGTTGGTCGTAGCTGTTCACATCGTGAATGCGGCTGTCGCGGAACTGGGTGGCTTGGGCCAGCAAGTTGGCTTGGACTTCGGCCAGCAGGTCGTGGATGGCCTGGACGACTCCATCTTGTGGCACGAAACGCTTGCCTTCCTTGCCCAGGATGTCGCGGCGCGCCAGGACGACGCTGTTCTTCTCCAGGTCTTTGGGGCCAAGCTCCAGGCGCACTGGCACGCCGCGCATTTCCCAGTCGTTGAACTTGAAGCCTGGCGTTTCTTCGCGGTCGTCCAGGTGGAGGCGCACCCCAGCTGCCTTGAGCTGGGCCGCCAGACGGTGCAGGACTTCCAGCACGCGGCTGCGCTCCTCCTCCGTCTTGTAGACTGGCACCAGTACCACTTGATAGGGCGCAAGCTTGGGGGGCAAGCGCAGGCCCACTTCGTCGCCGTGCGCCATGATGACCGCCCCGACCATGCGCGTACTCAGACCCCAACTCGTCGTCCAGCAATATTCTAGCTCGTTGGCTTTGTTAAGGTACTTAATGTCGAAGGCTTTGGCGAAGTTTTGGCCCAGGTTGTGGCTGGTGCCGGATTGCAAAGCCTTGCCATCGCCCATCATCGCTTCAATGCTATAGGTGCGCAGTGCGCCTGCGAAGCGTTCGACGTTGCTCTTGAGGCCGCGAATGACTGGGATAGCCGCGTCCTCAATCGCCATCGCAGCGTACACGTCCAACATGCGCAGCGTCTCTTCCTCGGCTTCGTCGTGGGTGGCATGGGCTGTATGGCCCTCCTGCCACAAGAATTCGGTGGTGCGCAGGAAAGGACGGGTGCGCAGCTCCCAACGCACTACGTTGGCCCACTGGTTTAGCAGCAGCGGCAAATCGCGCCAAGATTGAATCCACTGCGAGAAGGCTTCGCCGATGACCGTCTCGCTGGTGGGACGCACGACCAGCGGCTCTTCCAATTCCTTGCCGCCAGCCACTGTGACGACGGCCAGCTCTGGGCTGAAGCCTTCGACGTGTTCCGCTTCGCGTTTGAGATAGCTTTGTGGGATGAACAGCGGGAAGTAGGCGTTCTGATGGCCCGTCTCTTTGAAGCGCCGATCTAGGCTGGCCTTGATCCCCTCCCAAATTTCGTAGCCGTAGGGCTTGATGATGATGCAGCCGCGCACCGGTGACTGCGCTGCCAGATCGGCTCGATAGACGATTTCGTTGTACCACTTGGCGTAATCTTCGTTCGGAGATGTGAGTTTTTGGGACATAGAGCGCCTTCTGAGTCGCTGCGTGATCGTGACGTAATACGTCTATTGTAGCAAAACGGTTGCTCACGGAACAGACGGCTTGCGCGTTTGGGCTGGCAGGCCATAATGGAAGACGAGTCAAGAACGGTAAACGATAAGAGGAGTCGCACGCACCATGCCTGTTTCTTATATGTGGCTGGCCCATTCGGGCATTTGGTTTGATGTAGATGGCCATCATCTGCTGGTTGATCCCTTCCTCACTGGTAACCCACTCGCCCCCATCAGCGCGGATGAGATTAAAGCCGAGGTCATCCTGCTCACTCATGGGCATGGGGATCATCTGGGAGATACCATCGCCATCGCTCAGCGCACCGGCGCGACCGTTGTCTGCAACTTTGAGATTGGGAACTGGCTCATGGCTCGTGGCGTGACGAACGTCCATCAGGGCAATCCCGGCGGCTGGTATCGCAACGACTGGATGGCGGCCAAATTTGTCCAGGCCTTCCACAGCTCTTCTTTGCCTGATGGCAGCTATGGCGGCCAGCCTGGCGGCTTCATCATCCAAGCTGGAGGCAAGACCTTTTACCACGCCGGCGACACGGGCCTGTTCGGCGACATGGCCTTGTTCGCTCGCTACGAGATCGACATCGCGTTTCTGCCCATTGGCGATACCTTTACCATGGGCATTGACGACAGCCTAGAGGCAGCGCGCCTGCTGCGACCGCGCTACGTCGCGCCGCTGCACTATAACACCTTCCCGCCCATCATGCAGAACGCTGGCGCATGGGCCATCCGCGTCAACAACGAGACCAGCGCTCAGCCGCTGGTGTACGACCCTGGCGGCTTCTTCATCGTGGACTAGACTTCAAATAGGGGAGCATTGCTCCCTTGTAGCGTTGTTTTTTGGGCTGATGGGTCGTTGCTTGCCTCGCTATATCCCCATCACCACCTCGCGCCATAGCCTATCTAGGGCGTGCAGCTGCAAGAGATTGCGCATGACGTAGCCATAAGCCAGGTTCTTGGCGCGGAAATCTGCCGCGCCGCGCAGGCCCAAGTAGGCGCTATTGGGGTGGACGCCGTCAGGCTCTAGGCCGTAGTTGGGCAGTGTGAGCATGGCGCTGTAATAGTCGATCAGTGGAATGTCCATCTCAATGCTAATTTGACGGATGATGGTGTTGAATTCTTCAGTGCGTGCCAACGAGCCCTCGTAGTTGGTGCGCGGCGGGATGGTGGACAAGACAGGCACAGCCCCGCGCTCAATGCTCAGCTTAGCAATCTCAATCAGGCTGTTGCGGTAGAGGTTGCTGTCGATCAGCGTCATGTCATTCGTGCCGAACATGATGAGGACGAAGCCAGGACGCACCAAGCGCAGTTCACAGGCGATGGGCGTCTCGTCACGCAGGCATAGATTGGGATTGCTGTTGGAGGCGTCCAGCACCGAGCGCGTCGTCCAGCCTGGATAGGCTGCTAACGAGCCGTTGGCAAACGAGTCATGATCGCGGGCGAAAGCGCCGCTGAAGAAGTCAATCGCTCCTTGCAGGTAGCCATAATCACCCAGGATATACTGGCCGCGCCCGATGGGGTTGAGGTTCTGCGGCGCAGCGGTGATGCTGTCGCCTACTTTGCTGAAGATGTTGGGACGCGCTCCCAGCTCGCGGCCCTGGCGGTGGATGGTGCGGGCTGTATCTGTGATGTTGCTCACTAGGCTGTAGGCGTTGAACGGCACATTGGGCGGGACAGACGGTGCAGACTGACCTTCTGAAGTCACTATGCGAGTGTACTCAGCCAGCACCCAGCCCGTGAGGCCCTGAGGCGTGCTGACCTGCAACCATAAACCGCCTTCGCTGCGGGCCAGCACCAGCAGCGGCGTGTTAGGCTGCAAATAAGCTAGTACTTCGGCGCGGGTGGTGGGTTGAGCGCGCAAGCGCAGCGTCGCGCCCATGTCGATCACGACGGCGGTCTCTTGAGCCTGGGCTAGGCTTACGAGCAGGGCCAGCAGCAGGATGAATGCGGCGCGTCTCAGCGTGACGATCATAGCAAGCCTCTCTAGGCAATCTCTCATCGAATGTCTGTACCATACAGCCAAACCAGGCCTTACACAATGGAGATTGCTCATGCCTGCCATTGGCGAAATCGCCCCAGACTTTGAATTGCCCAACCAAGATGGCCAGCCCATCCGCCTGAGCCAATTTCGCGGGCAGCGCGTCATTTTGTTCGCCTTCCCCAAAGCAGCCACGTCTGGTTGCACCACTCAGGCCTGCGGCTTCCGCGATGCTACCCCCAGCCTACAAGTTGCCAACGCCGTTGTGCTAGGGATCAGCCCTGACTCGCCCAAAGCCCTGGCCCAATGGAAGGCTTCTGAGTCGTTGCCCTACGATCTGCTGAGCGACCAGCGCCATGCTGTGCTAGAAGCTTGGGGGGCGTGGGGCGAGCGCAGCATGTACGGCAAGAAGTACATGGGCGTCATCCGCTCGCATTGGGTGATCGATGCCGATGGTCGCCTGATCGATGCGCAAATTGGCATTAGCCCCAAAGATAGCGTGACGAAAGCTCTGCAGGCTTTGAACCTCTGAACCTCTCACCTGTGCGAGTTAGGCCGCACGCGCTTAGTTCCGTCGATCAGCCTGTCAGAGCCGGTGAAAACGCACACGATCCTGCTATAATTTGCACTTGCAAATAATCTAAAAAACTGCAATGTCCTCGATGGAGTGTAGGAAAGTGCCATCTGCCCCTGTCATCCCTCAACTGCGCATTAACGAGCAGCGCATGAAGGCAGATTTCGATGAGCTGGCCCTGATCGGTGCAACAGCAGAAGGTGGGATCAATCGTCCCGCCTTGTCTGTGACGGACGTCGCTGCGCGCGCCTGGTTCGTCAATCGCCTAGAGGAGAGCGGCCTGACGCTCAACAGCGACGGTGTAGGTAACCTCAGTGGTGTGCTTCCCTGTCCTAACCCTGATGCACCCATCTTCCTCATCGGCTCACACCTGGATAGCGTAGAAAACGGTGGGCGCTATGATGGCGCGGTAGGAGTCGTCGCAGCGCTGGAGTGCGCGCGCACCATCCGCGAGGCCAACCTGACCCTGCCGACTCATCTGGAGGTCATCAACTTCACCGACGAGGAAGGCTCGTGGTTTTCGTTCCTGGGCAGCCTGGGCTTCACCGGCCAAATCACGGAAGAAGACCTCAACGACAGCAAGCGCGACAATGCTGCCTTTCGCTTGGCCCTGACGCGCCTGGGCTTGTCCGACCGCGATGTGTTGCAAGCAGGTCGTGATCTGAGCCGCTATTGTGGCTTTCTGGAGCTGCACATTGAGCAGGGCGATCGCCTAGAGCAGGCCCAGGCCCAGATTGGCGTCGTCTCGCGCATTGTGGGCCGTTCGACCTACAACATTACTTTCTACGGCGAAGCAGCTCATTCGGCTACCATCAGCCCTCATCGAAAAAAGGATGCTCTGCACGGGGCGGTGTTGTTCCTCAATCATCTCTATGGAATGGTCGATAACGACTTCCCTGCCGGCATGGTCAACTGCGGCGACATGAGCGTCTACCCTGGCGCGTACAACATCGTGCCATCGCGCGTGATGCTGCGCGTAGAGATTCGCCACGAGGTCGAGTCGGTACTGCGCGAGATGGAGCGTTACCTAGTAGACGTTGCTTATGACTGTGCTGAGGCACTCAAGCTGCGCATGGACGCCGAGCGGATCATTCATCGGCCCGTCGCCAACCTATCTGAAGCGATGAAGGCCACTATCGAGCAAGTCTGTGAAGAGATGGGCCTACGCTATATGCGCTTGCCCAGCTATGCCGGCCATGATGGTCAAATTCTGGATCGCTTCATCCCCAGCGCTATGATCTTCGTGCCATCAGTCGATGGGATCAGCCACAGTCCTCTGGAGTACACGCGCTGGGAGTCCATCGTCACTGGTGCGAACGTCATGCTGCAAACCCTGCTGCGCACCGTCTACGGGGACGTTCATGCCCCCTGAGCGGCTCAGGACTGCCTTCTGGTGGGCCTTGCTGTTGCTGAGCCTGGCAGCTTTGCTCAGCTATGCCTTGCTGGGCTGGCATGTGCGTCTGGTGGCAGATGATTATACCTTCGCTAGCAACGCCCTCAGCCTGTCGCTGGTTGAGCATGTGGCCCAGGCCTATCAGACCTGGACAGGACGCTGGGCGCAACACGTCCTGCTCGACTTGCTGGCATCCGAGCAGCCACTCATCAATCGAGTTGTCATCTTGGCGCATGGTTTAATGCTGGTAGCGTCTCTGGCAGTGCTACTGGCTGAACTGCGGCGCTGGATGTGGCCAGCACTACCCAATAACCAGTTTCTGAATTGGACACTCAGTGGCCTGGCTGTCTGTGTGACATTGAGCCTGTGCCATCCTGAGAGTTTGTATTGGGCCATGCCTGCCCTGGCTTACGTTCTGCCGATTGCGCTCAGCTTATGGACAGCCAGCTTGTTGCTCTGGGGTTTGCGCTGTACCCCGACAGGATTCAGACGCAACTTCTGGGGACTCAGCATAGCTTGCTTGCTGCTGTTCAACAGCGGCATGCACGAAATTTATGTCCTCGGACAGCTGATGTTGCTCAGCATAGGTGGCTTAGTCGTCCTGACCCTGCCGCCACAAAGGCGCGCAGCATGGCTACCCTGGATCGGCTTCGCATGGATCGTGGCTCTGCTGGGCGCCCTGCTCTTCTTCGCAGCGCCGGGCAACTACGCGCGTCTGAGCGGCAGCGTGCGCCCAGTCTTCGGCTCGGCGTGGGAATGGATAGACACAGCGCGCGAGAACATCCTTCATCGTCACAGTCTGATGGCTAGTGGGCTGATGTTCTTGGCCTTCTGGGGCGGCTTCTCCCTGCTACCATCCCCGACCAGTCTCAGCTCACTCAGTACCAGTCGAAGACTTGCTCTGGCAATAGGAGCGATCTTCGTCGCCAGCCTGATGATTGGCGTCGTGGTCTTGCCGCCCATGATTGCCTATGGTCATGTACCGCTGCGCGCCCAGCCTCCAGCTATGGCAACCCTAGCAGCGCTGGCAGCGGTTCTTGCCCTGCTATGGCGCACACAATACTCACTGCCGATCAGGGTCGCGTACAGCTTCACGGGGCTTTTGGGCCTGCTGGCGGTGACCTTTCTCGTGACCAACTTCCAACGCCTGCCTGATTTTATGGCTTACAGCGCCGCTTGGGACGCCATTGACGCAGCCATCCGCCGAGAAGTGGCGCAAGGTGCGCGCGAGCTAGAAGTACCGCCTATGCCTGTGCGCTTGCGGATCAGCGACAACGAGTGGCTGCACGATCAGCGCACCTGGCTGAACGGCGACATGGCTCGCTACTATGGCCTCGACGACATCCGCCTGAATCGCGACGTTGACACAGTGACGCGCGTCCGCTGAGCAGCGCTGCCTGTGTGCGCTGAAGAGCGCGCTCCTGCTCAGGTCGCCGAGCTGGCCGTTGCTGGCAGCCGCCTGCCTGAAGCCTAGTGGCCGCGTCCGCGCGCGATCTCCAACACGCGCTCGCGCTGCGTCAACAGATCAAACAGCAGATCATTGAGGGCTGGCGAGAGGCGCTGAGTGAAGCTGAACAAGTGCCAGCCGAAGCTGCCGAACAGGCGCGAAGGCTCGCGCGTATGAGCTATCTCCACAATGGCCTGGGCCACCTCGTGCGGCTTGAGGATGGTGATGATGGGACTGAGCAGGCCGGCTTCGCGCATAGCCGCTTCGTCCATGTGCGCCGTCATGGCGGTGCGTACCCAACCTGGCGAAATGTAGCTGATGACAATCCCCTCAGCAGCTAACTCGCGACGCAGCGACTCGCTCAGGCCCACTACCGCGCTCTTGGTGGCCAGATAGACGCTGAAGGCAGGGGCGGGTATGTAGGCGCTGGCGCTGGCCACGTTGATGATGTGACCCTGCCCGCGCGCGCGCATGGGTACGAGCGCTGCTCGCGTAGCCGCCACTAGGCCATAGAAGTTCACGTCGATCACCTTCTGTATGCGCTCCAGATCGTATTCCACAAAAGGCCCGCTGAGCATGAGGCCAGCGTTGTTGACCAGAATGTCTAGCTGGCCAAACGTCTCCAGCGTGACGCGCACTGCCTCCTCCATGCTGTCTTCAAAGGTGATGTCGGCAGCGACGGTCAGCGTCTCCACGCCCAACGGCGCCAGCTCTTCTTGCAGGCGGGCCAGCGCCGCTGCCTGCAAGTCGATCAGCACCAGGCGTGCGCCCTCTCTGGCGAACAGACGCGCCGTCTCTGCGCCAATGCCTTGTCCGGCCCCGGTAATCATCACCACCTGCCCGCGCAAATCGATGCGGCGCTGCTGGCGCACGCGCTGTCGCCACCAAGCCACCCCCATCGCTAGGATCAGGCCAAGCCATAATTTACGCATGTTCGACCTCACAAATTTCGGCAGACGAAAATACTCTCGCCTCTATTGTACTCTGTGGCCCAAAGTCCATGCGCGCCTCAGCAGCTAGACAGGGAAACGCTCGTCGACTAAGCGGGCTAGGGCTGCCCATTCCTCCAGCGTCAGCGTCTCGGCGCGGCGCTGAGGATCAATGCCGACTTCGTGCAGGGTCGCATCAACCTCGGCTTGGGGAATGGCTAGGCCGCTAGCCAGGGCGTTCTTCACCTGCTTGCGCTTTTGGCTGAAGCCAGCGCGCACCACGCGAAAGAAGGCTTCGTCACTGGGAACATCGACAATCGGGGCAGGATGAGTGTCAATGCGCAGGATAGCGCTGTCCACGTCGGGACGCGGCCAGAAGACGCCGCGATTCAGCTTGCCGACCAGCGTCGGTTTGCCATAGTACTGCACGCTCACCCCTAGCAGGGACAGATCACCAGGACGAGCGACGGTGCGCTGAGCGACTTCAAGTTGCATGGTGAGGACGGCGCGGCGTGGGCGGGTTGGCGTCTCGTAGAGGTGACGCAGGATGGCGCTGGTGATGTAGTATGGCACGTTAGCCACAACAACGTAAGGTTCTGTGCCGACCAGGGTCTCTGGGCGGGTCTTGAGGATGTCTTCAAAGACGAAGTAGACGTTGTAGGCCTGGGCGAAGCGTTCTTCCAATAAGGGAATGAGGCGTTCGTCGGCTTCGACAGCGACGACGCGACGAGCCACACGGGCCAGGGCAGCAGTCAGCTCACCCGTGCCAGGGCCAATCTCCAGGGCGGTCTCATCGTGAGCCAAATGCGCTGATGCGACGATCTTTTCAATTGCATTCTGATCGTGCATGAAGTTCTGGCCCAGGGCTTGCTTGGGGTGCAGGCCGTAGGCTTCTAGGCGCTCGCGCGGGTTCATAGACGCGCGCGCTTTTCGTTGTCGTCCTGGTCAGCCAGCAGCTCGTCCAACGAAATCTTCTGACGTCCCATGTCTTCCAGGGGGCGGTGCAGGTCAGCGTGAATCTCACCGTCCTCGCCCATGTGGCGACGCACTCTAGAGCGAGCTATCTCTTGGAATTCAAAGCGGTGCAGGGCCAGTGGGATGCCGTCAGCGCTGACTCGCAGCGACCAGCGGCCATCTAGGGCGCGCGCACCATCCAGGGGCAGCCGAGTGGGCGGGACGATAAGATTTTTGCCCTCTTGCAGGTTGTACATGCCTTCATCCACAAAGACCACCTGTCCACGGCCATCCAGCATTTCGAAGCGTAGGCGTCCGCTGGCTTTCGTCGGCACGCGCAGCTGCACGAATGGGTGGGCATAAACAGCATCGTCAGGGATCGTCCAGGTGCGGTAGATGGTCATCGGTTCGGCGGGACGAGCTGCCATGACGCCAATGTCTGTCACCAGCACGGAGACGGTGTTGGGGTCTTGGCCAGCCGCCGAGACCGCTTGCAGAGCATGGCGATAGACGTGATCGCGCTCTTCTTTCTCGTTGACCAGATCGTCCCAAGAGTCTTCTCCATCCTCGTCGTACTCAAGGGTTTCGTTGCTGCGGTGCGCGCTGGTGGTGTCGGCGTGGCGGCGGATCACCTCAATCAAGTCGGTTTGGCTGCCAGCTAAATTACGCATGATGGTGAAACCAACGGCGATGAGGATGAGCAGGCCGAGCAGGGCCATCGTGTTGCTGGAGAGCATCATCAGCGCTATGAAGATCAGGAAGAAAATCCAGCCGTTATTGTTGGGCTGTCTGCTGCGGTTGCGGTCATTCCACATCGTCGAATCCTTGTGGGCGTGTGCGCCGCGCCGTGCTGATGTTGCGCGGTTGCGAGGTGGAAGGCTTCTCCAGCAGGTCTTGGAGGCGCGCTGGGCGTTCCTCCGGTACTTCATCGATGATGTCGAAGACAGCCTGCTGCGTCCTGGTGGTAGGGCGCGCATCGGCGGCTAGGCGACGGTTGCGCTCGGTGATGGAAGGCGATAGTGTGACGGGTTGCAGGGCCGTGAGTTGGTCGTCGACGTAGACGCGCAGCTCCCAATCGCCTGCTCCTTGCACTTCGTCGTTGCCGTTCAGGCGCAGTTGATGGTCACTGAGGATGTTCATCTCACCTTCGCGCAGAAAAGTACGCATAGTGTGGATGAAGACGAGCGTCCCGTTGTGGTCTTCAATTTCGAAGCGCACGATGACGTTGCGGCCTGCTTCCGACCTCTGGACGTGTAAGGTGATGAAAGGCTGCACGCCATCGTCGTCTTTAGAGAAGTTCTTGGCGCGGCGCATGCTCATCTCACCAGTGCCAACCTGAGCCGCAATCAGGCCAGTATCTAAGACGGTCAGGCGCGGATTAGGGAAGCCACCGCGTGCTTTGGCCCGCTCGGCGGCTTCGCGACCATCGGGCATGATCTGATTGCGCACAGCCAATAGGCGCAGGCTGTCCAGCAGAGTTTGATGGTCAGCGCCAGCTTCTACGCTGGAAGCGACGATCATAGCCAAGTAACTGATGATGAAGAAGGCTTGCAGGGGCAGGGCCATGGTGGTCTCGCTTAACAGAGCCAGGCCAATCAGCAGGCCCATCATGACGAGCCATGGGGTATTGCGTCGGCGAAAACGAATCATCGGCCTATCCTCTTGATAGTGTGTCCTTATTATAATGGCAGTCGCCCCATTTTTCCCCTACCAAGAGACCTGATGAACGTCAATCCTAATCTGCCACCACCTCCGCCTGATAACCTTGCTGTCAACCCTGGTCTATCCCCTCATGCAACCCAGGGCGCTCTCCAACGTCCACCCTGGGGGTTGATTCTGACAGGCGTCGGGGTGCTGGCCTGCCTACTGGCCACCTGCGGCGCTTCTGCACTGCTGTGGGTGATGGGGGACGCGCTCAATCCTCCTACGCTGACGCCCACCCTGACCGAAAGCCAGCGCCGTGAGCAGGCGCTCAGCGCTCAGCTTGACCCCGTCATTAGTGGTCATCCTGCCCTGTTCAGCCAGGTTTTAGCCGTGCTGCGCCCACTAGAGCTGACGGTCTACGACCCAGTGACGGGGGATCAGGTCAGGTGGTCTTTGGATGAAATGACTTGGGCGAGTTGGTGGCGCGCGCGCACCTCCGTTGAAGGCCAGATCGTCCTAGACGTGGACGCGGCCGGCGTGGAAGCCTACTTGCAAGCTCAGGCAAGCGCCTATTTCGACCCAACGCGCACCCTAGACTTCCCACAAACTGCGGCTGAACTGGCCCACAGCCTGGCTAATGGCGGCTATGCGCTGCCATTGCTGCGCGTCAGGCACTTGCCGCGCAGCCACACTGTCCAGAGCGGCGAGACGATCACCAGCATTGCTTGGGATTACGGCATACCCTACCCCTACCTACTTCAGCTGAATGGTGGGCGCGAAGTGCTGAGCGTGGGCGAGACCATCGCTATTCCACCTGCGGACAGCTTCTTGCTGCTGCCCCCAGTGCCGAACAAGCGGCTGGTCGTGAGCATTGGCCAACAGCGCGTGTGGGCTTGGGAAGACGGCGCGCTGAAGTGGGATTGGCCTGCCAGCACGGGCATAGCCAGCAGCCCGACGTGGCGCGGCGTCTACCAGGTCATCAGCAAAGTGCCGAACGCTTATGCCGCTAACTGGAATCTGTGGATGCCCAACTTCTTGGGCGTGTATCGGCCTGTGCCAGACAGCGACTTCACCAATGGCTTTCACGGCTTCCCCACACGCGGCGGCGGCCAGCTCTTGTGGGAGAACAACCTGGGGCGTCCTGTCACTTATGGCTGTATCCTAGTGAGCAGCGCCAATGCTCAGCTCTTGTACGATTGGGCTGAGCTTGGGGTGGTGGTCGAAATCCGAGGCTAGGGAAACAGTCATCTTTCTATTAGTGAGATTTTTTCTGGCCAGGGTTGTAGATACTCCAACATGACCTGTATTGGTTTGAGGAGGTTCATCATGGTCGTTAGCTTATGGGAGGATGTTCCATCGGCTTTGCCTTACCGCGAGGACGAAGACGCCACGCAGGCCAACCTGTCATTTGCGGATTGGCTGGAACGTTACGATTACGTTGAGCCGCAGCGCGGCCAACTACTCAGCGGCATTATCGTCTCGGTGCGCCGCGATGAAATCGTCCTGGATGTTGGTCTCAAGCGCGACGCTATCGTCACGCGCCGCGACTTGGAACGCCTGACGCCCGACATCCTGGCCAAGTTGCGTCCTGGCACAGAAGTCCAGGTCTGCGTCTTGCAGCCATATAACGAAGACGGTGACTTGGTCGTCTCCATCAACAAGGCGCTAGAGCTGGACGATTGGGCCAGAGCCAGGCGTCTGCTGACCAGCGAGGAGATTATCCAGACCCAGGTGCTGGAGGCCAACAAGGGCGGCTTGCTGGTGACCTTTGGCCGACTCAATGGCTTTATCCCCAACTCGCACATCGAGAGCATTCCGCCTACCGCCCAAGAGGGCAAAGCTCGCGCCATCAAAGAAGGCCTAGTAGGCATGACGTTGGATGTGAAGGTGATCCAAGTCGAAGAGGAGCGCAACCGCCTCATCCTGTCCGAGCGCGCGGCGCGGCGCGTGGCTCGCGCTGATCGTCTAGCTCAGCTCCAAGTGGGCCAAATCCTCACAGGCCAGATCGTCAACATGACCGATTTTGGCGTCTTCGTCGATCTTGGCGGAGTCGATGGGATGATCCACATCTCCAACCTGGATCATCGCCACATCGCTCACCCCTCGCAAATCCTGGCCATCGGCGACGAAGTGACGGTGCGCATTGACGGCATCGACCTCCAGCGTGAACGCATTGCCCTCAATCGCAAGGCTGTGCTGCCTGATCCCTGGGAGACTTTCATCGCGCGTTACCAGGTGGGTGACTTGGTGGAAGGCGTGGTGACGAACGTCGTCGATTACGGCGTGTTTGTCGGCGCACCTGGCGGCGCGCAGGGCCTCATCCACACCACGCGCATGAGCAAGTTAGGGGCTGTCACTCCGCGCGACATGTTCCGCGATGGCGACGCCATCTTGGTGCGCGTCACCAAGTTGGACATGGCGCGCCAGCACATCGAATTTAGCTTGGATGACGTGAGCGCCGAAGAACAGCAAGATTGGATGTTCCGCCGCCGCCAGAGCCAATCCAGCGAGACTATCGAAGGGCTAGAAGACGCGCCGCCGGCCATGCTCTGAGCCAACTACTCTGATTCTGCGCAAGCTAGCCGTCGCAAGCTGCGCCCTGGCCCTCATCCTGATCTCTCTCGGAGCGTGCAGCGCTCGTTGCGAGACAAAGCGGAGTGAGGGCCACGACCTTGTGCGAACAGCTGAATGGTCACATCTGTGCGCTGTCGGCGCAGACGCACTATACTATGCTTTGAAGCGACGACTCAAACACGACAGGAATGAGCAGACAGTGGAACTAGATGGATGGCGCGTGTAAATCCACCGAGGCGCGCAAACCGCGTGTATTGGTAGAACTGCTACGACCAGAGAGCTTTCAATTCATGTCGGTCAATCACGCTGGCGCTTCATAAAGAGTTCAGCTGCTGAGAGGGTTCGGTGAGGTTTTATGCGCTACAAATTGTTGGGCAAAAGTGGACTGCGCGTCTCCGAGCTTTGCCTGGGGACGATGACTTTTGGCGAGGATTGGGGCTGGGGAGCGTCGTACCGAGAGAGCAAGGCACAGTTTGAACTTTTCGCTGAGTCAGGCGGTAACTTCATCGACACCGCCACCAACTACACCAACGGCACGAGCGAGCGCTACGTCGGCGAGTTCATCCAGGCTGATCGCGAGCATTTTGTGGTTGCCACCAAATACACCCTGACCAAAACCGATAGTACCTGCCCCAACAGCGGTGGCAACAGCCGCAAAGCGATGATCCAGACGGTAGAGCGCAGCCTCAAGCGCCTACAAAGCGACTTCATTGATGTCCTGTATCTGCATGTCTGGGACTACATGACGCCGATCGAAGAAGTCATGCGCGGGCTGGACGACTTGTTGACGCAGGGCAAAGTGGCTTATGTTGCCATCAGTGATACGCCGGCCTGGGTGGTGAGCGCCGCCAACATGCTGAGTGAACTGCGCGGCTGGGCGCGTTTCGTCGCCTGGCAAGCGCCTTATTCGCTGGTGCGTCGCCATCTGGAACACGAGCTGCTGCCGATGGCCAAGCATTGGGATATGGCGGTGCTGGCCTGGGGCATCCTGGGGGGCGGAGTGCTGACGGGCAAGTTCTTGCAAGGCACGGACTCACCCACGCGCCTCAGTAAGGATCGCCAGTTTGACGAGCGCACCATGACCATCGTACAGGAAGTGGTGGCCATCGCTCAGGAGGTGGGGCGCACCCCAACGCAGGTCGCCGTGAACTGGGTACGCCAGCAACAGCAGCGCGCCCTGGTGATTCCTATTTTAGGAGCGCGCAGCGCGTCCCAACTACAAGACAGCTTGGCAGCGCTGGAGTGGACTCTGGACGAGGCGCAGATGGCCCGCTTAGACGCTGTAAGCCGCGAGCCGCGCATTTTCCCGCTAGACTTCGCGCCAGGCAGCCCTTACATCTTCGGCCAAACTTACGAGCAAATTGACAACCATCGTGGCAGCAACCCGATCGTATGAACGGCTCATGCCTCGTCTGTTGATCGTCGTCAACATCCCGCGCTTCTTCGTGTCGCACCGCTTGCCGCTGGCCCTGGCTGCGCGGCGCGCGGGCTACGAAGTCCACGTGGCCAGCAGCGAGGCCAGCGGAGGTCAGCACGACTCCGCTAGCTTAGCGCGCATACGCGCCGAGGGACTGCCTTTCCACGCATTGCCACTGGCTCAACACGGCACAAATCCCCTGGACGAAGGGCGGCTGTTGGCGACTTTCATCGGGCTTTACCGCCGCTTGCAGCCCGACCTGTTGCACCACGTCAGCCTGAAGCCAGTGCTGTACGGTGGTCTGGCGGCGCGCTTGCTGGGCCTGCCCTCGGTGGGCGCGATGAGCGGCTTGGGCTACGTCTTCATCGGGCCAGGCTGGAAGCCGCGTCTGCTGCGTTCGGCGATCCAACCTGCCCTGCGCCTGGCTTTGGGCAGCTCTCAGTCGCGCATGATCTTCCAAAACGCTGACGACCTGGCGCGCTTCGTAGCGCTAGGTTATATCCATCCCCAACGAGCGGCGCTCATTCGCGGCTCTGGCGTCGATTTAGAGCGCTTCAGGCCTGCCCCAGCGCCGCCCGATGGCTTGCCCATCGTCCTGTTCGCTGGGCGGCTGATGTGGCCCAAAGGACTGGGCGCGTTCGTGGGAGCAGCGCGCGCCCTGCGCGGACGGGCGCGCTTTGTGGTGGTAGGCTATGCCGAAGCCACCAGCCCCAGCGCCGTCCCCATTGAGCAGCTCTGCGCTTGGGCGGATGAGGGCTTGATTGAGTATTGGGGCGCACGCGACGACATGCCCGCCGTCTATGCTCAGGCCAGCGTAGTCTGCCTGCCCTCTACTTATGGCGAAGGCGTGCCGAAAGTGCTGATTGAAGCCGCCGCCTGTGGCCTGCCTTTGCTGACCACCGACACACCTGGCTGCCGCGACATCTGCCGACACGAGAGCAGTGGCCTGCTCGTGCCGCCCCATGACCAGCAGGCCCTCAACGCTGCCTTGTTGCGCTTGCTGGATGATCCTGCCCTGCGCGCGCGCTTGGGGACAGGCGCGCGCACCCTGGCCGAAGCTGAGTTCGGCCAGGAACGGATCATCAGCCAAACGCTGGCTCTGTATGCTGCTCTGCTAGGAGCTGATCCTGAGCAGGTCTGAGCGAATGCGACGCGAGCCGCTCAGCTCGCTGGGTTCAGCACGCGGCCCATGAACAAGACGGCCCCGCTCTGGCGGTCGCGGATGAGGAAGACGAAGGGGCGGTCAATCGTCAGATCGATGGGCTGATCGGGCATGGCGCTAGTCACACCCATGATGATCCCCGTCGCCGCTGCTGCTTCCGTGCCTTCTTCGTTCACGTCGATGTAGCTCTTGTGCAAGGCGGCGCTGATGAACAAGTCGCGCGCGGCGTCGGCCCTCATGCCGCTGAAGTCGGCCTGCTCTGGATCAAAAGCGCTGACTATGCCCAGAGCTTGCAGGGCGTCCCTCAAGCTGAATTCGCCTTCGACGCGGAAGCGGGGCAGGCCCAGGTTGACCTGGCGGACGCGCATGGCGTTGAGGATAGCGTCTACGTCGTCGGCGCTGAAGTCCGCTTCCCAAGACGCATACGACTCTAGCGCAGGCACGACGAGCAGCATGGTGAAGTTGGCGTTGCTGTAAGCCAGCTCGACCGCCTGCACGCCTTCGTCGGCGAAGTAGCCCAGGCGGTCGCTCAGGCGCATCATCGGCACGCGCACGCTGCCGCCGCCCAGCAGGAAGAAGTCGGCGTCGCTGGTTGCGCCCTCGATAAAGGGCTTGAACCAAGCGTCCTTGAAGTAGATGGCGTTGGCTAGCACCAAGCGCGTCGTCTCATCGACTGCGCCCTGAGGGACGAGGTCTTGAATCTTGTTGGCAGTCTGCTCAGCGACCCAAGCGTTGATGGCTTGACGTGCGGCTTCGCTGGCGCGCAGGAAGTCCACCAAGCGCATGGGTGCGCCGAAGCTCTCGTCTAAGACTCTCAAGAAGCCTTCGGCGAAGGCGTAGGATTGTTCACCCCACAGGCTGTTAGCGATCCGCAGCTCGCCCACCCCTTCGGCGCGGTTAGCGCGGGCCAGCAGATCGCTATTCAGCGTGGCGAAATCCTGTGCTAGCCCATCCAGGCTCATGTCTTGCCAGCCCAGCGCTTGGGCCATCTCCTGGGCTGTCGTGCCGTGCGCGCCCTGGTAGGTCAGGGCCAGCGCCTGATAGATGCTGTAGGGCGAGAAAAACAGGTTGCCCTGTTCATCGGCCTGGCGGAGCCGCTGGAACATCTGGCCAGCGAAGATGTTGTTGGCCTGAACCAACGCGGCCACGCGATCATCCTGAGCGCTGACAGCGCCCAAGATGCCTCCTAGCAAAGCCAAGCTCAGGAAGTAGCGCAGAGTCTTCATCATGGGATCACATCCTTGAGTAGAGATAGGTGCAAACGGTGTGTGCTACTGTGCAGACGACGAGCTGCGCGCAAAAGTTCCGTAGCTTTGAGCAGCCTGCCATCTTACAATAGCGCTAGTCTTCGTCCATACCCCAAAGAGTCGCGCCATGCTCCAACGCGTCCGCCTGCTGCTGATCGTCTCGCTTGCCATCGCGCTGCTCGGCTTGGGTCTGCTGGCCCTGCTCAGCCAGAGCGCCCCACAAGCTGCCGGCTTGCGCCTGTCCAATGCTCCTTGCCAGACTGACGTGCAAGGTCAGTGCCTGCGCCTAGCACAAGTCACCGCCACCAACCTAGCTGGCCAGGACGCCGAATTCCCTGCCGTCTTCAGCACTCCGCTGAATTTGGTGGTCATGCCCTTTGACCGTGAGCAACAAATTGCCGCCGCGCTCTGGTTGCCCGTCTTCGAGTCGCTGGCAGTTGAAGGCCAGGTTGATTACTTTAGTCTGGCTGCCCTAGACGCCACGCGCATCGCGCCGCTGTTCCGCGCCATCATCCGCGAGACGATGAACGCCACCGTCCAGGATGGCGGGCTGCGCCAGCGCACCTACCTCGTCTTCTTGGATGACCAATCCACCTTCATCCAGGCATTGGGCATTGAGGATATCGCTCAAATGCGCGTCCTCATCCTCAACCAGCAGGGCGAGCGCCTACATTTGCAGAGCGGCCCACACAGCCCAGAAACCGAATCGACCCTGGTGCAAGCCCTGGCTGCGCTGCAATCTCCCTAAAGCTCAGCCTTAAGACTGAGCGAATAGACCAAAGTAAGCTATAATCACAAGTATTGTCACCTGCCTGGGAGTTTTTGACGATGACAGACAGCGCCAGCAGCCTCCTACAGGAGCTGAGGACGGCTCGCACTAGCCTCGATCAGATCAGCGAGAGCCTGCAATCGCAAGCTGACTTGCTGCGCCAGCGCGGCATTGCTCTGCCATCCACTACCGCTCAGGCTATCAGCAGCCTGAAAGCCGACTTCATGCGCCTGGAAGGCCAAGTTGTAGAGGCCCAGACCGAGCTAGGACAACTACGCGCCCTGGCTACTATGTCGGCGCGGATCACGACGACGTTGGACGTGGACACCGTCCTGAGCGAGACGATGGACATCGTGATCGCCCTGACGCGCGCCGAGCGCGGCTACCTAATCCTGGTCAACGAAGCTGAAGGCACACTGGAATTTCGTATCATCCGCGATGACAGCGTGAACCCCCTGCGCGCTTCCAGCGTGCCGCAGATCAGCCAAACCATCCTGCGCGAGGTGATGACCACACGTCAACCACTGCTGGCCGACAACGCCTACAAAGACGAGCGCCTGCAAGGCAACGCCAGCGTCGCCAACTTTGCCCTGCGCTCTGTGTTGTGTGTGCCGCTGCTGCTGCGCGAGAAGGTGATCGGCGTCGTCTACGTCGACAACCGCTTGCAGTCCGGTGTCTTCACCGAACGCGAGAAACACACCCTGGTCGCTTTTGCCTCTACTGCTGCTGTCGCCATCGGCAACGCCATGCTCTACGCCGATATTCAGCGCTTGCTGAACGAGATCACCCGCGTGAAGGCGCTGATGGATAACGTCTTCGAATCCATCGGCAGCGGCGTCATCGCCACCGACGCTCAAGACATCATCACAACCTTCAACCGCGCTGCTGCTCACATCCTGGCCCAAAATCCTGATGAGAGCATTGGCCAGCCACTGCGCACCATCTTGCCACGCTTCAGCAGCGGCCTGGCTGACCTGTTGGAGATGGTGCGCCAGAGTCAGCGTCCATCGGCCCTGGAGACTGAATTGCAGACGCTGCGCGGCACGGTCATCGTCAACCTGAAGCTCAACCCACTGCGCGGCAGCAGCGACGACTCGCAGCAGGGCTTGGCCCTAGTCATGGAAGACATCACCCGCCAGCGCGCTCGCGAGCAGCAGATCAACATGTTGAAGACCTATCTGCCCCCTGCGATGGTCGACAACATCCAGACCATCAGCAGCTTGGCCCTGGGCGGAGAGCGGCGCGAGGTCACCTGTGTCTTCGTCGAAGTGCGGCCCTTCAGCACCCTGGACGACGTGCCGCCTATCCAGGCCCTCAGCCTGATCGACCGCTATCTGAGCGTGGCCACCGCTTGCATTCACGACACGCAAGGCGTCATTGACAAGTACATGGGTACAGAGATCATGGCCCTGTACAACACCCAGCTCAGCCCCCAGCAAAACCACGCCTGGCTGGCCATCGAAGCCGCCCTGCTCATGCGCGATGCTTTCGTGCGCCTGTATCGAGAACAGGGGATCAATCCGCAGCCCCACTTCTATCGGATTGGCTTGCACAGCGGCGTGGCCACCCTGGGCAACGTCGGCAGCCTGAATCGGCGCAACTTCACCGCCCTGGGCGATACTGTCAACCTAGCCAAGCGCTTGCAAGAGAACGCTCAGCGCGGCCAGATCATCATCAGCCAAGAGAGCCTAGAGCAGCTCCAAGCTGCCACTCCCAGCCCATCCTTGCCGTATCGCTTCGTTGAGCTGCCGCCGATCCAAGTCAAGGGTCGTCAGCAGGTCACGCGCATTTATGAGGTCTTCCGCCAGTGAACCCGCCCATCTCTCTCCCTCCCAATCCTCCCAACCCCGAATCGCCGGTTGGCGATCCCGTCCAAGACGGACTGCGCACCATCAAACGCAAGGTGAGCGAAGCCCTCCAGGCCATGCGCCAGCAATCCGACCTGCTGCGTCAGCGTGGAATTGCCCTGCCCGCCACTGCTCTGGATAGCTTGAAGTTGCTCAAGGCGCGCGTTGACAACTTGGACAACCCGCTCGTAGAGGCGACTTCGGAGTTGCGTTCGCTGCGCGCTCTAGCTCAGACTGCTTCGTTGATTAACTCCGTACAATCAACTGAGGAAGTGCTGAACCAGGTCATGGACACGGTGATCGCTCTCAGTGGCGCCGAGCGCGGCTACATCGTCCTCAAGAACAAACAGACAGGCGAGCTAGAGTTCAAAGTGGCGCGCGGCATGGATGGCGCCGAAGCTGGCGGCGGCCAGAGCGCCATCATCAGCCGTACCATCGTGAACAAAGTGGCCGACAGCGGTGAACCGGTGCTGACAGACAACGCCAGTACCGACGCAGCCTACAAGGAGCAGCAGAGCGTCGTCGGCTTCCAACTGCGCAGCATTATGGCTGTGCCGCTCAAGACGCACAATGCGGTAGTGGGCGTGGTCTACGTTGACAACCGCTTCATGGCGGGCTTGTTCAAAGCCAGCGATCTGGCTATCCTGACGGCCTTCAGCGGTCAGGCGGCAGTGGCCATCGAAAACGCCGGCCTGTTTGAGACGGCGCGCCGCCGCCTGGCCGAAGTGCGCGCCATCCATGACCGCATGAACAACATCTTCACTAGCATCACCAGCGGCATTCTGACCCTGGACGCGCAGCAAGTCGTCACCCTGGCCAACGACTCGGCACGGCGTATCTTTGCTCAGCCTGACTTGGAGGGCAAGAAGTTGCCCACCCTGATGCCTCAGCTTGGCGAAGCTTTTTACGCCAGCTTGGCTCGCCTGGCCCGCGATGGCCAGCCCCAGGATTATGAGCTAGCTCCCTCGCTCAATGGCAAAGTGCGCCACTGGTACGTCGTCGCCACGCCGCTGCGCGACGAAGTGGGCCAAATTCAGGGCGTGGCCCTGGTGGTGGACGACCAGACGGAGCAGAAGACCCGCGAAGCACAGCTGAAAGAGGTGGGGCGCTATCTCCCCTCCGCTTTGGTCGACCGCTTCATCCAGAGCGGACAGACGACCATCATGCCCGAAGAGCGCGAAATCACGGCCTTGTTTGCTGACGTACGCGGCTTCACTAGCTTCAGCGAACGCCTCCAGCCCGAAGAACTCATGCAGGTCATCAACAAGTACCTCAGCTTGGCCAGCGACGCCATCAACAGCGTCGATGGCGTGGTCGATAAGTACATGGGCGACGCCGTGACGGGCTTGTTCAACACCCAGCTTAACCCGCAAGAAGACCACGCCGCGCGCGCCGTGCAGGCGGCCCTCCAGCTCATCACCGATCTGCGCGCTCAACACGAGGTGATGGCCGAAGACGAGCGCCTGTTCTACGGCATTGGTATCCACAGCGGCCAGGCTGTGCTTGGCTCGGTCGGCGGCGAGAATCGGCGCGAGTTTGCTGTCCTGGGTGAGGCGATGGACATCTGCAAATATCTACAAGAGCAAGCTGACCGAGGCGAGATTATCATCAGCCAAGCCACCTATGAGCTGGTGAAAGACCGCTATGAATGCGAGCCGAGCCACGAAGTGCGCCGTCCCAAAGTGGGCTATGAAAATATCGCCTTTTACCGCGTGTTGCGCCGCAAGAAGGGCGGCAAGTCCCTGCTGGTCGATCAAGAGCTGCTGGACTTGCTGGGGGATTGATGAGCAGTGAAGGCCTTCGGTGCTAGGACGATGGAAACACCTTGCCAGGGTTGAGAATGCCGTTGGGGTCGAGGGCGTGCTTGATGGTGCGCATGACGTCTAAAGCCGTCCCATGCTCGGCGGCCATGTAGGCGGCCTTGCCGATGCCCACACCGTGTTCCCCGGTGGATGTGCCGCCGAGCGCTATAGCCTTCAGCACGATGGCGCCATTGACTGCCTTCACCTTCTCAAACGTGGCCTCGTCACCATAGGGCAGCTCTACGTGTATGTTGCCGTCGCCGGCGTGGCCCTTCATGTAGCCCACGATCCCGTGTTCATCGATGACCTGACGCGCGTAAGCGATCAGCTCTGGGTAGGCGCTGATGGGGACGGCCACGTCCATGATGAAGATGCGCTGGTTGGGATGGTTGCGCACCAGGGTCTCGTAGGCATGATGGCGCGCGTTCCACAGGGTCTTGCGCTCAGCTAAATCGGCGGTGGCGCGGAAGGACAGCGCCCCAGCTTCTTCACAAATCTCGCGCACGATGGCCATATCCGCTTCCAGAGTCGCTTCATGAGCGCTGTGGATCTCCATCAGCAGGGTGGGATGTGGTGCGATGTCTGTGCCAGCCTGATTGAGCGCGCGCGTGTTGGTCTCGTCGATGAATTCCAGCGCTGCTACGTCAATCCCAGAGCCGCGCACGGCCACGACGGTTTCGACAGCTTGCTCTACTGACGGAAAGCCGGCGATGATGGCGCTCATGTAGCGTGGCACGGGTACGAGCTTGAGCGTGGCTTGGGTGATGACCCCCAGCGTGCCTTCGCTGCCGACAATGAGCTGCATGAGGTTGTAGCCGCTGGCCTGCTTGATGGAGCGTGACCCTAGCCACATCAGCCGACCATCGGCCAACGCCACCTGGAGGCGCAGCACGTTGTCTTTGGTAGCGCCATACTTGACTGTGCGAATGCCAGCAGCGTTGTTGGCCAACATGCCGCCAATCGTGGCATTGGCGCCAGGATCGGGTGGGAAGAACAGGCCGTAGCGCGCCAACTTCTCGTTGAGGTCTTTATGAGGCAGGCCCGCCTCCACTGTCACCTGGAAGTCGTCGGCGTGGACTTCGACAATCCGTGTCATCCGCTCCAGCGATAGCAGGATTCCACCGTACAGCGGGATGGCGTTGCCCTCCAGCCCTGTACCTACTCCCCAAGGAGTGACGGGAATGCGCTGAGCGTTGGCCAGAGCCAAGACTTGGGCCACCTGCTCTGGGGTGCTAGGCCAGACGACGACTTCCGCTTGGTGAGCAGGATGATGGCCGGCGTCGCGACTGTGCAGATCAAGCTCGGCGGCAGTGGTGCTGAGCTGATCGAGGCCAACAATAGCGACCAGCTGCTCTAGGGTGTTGCTGCTGACAGGAGTGTAGGGGGTGATCATGGATAGAACCTCACAGGACAATCAAGGCTGCAACGCATTTATCAAAAATTGCAAGTTCGCGCGAACTTCTTGGCCCGAACTAGCGATACAATGTTATACTTCTTTCGTAAGCCCTCATTATCGCCGAAGAGACACGTCTCATGCAAACGGATCCGCTCATCGGGCAGACTATCGGAGATTTTATCATTCAGGATCGCTTGGGCGCAGGTGGGATGGCCACTGTCTATCGAGCCAAGCAGACTTCGGTGAACCGCGATGTGGCGCTCAAAGTCATCGACTTCAAGCAGGCCAGCCTACAACCTGACTTCCAGCGTCGCTTCGCTCAGGAAGCTGAATTCATCGCCTCGCTGGAGCATATCCATATTTTGCCCGTCTACAGCTATGGCATTCAGGGCGATACCGCTTATTTGTCCATGCGCTTGCTGCGCGGCTCGCTGAAGGAGTTGCTGCAGGATGGTGCGCCGCTGCCGATGGATCGCGCTGTCGCCATCTTCCGCCAGGTGGCCAAGGGGCTGGCCTATGCCCATAGCCGCGGCATTGTCCACCGCGACATCAAGCCAGCGAATGTGCTGCTGGACGAGAATGGCAACGCCTATCTGAGCGACTTTGGCCTGGCGAAGTCGCTCAAGGGCAGCGACCTAACCCAGGCTGACATCATCGTGGGGACGCTCACCTACATGTCGCCAGAACAGCTGCGAGGTGAGCGCCTAGATCAGCGAACCGACGTTTATAGCATGGGCATTATGCTCTACGAAATGCTGGCGGGCAGACCGCCTTTCTCTGGCGAATTAGGCGAAGACCTGATCGGCATCATGTATAAGCACTTGGAAGCCGTGCCGCCTTCGCTCAAAGCGATCAATCCGCTCATCTCCCACCAAGTGGAGGAAGTCGTCATGAAGGCGCTGGAGAAAGACCGCGCAGCACGCTTCTTCGATATGGGCGAGATGGTCAGAGCGCTAGATCACGCCATCGGCAGCAGCGCTAGCAGCGGCTTCTACCCCGTCGCAGCCTCTACTTTCCGCAACGCGGGATCAGGCAGCAGCGCCACGATCGGCGCTCCGCACCTCGCGTCAGCCTCGCCTCGCAACCCACGCACCTTGCTCGCGGTGCTGCTCATCATCTTGCTGACTGCAGGTCTAGCTGTGGCAGCCTTTTTGCTCAGCCGTCCACAGTTCAGCGGGCCGCATACGATCCGCGTGGGTGAGTCGGTGGAGTGGACAGACCTCATCCCCTCGGATCGGCAAATCAGTCTGGCGCGGCAGCGCTTAGGAGCTGATGGCTTCATCGCGCTCGTCATGTGCAACCAGACTAGCGAATATCACACCACCATCACCCGCGAGATCAGCACGCACCTGCGCGGCTATGGCCTGGCGACGCGCGTCTACGACAGTCGCAGCGACGGCTATGAACAGCGCTTGCGCTTTGAAGAAGCCCTGACCGCTCAGGCCAAAGGCTTCATCGTCTGCCCACTGGACATTGAGCAGATTCGCCAGCCCCTGCAAGCCATCGACGAAGCCAACCTGCCTCTAGCGGCCTTCACACCTTTCGACCAGAACTACGGCGGCGTGTACACCTCCCAGCAAGGCGGCAATTACGATATGGGCCAGAAGGTGGGGCGCTACGCTGGTCGGTTCATCACGGAGCAGCGCAATGGGCAGGCCCGCGTCGTCATCTTGGGGTTTCCTGAAATGCAATCCGTCGTCGAACGCGCCAATGGTTTGCGCGATGGCTTGCTGGAGACGGCGCCACAGGCGCAAATCGTGGCCGAAGTCGTGGGCGGCACGCGCGACTTCGGCCGCGACTCAGTTGCCAAGCTGTTGAACGATGGCCTGGACTTCAACGCCATCCTCAGCATTAACGACGCCGGCTCGCTGGGAGCAGTTGAGGCCCTCGAAGCCGCCAGCGTCCCTTACGACGCCGTAGATATCTTCAGCGTAGACGCTGAAGAACTAGCCCTGCGCTACATCCGCGATGGCCGCTACCTGCGCGGCTCATTGGAAGTTGGGCGCGCCAACACGGCCCAAGCGGTCAGCGATGCGATGGTGCGCATGTTGGCAGGGGAGACGCTGGCGGAGATCATCCGCGTCCCCCTGGGCGACATGATCGACAGCAGCGCTTTGAGCCATCCATGAGCGACCAATTCTCCCAGACGAAGTTTAATCCTCCGAGCAACTCTGTGAAACGATCTGGTGTTGGTAGTCTGCGGGTGAGTCGTTATAATGGACACACGATGGCGTCCGTCTTGACCTATCGCCAGCAGCCCACCGCATGGCCCTCTGTGGTACACTTGCGGCGTTATGTATCCATCAACCTTCCGCGCTGAGGATCGAGCATGTCGGCAAGCGACCCGTTGATCGGGAGAAAACTGGGCGACTACCACGTACAGAGCATTCTCGGCGTTGGTGGCATGGCTCGTGTCTATCTGGGCTATGATGATCGCTTGGATCGTTATGCTGCCGTCAAGGTGATTGAGCCGCAACTCATCGCCAGCGCGGATGAAGACGAGTACCGCGAGCGCTTTTTGAAGGAAGCCCGCGCCATCGCTCGTCTCAATCACCCTCACATCGTCGGCGTCTATCAGTTTGGCCAGATCGACAACCTGTACTATATTGCGATGGCCTACGTTGAGGGCAAGAACCTGCGCGAAATCCTCAAGAACCACATCAAGCAGGGGACGCTGATCCCCACGCCCCAAATGCTGGTCATCCTACGCGACATCGCCGATGCTCTAGACTATGCCCATAAAAACAACATCATCCATCGCGACGTCAAGCCCTCTAACTTCATCATCAAAGAGAGCGGTAACGCTGTCCTGACCGACTTTGGCCTGGCCCTGAATGCCGTCGAAGGCACGATTGGCAACACCTTTGGCAGCGTCCACTACATCGCTCCAGAACAGGCCATCTCTTCTGCCCAGGCTGTGCCGGCCAGCGACCAATATTCGCTGGCCGTCGTCGCTTTTGAGATGATGACCGGGCGCGTGCCATTCGACGACGCTAGCGCCATGAGCGTCGCCCTCAAGCATATCAGCGATCCGCCGCCCAACATCACCGACGTCAACCCCAACCTCTCGCGCGAAGTTGAGCAGATCATGCTGCGCGCGATGGACAAGGACTTTAACAAGCGCTTCTCGTCTTGCCGCGAATTCGTCAACGCGTTAGAAGCTGCTTTCGCTGGCCAGCGCGCCACGACGGACACGCTTCCTCTCAGCAAGCGCACTGCCACCACCGAGCGCGTCGTGCCGACCATACCTGCGCCTGTGCCAGCGCGCGACGACGCGCCAACTATCGGCACAGCCAGCCAGCCCACCCGCATAATCCACCAGACGCAAGACAAAGGACGTTCACGACGTCCCCTTCTCTTGCTGCTGTTCCTCATCGGGGTCGTAGCACTCCTGCTCGTCGGCGGCCTGATGCTGCAAAGCAGCGCACAGAACGCCGTCAACGCCACTTCCACTGCCGTCGCCCTGGCTAACGAGGATTTGACGCGGACGGCTACCCAGGAGCAGGGATTCATTGAGCAGACGACGGTTGCTCAAGCTCTCTTTCAGATTGCGATGACTCGGACGGCTGAGAGCCTATCTACCGAAGCCGCTCAGCAAGCACAGGCCCTCCAAACGAGCCAAGCACTCCAGACGGCTCAGGCCTTCCTGACGGCTCAGGCCCAAATCGTCCAACAGACCGAACAAGCAATCGCAGCCACCACCCAAGCTATTCTCGACGCCACTGCCCAAGTGCAGACCCAGCAAGCGGAGCAGGCGGCCACTGCCACTGCTCGTGCGCTGATCTTCGCCACCGCGCAGGCCGTCTTCGATGCCACCGCCACTGCTCAAGCCGAGGCCACTGCGCTGGCCCTAGCTCGGCAAGCTACTGCTCAAGCTCAGGCATTCGCCACTGCCCAGGCCATCCTTGACGCCACCGCCCAAGCGCAGACCCAACAGGCGGAACAGGCCGCCACAGCGACGGCGCAAGCGCAGGCCTTCGCCACCGCGCAGGCCGCGCTCACGAGCCAGGCTGTCCAGACGCAGACCGCCCAAGTGCAGACCCAACAGGCGGAACAGGCCGCCACAGCGACGGCGCAAGCGCAAGCCCAAATCCCTGTTTTCCAGCCGACTAACACGTCTTCACCGACAGCTACCAACACTCCCACGCCGACGGCCACCGACACGCCGACGCTGACGCCGACTCCTACGCTCTCACCTACCCCCTCCCTTGAGCTACAAGCCAGCGAGACAGAACAAATCCTCCTGCGCTACAACGACGATGCCATCATCATCGTCAACCGCGACGCCAATCCAGTCAGAGCCGATGAGTTGTTGCGCATCAAGTTCGTCCTCAGCGTTCAAGACGAAGGCGACGACTTGACGAGAGAGTTCAGTATGCGCGAGTTTGCTGAGCAGTTTGCGACCGACCAACGCTTTGAGATACGCCGCCAACAGTGCCTCCAGATGTGGGGGCTAGAATTTAGCCTCGACTTTGCTGCGAGAAACCCACTAGCAGAAGGCCCGTGCCGCTCCAACATCGGCTTCCGCCAAATCTCGCCCAACAAGGTGTTCTGGGTTAATCCAACGGCCAATCCAGAGCTGCGCTTCGAGGTGCGGCGCGACGACGATGAAGTCATCGCCCTCTGCCCGCTGGCGGTGTCGCTGGACGATGGTCTCAGCCCGTTGGAAGTCCAGGAACTGCGCTGCGTCTTTGACCTGCGCGCCACGCCTATCACGCCCTGAAAGCCTGTCGTCTTCCGCAGCTGTCATGACGCCGCAGCGCATCGTCGTCAAACTCGGCACAAGCACGCTGACCGCTGGCACGCGCCGCCTCAACCGCGCCCACATGTTGGCCATTGTTGGCCAAATGGCTCGTCTAAAGCAGCAAGGCCACGAGTTGATCCTGGTCTCCAGCGGCGCGCAGGCCGCTGGCCGCGAGCGCCTGGGATTCCCGCAGCTGGACAAATCACTGCCTGCCAAGCAAATGCTGTCAGCGATAGGCCAGAGCCGTCTCATGTCCATCTATAGCGACCTGTTCGATATTTACGAGATTGTCGTAGCCCAAGTGCTGCTGACGCGCGATGACCTCAACGACAGACTGCGCTACCTAAACGCTCGCGATACCCTGGTGACGCTGATCGAACAAGGCGTGCTACCCATCATCAACGAGAACGACACCGTCGCCACCGAAGAAATTCGCGTTGGCGACAACGACAACCTCTCGGCGATGGTGGCCAGCACCCTAGAAGCCGACTGGCTCATCATCCTCACCGATCAGCAGGGCCTCTACACGGCTGACCCGCGCCGCGATCCACAGGCCCGCCTGATCTCGGAAGTCGCTCACATTGACGACCGCATTTTGGCCCTGGCCGGCGGTGTGGGTTCAGCGGTGGGGACGGGGGGCATGGCGACTAAACTGCAAGCCGCTCAAGTGGCCACACGCAGCGGCGTGACGACGGTCATCGCCAACGGAGCGCTGCCCGACGTATTGCTGCGCCTGCTGGACGGCGAGAGCCTGGGGACGCGGTTCTTGCCTACAAGCACACACCTGGAGGGGCGCAAGCGCTGGTTGCTGACCGGCAAACCCCAGGGTCAGCTCTTGATCGACGCAGGAGCAGTGCGCGCTCTGCAAGCTCGCGACGGCGCCAGCCTGTTGCCTATCGGCCTGCTGGAAGTGCGCGGCGACTTCCAGCGCGGCGCAGAGGTGGCCATCTGCGGCCCAGACGGCGCTGAGATAGGCCGAGGCCTAGTCGCGTACGACAGCGATGCACTGCGCTTGCTGTGCCGCCAGCATTCGGCGCGTATCCACGACATTTTGGGGTATAGTTATGGCGATGAAGCCGTTCATCGCAACAACTTTGTCCTGCTCAAACCATCTCTTTAGGATTTTGCCATGTCACCGATTGTTGAAGCCGTCGATATGCGGGCGATGGGCGCGCGCGCCAAGCAAGCTGCCTATGCCCTGGCCAGCCTCAGCCGCGCACAGAAAGATCAGGCCCTGCTGGCCATCGCCCAAGCCCTGCACGACCACAGCCCCGCCATCCTCCAGGCCAATCAGCGTGATATAGCCGAAGCCGAAGCGCGCGGCACGGACTCCATTTGGCTGCGCGACCGAATTGACTTGAGCAAGCGCCTGGCTGGTATCATCGCTGACGTGCGTCACGTGGCTACGCTGCCCGATCCTGTCGGTCAAGAATATGGCCACGCCACCCTGCCCAGCGGGATCAACGTGCGCAAGCGTCGCGTGCCGCTGGGTGTGCTGGGCGTCATCTACGAATCGCGACCTAACGTGACGGTCGATGTGGCAGTGCTGGCCCTCAAGACGGGCAACGCTTGCATTCTGCGCGGTGGCAGCGATACGCTGAACAGCAACTTAGCTCTGCTAACCGCCCTGCACGAGGCGCTGGCCAGCCAGGGGATCACGACGGACGCGGTGCAGACCATCCCCAGCACGGATCGGCGCTACGTGACCGAGCTGCTGCGTTTGCATGAGTACGTCGATATGATTATCCCGCGCGGCGGCGCTAGCCTACACGACTTCTGTCGCCAGAACAGCACTATTCCCGTCATCATCGGTGGCATGGGCATTTGTCATCTCTACATCGATCCCGCCTGTAACTTGGACGCGGCCATGCCCGTCATCGCCAACGCCAAGCTGCAGAGGCCTGCTGTCTGCAACGCACTGGATACGCTGTTGGTACACGAAGCGCGCGCCGCCGATGTTTTGCCGCGCGTAGTGGCCGAGCTTGGCGCGCAAGGGGTGCGTTTTAAGGCCGAGCCGCGCGCTCTAGCCGTCGTCGGCCATATGCAGGGGGTGGAAGCTGCTCAGGAGGGCGACTTCGACACCGAATGGATGGCGCTCACGTTGGGCCTGAAAGTCGTCACGGATATGGACGAAGCCATCGATCACATTCGTCGGCACAGCCAGGCCCACAGCGACGGAATCCTGACCGACGATGCGCAGGCCGCTGAGCGCTTCTTGAACTTGGTGGATAGCGCAGCGGTCTTCTGGAATGCCAGCACGCGCTTCAACGATGGCGGCGCGCTGGGCCTGGGAGCTGAGGTCGCCATCAGCACGCAAAAAATGCACGCGCGCGGCCCACTGGCCCTGGAGGAACTGACGACCTATAAGTGGATCGTCGTCGGCCAGTACACGGCCAGGCCCTGAGCTATGCGCGCGCTGTTCATCATCAATCCGCACGCCGCCGGCGGTTATGCCTTAGAGGTGTGGCGCAAGCTGGAGGCGCAGGCGCGTCGCGACTTCGCCGAAGTTCAGACGCTCATCAGCCGATCCAGCGCTGAACTGCCCGCTGCTCTGGATGCTGCCGCCGATCAAGGCCTACAAGCGGTCGTCTCCATCGGCGGCGATGGCAGCAGCCACAGCCTGGTGAATGCTCTCATGCGTCAACGCCAAGCCCGTCCTCAGGTCAATTTGGCCTTTGGCTGCGTGCCAGCTGGCACAGGCCGCGATTGGGCTAGAGGGGTGGACACCGCCCTCAACCCTGCCGAAGCATTGCGACGCATTGCTCTAGCTCGTCCACGCCTGATTGATGTAGGCCATCTTCGCTATGATGGGCGAGATGAATATTTCCTGAATATTGCCACCGCTGGTATCAGCGCTCTAGTGGTGAAGTACGTTGACCAGGCCAAGCCGCGTCGTCCCTGGACGTTCTTGCGCGCCACGCTGCGCAGCTTGTTCAACTATCGGTCTCAGCCCATGCAGATCAGCCTAGATGACCAACCCTGGTATGCAGGCCCTGTTTACTTGGCGGCCATCGCTAATGGCCGCTACTTTGGCCAGGGCATGGACGTCGCTCCGCACGCTCGCTTCGACGACGGCTTGCTAGAAGTTGTCGTCGCGGAAGACCTGCGCTTGGCCCAAGCGCTAGGCCTGCTGGCGCGCCTGTATCGTGGGGCACACCTGAGTCATCCGCGCGTCCGCTACGCTCGCGCACGCCAAGTGAGCATCCACAGCCTGGATGGTCAGCTGATTGGGATGGATTTGGACGGCGAGCCAGCCTTTGGCCAACGCCTGAGCTATGCTCTGCACGCTCAGGCTCTCAGCCTCTTGGCCTGATTTGGCCAGCGCTTAATGATAGTACAATTGCGCGTATAGCCTTTGTGGTGTAAAACTAGCGCGATGTTTTTCGGCAGGGGCAGTGCAATGCTGCCCGACACTCAGCATACTCGTAGGCAAGGAGACTTCACAATGCTGCACGACGAGCTTGAAGACAAGTGGCTGCTCGGTCCGGACGAAGACGATGAGGACTATGACGACGAAGACGACTTCGATGACGAAGACGATTGGGACGACGAAGAAGACTGGGACGACGAAGACGACTTCGACGACGAAGATGACTGGGATGACGACGAAGATGAGGACGACGAGGAATTCTAAGGCTCTAGCCTCTTCTTTGAGCTGAGACCGCATGAGAGCGCGAAACGCCGTCGGGCAACGCTGGTGCTTCGCGCTTCTTAGGTCATTGGATGAGCAAATCCTCTGCTCTTGCAGCAGCACAGGCAGCTCGGCTTGCAGACTCCTGACGAAGAGTTCCTGAGAATTCTTGTGACCTTGATGACCCGATGATTGCCTGGATACGCGCCTGGCCCCGTCGCTCATCTTTTCCCCCATTGACAAGAACGTCGCCATAGCGCTAGAATGCGTGAACACTACGGGCTTATAGCTCAGCTGGGAGAGCGCTTCAATGGCATTGAAGAGGTCAAGGGTTCGAATCCCTTTAAGTCCATCGGCAGGAGAGAGAGGGCATTTCCTGTGTCAAAGTACAAACGCAGCATTTGGGACGATCTGGCCGAAGTTGGCAAGCAGTTGACCGACAAGATCGACGAGGCACTTAATCCCCACAAGAAGAAGGCCAAACGCGCTCCTGTCCCAGTACCTGTCCCCGTGCGGAACGACGACAAACGTCGCGACCCGTACCACCAGTAACCCAATGGTCATCTCAAGAGGGGCGCACAAGCCCCTCTTTTGATTCTTTCATCCACACAGGCGGAGAAAACCCTTCATGAGCGAACGCTACAACCCGCACACCATCGAGAAGAAGTGGCAGGATCGCTGGGAAGCGACGGGCCTCTACCGCAGCAAGGTCGATTGGAGCAAGCCCAAGCATTATGCCCTGACCATGCTCCCCTATCCCAGCGGCGACCTGCACATCGGCCACTGGTTCGCCATGACCCCCAGCGATGCACGCGCGCGCTTCATGCGCATGAGAGGCTACAACGTCCTGTTCCCTATGGGCTTCGATGCCTTTGGCTTGCCAGCAGAACAGGCTGCCATCCAGCGCGGCATTCATCCCTGGAGGTGGACGTATGCCAACATCGAGCGTATGCGCGGCCAGCTGCGCACGATGGGCGCGATGTTTGATTGGGAACGCGAAGCCATCAGCTGTACGCCGCAGTACTACAAGTGGACAGAGTGGTTCTTCAAGAAGTTCTACGAGGGCGGCTTGGCCTATCGCGGCGAAGCGCTGGTCAACTGGTCGGATGCGCTGCAAACCGTCCTGGCCAATGAGCAGGTCATCGATGGCAAGGACGAACGCCTGGGCCAGCCGGTCATCCAGAAGCTGATGACGCAGTGGTTCTTCCGCATTACGCGCTACGCCGACGAGCTGCTAGACTTCAGCTTGCTGGATTGGCCAGAGCCGGTGCGCATCATGCAGACCAATTGGATTGGCCGCAGCGAAGGCGCGCGCGTCACCTTCCGCACCCAGGACGGCCAACCCCTGGAGATTTTCACCACTCGTCCGGACACGCTGTGGGGCGCGACCTTCATGGTGCTGGCGCCAGAACATCCGCTGGTGGCCCACCTCACCTCGCCCGAACAGGCTGAAGCCGTGCGCGCCTACCAAGAAGCGACAGCCCGCACCACCGAAATCGAGCGCCTGAGCGAAGATCGCGAGAAGACGGGCGTCTGGACGGGTGGCTACGCCATCAATCCTGTCAATGGCGAGCGAATCCCGGTGTGGATCGCCGATTACGTCATGATTAGCTATGGCACTGGGGCGATTATGGCCGTGCCAGCCCACGACGAGCGCGACTTCGCCTTCGCGCGCAAGTACGGCCTAGAAGTGCGCGTCGTCATCCAGCCGCAGGACGCCGAGCCGCTAGATAGCGCGACCATGCGCGAAGCCTATGTCGGGCCAGGGCGCATGGTCAACAGTGGCGCGTTCGATAGCAACCTGAGCAATGGTGAGAAAGGCCGCAAGAATCCCGCTATCAGCGCCGTGATCGACCACCTGGTGCGCGAAGGCCTGGGCCAAGAAGCGGTCACCTACCGTCTGCGCGACTGGCTCATCAGCCGACAACGCTACTGGGGCAGCCCCATCCCCGTCGTCTACGACGCTGAAGGCAATGTACACCTCGTCCCCGATGAAGAACTGCCCGTTGAACTGCCCGAAGATGTCGAATTCGTCACTGGCCCTAGTCCGCTGAAGACCCACGAGCCGTTTTACAACGCGGGCAACGGCCTACGCCGCGAGACCGACACGATGGACACCTTCATGTGTTCGTCCTGGTACTGGTATCGCTACCTCTCGCCCAAGCTAGACACAGCTCCCTTCGACCCCGAAGAAGCCGCCTACTGGTTGCCTGTCGATACCTACACAGGCGGCGCTGAACACGCCACCATGCACTTGCTCTACGCCCGCTTCTTCAACAAAGCCATGCGCGACTTGGGCATGTTCGATGAAGCCGCCAAGATTGCCGCTGCGCACGGCCGCGACGTGGAGACTATGTTCGACGAGCCTATGCTGCAACTGCGCAACCAGGGCCAGGTCTTGGGGGCAGAGCGAGTGGGCGACTTCGTGCTGTGCGAGGGTTACTTTGAAGGTGAGAAGTTGTTCGCGCAGCGCGTAGAAGTCATCGATCCCACTGAAGCTCCGTCTCATTTTGGCGGCGTGATGGGCGAGATTATGAAGCGCGTGGAGAAGACGCTGTTCGTAGGGCCAGAGCTGCGCCTAGTAGAAGTGCTAGACGACGCCGAGATCATCATCCCGCGCGTGGAGGGGGCTGCCAACGTCAACCAACTGCTGCACCACTTGGACATTCAACGCATGTCTAAGAGCAAAGGCAACGTCGTCAACCCCGATCAGTTGGTGGCCACCTATGGCACAGACGCAGTGCGCGCCCATCTGATGTTCGCCTTCGACTGGCAGAAGGGCGGCCCCTGGGACGAGACCAACGTCGTTGGCGTGGTGCGCTGGCTGAACGACATGTGGGACATTTTGCTGACCACAGACTTCCCTGCGCAGGGCAATCCGCAGGCGGAGCGCAACCTGGAGCGCGCTCTGCACCAGACCATCGACCGCGTGACTCGCAGTCTGGAGAGCTTCAGCTTCAACACTGCCGTCGCGGCGCTGATGGCTCTGCGCAATGAACTCAAGACAGCGGTGCGCGCCAACCAAATCAGCCATGCGGCCTTCCGCGAAGCCGCCAGCGCAGTGCTGCGCTTGATGGCGCCCATCACGCCGCACATCGCTGAAGAACTATGGCAGCGCTTGGGCTGGCCCTACAGCGTCCACGCGCAGGAGTGGCCCGCCTACGACGCCGACAAGGCCAAAGAAGACATGGTGGAGCTGGTAATCATGGTCAACGGCAAGCCGCGCGACAAGCAACTCGTCCCTGTCGACATTCAGCAAGCTGACGCTGAAGCCCTGGCCCTGGCCAGCGAGGCCGTGCAGAAGGTTTTGCAAGGCGCGCAACCTGCGCGTGTCGTCTTCATCCCAGGCCGCAAGGGCCAAGAGCCAAAAGTGAACGTCGTCACTTGAAGCAGGGTTGCCCCGCCTGTCTGCTTTGCACAGGGGCATGACGTCATGCCCCTGCCCAGGCGGTCGGCGCTTCTGCCCTACAGAATCTGGCTGAGGAACAGCTTGGTGCGGTCGTGTTGTGGATTCTCAAAGAAGTGTTCGGGCGTGCCGACTTCGACGATGCGGCCACCGTCCATGAAGATGACGCGGTCGGCCACCTCGCGCGCGAAGCCCATCTCGTGAGTGACGACGATCATCGTCATGCCGCTGCGGGCCAGCTCCTTCATCACGTCCAGCACTTCTTTAATCATCTCCGGGTCAAGCGCGGAGGTGGGTTCGTCGAAGAGCATGATCTTGGGATCCATGGCCAGAGCGCGAGCGATAGCCACGCGCTGCTGCTGACCACCGCTCAGCTGGCCGGGGTACTTGTGAGCCTGTTCTGGAATGCCGACGCGCTCCAGCAGACGCATGGCCTTCTCTTCAGCTTCCGCTTTGGGACGACGGCGCACATGGCGCTGAGCTAGGGTGATGTTCTCTAACACCGTGAGGTGCGGGAACAAGTTGAACTGCTGGAAGACCATGCCCGTCTCGCGGCGCACGGCGCTGATGTTGGCGATGTCGTTGGTCAGCTCCACGCCATCGACGATCAGATGACCTTCTTGGTGTTCTTCCAGGCGGTTAATGCAGCGGATGAGCGTGCTTTTACCGCTGCCGCTGGGGCCGATGATGACGACGACTTCGCGCTCGCGCACCTCCATATCAATATCTTTGAGGACGTGAAAATCGCCAAACCATTTGTTCACCTTCTTGCAGGTGATGATCGGCTCGCCGATGACGTGGGCAGGATACGCATTTTCTGAGCTAGACATGGGCATGACCTCAGGCAATAAACGATCAATAGACGATAGGTCATCAACTATAGCGTTCATCAGGGTGAGCTGCAAATCTAGCCCATAAGAAGCCCATGACCTAGCCTCACTCGCCCCTATGCCGTGCTAGTGGCTTTGCCTATAATGGCCGATCATCTTGAGACCAACTGCCTTAAGGACTTCCGCATGAACAAACGCCCTCCCATCTATCCGTTCACCGCGATTGTTGGCCAAGACCTGATGCGCCTGGCACTGATCCTCAACGCCATCGACATGCGCATCGGCGGCGTCCTGATCCGAGGTGAGCGCGGCACGGGCAAATCGACTGCTGCTCGTGCGCTGGCCGCCCTGCTGCCCGAAATTGAAGTCATCGCCGATTCGCCCTTCAACGACGATCCGCTGCACCCCGATACCTGGTCAGACATCAGCCGCGAGAAGTACCTTAAGGGGATGACGATCCCTGTCGAACGCCGCCGCGTGCCGTTCATCGATCTACCTGTCAGCGCCACTGAAGATCGCGTCGTGGGGACGCTGGACATTGAACGCGCCATTCAGAAGGGTGAGAAACACTTCGAGAGCGGCGTGTTGGCGGCGGCCAACCGCGGCATTCTCTACATCGACGAGGTCAACCTACTGGACGATCATATCGTCGATCTGTTGTTGGACAGTGCTGCGATGGGCGTCAATGTCATCGAACGCGAGGGCATTTCCTTCTCTCATCCAGCCCGTTTCATCCTGGTGGGGACGATGAACCCAGAAGAAGGCGATCTGCGCCCTCAGCTGCTAGATCGCTTCGCCCTGTCTGTCGAAGTCGAAGGCATCCGCAACACCAACGAACGGATCACCATCCTAGAGCGTCACCTGGCCTTTGAGAACGACGCCGCTGCCTTCCGTGAGGAATGGCAGCCGCGCGAAGAGGAACTCTCGCAGCGTATCGCCCAAGCCCGCAAGCTGCTCCCTCAGGTCAAGCACACGCGCAACGACCTGCGCCTGATCGCCAGCGTGACCAGCGAGTTGAAGATCGACGGTCACCGCGCCGACCTGGTAATCCTGAAAGCGGCGCGCGCCCACGCCGCCTATGAAGGCCGCACGACCATCAGCGACCGCGACATCAGCCTGGCTGTCAAGCTGGCTATCCCGCACCGCCTCAAGCGCGGGCCTTTCGCCGATGCCAGCGCGCGCCTAGACAAGGTGGACGACATGGTGCAGAACGCTCGTGCTGACCTGAACGAAGACGGCCAAGAGCAAGAAGGCCAACAGGACGCCGCGCAACAGCAGGGCCAACAGGCCCAGGGTAAAAAAAAAGTGAGCAGGTAGAAGCAGCAGGGGAACAGAACACGCCTGATCTGGCGCCACAAGAAGCGGCTCGCCAGCAGATGTTCCCCAACGCCGACGCTCAGTGGTGGGAGGGCGGCAAGAAGATCAAGAGCGGCGAGGAATTCCAGGCGCGCAAGCTCAACACAGACCTAGACAGGATGACGCGCCGCCAGGCAGGCCGCCGCAGCACCACCAAGACCGACCGCAAGCGCGGACGCTACATCCGCGCTGTGCCGGCGGGCGATAAGCTCCACGACATCGCCTTCGACGCCACCCTGCGCGCCGCTGCCATCCACCAAGTGGAGCGCCGCGAGGAGAAGGCTGTGCGCGGCGTGGCCTACGCCTTGCACAAGCGCGATCTTCAGCGTAAGGTGCGCGTCAAGAAGGCCGCCAACCTCATCCTGTTCGTCGTCGATGCCAGTTGGAGTATGGCCGTCAGCGAGCGCATGGAGGCCACCAAAGGCGCTATCATGTCGTTGCTGACCGATGCCTACCAGCGCCGCGATCGCGTCGGCCTCATCGTCTTCCAGAAAGATCGTGCTTCGTTGGTGCTGCCGCCCACCAGCAGCGTGCTGCTGGCCAAACAGGCCCTGGTTGATATTCCAGTGGGCGGCAAGACGCCGCTCTCGGCCGGCCTCATGCTGTCCTACGAAACCATCTTGCGCGAGAAAGCCAGTCATCCAGATGTCATGCCGCTCATGATCCTGCTCACCGATGGCGCGGGCAACGTCAGCATGACTCCCAACCTCTCGCCGCTAGAAGAAGCCAACACCATCGCCCACCTGATCCGCGAGTCCGAAATTCGTACGGTGACGATCAACATGGAGCATGTGGCCTTCGACCAGGGCTTGGCCAAGCGCCTAGCGGAACAGTTGGGTGGGCCGTGCTACAATCTGGGCCAAATCCGCGCCGACAACCTGCTGGAGACCGTGCGCGCTGAGATGGATGGGCGCTGATGCCCCCTGGCTTCGTTGATGAGGAGACCCCATGACCCTACCCGCACTCGTCGAACGCATTCGCGCTGAGGGCCGCAACCTCGGCGGCGGAATCTTGAAGATCGACAGCTTGCTCAACCATCAAATTGACCCGCTACTCATGGCCCAGATGGGCCGCCGCCTGGCAGACGAGTTTCGCCACCTGGAGATTGATCGCATTTTGACGGCGGAGATCAGCGGCATTGCGCCGGCCCTGGTGACGGGCATTGAACTGGGCGTGCCGCTGGTCTATGCCCGCAAGAAGCGCCCCATCACCATGAGCGGCCCTATCTTCCTGGAGACCGCCCCCAGCCACACCAAAGGCGGCGTCGTGGAGCTGATGGTCAGCAGCGAGTTTCTGCGCCCCGACGAAAACGTCCTCATCATCGACGACTTCTTGGCCAGCGGCGAGACGCTCAAGGCTCTGTGCCGCATGGTGGAGGCAGCCCAGGCCCACGTTGTCGGCGTCGGCGTGGTGGTGGAGAAGACCTTTGAGGGCGGCAGGCAGTCTTTACGCGAGGCAGGCTACGCCGATCTACCCGTCTATGCCCTGGCGACGATCATCAGCATGAACGACGGCACGATCCAATTGGCGGAGGCCTGAGCCATGCCCCAGACCCTGCTAGAACTGCACGGCGACTCGTCTTCGCCCATCCTACATCTAGCTCCCGCGAACGGCTTCGTCCTGCAAAGCTACGCGCCCATGTATCGGGAATTCGCGGGCTGGCGTGTGCTGTCCTGCCCGCCGCGCGCCCTTTGGGGCGATGGTCAGTCGCCCCCCTGGGGCGTGGTGAACGACTGGGAACACCTGGCCGATGACTTGCTGGCAGCTTGGGACGCCTATCAGCTCGGCCCGCTGGTGGCGGTGGGCCACAGCTTCGGCGGAATTGCCAGTTTGCTGGCCACCATCCATCGCCCTCAGATGGTGCGCGCCCTGGTCTTGCTCGATCCGACTCTGCTGCACCCCAACGTGCTGACCATGATGGCCGACCTCAAGGCTCAGGGCCTGATCGAACAGCATCCGCTCACCCAGGGCGCGCTGCGGCGCAAGCGCGATTTCGACAGCGCCGCAGCGGCCTACGAGCGCTGGCGCGGCTCTAGGCTGTTCGCCGATTGGGACGATGAAGCTCTGCGCTTGTATGCGCAGCACGGCACGCGCCCCAAGCCTGAAGGTGGCGTCACGCTCACCTGGCCCGCTGAATGGGAAGCTTTCTACTTCAGCACGGGTTGGGCGCGTACCTGGGAGGACTTGGGCCGGCTAGACGGCCTCACGCCGACGCTGATCGTGCGCGGACAACACAGCGACATCTTCGTCGACGACAGCGTGGAGCGAGTGCGCGCTCTGTTGCCCAACGCCGATTACGCCGAGATAGCAGGGCATGGTCACCTGTTCCCTCATTCTGCGCCACGCCAAACCGCTGCCCTGGTCAACGAGTGGCTCAGAGGTTTGGGGCTGCCGAGCTGAGCCGCGTAGGCGCATTTGGCCTTCAAACCTGTTCGGAAGCCTCATTCCTGGCACTTCTCCCTGATGAAGGAGAGGTTGGGGCGTGAGCCGAGAGAGACGTCAGGGTTGCGCCCACCAGGCCGCGATTTGCTCGGCGGCGATGCGCGCTTCGACGTTGATGTTGTAAAGCGCCCCTTTGCCCTTGTAATAAACGCCGACGACGTACAGACCGTGCTGTCCTAGAATCTGTCGTCCGTTGGGATGCTGAGCGCGATCTAGCAGCGGGAAGCCGCGCTGGCCGTTAGGGCCGATCTCCCAATCGCAGGGGTTGGGGCTGCGCCAGGCTTCGTCGCTGAACTGCATGGGAACGTCTAGATAATCGTGCAGGACGGGTTCATAGCCAGTGGCCAGCACGACCAAGTCGGCGGGATAGCATGAGCCGTCGGCCAAGATGACGCCATGCGGGCTGAAGCGGGTTGGCCCTGGCACTGGCTGGATCAGGCCACGCTGGACAGCGCGCAGCAACTCTGGACCCTGGTAGGCAGTTAGGCCGCCGCCCTGAGGCTTGCGCAGGCCGTAACGTTCCTGTTGCGGATAGCCCATCTGTCCGACAGCGCGCATGAGGCGGCGGCAAACAGGACGAGGCAGCAGCAGGCCTAGCATAAGCCAAGCGTGGATGGGTAGGCCTAGCGGGTAGCGCCGCTTGAGGTCTACGCCACTGCGCATACTGATGGCCGTCTGATCGGCCACTTGCGAAGCGGCGATGGCGATATCGACGCCGCTGGGGCCTGTGCCGACGACCAGTACGCGCCGACCACGCAGTTGATCGGGGTGCTTGTAGTCGTGGGCATGGATCACTTGGCCCATGAAAACGTCCATATCGGGGATGTTAGGCCACGTCGGACGGCCATAAATGCCCGTCGCACTGATGACCGCGCGGTGATGCTCCACTGCGCCATCGGCGAAGTCCACGCGCCATAGGCCGTCTTGTGCCGAGACTCGGCGCACCTCGCGATTGAATTCTACGGCTAGGCCTTCGCGCTCCACGACGCGCACTAAATATTCGTGGTACTGTTTGCCGCTCGCGAAGATGCCATAATGCAGCGGAAAGCGGTGGCCCTCTAGGTGTGAGTAGAAGCGACTAGTGTTCAGGCGCAGCGAGGGGTATAGGCTGGCCCAGGTATCGGCCAGGCGCGTCGTTTTCTCCACTAAGCGATAAGGCAGGTTGCGGCGGCGCAGAGCCAGGGCGCTGGCGATGCCCGCTGGGCCACTGCCGATGATGAGTACTTCTGGACGTGGCTGGATCATAAGGCCTATTGTAACAACGGGTCACGCCAGCGAGAAGGCAGGCTTGGAAGCGGGCTTTGTTGTACAATGCTGCGGTATCTACTCGCCGATTTGCACGTTAGGAGCGCTCATGCGCCTGATACGCCTCTCACGATGGGGCATAGCGAGCTTGTTCGGGCTTGGGCTGCTGCTGAGCGCCTGCCAGCCGCAGCAGGCCGCCAGCGTCCGCGAGGTGGATGCCCTACCCCTGGCACAGGCCAGCCCTGGCCCCATCGTGATCGTCGTCACCCCGACTCCGCAGCCGACGCTCATCCCTACCCTGGCCTTGCCCAGCCCCACCCCTACCCTGAGCGCGACGCCCATCCCCAGCGCCACGTCCGACGCGGCAGCCCTGGCTCAGGCCTGTGAAGCGGCCCTGCAAAGCGTGTATCAAACTGCCGGCGAAGCCTGTCTGGGCAAGCCTGGAGGCTTCTTCTGCAATGCGGGCCTGCCACCTCAGAGCGTTGAGCCTGGAGGTAACTTGGCCAACAGCTTCAGCACTCTGGGAGCGCTGGTGGAGGCGAGCCAAGTGCAAGCCGTCCACACCGCGCCGCTGCTCAGCCAGGGCGGTGGTGGCATTGTGTACCTGCATCTGGACGAACAGCCTGCGCTCAATGCACTGCTGTTGGGCGATGTGCGCCTACGCGACGTCTCGCTCGGCGCCGCTGACTTCCCACCCTGGTCGATCCTCAGCGTTGAGACGAACTTCACCCCTATGCCTTGTCCCTCTCAGCCGCGCAGCGCCTTCATCGTCCAAAGTGTCTTCGGTCAGATCAGCCGCCTGGTCATCAATGGCGTCTCGGTGGAGCTGAACGGCTCGCTGGTGGTTGAGACGGAACAGGGGTCGCCTGATGGCCCGCTGACGCACTTCATCGCCATCGAGGGCCTGATCCGTCTGACCATCTTGGGCCAGATCGTCGTCCTCTATCCTGGGATGCAAGCCACCGTCCTCTATCCTCCTAACACCGACTGGACGACGCCGCGCCAGCTCTTGGCTCAGCCCGTGCCGCTGGTCTGGGATTGGATCGATCATTTGCCGCTGGCCATCTTCGACCGCCCCGTGCAGCTCCCCCAGCCTGGCTATGCACAGACTATCGGCCAAGTGAACATGCGCGCTGCGCCAGGCCTCAGCGCCCAGTTGCTCTACCAAGTACCACCCGATCAAGTCGTCAGCGTCTTGGGCCAGAGCCAATCGCAGGCCGAGTGGCTGCACGTGCGCTTGGGCAACGGCGAAACCGGCTGGATGCGCTCTGATCTGCTCCAGGGAGTCTTGGGGGAGGTTCGCCAGCGCTATGACAGCACCCCCATGCCGCCACAGCGTTACGGCGCACTGGCCAGCCAGGCGCGCGTGATCGTCTCGCAGGGGGCGAATCTGCGCACAGCGCCGGATACGGCCTTTGGGATCATCACCACGCTGCCGCAAGGCACGCAAGTTGAGCTGTTGGCGCGTAGCCCCTATAGTCCCTGGGTCAAGGTCAATGCTGAAGGCCGAGTGGGCTGGTTGGCTCTCATCACCCTAGAGACGCGCGCGGTCATCGCCTCGCTGAGCGTAGATTACAACGCGCCGCTGCCGCCGCGCCCCACTGCTACGCCACGCTTCGACTTTGGCGGCGGCCATGCCTACCCTGATCCGCGCGGCGGACAGTGAAGCATCGGCAGGTGTGGGCCAATAGCTCGTCAGCGCCGAGACGTCGACAGGCTGAGCGCTGCCGGTTGCTATCGTGAAAATGATTTTTTGGTTAGAATAGGCAGCATGAGCCTCACCTTGCCACCGGGTCACTTGTGACCACGAGGAGGAAACTATGCTTGATTCGCCCATTGTCCAAGTCATTTTGGGCATGGTCTTCGTCTTTGCTTTGTTCAGCATTTTGGTGACGCAAGTGAACGGCGTCCTGAGCGCCATCCTACAACTGCGCGCCCGTCATCTGCGCGATGGGATCGCCCAGATGATCGATGATCCGACGCTGCGCGCTAAAGTCCTCACTCATCCGCTGATCCGCCTGGTCAAGAGCGCCCCGATTGCGCCCAACCGTCAACTCACAGAAGAAGAAGCAGCGGCCATTGTCAGCGCCAAGCTGAACGCCGTGAATCGCATTGAGCCGAAGACCTTCGTCAAGGTGCTGATGAACATCGTGCGCAGCGAATCCGACGCCCAGATTTACGAGGCGCTGCTCAAGGTGCTGAACGACATGCCCAAAGGCATGGAGCGGCGCAAAGTCGCCCTAGCCATCGCCCGCGCGCGCAAGAACTCTAGCGACTTTGAGGAGCTGCGCCAAGTCGTGCTGACCGTGCCAGAGCCGCTCTACCGCGACGCCCTGCTAGAAGCGATAGACAAGGCCGAGGAACTCGTCGGGAAGGGTACGGACTCCAGCAACTTGCAAGGCTTGCTGGCGGGCCTGCGCAGCGTCAAGAACGACGTCTTCCGCACCGTCATGCAGACGGTCATCGCCACCTCGCAGACGATGGAAGAAGCCGAAGAACAGCTCGTGGCCTGGTTCAATGAAGGCATGACGCGCGCCAGCGAGAGCTTCAAGGCCAACATGCAGCTCATCTCCATCCTGACGGCGACGGCGATTGTATTTGTGCTGAACGTCGACTCCATCCACATCGCTCGCACCCTGTGGAACGATCCGACGCTGCGCGCCGCCGTCGCCACAGCCGCTCGCACCACTGACCTGCAAGCCATCGCTGGCGACGTGCTGGCGACGCCCACGCCTGCTCCCGCGCCGACGGCCCTGCCTGTCCCCACTGAGAGCGGCGTATTCCTGCCCACGCCGACGCCTTTCGTCTTCCCCAGCCCTACGCCCGAAGACTTCGGCCTGCTGCCCCTGGAGACCGAGGAAGCAGAAGTCGTGCCAGAGACGCCTCAGCCTACCCCCACCACCGACGCGCAAAGCATCGTCAGCGTGGCCAGCAGCGAACAGGCGACAATCAAGACGGTAGAGACAGTCACTCAGGCCATCGCTCAGGCCCAGACCACGCTCAACGTCATCAGCGGACTGAATTTGCCTTTGGGTTGGCGCTTCGTCAGCCTGGAAGGCGTGCCGCGCGACGTTTCAACGGAAGGTTTCTTCAACGACACGGGCAACATTTGGAATCTGCTCCCGCTGATTGGCAGCAATCCCTATTGGTTCAGCCTGCTGATGACCAAGTTGGTCGGCTTAGCTGTGACGATCATCGCCATCTCGCAGGGTGCGCCCTTCTGGTTCGACATCCTGAACCGTGTGGCGCGCGGCGGCAGATAGGTGCATGGCACGCCTCGGCCCTGCGTGGTATGCTTAAGCTGTTCGTCGGATGATTGAGGACTCCATCATGCGCATGAATCGCCTCTTTGCCGTTCTGATTGGCCTGCCGCTGACGGGCCTGGCCCTGGCTCAGACTACCAACAATCTGCCCATCACCCAGGACGTCATCTACACTGTGCGAACCAACGATACGCTGGACACCATCGGCGCACTCTTTGACGTTTCGCCGCTGTGCATCCAGGCTCAAAACGACATTAAACGGCCTAGCAGCCTGCGCGTGGGACAGGAGTTGCGCATCAGCGTGTCTTGCCCGCGCTACGACGAAGACCCGCGCTACAACGGCCAGCTCGTGCCGACGGTGCGCCGCCAGGTCAGCACCTTCAGCGATGAGTGCGCGGGCTACCGCGTACGCCTGAACGACAATCCTAGCACAATTGCTTTGGCGCTGAACATCAGCGTTGAACAGCTCATGCGCACCAACGGCTTAGAGCGCGGGGCAGGCCTGGCCATCGGCCAATGCTTGGCCCTGCCCGATGAAGCCGTGCCATTCGGCGTCTTCCCACCCCTAGACGCTCCGCCGCGCGGCAAGCTCTACTCACCCGATGTGCCGACCAGCCTGGACGCCATCGCTCGCCAGTTCAACGTGTCTTACGCGCTGCTGGCTCGTCTCAACGACATTTCCAACCCTAGGCGCGACGTAATTCTGCCCAGCATGAGCGTCATCATCCCTGACAACGCGCCGCCCTATGGCCAGGATGACTTCGACCCGATGGATTTTGGCATGGGGGGCGGAGCAGAGCTGGTGGCCAGCAGCGCCAAGACGCACGTCATCCAACCGCGAGAGACGCTGGACGGGATCGCCGCCCTGTACAACCGTGACCGTGAGTGTTTGGCCCGCAGCAACAACCTACGCAGACCTCATCGCATCTATCCTGGTCTGGTGCTAGTCATCAACGAGGCCTGCCCGCCCTATGTAGGACAAGGCGTGCCACCCCTGCGCGTTCGCCCGGCAGAAGCGACGGCTGAACCCACATCCCGCCCTTGAACCTCGCCATGTTGAGGAGCGCTCATGGCCAAGCTCACCACCTATAACTTGAAGGTCGCCCTCTACGACAGCGATTTTTACGCTCTGCAAGCCCTCAACAGCTACCTGGCCTGGGATCGGCGCACTCGTGTCATTTACAGCACCATCTATCTTCAGGCTCTGCTCGACACGCTACAACGCCTGCCTCAGCCTGAAAAGCCCGACGTACTGGTGATGGACGCCGATCACGTCGGTGGCCCACAGGCCCTGCTGAGCCTCATGCATCGCCTGCGGCGTCTGGTGGACAAGCTGACGGTCATCTGCCTGGGGCAGACCCCGCAAGCCGATCTGTTGGATGCGGCAGCCGAAGGTGGGGCTAGAGCCTTCTTACTCAAGCAGGACGTGCAGCTCCAGATCACCTGGGCTATCGTTTACGCCCTGGAAAACGGCTTCACTATCACTCAAAACCTGCTGCGCCAAGCCCAGGAGTCCTTCCAGAGCAAAGTGCGTCATGCCGTCGTGTTGCCGCCCCAGCGCCAATATCCAGAGATGACTGAGCGCGTTCGCCAGGCTATTAAGCTGTGCGTCATTGAGGGTATGCCGGCCCATCTGGCCGCCGATGAGATGGGGATCAGCCTACACACGGTGCGCGGCTACATCAAAGAGGGTTACCGTATCCTAGAAGCCTACGACGAGACGCAGTACCCCAACGAGATGACGCCCCAAGAGCGAGCTTTCATGCGCTTCACTGCTCTGGCCATCCCCAGCGAACAAGTCTGATCTCAACGCGGATTCATGCGCGCCTGGGCAGTATGCAGTATCATGATAAGGCGCGCTGTCGTTCGCTGTCAGACTGCAGAAAGCAAGCTCAATAGCATGAATGCGACGACCCGACTGGTGACGTGGTTCACACTCTTGGCCTGGTTGGTGATCCTGGCCGACCTCGTGCTGTCACTCAGCCTATCGGAGGCTTGGAACACGACGATGGTCTTGTTGTGGTTATCGAGCGTCTTTTGTGGGCTGCTGCTCATCGCGTTGAACGTCGTCTTGTACCGCCAAAGCCGCGAATTAGCCGAGAACGACCTACGCTTGCACCGCTTGATGGATGCCACCTTCGATGCGCTCGTCATCACTGACCACCAGGGCCGCATTTTGGATGGCAACGCCTCCCTAGAACGCCTGACAGGCCACACGCTTGAGGCCATGCGCAACACGTCTATGCTCCGCTACGTCCATCCTGAAGACCGCCACCGCGCCGCCCTCTACTTCAACCAGCTCCAGGAAACTGAGCCGCTGATCGTCCGCGTGCAACACAGCCAGGGTACTAGCACGCCGATCGAGGTCGTCACTAAGCCGTTGGTCTATCGGGGTCAATCCGTGCTAGTGACGATTGCCCGCGACATTAGCGAACGCCACGAAGAACAGCGTCGTCGCCGCGAGAGCCAACTGCGCTACGATGCTCTGTTCAATCAGACCGCCGATGCCGTCTTCATCATCAGCAATGATGGCATATTGCTAGAGACCAACCCCAGCGGCCTGCGTATGCTCGGCCTGCCACCTGGCGCTGAGGTTCATGGGCCGATGGATCAGTACATCCTGCCCGAAGAATCCCACGACAGCGAACAAATTCGCCAGCACCTGCAAACAGGCCAGATCGTCCCTGTCTATGAGCGTACTTTCCGCCGCAAAGACAAGACCACCTTTCCAGGTGAAGTGAGCATTATGCTGGTGCGCGACGAAGACGGCCAACCTATGTACATTCAAAGCATTGTCCGCGACATCAGCGAGCGTAAGAAGGCTGCCCAAAACGAAATGCTGGCCCAAATGCAGCAGGAACGCTTGGCCCTGCTGCGCGCCCTGGTGGACGATTTTTCGCACCATGTGCGCACGCCGCTAGCCAACATCAAGAACTGCGTCTATCTCTACACGCGCCTGCCTGAAGAGCGCCGCCCCAGCCTGGAAGCCACCATTGACTTTGAGATTGAGCGCCTGAAGCTGCTGCTGGACGACTTGGTGCTGATTACCAGCCTAGAGCGCGATCCGCGCAACGAGAGCGTTGAGCTGATCGACGTCAATGCCCTGGTTTACAGCCTGATCCCAGAAGCACAGCACAGCCCACACCGCTGGCAGGTTGACTTGGACATTGGTGCGCCGCGCTTGTATGGCAATCGCGCTCGTCTAGCCCAAGCGCTGCGCCGCCTACTACACAACGCTGTCGTCTACACGCCGCATGGCAAGGCAATCCACGTGCGCACCCAGGCTCAGCCTAACCGCATCCAGATTGAAATTGTGGATGAGGGCATAGGGATCGACCAAGAGGCGCGCCTGCATATCTTTGAGAACTTCCATCGCGCCGACGCCGCCCGTGAAGTCTATCCGCAAGGGGTGGGCTTGGGCCTGCCCATCGCTCAGAAGATCATCCGCGCTCATGATGGCCTCATCGAAATACGTCCGCACCATCCTCAGGGGACGCTGGTGCGCGTGACCCTGCCGCTAGTTCAAGCACACAGCACCCCCGTCGCTTAGGCTATCGATAATCGGAGGGTTGTTCTATGCCCATGTATGAATTTCGCTGCCAAGCTTGCGCCACAGAGTTCAGCTTGTTCTACAAGTCGCGCGCGACCTACGAACAGGACGCAGACCGTCGTTGCCCGCAGTGCCAGAGCGCCGCGCTCGACCGCCTGATCCGCCAGGTGAACTTCCGCGCCATGTCGCGCGAATATGGCCGCATGTCGTCCCAAGAAATGCTGTCTGTGCTAGAATCAGGAGATAGCCGCCAGGTGAGCGAATTGTATCGCCAGGTGAAGGGTACAGACCCCGCCCGCGCTTTGCCGGTCCATGAGAAGGCAAAATCTGCCTTAGACGCCGCCGAAGCCGAGCGCAAGTCGCGCCGCACTAACCGTTCGCCGTGATGATGGTTTGAGGAATGACGTTATCCCAGCGCTACAGCCACCACGCCAACCGCGCTCTGAGCCACGCTCAGACGCTAGCCGATGGCTTTCAGCACCCCTATCAGGACACGGGCCACCTGCTGCTCGGCGTTCTGCTGGCCGAAGGCAGCATTGGCGCGCAGGTGCTGAGCGATTTCGGCCTGACGGTGGCGTTGGTGGGGGTGTACCTCAAGCGCATGATGGAGCGGGTAGAGCGCGACACCCCTGCGCCGCCCAGCCCTTCGTTCTTGCTGGCCTTGCAGCAAGCTGAAGAAGAGTCGGATTGGTTGGGCCAGCATTACATTGGGACGGAACATCTGATTTTAGGCTTCACGCGCAACAACGTGGGCAACGCCATCGACTTGCTGCGTCTGCTGGACGTGACCGCCGAGCAGGTGCGCCGTCGCGTGCGCCGCGCCATCAGCGATGGTCAACGCGAATTCAGCTTAGAGACTATCCGCGCTAACGCCCGTCTGAGCGAAGTGGCGCGCCGCGTCTTGAACAGCGCCGAGGCGCTGGCTGTTGAGCAGAGCCATCCCAACGTGAGCTTCGGCCATCTATTGCTGGCCCTGGCCCAAGAGAGCCGCGTCGCGACGGCTGCTATTCTGCGTCAGGGTGGACTAGACGTGGAGCGCCTGCGTAGCGCCCTGGCTCATCAGCACCCCAGCCTCATGCCTAGCATAGAGCCGCTGCTGGAAGAAGCTGTCAACCTGGCAGAGAAGCTGGGCAGCCACTACGTCGGCGCCGATCATCTGCTGCTGGCCCTGGCCATGCTGCCCGTCGGGCAAGCCGCCCTGACGACCTGTGGCGCGGCCGCCGACAAGGTCTACCGCTTGCTCAACCGCACCTTCAATCCGCCGCCGCTGCCTGAATAAAGCGCTATGGCGCGAGCCAGCAGTCGGCAGTGTGATCGTTGACCAAGCCCGCTGACTGCATAAAGGCGTAGCACACCGTCGGCCCGACGAAGCGCCAGCCGCGTTTCCTGAGCGCTGCGCTCATGGCCTGCGCTTCAGGGGTGTACTCTGGCACGTCGGCCAGGCTCTGGCGATGGTAGATGATGGGCTGGTGCTGCACAAAGGCCCATAGATAGTTGCTGAATGAGCCGTACTCGCGCTGGATAGCCAAGACGTCGCGCGCCGCGAAGATGGCCGCTTCGATCTTGGCGCGGTTGCGGATGATCCCTTTGTCCTGCAGCAGCGCTTCTACTTTATCTGGCCCATAATCTGCGATGATCGCCACGTCAAAACCGTCGAAAGCACGCCGAAAGTTCTCGCGCTTGCGCAAGATCGTGATCCAGCTCAGGCCGGCTTGGTTCATGTCCAGCACCAGCAGCTCATACAACCGTCGGTCGTCTCCCACAATCGGCCGTCCCCATTCGTCGTCATGATAAGCTTGGTAGAGGGGGTCGCTCGTACACCAAGCGCAGCGCTTGCGTCCGTCCATCGTCGGCCACTCAGGCAAAAATGTGCTATACTGCCCGATGATACGCTGGCCTCGTGAAAAGCACAAGCGGCCTGAAGGCCGCTAATCATGTTGCAGATTGATTCGAGGCGAATGCCGGAGGTGGGATTCGAACCCACACTGTGACGATTTTGAGTCGCCTGCCTCCTGCCGTTGGGCTACTCCGGCTTGAGATGCGCGGCAAAGAAGGATACGCCAAGAGGCAGAAAATTTCAATGGCTGACTTGACGCTGAGCGACGAAGCGACCCTCATCCGCCAGGCCCAGGCTGGCAACCTGGAGGCGTTCAACGCCCTGGTGCTGCGCCATCAGGACGTGGTGTACAATGTGGTCTATCGTATGTTGGGAGATGACGCCAGCGCCCAGGATGTCACTCAGGAAGCCTTCATCAGCGCCTATCGCAAATTCGCCAGCTTCCAGGGAGGACACTTCCGTGCTTGGGTCGTGCGCATTGCCAGCAACCAAGCGCTGGATGTGCTGCGCCGTGACAAGCGCCGTCCCGCCGAGTCGCTGGATGATCTGGCCGACGAAGGCGATTTGCCCCTGCCCGACGGTGGCCCGACGCCAGAGCAGGCTCTGCAAAGTCGCGAGCTGCAGCGGGCTATCCAGCAGTGCCTAGAGTCGCTCAATCCAGAGCAGCGCCTGACGCTCATCTTGTGCGACGTACAGGGTATGTCGTACCAAGAGGTGGCCGACTCAACCAACGCTCAGCTTGGCACAGTAAAGTCGCGCCTGGCCCGTGCGCGTTTGGCGGTGCGCCGCTGCTTGCAGGCTGTCGAGGAACTTCTGCCCGCCCAATATCGTCTTTCATGAAGAAGCCCACCGCAGAAGCAGGTCTTAGCCCATGTCTATGCCTCCCATCACCGAGCGCGACAAAGCGCTGATCGCTGATTATCTAGCCGACGCTCTGGCGCCGCCACAGCGCACCGAAGTTGAACAGCGTCTGGCCACTGAGCCGACGTTTGCCGCCGAATACCGCGCTCAAGAGCGGCTCATCGCCTTGCTGCGCGCGCTGCCCGCTCGCCCCGCGCCGCGCAGCTTCGCCCTTAGTCCAGAGCAGGCCCAGGCGGCGCCGCGCGCTCTCCCCGCGCCCGCTCGTCCACCGCGCGTCGTTGGGTGGCTTTTGGCCAGCGCTGCCGCCGTCGCGCTGCTGCTGGGTGGCGGCCTGCTGCTGTCCATCAACGCGCCGCGCCCTGAGCCTTCGGCACAGGTGGCCGCTGCCCCCACCGAAACGCTCAGCCCCGCGCCCACGCTCACAGAAGCCGACGCGGCCATCATGCAGCTCCTGACTGAGCTGCAAGCCCAAGAGGCGCTCGCGTTGGCTTCATCGCCTGCGCCCACGCTCACGGAAGCCGACGCGGCCATCATGCAGCTCCTGGCTGAAATGCAGCTCATGGAGACGCAGACGGCGGCGCCCGCTGTGACGGTTCAGCGTGCTATGCCAGCCCAGGTTTTGCCCCCGCCGCCCAGTCGCTCGGACTCGCCGCAGGCCGACACGCCCTCCGCTGCAGCTCCTGCGCAAGCTTCCAGCCCACAGCCTGAGATGGCAACCATGCGCCTGGCCGAAGAAGGCGTGCCTGCCGCCGAAGAAGGCGTGCCTGACGAAGCGCAGACAGACTTAGTTATCATGAGCATGGCTGTCCCCAGCGCTACACTGATAGATGCGCTACCGCGCTTGTTGGGTGCGCTGCTGCGCCTATTGGTATCCTTCTTTGCTGACGTCACAATCAGCCCATGAGCCGAGAAGCCAACTTCTGCCCACGCTGCGGCGCGCCTTTGACTTGGCAGCAGGCCAGCGGACGCCTGAGGCCTGTCTGCCCACAGTGCAGCCTGGTCGTCTACTTCGATCCCAAAGTGGCGGTGCTGGCCTTCATCGTTCATGAAGAGCGCCTGCTGCTGGTGCGCCGCGCCCTCCCACCGCACCAGGGTCAGTGGGCCATGCCCGCTGGCTTCATGGATTACGACGAAGACCCGCAGCAGGCCGTCGTGCGCGAGGTGCTGGAGGAGACGGGCTTGCATGTGCAAGTGGAGCGCCTGTTGGAGATTTTCCCGCGTCGCGACGACGGCCAGGCCGACTTAGTGATCGCTTACGCTTGTGCCTGGCTGGACGGCAGGCCACAGGCCGCCGACGACGCCGACGCGCTGGGCTGGTTCGCTCGTGCAGACCTGCCACCGCTGGCTTTCTATCCCTCGCAGCAGCTGGCGGCCCGCTGGCAAAAAGGCCTGCTGGGTTGAATTTTTCATCAAACTCATAGGCAAAATGCTTAGGGCTTGTTATAGTTAAGAATATGGCTCTTAAGCCCCCTTTGCAAACCAGTTAAAGGAGCATGACCGATGCTGAGCATGAAACGCCTCGTCCTGGCGCTCTCTTCGCTGTTAGTGCTGGCAGCCCCTGCCGTGCAAGCCCAAGCCTCTGCTCTGCCCGACCTGGGTGGACGCACGATCACCGTGGCGGTTGAGAACGCCTATCCGCCCTTCAACTTCATCGACACCGCCACTGGCGAAGCCGTCGGTTGGGACTACGACACCATCAACGAAATCTGCGCGCGCCTCAACTGCGTGCCGCAGTTCATCGAGACGAGCTGGGATGGCATGATCGTTGCCGTCAGTCGGGGCGAATTCGACGTGGCTGCCGACGGGATCACCATCACCGAAGAGCGTCGTCAGCTCATCGACTTCAGCATGGGCTACGCCAACATCACCCAGCGTCTGATGGTGCGCCTGGGCGAAGCTCGCTTCGACAGCGTGGAAGAATTCGTGGCCGATGAGAACCTCAAGATCAGCGTGCAGACTGGCACGACCAACTTCCTGACGGCCCAAGAGCTGGTGGGGGATGAGCGGATTGTGGCCTTCGACAACTTCGGCGCGGCCATTCAGGCGTTGATCGCTGGCGACGTGGACGCCACCGTCATCGACGACGTGGCGGGCCAGGGCTATGTGGGTGAGAATGCTGACCAGATTCGTCTGATTGAAGACCCGATCAAGACCAACGAACAACTGGGCTTCGCCTTCCCGAAGGGTAGTCCGTTGGTGGAGGCCTTCAACGCGGCGCTGGAGAGCATGATTGCGGATGGCACGCTGGACGCGATCAACGTCAAGTGGGGCTTCGAGCCGTTCCGCGCGGCCATGAGCCGTTAATCCTTTGCCACAGGTTGTTGGAGGGGCAAGGCTGCGGGCCTTGCCCCTTTGATTTTTCCCGAAGTCACAGCACATTCTCAGGAAAGCATTGGCTCATGAACGCTCTCAGCAGCGAGCAAAACATCAGCAAACGTAAGAACGACGACACCCTTTTCATCCCCTGGCGGCGCTGGGTGCGTATTCCCTGGTGGTTTGTAGCCATCGTGATTCTGTGGATTTACGTCGTCATCTCCATCAGCAGCAGCCCAGATTATCGGCGGATTTATGACGAGCTGGATGATGGCATTGGCTTGACCATTTATTTGGCGGTAGTATCTTATTTGATCGCCCTGGTGATTGGCCTGATTGTCGGCCTTATCCGTGCTTATCCGCCCCGTATCCTCGATCATGGGGCGGGATGGAAGCGCCACTTGGTCTCTGTGCTGCACACCCTGGTCTATAACGCTGCGACCTTCTATGTGGAGTTCATGCGCGGCATACCGGCCCTGGTCTTCCTGTTGATTGCAGGCTTCATCATCGTGCCGGCTCTGCGCGGCGTCATCAACAGCGAAATTCTGCCGCTGCTGCGTAGTCTGCTCAACAATCCTGAAATTCCTGATTTGGTGTGGCGCGGACGCGATGAAGGCACAGCTATCGCTGGCTTGTCGCTCATCTACGGCGCGTTTTTGGCGGAAGTCTTCCGCGCGGGGATCGTCAGCGTGCCAAAGGGCCAGGTGGAGGCGGCGCGTTCGCTGGGCATGACTTACCTGCAGACCATGCGCCTGATCGTCGTGCCACAGGCTATCCGCACCATATTGCCGCCCCTGGGCAACGACTTCGTAGCCATGATTAAAGATACGTCGCTGGTGACGATCCTGGGGACGAACGAGATCACCCAATTGGCGCGCAAATGGTCGGGCAGCAGCTTCCAGTACCTGGAGACCTACCTAGTGCTGTCGCTCATCTACCTAACGATGACCGTCACTGGCTCTATCTTGGTGCAGACGATGGAGCGTCGTCTGAAGCGTCACGAACGGCGTTGAGGACGCTGTCCTCTGAAAATGAAAAGCCCATGCTGGATGTGACGGCGGACGCCATCGGACTGTCTGTATCAGCGAATGACGTCGGCAAAGTGTTCCCTGAAGCGGCGGAGAAACGTAGGCTGAACGTAGGCTTGGCGCTCTGATGAGATGATTTGCGCTCATCAAGAAATCAGCATACAGTAAAAATACCTTTTTTATTTTAGTGATATGAGGCAGAGTCATGCTCACCATCAAGCGGTCATCCTTGTGGGGCGCAGCGCTAGTTGTGCTGAGCCTCAGCGTCGCTCTCGGCCAAGCCCAACGCGGCGGGAGCTGCCCTGACATCATCAACCGCGCTCTGGTCTCCTTAGGCGATAGCTGCGCTGGCGTGGGTCGCAACGAAGCCTGCTACGGCTACGACCTAGTCTCGGCGCAGTTCACAGTGGATGTCCCCGAAGGTTTCTTCTCCAAGCCCTCGGATCGGGCCAGCATCTTCGATATCGCCAAGATTCAGACGGCCCAGCTCAGCGTAGATGAGCGCCAGTGGGGCATTGGCCTGCTCAACCTACAAGCCAACGTCCCCAATAGCCTGCCCGGCCAGGCCGTGACTTTCATCTTGGTCGGCAACGTAGAGCTAGAGAATGCAGTCAGGCCAGAAAATGCCTACACCCCCGCTGATCCGATCGCGCTCAGCGTCCTAGTCAACGTCGGCGCGCGCAGCGCTCCCGACACGCGCAGCAACGTCATCGCTAGCCTGAGCGCAGGCCAGGCCGTGGAAGCCGACGGGCTGAGCGCGGATGGAGTGTGGGCGCGCGTCACCGTTGGTGAGCGCGTGGGCTGGGTGCAGCTCACTGCCCTGTCGGCGGCTGACCTGAGCGCGCTGCCCAAGCTAGACGGTACGCAGCGTATGCCTATGCAGGCCTTCTATCTGCGCACTGGCATTGGCGCGCCGGAGTGCGTAGAAGCCACCAACGATGTCTTGCTGGTACAAGGCCCAAAGAACTTCAAGGTCGATTTGACGATCAACGGCGCCAGAATGCAGCTGGGTTCAACTGTGCTGTACCGTATCATCGACGACGGCGACACGATGGAGATCATCGTCATCGACGGCGAGGTGCGCGTCATGGGAGGCGGCAAAGACGGCCAAGACCTTGTCATCACGACGGGCCAGCGTTCACGCGTGTGCCTGGATGAACCCGACAATCGCGGCGTCGACGGCGAGTCGAACGACCGCGAGGTATCCTGTCCCTTCAGCGAGCCAGAGGACGTGCCATCTGTCGTCCTGGGACAAGACTGGTGCTTGCTGGAGAGGGTCTCGCCTGACGTGCTGAACTACCCAATTGACCTGGAATGCGAGACAGTGGTCGAAATTCAGCCCACCCCGCGCCCCACGCGCCAACAACCTACGCCAGCACCTACCCTGACGGCCACGCCCTCCTTCGTCCAAAACCGCTGCGACCCTGGCGGCGCGTGGTTTGGCCGCTGCGACCACCCAAATCCCGCCATCCGCGACTGGTATTACAAAGCCGGCTGGTACTTCGCCCAAGCTGACGCTGGCGTTATCCCATACGACGACATTCCGCCTGAATTCAAGCCGTCCACGCCTGAGCCGAATGTAGAACCTGAGCCGTTCGTCATTGGCTACGACTGCGGTATCGCCATGAAGGTCGTCTGGAGCGGGCTGCCGCCCGGCGCCGTCCTCGATGTTGGCGAATCTTCCGTCAATTACTACCCTAGCGGCCAGGGCCAAATCAGTGGCGCGACCTCGCCGAGCGGCACAAGTGGTGATATGTGTTCGAATGGTACATATCATGCCAGCTACACCGTCAGCGGGTCGCTCAGCCTGAGCGGCTTCATCAATGGCACTTGCTCTCCGAGCTGTTAGGCCCTGGCTGTGGTCGAGCCAACGCTGATGGATTTGCTGCGCGAAGTACGGGCCAGCTATGTCCAAACCGAGGCGTATCTGGCCCTGCTACACCATCTGCGACCGCGCCTGCCCCTGCCCCCCATGCGCGGCTGGGCTATCTCGCCGGATTTTGGTCGTCTGCTGCTGCGCCTGACCTTGCGTCACCAACCGCGCGCCATCTTGGAATGCGGCGGCGGAACATCAACGCTGCTGCTGGCCTATGCGCTAGAGCGTCTGGGCCAGCTTCCTCAGGGCCAGATCGTCAGCCTGGATCATGAGGCGTGCTTCGCTCAGGCCACCCGCGATGAATTGGACGCGCATGGCCTGAGCAGCTATGCCCGCGTCATCCACGCGCCGCTGAAGCCGCTCAGTTTAGAGGGCCGAGCCTGGGCCTGGTATGATTGTGGGGCTGTGCCACCACCGCCTGCGCAAGGCTACGACCTGCTGCTGATCGATGGGCCGACGCAGCATGGCAACCCTGAGCCGATGGTGCGCTATCCTGCTTTGCCCGTCTGCTATGCAGCTTTGGCCGAGGGCGCACTCATTCTGTTGGACGACGCGGCCCGCCACGACGAAGCCCAGGCGGCTGAGCGCTGGCTGTCGTCCTTCGCGCTAGAGGAGCTGCCGACCTGGGACACGGAGAAAGGCGCGCGCTTGTTCCGCAAGTCGGTGGGGGTGGGCAGCGCTAACGCGTAGGTGTGGAGCTGACCTGCGCTGCCTGAGTCTGAACCTGCATGGTCATGAGCGCGTTGGTGGCGATGGCTTCTTGAGTGGCGGCCAGGTTGCGCGGCAAGGCGGTGGCTGTCCCCGCCAAATAGGGTCGATTGCGCGTGGGCGCGGCCTGCACAGTGGCGGGGAAGGCCAGCGCGTCTTCTGTGCTGCGCGGCATGAGCGGATCAAGCGTGGGGAAGGTGAGCGTTTGGATTTGGCTGAAGGCGATGGCGTCGTCGGTGGCGTATTCGCTAGAGGGGAAGCGCACCTGGCCAGAGCCGACGCCCCACAGCGCCAGGACGAACATGACGGCCACGCTGACGAGCATGAGCAGCAGCAGCGCGCGGCTGCGCGCTATGCGTGTTTCTCCCAGATCAACCCGATTGAGATAAGCCATCAGCCCTTTCATCTCATAGCGCCCGTCGGTCGCGCTGAAGACAGGCAGGCCCGCATAGGGAGCGGGCAGACTGGTCAACGCTTGCGGTAGGATGACGGCGATTCGCGCGCCTTCAGCTTGGGCCTGCTGCACGCTGCGGCTCACTTCGGCGTCGGCCAGGGCTGCCTGGCTGAGTAGGACGATGAGCATGGGCTTCTCCAGGCGAATATAGGTCTTGCTGAGGTCAGCTTGCAGCTTCTCCGCCAGCGCCTGATCGGTGGGATGAAAGGCGATGTTGAGCATAGTCGGGGTATGTCTCCTTGCACGAGGACGAGCAGCGCGTCGCTTGGGTCGCGCCCAGGCTGATTGTACCAAATTTCACGGTCGCAAGGCCCAGCGCTCATACATTCCACAGAGGAGCTAGGGCGTGCGCAGGCGAATCGTCGTGCCTTCAGCGTCTAGGTCGACGATCTGGTGATGGGGGAAGCGCGCTAGGATGGCCGAGCGCGCGCCACCGCTGTCGCGAGCGAAGCTGAGCGGACCGTCGTAGAAGGGGCTGGTGGCTGCCATGAGCGCGCCATAGGTGAACCAGCGCACCCGCGAGTCGCCCGTCGATGGGCCGTTGACGATGGCCAGGATCGGCCTGTCGTCTACACGTTGTGCCATCACGTCCTGGATAAGTTGAGGCGAGATGAGGTTGAAGCGGTGCAGCAGGCTGATGCGCGGTTGGCTGTAGGTGTACAGGCTAGCCAGCAGGACGACGATCAGCGCTCCGTATCCCAGCAGGCGCGCCGTCTTCCCACGTTGCACGACCCAGGCCAGCGGCAGGGCGGCGATCAGACTGACTGCGCCCAGGGCTTCGTACCAGTAGCGCGTGCTGTAGCGCTGTGAGCCGATCCAATAAGTCATCTGCACGACGATGATCGTGAGGGCCAGGGCCACCAGCAGCCAGCCCCAAGCCAACTGCGGAACGCGCGAGCCCAGCAGGACGACCGCCAGAGACGGCCACAAAATCCAGCCCAGGCCTACGATGATCCACAGCCAAGAGAAAGCAGCGTCTTGGATGAGACTAGTAGGGAAGACGCGCAGCGGCAGCAGCGCCCAGCCCAGCGCCCCTGCCAGCCAAACACCGAAGATGAGCAGGCGAGCCAGCCGCGCGCGCGCGCTCCGCGCCCCCCACAGCAGCGCCCCCAACACGCCAAAGGGCAGGATGATGAAGCTCAGGCCCAAATTCGGATAGTAGCTGGCGCGGCTGAGTAGTCCGTCGCGCACATCTGCGCTGAATTCGCCGACCTGCCAGCCGAATAGGTCGGCGGCGGTCAGCGATAGGTCGAAGCGGGCGTGACGGAAGGCCTTCTCTAGGGTGTGACCGCTGCGTCCATAGCCTTCACCGAAGCCAATGCGGTCGTAATCCCACACCAGGGTGTACAAGTTGAGGTCAGGGTTGCCCGTCACCGCCTGGTTGTAAGCGTTCGACAGGCGACTAAGGCCTAGGGCCAGCACGGCCAAAATCAGCAGCGGCGCGAGCCGCCGCCAAGCAGCAGCGACTCCGTCTCGCCAGGCGTAGCGTAGCAGGCGCGCTCCGCTCCAGGCCGCAAAGGGCAGGGCCAGGGCCAAAGCTGGTGAGGGACGGGTGATAGCTAGCAGGCCCAGGAGGACGCCGCAGGCTGCTCCCCAGCTCCAGGCGGGCCGCTGATGTTCATTTGCTCGTTCCATGCGCCAATAAGCCCACATGAAGGCGCTGGCGCAGGCCAGCGAGACGCTATGGGCCATCAGCGTGCCGTTGAGCAGCAGGGCCGCAGGCGAGAAAGCGGTCAGCGATGCGCCGATTAAGCCTACGTCGCGGCTGAAGACCTCCAAGCCTAGCCGATAAACTAGCACCACCGCCAGCGCCGCCGCCAGCGCGTTGACGATCCAGCCCTGGCCCGCCGCTTCTCCCAGAGCTAGCGCTGCCGACCAGCCAGGCGGATATTTGCTGAAGCGTAAGCCCGTCGGCGCGTAATCGACCACGAAGGGCTGCCAGTAGCCGCGCGTAGGCTGCATGATTGGCACAGCCACGTGACCGCGCGCGAACACCCTAGCCTGGAACAAGTAGGCAATTTCGTCCTCTAGGTGAGGCAAGCGCTCAAAGACGGCGCGGCTGACCAGCGCCGCCATGAAGAAGCTGAACAGGGCCAGGGCCAAAGCTGCTCCATGCCAGGCGTGCAGGGGTGCGCGACGGATAGAAGTGGCGTTCATGGGGGTGAATGTTTCCTTGAGGGCTGTGGCGAACGGCCTGTTTGGGCAGTAGGCCGTCTTGTGTGCTATGATTCAGTGTAATGCAAAACGGCGCGTAAGCCAGGAACGAATCTCGTGGTCGACCCGATTTCGCTAGAAGTCTTCCGCAACTTATACAGCGGCGTGGCCGAGGAGATGGGCGAAGCGTTGCGCCGCGCCAGCTTCAGCCCCAACATCCGCGAACGCCTGGACTTGAGCTGCGCCGTCTTCGATAAGCAAGGGCGCATGGTGGCCCAAGCCGCCCACATTCCCGTCCATCTGGGCAGTATGCCCGCTAGCGTCGCCCATGCCCTGGCCCACTTTGAGCGGGTCAACGAAGGCGACATCATCGTTCTGAACGATCCCTACGGTGGCGGCACGCACCTGCCCGACTTGACGATGATCTCACCTGTCTACGATGGCGACGGCGTGGCCTTCTACCTGGCCAGCCGCGCGCATCACGCCGACGTCGGCGGCATGTCGCCCGGTTCTCTGCCGCTCAGCACCGATCTATACCAAGAAGGCTTGATCTTGCCGCCAGCGCTCTTGCAACTCTCTGGCTGGCTCAATGATGGGCTGCTGGCGGTCATCATGGCCAATAGCCGCGCGCCACAAGAACGCCGAGGCGATTTGGAAGCGCAGATGGCGGCTCATCGCGTGGGTGAACGCCGCCTGCGCGAGCTGATCGTGCGCTACGGCCACGACAGCACCCAGGCTCACGCCGAAGCGCTGATCGCTTACGCGCAGCGACTCACTGAAGCCACTATCTGCGCCATCCCTGATGGCGTCTACCGCTTCACCGACTTCCTGGAAGGAGATGGTCAGCGCGACCGAGACATCCCCATCAGCGTGGAACTGCGCGTAAACGGAGCGCGCCTGGTGGCCGATTTCAGCGCCAGCGCGCCGCAGGTGCGCGGCAACGTAAACGCCGTCCTGCCCATCGTCCAATCCGCTTTGGTCTACGTGGTGCGCCTGCTGGCCGAAGACGACATTCCCATGAACGCAGGCTGTTTTGCTCCGCTAGAAGTCGTCGCACCGCAGGGCAGCGTCCTCAACCCGCACTTCCCGGCGGCGGTGGCGGCGGGCAATACCGAGACGAGTCAGCGCGTCGTCGATGTTTTGCTAGGGGCGCTGGCCCAAGCTTTGCCGCAACGCATTCCTGCTGCCAGCCAGGGGACGATGAACAACCTCACCATCGGCGCATTCGATGGACGCTTCGTCTACTACGAGACGCTGGGCGGTGGACACGGCGGCGGCCCACAAGGCCCAGGCCTCAGCGGACGCCAATGCCACATGACTAACACCCAGAACACGCCGATCGAAGCTCTAGAGCTGACCTATCCACTTCGCGTCTGGCGCTATGATCTGCGCAGCGGCAGCGGCGGCGCAGGCCAGTTCCCAGGCGGCGAGGGCCTAGCGCGCGAATACGAATTCCTGAGCGAGGCGCTGGTCACGCTCAACAGCGAACGGCGGCGGCACGGGCCTTACGGCCTGCGCGGCGGCAGCTGCGGATCACCAGGGCGGGCTTGGCTCATCCGCAACGGACGCAAGCGCGCCTTGCGCGGCAAAGTCAGCCTGCGTGTGCAGCCAGGCGACCGTCTGCTGATTGAGACGCCTGGCGGCGGCGGTTGGGGCGCACCCGATGGCTAAAACAACAACACAGAGCGCAGCGAGGGGCGAGCTGGCCTCTGTGTTGGGGTAGGGGACTCAACACGATGCAGGGCGCATCGTCGAAATACCAGAAGAGAGGCTCTGGAGAGCAGCGCTGTTGATCTGCAGATTCCCCTTTTGCGCTGCTGTTCGGAACAGACTGCTGAGCATGTCGTGTTCTTCATTTGGCATTGTGGCACAAAGATGAACGCTGTATTAGTGATATTTATCACATCTTCGGTGTGAGGACGCCACGCGGGGACGTGTTGTTTGTCATCTTGCGCGCCAAGCCGCGTTGCAGTCCATAATAGCTGTTTCCGTATTAAACAGACGGGTTGAAGCTTATGCAACCTGCACCGTGTTAGCCCATGTTCTGGACGACTTCTTCGCCAGGACGAAGCAGCGTTTGGCCCAGGCCGAAGCGTTTGCCGAGGGCCAGCACCCCTACGCTGAGCGCTAGAGCCAGGCCACTGATGGTAACTCCAAGTTGTGCCGTAGGCGATGAGAACTCAAGCACCACGTCGTGTTCACCTGGGCGCAGCGGCACGCTAATGAGGCCGACATAGGTGGGGATGATTGGCACATCCTGGCCGTCTATGCTGGCGCGCCAGCCGTTGTAGTAGGGCAAAGAGACCGTGAGCAGGGCATTAGCTCCTGTCGCGACGCGCATTGACCAACGCTCTGGGCCTGTCTCTAGGGCTGTCACTTCGCGTAGCTCAGGCGGCGTGACGGGCAGATCAAGAGGGATCGGGGCGAGGGTGACGGCCATCTCGCGCAAGTTGACGCGCGGATCGCTCATAATTTGGCGTGCGAAGAGCGGATTATCAAGGGCCGTGCGCGCGTCGTAGACCAGATGAGCCAGAGGCCGAGGATCGAGCAGCTCGTAAAGCCGAAATACTTCTCCAACGTCGTTCACGTCCTGGGCCAGCTCTCGGAAGGCTAGGCCTTGTGGCATGGTGTCGCTAGTGCTGACGTAACGCACGCTCAGCACCTCCCACATACGATCTACGGGCAGGGTGCGCAGCGAAGCTATGCTCTCCAGGCTGATTGGGCCTGTGCCGTAAATGTCGGGGACTTGGGCCAGCACAGCGTAGCCTCTCAGGCCACTGGCGCCATCTACCCGCCAGCGAATGTCCTCTATCGGGGTGGCCAGTGGGGCGAAGATGCCGGGGATATGCGGCGCATGTCGCGAGTCGTTCGGTACAAAGTTGGGCGAGCGCGTGCCGAAGGTGAACAAATCCAGCACGATCAGGCCCAAGAGGGGCAGCGCCTTTTGCCACGTCGTCCCTCCATAGCTGCGCTGCCAGGCATACCACAAGGCTAGCACTGCCCCATGAGCAGCGGTTGTGAGCAGGGTTTGGACGAGCGCATCGTCTTCTGAGCTTCTCAGCGAGTGGGTCAACAGCGCCAGCCCTAGCCCCGCAGCGCTGAAAGCCCACAAGCCGCGCTGCCAAGCGTTGGCTTCAGCGTCTGTCTGACCCCTGAGGATTCGATCTAGAGCTTCGCAGGCCAGCATGATGAGGCCGAACACGACGACGTTGGCGATCCGCTCCTGCTGTCGAAACCAACTAGCCAAAGGCAGCCCCAGGTAGGCTGCGTCGTAGAGGAAGCTGCCAGCGCCCAGCGACAGCCATAGCCCCAGGACGACCAGCACTAGCCACAGGCGCGCGGCGCCGCGCGCCGTCGCCAAGCCCACCAGGCCCAACACTCCGCCGACGACTCCCAGGTACAAGGGCGACCATATGCCGAATTGGCCGGGCAGAAAGACCTGAAGCCACTGCTGTATACCGAAGCCCAGCGACTTCTCTGCATAGTTCTCTACCGTAGCGCGGTAGGACGTGCGGATGAATTCCAGCGTGGGCAGCACCTGAGCTGCTGACAAGGCCAGCGCCAATCCTCCTAAGAGCAGCAGGCGCCATGCGGCTTGCCACAGGCTCAGCCGCGCGCGATAGGCGCTGAAGGCCAAGTAGATCGCGCTCAGATAGCCAATCTGCACAGCGGTTTGGGGATGGCCTGCTAGGACGGCCAGAGCTAGGCTGATGCTACCCAACACCAGCCAGCGCAGCGCCTGGGATGGTGCGCCGTGTACGCTCTGATGGACGCCTAGTAGGACGAGGGGTAACCAGGCCATCGCGCTCAGGATGCTGGGTTGGAGCATAGGATAGCCCACCATGAAGCCGCTATAGGCGTACAGCACGCCGCCTATGACTCCTGACGTAGATGAGCTAGTCACAACCCGCAGAAACGCGAACATGGTGATGGACGCCAGCGCATAATGCGCGATCACCTCAAGCTGAAATTCGTCTTGCGTCAGGCCATCGGCGCCAAGCAGCGTCAGCGTCAGCCAGCGCGGCGGATAGAAGACTGCGAATTGCACGTTGGCCAAGAAAGGGTCGCCCGCGTGGTTGTACGGATTCCATTGGGGGAAGGGCGTACCGCTGTGCCAGCGCAGAGCATGGTAGCGCACGAAGCTGTAAAAGTGCTGGGTGAAATCCCCCTCTGCGAAGGTTAGGCGATCAGGCGCGTGCGGTGTGAGGACGCGCCAGAAGAACAGCCCACACAGCGCCACTAGGCTCAGGATGACCAAACCTTGCTTCACGACCGCCATAACCCTCGTTGACAAGGTGAGCGCCTATCGATGGATCGTGTTCACAACCGCCCTATTGTGTGGCAGCGCTGGCGATTGCGCCAGGGATAGGCCGATGGCTGTGCTACAATCTGCTCGGCTATCATCTCATCTCAGGAGACCAGTTTATGCCATTCGTCAGCTTGCCCAGTGGGGCAACCCTGCATTACGACGACGAGAACAGCCATGCCAATGGCGCGACGGTGCTGCTGCTGCACGGCATGTTGGGCATTCCACGCCAGCAGCTCGCGACGGTGATCGACTTCTTGGCCGAGGCGGGTTACCGCGTGCTTGCGCCTAACCTGCGTGGCTACGGCCTGTCTACGCCCAAGCCGCGCGATTTTCCGCTGCGCTTCTACCACCGCGATGCCCAAGACGTGCTGGCCTTCTGCGATGCACTGAACCTAGAAAAAGTTCACATCTTGGGTTACAGCGACGGCGGCGAGGTGGCGTTGGTGTGTGGCGGTGTGCAGCCGCAGCGCTTCCTGAGCGTGGCAGCTTGGGGCGCCGTGGGGTATTTCGGGCCAGATTTCCGCGCGGTGGCTCAGCGGATGATCCCCGGCTCTGCTTGGCTGAAGCCAGAGGAGTTGGCCGAGCATGGCATGCCCGCCGACTACGCCGACGCTTTCGCGTTGGGTTGGGTGCGTGGCGCGCTGGCCTACGTGGACGCGGGCGGCAGCGTGAGCGCAGACAGCGCCGCCAACATCCGCTGTCCTTTGCTCATCTTGCTGGGCGACAAGGACAAGCTCAATCCGCCCGAATATGCGCAGCGCACCCTTCAAGCAGCGGTCAACAGCTCCTCAGCGCGCTTGCTCATGTTCGACGCAGGCCATCCCATCCACGAGCAACAGCCCGACGCCTTCAGGACGGCAATTCTGGCGCACTTGCGAGCTGCCCAGCCCTGAGCCAGCGCCGTGCCACGAAGTAGACGATCAGCGCGACCACGATCACCAGGGCGATGATGGGCAGGACAGGCTCGGCTTCGCGGATCAGCTCAATGACGATGGGCCAGCCCTCGCCCAACAGCACTCCGATTATCAGCCACGTGCCGCTGGCCACTGCCGCGCTCAGGGCGCTGAACAACGTGAAGATGGGGACGTTCATACGACTCATGCCGGCCACCAACGACACCGGCCCGCGCAACATAGGCACCATTCGGCCGAAGAAGACGGCGATGCCGCCGTAACGGTTGAAGGCTTGAGCTGCCTTGTCGATCTCATCTTCTGTGATGCCAATCAGTCTCCCATGACGGCGCACCAGGCCGCGAATCACGCTCTCGTTGGCCCATTTGCCGATAGCGTAGAGCAGCACCGAGCCGACTGTCGCGCCGCTGACGGCTGCAATCCACGCCCCAACGAAGGTGATTTGTCCCTGAGCGACCAACATGCCCGCAAAGGGCATGAGCGGCTCAGTAGGCACGGGTGGGAACAGGTTCTCTAGCAGCAGCATGAAGAAAATGCCAGGATAGCCGATTAATAGGATGAGCGATTCGATGAAGGCGGCGATTTGGTTGATGAGTTCAGCCATGCGTCGTCTCCTGTGCTGAGGACTCGTTGGAGGAGGGGACGGTGCTTGGGTGCTAGATGGTGCGTAGGCCGACCAACTGCTCGCTGAGCGTCCACAGACGCTCCTGGGCAGCGCGGTCGTAGCTGGCGGCGCTAGAGCGGACGGCGTTCTTCTTCACCCAGTACTGGCCTGTGACACCTTTCACTTTGGGCGATGAAGCCAGGTAGATCGAAGTCTCTGCCCCTTGCTCTGGGGTGAGGGCGAAGGTCTGCAGAAGGCCGATGAACTTGCCCGCCAGGCCGCCGCTGCTCCCCTGGCCGAAGCCAGTGCGCACGAAGCCAGGATGCAAGGCGTTGGCTGTGACTCTCGTGCCTTCCAGCACAGAAGCCAGCTTGTAGGTGAACAGGACGTTCATCAGCTTAGACTCGCCATAAACGCGGAAGCCGTTGTAGCCCTTTTGGCGCTGAATGTCGTCGAAGTTGACCTGGCCGACGCGGTGCGCGTCAGAGGATACGTTGATGATGCGGGCTTCACCATGCGCGGCGGCGGTGGTTTTCAGCGTCTCCAGCAGGCGTTGGGTGAGCAGGAAATAGCTCAGATGATTGAGCGCGAAGGTCATCTCCAGGCCTTCAGCCGTGAGTTGGCGTTTATCGTAATAGGCGCCAGCGTTGTTGAGCAACACGTCTAGGCGCTGATGGCGAGCCAGGAAGGCGTCGGCAGCGGCGTTGACCTGGCTCATGAGCGACAGGTCAGCAGCGATAGTTTCGACGCTGCCGTTGCCCGTCTCTCGCTGGATTTGCTCGGCTGCGCGCGCTAGCTTGTCGGCGCTGCGACTCACCATGACGACGGTCGCGCTCTGGCGGGCCAGTTCGCGGGCCGCAACCAGGCCAATGCCATTGGTGGCGCCAGTGACGATGACGATACGATCCTTCATGCAATCCCTCAAGCGACATCACGTCGTGAACATTAACACCATTGTGGTCTCAAAGGCATGGGATTCGGATCGGTTTTTTATGAGTGATGTCTGAGAAATTCTAGGCCTGAGCCAAGCGCTCGCGCCAACTGGTCTCTAAGGCTTCGCACTGGGCCAGGGCGTGGGCGCGCTTGGGCTTGTGTTTGCGCTCATCATAGGTCTCATGAGCTGCGCGGATCGTCCATTCAGGGTAGGGGCGGGACAGCAGGCGCACAGACATGTCCGCGCAGACGCGGCCTTCTTGCAGCACGCGAGCATACCAGCCAGTACGCAGCGTCTTGCTCACTAGGGCTTGCAGATCATCGCGTCCCCAGTATAGGTTAATCTGGTTGCAGGGACGGCGCGGCTGGGCGACTTCCAAACACACCTCGTCGCCCACTTGGTAAACGTCCCCCAAGCACACGCTGTCTTCGTCCAAGCCGCTGATGGTGAAGTTCTCGCCGAAAGCGCCGTAGGGCAAGCTGAGGCCTAACTCTTGCTGCCAGCGCAGATAATGTTCTGCGCTGTAGCTGAGGACGGCGCGGAACGGCCCGCCGTGTACCTTTTTGTGCTGCTGCTCATCGCCTTCTAGGCCCAGCGCGCTCAGCCATACGGGCTGATCGACGGGCATCTTACGATAGGCCGACGTCCAGACTGTGCCATCGGCGGCTGTGAAGGTCTGGACGCGCCCAACCTGTACGGAGCGGATGAGGGGTGTCATTGTGAAGTCTTCCTGGATGGAGCGTATCAGTCTTCGCTCATGATACCAAAATACACTGTGTCTTGCTTGAGCAGGGATGGCAAGCTGTCTTTGGATCGCTGTGAAGAGTGCGCAGCTCTGTTGATCGAGAGAGGACTAGCCTGGAGGCGCTGAAAAGTTCGGTGCGAGTTCTGTGTCGACGTGGTACAATCAAAATATCTCATCAGCTCGGTCATTTAAGCGGAGGATTACGACGTGGGCCGCTGGCAGAACAAATATGTCATTGGATTAACGGGGAACATCGGCGTGGGCAAGAGCGTGGTGCGCCAAATGCTCCAGCACTGCGGCGCGTACACCATCGACGCCGATCAACTGGCTCACCAGGTGCTGCTGCCCGGCGCACCAGCCTACAAGCCCGTGATTGACACCTTCGGCAAGTTCATCGTCGGCGCTGATGGCAAGATTGACCGCACCAAGCTGGGCAAGCTGGTCTTTGGCGACGCCGAAGCCCTCAAGAAGCTTGAGTCGATCACTCATCCGATCATCCGCCAGGGGATCAACGTCCTCGTCAATCGTTCTCAGCAGCGCGTCGTCGTCATTGAAGCTATCAAGCTACTAGAAGGTGAACTAGCCGATGCCGTCGACGCCATTTGGGTGGTGGACGCCAAGCCGCAGACGCAGTACAAACGCCTGATTGAAAAACGCAAGATGAGCGAAGAAGAGGCCAAGCAGCGCATGTTAGCCCAGGGCAGGCAGGATGAGAAGCTCAAGCGCGCTCACGTCGTCATCAACAACGATGGCAGCGTAGAGGACACCTGGAAACAGGTTCAGGCCCACTGGAACGACATTCGCGCCAAGTTGACGCAGGCCCAGAGCGGCGCACCTGCTAAGCCAACCGCTGCGCCGCAGGCCAAGACAGCTCCCACTCCTGCCCCAGCCGCCGCCGACTCGGTAGAAGCCCAAGACACTTTGACCAACGAGACACGCACCGTCGATGTGAGCGGCATCGTCGTCAAGCGCGGCACGCCTAGCAATGCTCAGGCCATCGCCGATTTCATGAGTGCTGTCAGCGGCAAGAAGGTCGAACGCATGGACATCATGCTGGCCTTCGGCCAGAAGAGCTTCCTCATCGCCCAAGACCAGGGCGGACAGGTGCTGGCTGTGCTGGGCTGGACGGTGGAGAACCTAGTGACGCGCATGGACGATTTCTTCATCTCTCCCAGCGCCAACCTAGCAGCCACCGTGCAGGCCCTCATCGTCGCCGTCGAAGCCGCCAGCAAAGAACTGCAAAGCGAAGTTGGCTTCTTGTTCCTGCCCCCGTCCACGGCGCCGTCGGTGCAAAGCAGCTTCAATCAGGGCGGCTACGCCAACATCAAGCTGGAAGACATCAAGATTCCGGTCTGGCGCGAAGCCGTTGATGAGGTAGTGCGTACCAAGCCGACGCTGGTGTTGTGGAAGCAGCTGCGCAAGGATCGCGTCCTGCAACCGATCTGATTCGTCACGTCCACCTGCGCGCGGGGCAGGTGGACAGCCCCAAAAGTTCTGTCCTGCAAGGCTCTGGCGGCACGATCCTCGGCTCATATTGCCTCATCGAACAAATTGGACAATACAGAAGTCACAGACTAAGGCTCAGAGCAATAGCTCGCTGTTAATGACATCCGAGGAAAGCAAGATCAAGACCATACTGGACTTCAACACGTTCTTCTACATCGATCCTGAGTTTGAGGAACGTTTCGACTCGCAGACTGTGGCTGCTATCGCCAATCTCCTAGCCCAAACACACCAAAAAGTACGACAGGCGCAGGGACCAACGCTGGCAATTTATGAAGAGCTACTACAGCACCCCTTTGGACTGCGCGCACTTCTTGCTCTGACAGCTTTCTCCAATGAACTGCTCAAACGCGTCATCACAGTTGCACGCCTCAAAAATGACGCCGAATTGGATAAGCTGCTTCATCGCTCATCCTGGGGGATAGCTGAAGCTGAGCGTTTTGCCGAATGGAGCAGTGATCGAATTGAGCGTCTGGTGATGGAGAACAGTGCTTTTCGCCGAGGTATTGCTAACCTGTTCTTTGGAGGCGCGTCCAATCCGCTGCTTGTACGAATTCTCAGCCCCTTTCATGTCAAAAAGCTCAGCATTCGCAAGCTCAGTTTTGAACTCGATGCTATGATTGACACTCTAATTCGGTATAGGGAATTTGGGGCGCGCGCTGCTCGAGGAGAAGGGAATCCTGAGATGGTGATTGAGCGGTTGCTGAAAGACATGAATCTTACGTTTGAGCGTGGCGACTTGCCCATCCTCTCCAGCGACGAAACCAGTCGCAAACGTACTATCGATTTCATTATCCCTAACAAGCAGCGACCGAGTCTGATCGTTGAATGTTCTTAATTTGGCAACCACAGCTTCCGGACAGGGCGATGAAGCCAAAACCGAGCAGGGTGTGGCTGATCTTATCAGGCGTTACTACCCCAAAACGCGCTTCATCGGCTTCATCGACGGTGTGGGCTGGCTCGTGCGTAGGCGCGACCTGGAACGCATGGTACAAGCTTACGACGACGTCTTCACCTTCCATGAGCAGGAAATAGTTCGCTTTCGTCAGACGATCCTTGAGGCCTTGCCATGATAGGACTCAACCGAGTCATTCAGGGCGACTGCCTGGAAATCCTGCGTCAAATCCCTGATAACAGCGTGGATGTGGCCTTCGCTGACCCGCCTTTCAACCTCAACAAGAAGTACAGCTCCTACAAAGACCGTCGCGCCTACGCCGAGTATCTGTCTTGGTGCCACGATTGGATTGCGGAGCTGGTGCGCGTGACCAAGCCCAGTGGCAGTATCTTCCTCCACAACATCCCCAGGTGGCTCACTTACTACGCTGCCTTCCTCAATGAAATGGCTGACTTCAAGCACTAGATCGCTTGGGACGCGATGGGCAGCCCGATGGGCAAGACGCTGCTCCCCAACCACTACGGCATCCTGTACTACGCCAAAGATGCGCGCCTGAACAAGTTCTACGATGTGCGCTATCCTCATCACCGCTGCCGCAAGTGCCAGGTGCTGCGCAAAGACTACGGTGGCAAGAAGGCCATCCTTCATCCCTTTGGGCCACTCGTCTCCGACGTGTGGACAGACCTTCATCGCATTCGCCATCCCAAACGCCGCAATGAACATCCATGTCAACTCCCCATTCCTCTCCTGGAGCGCCTTGTCCTCATGACCACCGACGAAGGCGACGTTGTGCTGGATCCCTTTGCAGGCACGGGAACGTCCCTCGTGGCAGCCAACCGCCTGGGACGGCAGTATATCGGCATTGAGCTTGATCCTCGCTACGTTCAAATCGCTGAACAAAATATCCTGGCCAATCCGCCTACGTCGCAGATAGGCGGAGTTTGGGTGAGCGTTTACCTAGACAAGATTGTCACGCTTCGTGACCGAGATTGGCGAGCTATCCAGGATTACTTCCTCGTCCCCCAACCCGTTGAGCGGATTGACGCTCAACCTGTTGTGCTGAAGAGCAATCTGCCCGCTGAGTCCGAATTCGCGCTTGGGCCAGAGAGCCGGCCTCAGACCAAGCCGCTGCCTTTTACCGACTCGTTTTGTATCGATGAGCGCTGAACCGAGCCGCGCTTCTGATTTCAGTCCATGTAGCCCAGGGCGCGCAGATTAGCGACCACTTCCGCGCTGAAATCCTGAGCAACCTGATCGACCGCAGTAGCGCTGCGCTGCCAGCGAGACAGCGCTGCTTGCAAGGCCAAAGCGCGCTGGGGAGCGGCGCTGAGCAGGTTGTGAGCTTCGTACGGATCATCTGCTAGATTGTAAAGCGCCTCTGGCCGATCCCCCAGCAGCAGCAGCTTGTCATCCCTCTGCAAGACGGCCTGGCGCGTCTGGCGTAGGCCCAGGCGTTCAATCTGATGGGGTTTATGGCGCTCCAGCACGTTGAGCAGGTTTTGGGGTGGCACGGCCTGGCTGAAGACCAATCCACCTTCAGGGTCGCGGCCCTCTAGAGTGCGACGCAGGCTCAGGCCTTGCACATTGGCGTTTGGGTCGTCCGCGGCCAGCGGTGGGCAGACTTGAGCAGCGTCCAGGATGGTGTGGAATAGACGGCGGGTGGAGACGTTCTCGCACAAGCTCAGGCCCTCGGCGCTGAGCGGATGATCGGGGAAGCGCAGCAGCAACGGCACATGCACTAGTTCATGATGGACGACGAAGCTGTGACCAAAGAAGCCGTGATCGCCATGCCCTTCTCCATGATCGGCGGCGATGATGATGAGCGTATCATCCAGTAAACCCTGAGCTTGCAAATCGGCCAGCGCACGGCCCAGCGCCGCGTCCTGGTGGGCAATTTCGGCGTCGTAGAAGGCAGCTAACGCCGCGCGTTGCCAATCCTCCAGCGGGCCATCAGCGGGGCTGATCCAGTGAGCGGCGTCGGCGTTGTGGCCCATGACGAAGCGGTGGGCGGCGCGGCTGCGCACCACGTCGGGTGCGAAGCGCTCTAACATGGCGCGCGGCGGCCTATAAGGCGTGTGCGCACCCATCAAGTTCAAGAAGGCGAACAGGGGGCGCTCGGCACCACCAACGTGGTAGGCCCGCCAATAATCCACAAAGTCCTGCAAAGCGCGCGGACTGTCTCCTTTGAAGTTGGCCAGGCGCGTCCAGATAGGGACGACCAACGGATTGAGCGAAATGCGGAACAGCAGATCGTTGTGAGCAAAGCGGTTGGTGATGGCGCGGGCCGTGCGGCGCAGGCGCTGAGCCAGTCGACGACGCAGCGGACTGCGCGCGCTGTCGATCGGGCGGTTGGGGGTGGCGCCGGCGTAGTTGTAGAAATGCTCAAAGCCGCGCTGCAAGCCATGATCCAGCAGGCCCAGCAGCGGATTGTTGCAGAAGGCCACCGTCTGGTAATCAGCTTGGCGTAGAATCTCGGCCAGGGTGGGGTGCATGGCCGAGAGCGTCCCGAAGGCTTGGGTTAGGCCATGCTGAGCGGGGTATAGGCCGGTGAACAGCGAGGCATGGGCGGGGATCGTCCATTGAGCGGGCGAGATAGCCCGTTGGAAGGTCAGGGCGCGCTGAGCAAAGTCTTCCAGAGCAGGCGAGGTGCTGCGCGCATAGCCGTACAGCGACAAGTGGTCGCGGCGCAGCGTGTCTAGGATGATGAACAAGATGTGGGGCTTAGAGGGCATAGAAACAGAGTCTTAGGGTGACTGTGCATGGGATGGACTCAAGCATAGCACTGTCGTCTATGCCAGAATAGAGTGGCTTGGCGATTGCGCCGTTTCACCACAAGAGGGGAGCTTGTTCATGGAATTCTTGATGGTCATTGGCCTGGGCTTGGTGGGTTTGGCCGCAGGCACGCTGGGGGGCATGTTCGGCATTGGCGGCGGTTCGATCATCGTGCCAGCCCTCATGCTGTTGCTCAATTTCAGCCAAACCCAAGCCAACGGGACATCGCTGGCGGCGTTGCTGCTGCCGGTGGGTATCTTGGGTTGCATCGAATACTACCGCGCGGGCAAGTTGAAGATTGGCCCAGCGGTGGCTTCGGCGCTGGGGATCGCCCTGGGCGTGTGGTTTGGAGCAGGCTTCGCCCTGGGCCTAGATGCGCTGACGCTGCGCCAGGCTTACGCCATCTTCCTGTTCTACATTGCCTGGCGCTACACGTCGCCGCGCTTGTGGTGGCGCGAGAGTCACGGCTTGGGCGAGGTGAAAATTCGCGAGGAGACGCTGATCGATGTGAGCCGTCCCATCATTCTGGTGGCTTGCGTGGCCATAGGCGCGCTAGCCGGAGTCTTTGCGGGGCTGTTCGGCATTGGCGGTGGGCTGGTGATCGTGCCGTTGCTGATCCTGCTGGGCTTTGACCAGAAGTTGGCGACGGGGACGTCGTTGGGCGCGCTGCTACTGCCCTCTGGCCTACCTGGCGTCATCCGCTACTACCAGGCAGGCCAGCTGGAGATTCTGGCGGCGCTGCCGGTGGCGCTGGGCCTGCTGCTGGGGGCGCTGCTGGGGGCGCGCTTCGCGCTGGGCTTGTCGGCCAAGACGGTGCGCCGCTTGTTCGGAATCTTCCTGTTCTTCATCGGCTTGCGTTTTATCCTGGTGGCTTAGCGCTCATTCTAGCCCTTGCAAGATGGCTTCAGCTAAGCTGCGATGAATGCCTGGCACGCGGCACAATTCGTCCAAGCTGGCGCGCCTGATGGCATCAATGCTGTTGTGGAAGTACTTGAGCAGGAGCTTACGCCGCTTAGGGCCGACTCCGGGGATTGACTCCAGGCGGCTGACCAAGCTTTGGCGGCTGCGGCGCTTTTGGTGGCTGGTGATGGCGAAGCGGTGGGCTTCATCGCGGACGCGCTGCACCAAGTACAACGCGGGGCTGCGCCTGGGCAGCACAATGCTCTGGCTCTGGCCTGGGATGAAGATTTCTTCGAACTGCTTGGCTAGGCTAGCCACTGGCACGCGCTCGCTCAGGCCGAAGGCTTGCAGCACCGCCACTGCCACCCCAAGCTGGCCTTTGCCGCCATCGATCAGCAGCAAGTCGGGCAGCAGCCGCCAGCTCTCGTCCTGGTCTTTGCCGTCGGGCAGCGGCTTCTGAGCGGCGTCTTGGGCGGCTTGCCAGCGGGCAAAGCGGCGCGTCAGGGCTTCGCGCATACTCTGGAAGTCGTCGGGTGCGCCGCTGGTCACGGTCTTGATGTTGAACTTGCGATACTCGCCTTTCTTGGGCGCGCCTTGCACGAAGACGACGCGGCTGGCCGTGATGGCCGTCCCTTGCGTCGTGCTGATGTCGAAGCATTCGATGCGGTTGGGAATGCGCGGCAGGCGCAGCTCGGCTTGCAGCTCGGCCAACGCTTCTTCTTGGCGGGTGGTGTCGGCGGCCAGCTGAGCGCGCAGCAGGCGCAGCGCTTCGCTGGCGTTGTCCTGGGCAGTTTGGATGAGCTGGCGCTTATCGCCGCGCTGTGGCACGCTGATCTGCACCTTGTGGCCGCCGCGCTTGTCGCGCAGCCAACGTTCGATGATGCGGGCTTGTTCTACTTCGTGGGGCAGCAGAATCTCGGACGGAATCTCGCCGGCTTCGCTGTAGAACTGCGTGAGGAACTGCTCCAGGATCTCGCTTTCGCTCTCGTCGTCGATGTTGGCCAGGGAGCGGCTGTCGCTGCCGATCAGCTTGCCGTTGCGGATGAACATGATCTGCACCACCGTCTCGCCCTCCTCGCGGGCGATGGCGATCACGTCTTGATCGGTCATCTTGGGGCTGACGGCCTTGTGGCGCGTGGTGATGAACTCGATCGCCTTGATCTGGTCGCGCAGGACGGCGGCCTTCTCAAAGTTCAGCGCCTCGGCTTCGCGCAACATATCGGCTTGCAGGCGTTCCAAGACGGCCTCCGATTTGCCGCTCAGCACGTCCATGAGTTCCTGGATCATGGCCCGATATTGGGCCTGATCGACTGCGCCAATGCACGGGCCGTTGCACAGCTTGATGTCGTGGAACAGGCAGGCCCGTTCATCTTTGCCGGTGATGTCGCGATCACAGGTCAGGTAGGGGAAGGCGCGACGCAGCACGCGCAGGGTGTTCTGCACGGCCCACATGGCCGCATATGGGCCGAAGTAGCGCGCGCCGTCCTGCTCGACGCGGCGCGTCGTCTCCACTTTGGGGAAGGCGTCTTGCCAGGTGATCCGAATGTAAGGATAGCGCTTGTCGTCCTTGAGGCTGATGTTGTACTTGGGCTTGTGCTGCTTGATCAGCGTCTCTTCTAGGATGAGGGCCTTCACCTCGCTCTCGGTGACGATGATCTCAATGTCGGCCACCTGGGCGCGCATTTTGAGCGTCTTGCGGCGCTGATCGGCATGAGCGGTGAAGTAGCTGCGCACGCGATTGCGCAGGATTTTGGCCTTGCCGACGTAGATGACCTTGCCTTTGGCGTCCTTCATCAAGTACACGCCGGGCTTGTTAGGCAGGTTATCGAGGATGATGCGGATGTTGTCGGGAGCTTGGTAGGTCATGGGGATCAGGACAAACGCCTGGGCCTGTTGCCCGTCAGGGCGCGGTTGACGGCTTGCGGCTGGGCCACCTGGTCGGTGTTGGGGATGGGCGCGCCGCTGAGGCTGGCGTAGAAGTCTTGGTCGTAGTTGCGCGGCCTGATGACGACGGGCATAGGCACGGCGTGGCCCATGATGATGGCTTGCTGCTTGGTCTCTAGGCGAGCTAAGACCTCGCGCAGGCTGGCGGCGCCGCTCACGCCGTTCAGCACGGCGCTGATGTCGCGTTCGTTGTCCAGCAGGGCGGTGACGCGCGTGCCGACCTGGCTCATGACCTCTTCGTCGATCATGCTGGGGCGCTGATCGACGATCAGCAGGGTGACGTTGTACTTGCGCATTTCGCGGGCGATGATGCCGAAAGTGGTCTGGCGCGCCACTTGCGGATCGAGGAACTTGTGAGCTTCTTCGATGGTAATCATCAGCTGCGGCGGTTGCTGAGATTTATCTCCCAGGCTGATCTCCACGCGGCGCACGTATTCGGCGTGGATGCGGCGCGTGAGGTAGTTGGCTACCAGCATGTAGGCCTCCAGCGAATTGCCATACTTGCCGAATTCCAGCACTACGCTTTGGCCGTTGGTCAGCTTGTCGATGATGAGCTGAGCGCTGTCTTCGCGCTTCTCGCGGGTGATGAAGCCCCAGCGCTGGAAGCGCTCTAGGCGGCGCTGGAGGCCGCTGAACGTCCCGACGGGGATGTTGGTGTTGTCGCTGATGTAGGCTTGGTCATCTTCGCTGGCGTCTAGCAGGCGCGCAATCCATTCATCGCCCCACAAGCGGCTGAGCGTATAGGCGGCGTCGATCATCGTATCGGACAAGTTGAGCGTGAGCTTGAGGCTCTCTAGGTCTTGCGGCTCAATCTCGCTGGTGGCGATGGTGATCTCGGCTTGGAACTTGGCGCGGCGCTGGCGCGACGACTCGCCATCCAGCGTGAAGATGGTCACGCGGTCGCTGAACAATTGGCCCAGGCCCTTGACCGACGAGCCGTTCTCGCTGGTGACCTCCCAGCCGTAGTCGTTGTGCATGTCGAAGATGAGGGTCACGCCGATGCCGCTGCGCAGCAGGCCAGCCAACAAAATCTTGGTCAAGAAGCTCTTGCCTGTGCCGCTCTTGCCGAAGACGCCGACGCTGCGCTCCGCTAGGCGCTTCATGTTGAGGTGAATGCGCGTCTCTTGCAGTTCTAGCGGGCTGCCGACGTAGAAGTGCTTGTCGTCGTCCTTGCCGAAGACGTTGTTCACGTCCTCGGCGCTGGCGTTGTGGGCCGGGGTGAAGTGGCGCGGGATGGTCTTGACGGGCAGGGCGCGCGGCGCGCCTTCGCTGTCGTCGATCATCAGCATAGGGGTGACGGTGATGAGGTTGTAGGCCACTGTGCCGTAGTAGACAGACCGCATGAAGGGGTGGCCCATGTCAGGCGGATCGCTCTGGATGGCGGCGTTGGTACTCTCTAGGCTGATGTCCGAGACCATGCAGAAGAAGCGCGCGCGCTGCCCATGCACGACGACGTAACGCCCTACTGCCAGCTCCTCCACGTTGACCTCGCGATCCAGCTTGATGACCAGCCCCTTGCTCAGGCTGCCGCCGACGACGACGCCCAGGCGCTGGCCGACCTGGTGCTGCGGATCGGCGTTCAGGCTGGCTTGGTAGGTGGGGTCTTGCCAACGGTTGGGGTTGAAGAAGGCGTCTAGGTCGTTGGGATCGGGGAGATGGTTCATAGGGCTGCGCTCCTCTCTGCGTCCATGCGCTCATCTTACAAAAATTTGTTCTAGCGCGCCAGAGAAGGGCTTCGCTCAGGCCAGACTCAAGACGGAGAGCGCCGCTCGTGAGGTGTCTCAGAGCGGCGCTCAGCCGTGTTGCTGGGGTGGTGTTTGGTGCAGACGGTTAGGCGGGATCATGAGAGGTGCTGTCCCTCTGTGCGCTCTACAAGCGTTTGCGTGTTCACCTGCTGGCTCTGCACGTCACCATCCCTTGGGCTGATGAAGGTGATCCATTGGTGGCTTGTTCATCTCCCTACACGCTTCCGCGTGTCTTATTGAATCGATCATAAGCCGATAACGTGCGCTTAGCAATGACAAACGTCATGGTTGTGCCGTGACGAAGCGCGCAAAACACGAGCGCGCGAGTGGGGCCGCGCAAATCGGCACGGCCTCGCCTGATCGTCGCTAGTTGATGTTCTCAAAGATGCCGGCGGCGCCCATGCCGCCGCCAATGCACATCGTCACCATGCCATAGCGCACGCCGCGCCGCTTCATCTCGTGGATCAGGCTCACCGTCAGCTTGGCGCCGGTGCAGCCCAGCGGATGGCCCAGGGCGATGGCGCCGCCGTTGACGTTGACGATTTGCGGGTCTAGGCCCAGGTGGCGGATGATGGCCAGCGACTGCGAAGCGAAGGCTTCGTTCAGCTCAATCAGCTCGATATCCTTCAGGCTCAGGCCGCTGCGCTCCAGCACCTTCGGGATGGCCTTGATCGGCCCGACGCCCATGATCTCCGGACGCACGCCGGCCACCGCGAAGCCGACGAACTTGGCCAACGGCTTCAGGCCGCGCGCTTCGGCCATGCTCCGCTCCATGACCACGACGGCGGCAGCTCCGTCGCTCAGTGGCGAGCTGTTGCCGGCGGTCACCTTGCCATCGGGCTTGAAGGCCGGCTTGAGCGCCGCCAGGCCCTCCAGGGTGGTGTCGCGGCGCAGGTGTTCGTCCGCTTCCAGGCGCATTTTGCGCACGGCAGGCAAGCCATCTGACCCGACGACGGCTTCTTCCCACTCAAACGGCACGATCTCTTGGGCGAAGTAGCCGGCGTCGGTGGCGGCAGCGGCGCGGCGGTGGCTCTCCAGGGCGAATTTGTCCATGTCTTCGCGGCTGATGTCGAACTCCTGAGCCACGCGCTCGGCAGTGAGGCCCATGCTCATGTAGACGTTGGGGTCGTGTTCGGCCATGTAGGGGTTGGGGCTGAGGTGGTGGCCGGTCATCGGCACGCTGGACATGCTCTCCGCGCCGCCGGCGATGATGACGTCGGCTTCGTTGGCGATGATGCTGTTGGCGGCCAGAGCGATGGTCTGCAAGCCCGACGAGCAGAAGCGATTGACGGTCATGCCTGGCACATCCACTGGCAAGCCGGCGCGCAGGGCGATCACGCGCGCGAAGTTCATGCCCTGGCTGCCCTCCGGCATGGCGCAGCCGATCACTACGTCGTCGATGTCTTCGGTGCTGAGCTTGCCTTCAGTCTGGCGCAGCAGCTCAGCGATGACGGTCGCCGCCATGTCGTCCGAGCGGGCGTTGGCCGTCGAGCCGCGCACGGCCTTGCCGACGGCGGTGCGGCTGCCAGCTACGATCACAGCTTCTCGCATGGTCAAAAATCCTCTCTCAAAGTCTCTTGGCATAAGCCGAGGCGCGCTCACCTCGTGTAAACCATAGCCTGAGTATAGTTGGAGCGCAGGGTGGGTGCAAGAGTAGGCACGAGAGACGGCGAGCCTGGGGACGAAGGCTCGCGGCCCTCGCCTCCGACCTCGCGTCCGTCTTGAGCGTCTGCACCCCTCTCCGCTGAGGGCGCGTTGGGCCGCCCTTTGTGTTATAATGGGCCAAGCTTTGTGCTGCCTTGAAAGTCCGTCCGCTCATGACCACCCTCAGCCTCAAGCCCACCGACCGCGCCATCAAGAAGTACCAGGCCGACATCGACCACAAGCGCCAACGCCACCTGTTCCACGAAGGCAACGTGGCCCCGGCCT
>JANWYT010000014.1 GCA_025055175.1 Anaerolineae bacterium | reverse complement strand
CTCGGCGAAGGCCAGGGTGGGGACGATGGCGTCGATCTGGGCTTGTGCGGCCTGGACGGTGGGCTGGACGGCGGCCACCTGAGTTTGCGCGGCGCTGAGTTGGCCCTGAGCGGCCTGGACGGTGGGCTGGACGGCCGTCACCTGGGCGTTGGCTTGAGCGACCTGAGCGTTGGCGGCCTGAAGGGTGGGTTCGACGCCGGCGACTTGGGTGTTGGCCGCTGCCAGAGTGGGTTGGACGTTGGCGATTTGCGCTTCGGCAGCGTCAATTTGGGCTTGAGCCGCCCTCAGAGTAGGCTGCACCCCTTCGATTTGCCGCTGCGCAGCGGCAATCTCAGCTTCAGCCGCTGCCAGAGTTGGGGCAACCTGTGCAATTTGCGTCTGGCCTTGAGCGACTTCGGTTTGGGTAGTGGCCACCTGAGCGATGAGGACAAAGGTCGCCAGCACTGCGCCAGCTACTACCACGCCCAGGAGGATAGAAGCGCGGCGGAGTTGGGCAGCGCGCTTGGCGAACTGCTCGGCGCGCGCGGCTGTCTCTTCCTCGCGGCGCTTGCGCTCCAGCTCGGCGGCGTCCTTGCGCTGGCGTTCTTCTATGCTGGCGCGGATGTACTCGCTCTCCAGCGGGGTCAGGGCCAGATCGGTGGTCGTCTGCCATTCTTCGTACTGAGCTAGGCGTGCGCCGCTCAGCAGGAAGCTGCTATCACGACCACTCTTGAGCCATTCGTTGGCTTCGCTAGCCAATACGCGCTGAAGACGCACATCGCCTCGGCTTACGTCCAGCCATTCGCGCAGGCGTTTCCACTCGCGGATGAGGGCTTCATGGGCCACTTCCAGCGTCGGCTCGCGCGTGCCGTCTTCGTAGTCAAAGGTCAGCAGACGATACTGGCCGAAGGCGTCCAGCACGCTTTGCAGCGTCTGCGCCGAAGGAACGATGGCGGCAATTTCGCTGCGACGCGCACGACGGCGCGTATCTTCCACGCCTTCGCCTAGAGTCACCAGGCGCAGGAACATCTGGCGAGCGGCGCGCTGCTGACCCAGATCGAACTGGAGGTAGACCTCTTCGGCGCGGCGCGCTAGCGCGCCCAACACACCGCCGCTGTCTTGATAGGCGGCCAGGGTCAGAGCTAGGCCTTCGCGGCGCTCAAAGACTTCGGTGAGGGCGTATTGCAGCAGAGGCAAGGCGCCAGGTTCTTCGCGCACGTCGGCCACGATAGCAGCCACTAGCTCCGACTCGACGAGCAGCCCCACGCGCTGAGCTGGCCCGCTGATAGCTCGCTCGATCTCTTGGGCTGACAAGGGCAAGATGAATTCGGTGCGTTGGCGCACCAACTCGCCGAAGTCCACGTATTCCAGCGGCCTGTCGGTGAAGTCGGCGCGCAGAGTGACGATGACGCGCAGGCGGCTGTCGGGAGCGGTGACGGCGGTCTGGATCAGGTTGAGGAAGTGCAGGCGCTCGGCTTCGTCGCTGACGTTGGTAAAAAGTTCTTCAAATTGATCGATGACCAGCAGCAGATCGCCTTCAACATCGGTCATGACGCGATCCACTGCCCAAAGCAAGCCGCCGCTGTCAGCGCGCAGCATTTCATAGAGACGGCTGGGTGGCCTGAGGGCGACGCTGAGCAGAGCGGCTTCTAGGCTGCGCAAGGGCTGAGCGCCAGGCAGCATATCGACGATGAACCAGCGATCCGAGCCAGGCAGGCGACCTCGGCGTAGAGCTGGCACAACGCCGGCGCGCACCACCGAAGACTTGCCGCTGCCGCTAGGGCCGACGACGTTCAGGAAGCGCGCATAGGGATGATCCTCGGCTAGGCGGGCTAGCAAGCGCTCTACCAGCGCCTCTCGTCCGAAGAAATCGGCGGCGTCGGCCTCTTGGAAGGCGCGCAGGCCTTTGTACGGGTTGACGACCTGAGTCGGATCGATGATTTGTAAGTCCAACACCTCAAGAGCAACCTCGGCATTCGCCTGGATGGCCTGGCGCATGTCGACAGCGATCTGGCGTATATCGGCGTAGCGCTGATTGGGGTCTTTGGCTGTGGCCTTCTGGATGATGTCGTTCAAACGATGGGGTGCATCGGGCAGGGCCTGGTTCAGACTGGGCAGTGGCTCTTCCAAGTGCTTCATGATGATCTCGGTGACGCTGGCTTCCCCGAAGGGATAGCTGCCAGTGAGCATTTCGTAGATCATCAGGCCTAAGCTGTACATATCGACGCTGATGCTGGGCGGCTCGGCGCGGAGCTGTTCTGGCGCGATGTAGCGGATAGAGCCGCTGATGTTCTGGTCGGTGGATGAGCCGCCGACCAGCTTGGCAATGCCGAAGTCGGTCAGGTAGGCGTTGCCTTCCTCGTCCAGGAGAATGTTGTCTGGTTTCAGGTCGCGATGGACGACGCCATTGCGGTGAGCGACGTGCAGCGCCGAAGTGATCTGCTCCACCACGCGCAGCGTGTCTTCCAGAGAGAGCGGGCCCTGACGCAGGCGTTTAGCTAATGAGCCACCGCGCAGCAAGCGCATAACCAAGAACGCGCCATCAGGATCGCGCCAGAAGTCGAACAGCGGCACGATGTACGGGTGTTCTAGGCGAGCCACGAATTGCGCTTCAGTCTCAAAGCCGCGAATGAACTCTGGCTGATTGGCATGTTCGGGCAAGATGATCTTCATGGCTACTTCGCGGTCAATGATCGGCTGATAAGCCCGATAAACCGCCCCGAAGCCGCCTACTCCGATCTGTTCGCGCAGTTCATAGCCTTTGATGATCGTCCCCACCAGGCTCTGCATGTTCCTTTTGCCCTTCAGATTGTCTTGGTGGCTCTGTTTCTATTATGGATTAAAGCCGAGCCAGAGGCAATTGCTCAGCGTACTGTCGGCAGCGACCAGCCGTCTAGGCCGTCGCGGGTGAGCAGGCGTTGGCCTGTGCGCCAATCGTAGACGACGAGCTGCGAGCGCACATCCAGGGCAGGCAAGACGGCATCAGAACAGCCTAGCGGACGCGAGTCGGGCAGTCCCTCGTCGTGCTGAGCCGTCAGACCACCGCTCGCATTGAGCGCTTGCACGCTGAAGGCGTACTGTCCGACGGGTACGTCGCCCTCGCTTTGCCAACCTAAGACGACGCGCGCCTGCCCATCGCGTATCGTGGCTTGCAGTAGGCGCGCTGTCAGCCTGCCTTTAGGGACAATGAAGTCTGTCTCGGCCAGGCCGTCACGGATCGCGTCGGCATAAAAGCGCATGACCATGTGCGGATGGTCGACCAGCGTATCGCACAGGACGTAGCGCTCGTTGAGGATGCGCTGCACTTGATCGCTTTTGTTGCTGGTGGGAATCTCTGGCACGACCAGCGTCCAGACGAAGGGCGCATCAGCCAGGCCCTCCAGGATGGCTGGGCCATACGTCGCCTCATCACGCTGCCAGGCGAGGTTCATCAGCTCAAACTGCTGCGCGCTGCGGTGCGCCACGCCCTGGATGTAGAAATCGACCGGGATGAGGCCAAATGGGCCGAAATCGGGTTCAACGATGTGGAAGATGAGGGCGTCGTCTTGAGTGGCCCACTGGCGCAGGATCGGTTGGGCCTGGGCCATGCCATCGGCGGGGGCGCGATAGACGTGGCCGAAGAAGCGCGTCATGTAGCTGGGTGTGAAGGCGCAGAAGACGCCAAAGCCCAGCCACAAGGCCAGCGCCCAGGGCTTAAAGCGCTCATCTAGCGGCAGCCGCGCCAGGCCAAGACCCAGCAGCAGCGCACCAGCAGGCAGCATGTAGGTCGTGTAGCGCGAATGCACCACAAAGGGCAGCGCAGCGTTCACCAGCATAATCAGGATGAGGCCGACCACGATCCACAGCCAAGCAAGACGCGCTGTCTGCGCGCGCAGCGTCAGCAGGGCCAGGCCCAGCGCCAGCACAACTTGTTCGTTGCTCAGGGCGCGTAGCCATTCGCTAATGATCTGCGGGCTGCTCATCGAAGTGATCTGGCGGTTGGCGTCGAAGCCAGCGAATTCGATCAGACCCAGCGTCACCACCACCCAGGGCGCAAAACTGAGCAAGGACAGCACGAACAGGGTGAGGATCGACCACCACAAGCGCGTAGGGCGATAGTGGAAGATGTGCCAGAGGCCCAGAATTCCTACGACAGACAAGGCGACGTAGTGTGTGTAGTGTAGGGCTACCAGAGCCAGAAACAACAGGCTAGCCCAGCTCCAAATCCAGCGCTCAGCGCGCAGCAAGCGCACATAAGCCCAAACAGCTGCTACGGTCAAGGCAGCGAATTGTGTGTAGGCGCGCACCTCATGGAAGAAGTCCAAGAAGAAGGCGCTGCTTGCCAAAAAACAGGCAGCATACAAGCCTACGCGCCGCCCCTCCAAATCGCGAGCCAGGCGGTACGTCAGAGCCAGCGCTACCACGCCCCACAGCACGGAGTACAGGCGCGCCGCCCACAGCGTCTTGCCCGCCAGGGCCATCCAACCACCTAGTAACCAGTGGTACAGCACTAACATGCCACCAGGATCAACGTCAGCTGTCCGCTCCCAGATCGTCCCTAGCGTCACCTCGTCGGTGAATGCGCCGCTGTTGGCCATTGACCAATATTCATCCACGAAGATGAGATCGAGACGCAGGCCGCGCACTCCTAGCGCAAAGGCTAGGATCGCTATCATCACTATCACCCCTAAGGCTCGTACAGGCTGCACGCTCGACTCCTCCCACAACAATGTGACACAGCAGGCGCACATTCTAGGGAGAAATGCGCGCCTCAGAAAGGCACAGTTGGAATCTAGGGCTGGGCTGTGCCTGAGTAGTTCAACCTCCACAGACAAACCTGGCCTTGAGTTGTACGCCATGCTATGCTGATGGCCCTGGTCGTCTCATGCCCATGCGAGGTTAATTTATGCAGCTCCCACCTCTCGCCCTGCCTGCCTGGGCCAAAAGCACCAACCCAATCGTACGTCGACACTTGGGCTTGTACTGGCGTACCTTGCCGCCAGAAGTCGGGCCGCTGCTGAGCTGGAACATAGTCTGGGGCGTTGCTTTCCTGCTGGTGGGGCTTTGGCCTGCGCTGCAAGATACGCTGCTCATCTTGCTCATCTTGTCGTTCATCGCCCTGCCACTGACCCTGTTGGGCTATGGCCATATCCTGCTGACGATTGCCCGCGACTCAGCGCAAGCTATGCATGGCGAAATCCGCAACAAGACGCTGCCGCTGCTGGTCGTCAGCCCTATCTCCAGTCACCATATCTTGCTGGGCAAAGTGGCGGCAGCTTGCTGGCGGCGCATGGACGACTGGTTGATCGTCTCCTATGCAGTCGTCATCACCTCGCCACCCGCCCTGTTCGCCATGTACAACGCCGTCTGGCCTGCACAGAGCCAACTTTGGGCGCTGATTGCGGCCACTATCTTGGGAAGTTTGTTGGTCACACTGCGCTTGCTGATCGAGCCGCTGATGGTGGGAGCGTTGGGCGTGTTGCTGGGGACTCTGTTGCCCTATCGCGCGACAGCAGTCAGCTTGGCGGCGGCCAGCAGCGCGGCCATTTTCGCTCTGCTCTGGTGGCTACGCCAGTGGCCTGCCGTACGCGGCGTGGTGCAGCGTGGTCAAGTCATCGTCCCGCCCGATGTTGGCTTGGCCGCTCTGGCAGAATTCGCGCTGCCTGTCCTTGTGCCGCTGCTAGTGGCTCTGCTGGCCCTGACTCTAGCTGAGCGCCAGATGCGGCGCTGCGCTGCTACTTGAAATTTGGGCAGACCTGCCCACCGCGTTTTGGGTGAGCAGGCCTGCTTGGGGCGATGAAGATCAGCTTGCAGCTGGCTTCTGCCTGCCGCGCAGCAACAGCAGCGCCAGGATCAGCACGACAATGCCGCCGCCGCAGATAAGCAGGATGGGCGCGAAGTCCGTCGGGGCAGCAGGTGCGTCCGTTTCCAGGTCAGCGATGCCGCCCACCGGCGTGAAGGTAGCAGGTAGCGGAGTCTCCGTCGGCGTGGCGGAGAGTACCAAAGCTGTTGCGCTAGCCGCAGCATTCGCCGTCGCGGTCTGCTCAGTCTGAGCAGTAGCGGTGGCAGCCTGTTCAGCCTGGGCGGTGCTGGTGGCGTTCTGCTGGGCCTACACTGTCGCGGTGGCGGCCTGGTTAGCCTGGGCAGTAGCCGCTGCTTGCGCAGTCTGGAAAGCTCGGGCCTGGGCAGTGCTGGTGGCGTTCTGCTGGGCCTGCACCGTCGCGGTGGCGGCCTGGTTAGCC